>JBKQHQ010000093.1:0-11832 GCA_052148715.1 Xanthobacteraceae bacterium | reverse complement strand
CGCGGACCAGCCGCTCCAGTTGCTCACGATCGGCCGCTTCGATCGAAATCTGCTCGATTTTCCTCATCGGCGCAGACTCGCAGGTTTGCGCCGATTTGTGAATCCTCTGTCAGCGACGGAACACTAGACTATCCGGCGAGAGCCATTCGTCTCCTCGTGCCCTATCCCGGCGGCGGTCCGAACGACGTGATCGCCCGACTGATGGGCCAGAAGCTCGCCGATGCCTGGGGCCAGCCGGTCGTGGTGGAGAACCGGCCCGGCGGAAGCGGCAACATCGCGGTGGTAGAGGCCGCCCGGGCAGCGCCCGACGGCTATACGCTGGTCCTGCCTGCCTTGCCCTATGCGGTGAATCCCACGCTTTTTCGCCAAGTGCCCTACAGCTTTGATCAATTTGCCGCGGTCTCGATCGTGATGAAAGGACCGCTGATCCTCGTGGTGCATCCCTCCTTGGGCGTGAACTCGGTTCAAGAGCTGATCGCGCTCGCCAAACGAATGCCCGGCAAGCTCGACTACGGTTCGGGCGGCTATGGCACTTCGCTCCATCTTGGCGCCGAGATGTTCAAGCAACAGGCCGGCGTCGACATCCAGCATGTCCCGTACAAAGGCACCAATGACGTGATATCCGACCTCCTGTCGGGCCGCGTGCCGATCTGCTTCATCAGTCCGCTTGTTGCCAAGCAGTTGGTCAACGAGGGGAAGCTGAAAGCCCTCGCCATCACATCGCCCACGCGCTCGCCGAGCTGGCCTGACACGCCGACGATCGCGGAAGCCGGCGTGCCGGGATACGAGTTCGAGGCGTGGTACGCGGTACTGGCACCGAGGGCGACGCCGAAGGAGATCGTCGACGAGCTGTCGCGTGCGATTGCGGCTGCGGTGAATGCTGCGGACGTGAGGGAAAAGCTTTCGGTGCTAGGCAATGAGTCGGTCGGCAGCACGGCCGCCGAGGCCGAGACCTATATCGCGCAAGAGGCGGCACGCTGGGGCAAGTTGCTGCGGGAGGCTAATATCCACGCCGACTGATTTTTTTTCGCGCGCGAGAGCGAATGCCGACGCGGTTGAACCGGAGTTTGCTTTCCGAGGAACTCGTCAGCGTCCGAGGGCCGGCTAGACGTTCTCGGCGTCCATCGCGGCGCGCAGGCGGATCATGATCAGGCACGCGATCAGCGAGATCGCCAGCGGCGAAGCGGCGATGACGTAAAGGCTCTCCAGCGGCAGCTTCATGCCGATGAGCACCCCGCCGAGCGCCGGCCCGCCGAACGCCCCGAACCGGCCGATGCCAAAGGCATAACCGACACCCATCGAGCGCACGTGCGTCGGATAGAGGATGCCGGCCGTCGCGTTGAGGCCGAACTGGACGCCGAGCAGGCAGAACCCCGCCGCAAAGGCGACCCACACGAGCAGGGGCGACGTTGCGAAGTAGCCGATCGCCGCCGTCGCCGGCATGGCGAGCAGGATGAGCAGGATGACCGGCCGCAACCCCATCTTGTCGATGAACCGGCACATCACTAGGGCGCAGATCGAGCCGCCAAGCTGGAACATCAGGCTGGCATTCTGCGCGGTCGCGGCGCTGCCGCCGGCTTTCAGGATCGCCGGAGTGATAATCGTCTGCAGCCAAACGTTCACGAAATAGAACACCATGAGGTTCAGCGCGAACAGCAGCCACAGCAGCGGCGTAACGACCGCAAATCGGCCCGCGAACAGATCGGCGAACCGCGCCCTCGCTGCGTTCTGGTTCGCCGTTACGAAGCGATCGTCCGGGCCGATCGCCAGCCCGGGCTGCATCTTCTGCGCGATCCGGATCGCCTCGTCCCGACGCGCCGGCATGAGGGCCAGGAACTTGATCGATTCCGGCAGCACGAACCAGCAGATCGCGGCGATAACGAAGGGCAGGACGCCGCCGATCCAGAAGATGATCTGCCAGCCGTGAGCCGGCGCCAGCGTATTGGCGACGAACGGCGGGAAGATGCCGCCGAGCGTCGTGCCGACGAACATCAAGATGATCAGCGTGGCGCGCACGCGGTGCGGCGCCATTTCGGCATTCAAGGCGATCGTGTTGGCGATGACGCCGCCGATGCCGAAGCCGGTGAAAAGGCGCGCCCACGTCAGGTGCTCGACCGAATTCGCGAGCGCGACGAGCAAGGTCAACAGGCCGAAGGTGACGAGCGACAGGATGATCGCGGGCTTGCGGCCGAAGCGATCGCCGATCCAGCCGAAGAGCGGTGCGCCGAAGAGAACGCCGAAATTCGTCGCGCTAAAGGGAACGGTCAGCGCCGCGGGCGAAGCGAGATGCCAATCCCGCACGAAGAAAGGCCCGGCTGCCGGCGCCGCGGAAATGTCGTAGCCGTCGATCAGCGTGATGATGAAACACCAAAAAACGAGCATCCAGTTGAAGTACGTGACCTTCTGGTCGTCGACCAAGCGATCGACGTCGATCATCTTACCTTGCGCCATTACCCTCGACTCCCCAGTCCCTTGTGCGGCACGGTTGTTCCCGACGTGGCATGGTCCCGGAATTTGAACCATGGTTCAACGGCTATCCCAGGTGCAAAGCCTTCACCCCGAGGATACGGCCGAACCCTGTTCGGAGACATCCCTGACACCTTTTGCCCCACCCGCCTGGGCATATTGCGCGGCGGCCGCGATTACTCGACAATCGGCGCACACCTTGATCACGGCGCCGAGCCGCCGCCAATAAGGTAGGATCCGATGCGTGCATTGACACGGAGTTTGCTGGCGGCCGCCGGCTTTGCCCTCATGCTGGGCGCCGCCGCGGCGTGGGCGCAGAACCCGCCGACGGTTCGGGTGCGCGGCACGATCGAAAAGGTGGACGGCGACGCCTTGATCGTGCGGTCGCGCGACGGGGCGGAGCAGAAAGTAGTGATCGCCGGCGATGCGCGCGTCGTGGCGATCGTCAAGGCGACGGCCGCCGACATCAAACAGGGGTCCTTCGTCGGTGTCACCGGCATGCCGCAACCGGACGGTAGCCAGCGCGCCATCGAGGTGCACATCTTCCCCGAGGCGATGCGGGGCACCGGCGAGGGGCATCGCCCGTGGGATCTGCAGCCGCAGAGCACGATGACCAACGCCAATGTCGAGCAGACCGTCACCGCGATGGAGGGGCAGACCCTGACCCTCAAATACAAGGACGGCGAGAAGAAGATCACCGTGCCTGGCGACGCGGTCATCGTCACCTACGTGCCCGGCGACAAGGCCGAGTTGAAGCCGGGAACCAAGATCTTCGTCGGTGCGGCGACGAAGGAGGGCGATGGAACCCTGCGAACGTCCCGCATCAACTACGGCAAGGATGGCCTCACGCCGCCGATGTAGTCTGCGCGTCTAGAACGCGGCAGGACCTGAAACGGCTGCCTGCGGGTTTGCGCCTATTCGTCAATCTGCTTGTCGTCCGTAATCTGCTTGTCATCCGTCGGCGCTTCGGCCGCGGCGCGTTCAGCCTTGCGTTGAGCCGACTTCTCTTCCTTCTTGCGCTGCTTTTCTTCGCTCCGTGCGCGCGCCGCGCGGTCGCGTTGCAGGCGGTCCCCATTGTAATTCGGCCTGAATGCCATGGAATCCTCGTTTGCCGCGGTTGATATCGATTCTTGTAAGTCTATATATAGGGCTGTTCGCGATTTTGCCTGTCTTGGCCATTCGCTGACTTCGGGTCTTCCCGGGCCCTGACGGTCGCGTAAGGCTGAAAGATTAGGCCCAACGACACCGCGCCGGGCTTTTGCATGTTTTCGCGATGCCGCGATGACCGTGCTGCCGGCGTGTCCCCTATGGACCAACGACAGGAGACCCAAAATGGCACGAAAGCCAGCAACGCGAGCGGAGTTCGCTCTGTTCGACGTGTTCTACGAGGACGGTTCTCAGCGGTCCAATCGCAGGGTTCCAAGCGAGCTCCTGGGCGGTCTCGATGGCGACGCCCCCGCGCGTGCCGTGATCGAGGAACAGGACCGGCTTATCGCCGAAAAATCCGGCACTCCGCCAATCCCGGTCAAAAGCATCCGCCGCTCCGGCGCAAAATGAGCCGGCAAGGTTAAGCGATCGCGGCGCGAGCCGATGTCAGCGATCGACTGCGGCTGTAGCGGCGACGCGGGCAGCCGGTCAGCCTGCGCTTTGGTCGCTGCCATTCCGGCGGCCATGGCGAAATGCTCAGCGGTGGCATTTCCCGACGCACGTCCCTAGCCGGTCGTATCCCGCGGTCGGCGGGGCAATGCTCCGTCGAAAGGAGCCGATGGTCGACAACGATATTGCATGTATATGCAAAATATGCATATACATTGATCTATGAGCGCCCCGCTTCAACGTCGAAATACTTTTGCGACGGATGCCGGCCGCCTGGCGCCGGGAGCGGCTGGCCCACCGAGTCGCCCGGAAAGCTTTCATGGCTGGGTCACCGATCTGGTGCATCGGCACCGGGCGCGGCTCTCCCGGGTGGTGCGCCGGGAAGGTGTGCGGGCCGACGATGCGCTCGACTGCGTTCAGGAGGCATTCTTGAGCTTCCTCAAATTGCCGCAGGCGCGCCTGCTCGTTGGCCTGCCCGATGATTCAGCCCGGATGCTGACCATCCTGGCGCGCAATATCGCGCGCAACCGCCGTCGTCGGCATGACTACGCAAGGCCGCATATCGTCGATGACGTCGTCGTCCGGGCACTGCCTTCCGACTGCCCCTCGGCCGACGAGGTCATCGCCGCGGCGGAGCGGCATGCAATGACCCTCGGGTGCATGGCGACGTTGAACGAGGTGCAGCGCGCGGTCGTCGACTTGCGCCTGGTCGATGAGGTTCCGGGCGAGAATGTCGCGCGCCAGCTCGGCACGACCCCCTCCCATGTCGCGGTTCTGCTGTTCCGCGCCAAGCAGCAGCTGCGGCACTGCGTCGAAGCCGCGGAAACGGTTCCAACGCCGCGTCTGGCTCGAGCCTGATCCGCGGCCAGAATCGAAGGATCGCATTGGCCTGTACGCGATCCCTCGATTCTTATCAGAGCCGAATCCCCCGCATTAGGGAGCGTCGTCGATCAGAAGAAATTGGGGTGGACCGCCCGTCGAGATCGACGCGGCGTGCTGTAGCGCTTCCTGGCCGCCCTTCGATTGCGCGCAGGTCTTGGCAGCCTCGGCGCTGGGAAAAGCGACGAAGGAGATCGCATAGGCAAAGGGATTTCCTCCCGGCGCACCAAGGACGCGCTTGGTCGTCACGCCCGTGGCTCCTACAAGACGAGGCCCCGCATAGGGCAGATGTTCTTCGCGATAGGCCCGATCGAATTCCGCGGGATTTTTCGGCGGCGGATAGATGACCAGTAACTGCACAGACATGATCCGATTCCTTTGGTTGGAGGCGAACATGTCCATAGGTTTCGGCCAAGGCGGGCATTACGGGCGGCCGAAAGAAATTTCCTTGCGCAGGTATCAGGGGAGGTCTTGCTGTCGTGTGCAGGGCCTTCCACGGTCGACCTAACCGGCGTGCAGATAGTCGATGAGCCTTGCCACGGGCTCCGCATGGCTATCGAGCATGCCGTGCGTGGCGCCGGGGATGGCGCGCAGCTCGGCCCGCGGCAACAGTTTGGCGAGTGCGGCGGCGATCGTCGGCGCAACCGGGGGACTCGCGTCGCCGCAGGCGATCACGACCGGCCGGTCGAACGAGGCGAGTTGCGCCGTCGTGATGGCCTCCGCGAAGGCCGCTGTGACGTCCTCCGCATTCTTCGTCGCCGCTGATTCGAGGAAGGCTTGCACCGGCGGCGGAAGCTTGGGGAACGCGCCCGAGCCAAACCAGAAGTCGATCATCATGCTGACCGCCCCGGAATCGCCGCCCGCGACGCGGTCCGTGTAGGAATCGAAGAACGCCTGCGTCTCGTGCAGCACGTCGTGCTCGCCCGCGAGGTCGAGGGCGCGCATGAATACGGGCTCGAGCAAGAGCAGGCCCCTGACTTCCTCGCGTTGCGCAAGCGCGGCATGAAGCGCGACATTGCCGCCGTAGGAGTGCCCGCACAGCCACACAGGCGCGGCGCAATCCTCGATCAATGCGCCGACCGCCGCCGCCATGGCGTGCGTCCGCTGCGTCGTTCCTGGCGCCAGCGGATCGGAGCCGCCATAGCCGGGCAGATCCGGTGTCAGCACAAGCGCGCTTTGCTGCAAATGCTTGGTGACGCGCGACCAAGCACGACCTTCGCCCGGAGACCCGTGCACGAGAACCAGGGGGGCGCCGCCGCCGGACTGGCCGTAGCTCAAGCGTCTGCCATCGCCGACATTGATCATGGGCATCGGATGAAATTCTTGCTCGATCAGGCGCTCGTCGCCGGGGCTTTATCCAAACCAGCAGGACCGCTCAACTCTTCCCGCCTAGCACCATGATCGTCGAGGTGCCATGCGCCAACACGCGCCCGTCGGGCCCGAGCACCCGCGCCTCCGACGATATGATCTGGCGGCCCTGCGCCACCGCGCGGCCTTCGGCTCGGACCCGGCCCGTGTCCTTGCTTATCGGCCGCGAGAAGTTGCCCTTGGTTTCGATGGTTGCGTAGCCGACGCCCGCCGGAAGGAGGGAATGGCCGGCGCAGGCAGCGACGCTGTCGATCAAAGTGAGCGCCCAGCCGCCGTGCACGCCCCCCATCGGATTGAGCAGGTGCGGCCCAGTCTCGCCCTCGAAGGCGGCGAAGCCATCGCCGACCGCGACGATCCAGAAGGTCAGCGTCTGCGAGATCAACGCCTGCGGCAGACGGCCGTCGACGATCGCCTGCAGAATCTCCTTGCCGGTTTTGTCGGCGATGTCGGCCGGTCTCGCGATGCCATAGGCATAGGCTGCGGCTTCCGTCACGCCTTTCCCTTTCTTGCATTAGCAAAATATGTATATACATAAAACTATGCCCAAGCGAACGCAATCCCCGAAAAAGACGCTCGTCGCCGATGCGCGAGAAGCCGCGGCGGTCTGCGCCGGCTGCAACAGCCGGCTCGCGGCGCGCCGGATCACCCACTTCCTCGACCAACGGATGGAAGCCTCTGGCCTCAGCATCGCCCAGTTTGGGCTGATGGCGCAGGTGGCGGCCGCCAAGGACGACACGCTCGGGGGGCTTGCGGAGCGGACCGGCCTTGATCAATCGACCCTCTCACGCAACCTTCGCGGTCTGGAGAAGGCGGGGCTCGTCGAGATCACGATCGTGGAAAGCGATCTGCGCCGGCGCGCCGTTTGGCTCACCGAGCAGGGCGCGCGGCGCCTAGAGGCGGCAATTCCCGTGTGGCGGCAAGCACATGCGGTGCTGGTCGGGGTTCTTGATTACCGGCTTGCGCAGCGGCTGGCCGAAGCCGCGCAAAAACTTGACGGCGGAGACGGGGGGGCCCTCCGCAGTGCCTGAACGAAACAATGCGCTCGTGGGATCTTCTTGCGGTGTACGCCGTCTCGCAGATCGTGCGCCAACACGCAAGCATTGATCGCTTCTCAGATCGATGGACCATAGCGAGCCTGCGTGCTAGTTGCCAAACGGGGGCGACGCTGTCGATCTTCGCCATCATTTGGCAAACTCTAAGTCATGCGGCCTGATCTGGACCGCCGCATACGGAAGCGAGCACAGTATCCCCCTCAACGGAGTACCATGACGAAGCAGCTTCACTATGGAACAACCGCCAAGATCTTTCACTGGCTGATCGTCCTGCTGCTCCTCGTGCAATACCCGATCGGGTGGTTGATGCCGGACATCCATCGCGGCATGCAGCCGGGCGACGCCATGACGTTTCACATCTCTATCGGGATCTGTATCCTGGCGCTCATCGTGCTGCGCTTTTTCTGGCGGCTCACCCATCCGGTCGCGCCCGAAAGCTCGCTTGCAACGTGGCAGCGCCTCGGCTCGGAGGGCGTGCACTGGCTGCTTTACGCCCTCGTGCTCGCGACGACATTGACCGGCTGGTTTTTCGCGTCGCAACGGGGCTGGTCGATCTCGTTGTTCTTCGTGCTGCCGTTACCGATGCTGACGGCGCAAGGCGCGCCGATCGCACGCACTCTCGGAAGCTTGCATGAGACGATGGAATGGGCGCTGCTCGTCGTCATCGGCCTTCACGTTGCGGCAGCGCTCGCGCATTTGTTCATCTACCGCGACCGTATCATTCACCGGATGCTGCCCAGCTGACGAACGACCTGCGCGCGTCCTCGCCGGGCGCGGTGTGGGGGCACCCGGGTCGGGGTCAGGCGGCTAACCTCTGTTCAAGAACCGATACGATCGAGGCCAAATCCTTGGCCGGAAGCGGTTTGCTGAACAAATAGCCTTGCACTTCGCCGCATCCTTCGTTCTTGACGTGCGCCAACTGCTCTTCGGTCTCAACCCCCTCGGCGGTGGTGACCATGCCGAGAGTGTGACCAAGATTGGCAACCGCGCGAACGATCGCCGCGCAGTCCGATCGGCTGGCGATATCTCGAACGAAGGAGCGATCGATCTTGATCTTGTCGAACGGGAAGCTGCGCAAATAACTCAAGCTGGAATAGCCGGTTCCGAAATCATCCATGGCGATGCGCACCCCGAGCGCGCGCAACTGATGCAAAGCTTCGAGGGTCATCTCGTTATCGTGCCACAGAACGGATTCGGTAATCTCGAGCTCAAGTCGCTTCGCCTCCAATTGGGAGTTCGCCAGGGCCTGCAATACATTGTGGATCAAGGCCCGATTCTTGAGTTGCACGACCGACAGATTGACCGCCATGGAAATATGACGCGGCCATTTGGCCGCTTCCGCGCAGGCCTGGCGCAGGACCCATGCACCAATTGCATTGATAAGGCCGGTTTCCTCAGCCAGCGGGATGAAGTTTCCCGGCAAGACGAGGCCTCTTTCCGGGTGGTTCCAGCGGATCAGCGCCTCAAACCCGACGACCTGATTGCTCACGACGCTGACGACGGGTTGATAGTGGAGCTCAAACTCGCCTCGCGCGAGGGCGTTGCGTAATTCCGCCTCGAGGCTATGGCGGGCCTGCAGTTGTGCGTTCATCGCCGGCTCAAAAAATCGATACGTGCGCCGGCCATCGGCCTTCGCGCGGTACAAGGCGATGTCGGCGTGCTTGAGCAATTCGTCGGCGCAATCGCCGTCGGTCGGCGCCATCGCGATGCCGACGCTTGTCCCGACACTGATCTCGTGCCCGTCAATTTCGAATGGATCGCTGAGCAACTGCACGATCCGGTCGGCGAGTGTTAGCACGTCCTCGGGACGGTTGGCGCCGAGGTGGACCACGGCGAATTCATCGCCGCCCAACCGCGCCACGGTGTCACCTTCGCCGACGCTATGGCGCAGTCGAATGGCGACCTCTTGCAGCAATCGATCTCCCGCGGGGTGCCCGAGCGTGTCGTTGACTTCCTTGAAGCAATCGAGGTCGACGCTCAGCACCGCCAACCGCTCGTCATCACTTACTCGCGCGAGCGCCTGCTCCATCTGCTCCCGGAACAGAAGTCGATTGGGCAGCCCGGTCAAGGCATCGTGGCGGGCCATATGGGCGATGCGCTCTTCGCTCTGGCGCTGTTCGGTGATGTCCTGATGCGTTGACACCCAACCGCCGTCGGCCATCCAGCAGTTGACGATGGTGATCGTGCGGCCATCCGGAATCTCGGTGGTCTTGCGCTCCACCGTTCCCTCAACAAACTTGCGTCCTACGTACTGGTCGAGGTTTCCGCCATATGTGCCGGCGGCGGCGCGCGCCTGCAGCACCTCGCGCAGTGTGCAGCCCGCCTTGGTGCTCTCTGGCGATAGCCGGTACATCTCGACATAGCGCCGGTTGGCCACCGTCAATCGGTTGTCCTTGTCGTACATTGCCAGACCGTGCGTCATATTGTTCAACGCGGCGTCGAACCGTATATTTTGCGTCGTCAGCTCTTTTTCGCGCGTTGCCAGCAATTGATTGTCCAATTCGAGCTTGTCGCGAAATACCTTGATAGCGCTCCACATCTGGCCGATCTCATCGCGCCGGTCCGTCAACTGCAGATCAACATCCTCGTCGCCGGACGAAAGGGCCCGCATCGCCTTGGTGATGGTGCCGATGGGGGCGGCGATCGAGCGTGTCACGATCAGCGTAAGGCCTAGGCCGAGGAGAACGGCGAAAATTCCACCCCAAGCGATGATATCCTGATTGACCCGGGCTTGGCTCAATAGATCGTGAGCGCTGGTTCGTGTTTGTTCGGTGAACTGCGAAGCCAGGGTTTCGAGGTCGCCGGCAACTTTCGCATATTCGTCGTCGGTGCCGCCGAGCATGACCGTACCGAGCGCCGGATCATTCGTGCCGATCTCTACGGTATCGGCTGCTGCGGTCGCGTATCGCTGCCATTTCGAGGCCACGTCGCCGAGGCCGCGCCGCTCGCGTTCCGACAGGTCCGCTCGGGCGGCCAAGGTGCCGAGGCCGTTGGCGACGCGGATGGTGTCGCTACGTATCTGCCCACTCAGCGAGCTCAATGCCTTCGCGTTGACGCCTGTGCTCGCCCAGGCAACGTAGCGGAACACCTCCATGTGCGTGTCGATCGCGAGTCGGGTGATTTCCAGGACCTGCCGTTGCTTCGGCAGCCGGCTATCGGAGAGCGACGTGAGATCCGAGTTGAGCGCGTTCAAAAATAGGAAAGCCTGCGACCCCAACGCCGCCATGCAGATCAGCAGCAGCGCGGACGCGGCGAAGATCTTGATGTCGACACGGACATTGCGAAGCAGGCGGATCATCGACGAACACTGCGTTGCCGAAGCGGACGATGCGTTACGGCTTGTAGATCCCCACGCCTACGAAATAGCGGTCGCCAAGTTTTTCCACGTAGGCGGACTTGTCTTGGATCTTATGCGTCAACGGATTGGGCCATTTGTAATCGACCCAACCGCTCCCCGGATCGCTAGTCATTGCAAGCATCTCTTTAATCAAATAGTTACCATCCTGATCCTTGGTGGAGATCCAAAGCTTGCCGACCATCTGCGGATTCGCTCCGTGCGCCACGCTCCACCCGTCCAAGTCGTAGACGAAGGGATAGAGATCGCGGTCGCGAAATTCCGTGGAATTGGTGATGGCCTCGAATGTAGCCTGGGGACCTTGCTTGGCAAATTTCTCTTGAACGCGTTTGACCATCGCCATGGCCTCCTCGCGCGTCCCAATCTCAGCGGCCCGCGCTTCGCGGGCGGCGAGCGTCAATAAGCACGCCAAGGCGAAGAAGAAGCACCGCATTTGTGTCCTCCATGCAGATGTTATCGCTGCATTTTGGCGGACATCCTTTGTGAATTTCATTGTCATTAAATTAAGCCAGCCATGATGGCCGATGCCTATCGTTAATAAACAGCGAATCCCCCCGCCATCGCGTGCCCTAGGTCCTGCGTGAGCGTGGCGGTGCAGGAGGGACCTCGCTCCGGCGCCCGAGCAAGCGCAAAGTGGGTTCGGGCAGAAGGCCGGCGATGACGGCCTATCGCCTCATTCCTCGCGGTGAACCGAAATGTCGGAGCCGTCTCGATAGGCGGCGTGCCGCCAGCCGTCTTCGTCATAATCGGCCATGCATTGCTCGGCGAGCGCTTCCATCTCCTTGAGCGCGCCGGAGGCCTGCGCTTGCTGCAGTGGGAAGATGCGCACCAGCTCGTGGCTCCCCGAATAATTCATCTCGTAGAGCTCATGCCGTGCCCCGAACTCGGTGCCGACCGCATCCCAAAGCAGCTTCATGGTCTTGATGCGCTCCTTATAGTCGATGCCGCTCGAGCCGCGCACGTAGCGTGCAAGATATTTATCGATGTCCGGGTTCTTGAAGTCGCGAGCATGGGATGGCAGGTAAATGAGGCCTGAGGCGATCACCTTTTCGATGATGGCGCGGACCGCCGGATAGGCTTCGGTCATGAACATGCGATAGGTGCTCGAGGCGCGGC
>JBKQHQ010000092.1:0-2644 GCA_052148715.1 Xanthobacteraceae bacterium | reverse complement strand
ATTGCTCGCCGAGCGAGATGCGAACCAGCAGGCGACGCGCACCGGCGTGCGGGCTTGGAAACTCAAGGCCGACTCGCTCGGCATAGGATCACAAAAGCCGCAGGAACGCCACCATCAGTAGAATCTGTGGCGCAGCTCAGCCGCGCTCTCCCCGCTCGCCGGAAACTTAATGATTGTGGCAGCGGCCCTCGTGCTGCTGCGTTTCATATCACGTCCTCGGTGATACGGCGCGCAGGGCGAGATTAACTCATAGCGTGAATGCCGTCGAGAGGAAATGATAACGGCGCATTTGTCGCTTGGCGACCGAAGTGGCGGGTCCTTTTCGCTCGCGTCAATCGTAATCAACGGGATGATGTACCAGCACGACGTCGTGATCGACGGTGAACGATCGTAAGCGGAAGAAGAAGCAGTCGCGAAAGGTCGGCGACACGCTTGGCCAGACGCTCGGTCCTTTGACCCCGGCGGGAGCCGCGACGGCTGGCAAGCGGTGATGGCCACCGCAGCGAGGGGCAACCGGAACTCTAACCACATTCGCTCACCCTCACCCGGTCGATGTCTTGACGGGGTCCCGCGGTCAGCTCAGGACCTTGCGATCGGCGTCGGGCCTGCGGCACGCGGGTCGTTCCCTGGCCTCAAGGTGCTCGCGAACGGCGCGCCCTTCTGTCCAACCTCGCCACCCAAAGCTCGACGTTACGCTCGAGGCTGAGAGAGGCAGCCCGTCGAAATGCGCTATTATTATCTTAGGAGAGGCTGGTCGCTCCCACTTCGAGGTCTCCTCAGCGTGCGTAAAGCTGTCCTCATCGGTGCGATCCTCGCGCTGCTCGATACGGTTGCCGGTGCGCAAACGACGCCGCTGCCCGCCGGAAATCACGCAATTCGCTTGGTCAAGCTACCCAACGGGGATTACACCGTCCCAATGAGCGCGCTGGAGGGGTCGGGCACGAGCGGCAACGTGACGCTTCATCCCGAAGGAATGAAGACGATCTTCACCATCATTGTCTTGGGCAAGCCGAATCACAAGCATGTCTTCAGCCTGCGCTCGGGCAGCGACTGCAGCAGCCTCGGCGCCGCGAACACGAACACCGTCGCGCTCGCCCCGGCGCGAACCGGGCAGCCCTCGCAGACTATCGTGTCGCTGCCGATCAGCAGCCTGACATCGAAAGAATACATCGTGACGGCGCAAGATGCGACAGCCAGACAGCAATTTCAGGAAGCCTGCGCGAGCATCTAGCAGTTTCTCGATTGACGGACCACGCGCCGGGGCGCTGGGGGAGTTCAGACGTCAGTGAAACGGCCGCGAAGACGATGCGTTCACGCTACGGAAACGCGCACCTGAGCAACGCGCGATCCAGGTCGCGGAACCGGGTGTCCGAGGTCGCGGAGCGCTTCTAAGGTAGCTTGCGAGCGCATCGGGCGCGCCGGCAAGGAGCTCTTCGCGCGTGTCGCCGCCGATGAGCAAGCCAGGAAGAGCCTGGCGCGAGTGCGCTCCAGCGCCGTTTTGGACCTGCCCCTCCGATGGCAGCCGCCGGGCAGCCGCACCTGTCTGAACCCCGGCTGCGATCGACCCGCCCGCCAGCGTGGCCCCACCTGTAGCCGCTGCACGACCCACCGCTGGCGTCGGCGCCACCGTCTGCGTGGACCGCTGGCCTTCGGCACGGCGGTCAGCAGCGAGGCGGCCGCGATCAAGCAGCTCGTTTCCCCCGTGGCGGGTTGCGCCGACATCTTCATCGTCCCGGATCTCGAAGCAGGGAACATGCTTGCCAAGCAGCTCGAGTATCTCGGAGGGGCCAAAGGCGCGGGCATCGTTTTGGACGCGCGCGTTCCGATCATCTTGACGAGCGTGCGGACTCCGCCGAGATGCGCCTCGCTTCGGCTGCCCTCGCCGTGATGTTCACCTACGCGCAGAGCAGGCGAGCGACAGCCGCTAAATCCGTCGTAGGGGCAAGTAGGCCATGACCGCGCTTACAGGGTCGCTTGCCGATGCGCCAGGCTCTGAGATTCACTCAGGCCATACGCCGTTCGCGTCTGGAGGAGTTTAAAAGTGATTGATTCAGCGTTAAAGCAGCGTCTCGCCGGCGAGCTTCACCGCCATTGGTGGCTCTTTCTCATCCGAGGCCTGCTCGGTCTTGGATTGGGCGTGATCGCGCTCGTTTATCCGGGAGCGACTCTGGCCGCGGTCGTCATCCTAATTGGCGCGTACCTGATCTTCGATGGCATTATCGCGATTGCGAAGGCGATTCAGATCCTTCGCACCGATAGTCAATGGTGGGTCTTGCTGCTCGAGGTGGTCTTAGGCGCGGCGGTTCGCTATGAATGCAATGGCGAGCCGACCGGAACGTTCAAGTGCCGCTGCCGCGATTGTCGGCGGCTCTCGGGAAGGGCCTTCTCGGCGGTAGTATGCGTTTCAGCAAAGGGGTTCAAGGTGACAAAGGGCACCCTCTGCAATTATTCGACCGAGAGCACAGCTGGCGGGAATAACAAGCGTGGGTTTTATGGTAAATGCGGGTCGCGCATTTCGTGCCCCCCGTGTCAAGATGGGATGGTACCAGCGGCACGCAAGACATAGTGTGCAACGGGGTGCGAGAGGATGATGCCCTATGGAGACAACTCCCGTCAATGGCCGAGCATCGCGCGTATCGAATGG
>JBKQHQ010000091.1:0-92562 GCA_052148715.1 Xanthobacteraceae bacterium | reverse complement strand
CCTCCAGCGTACGCTGGTCGACCCGGTTGGGGACGAGGATGACGCGGATCTTCTCCTTCCGGCGGGCGCGGACATTGTCGATAATCTCAAGCGTGCGCACGGTCGCCTCGATGTCGAGACCGGACGGCGTGCAGGGAATGAGAATGAGGTCAGCGACCGCGATCGAGGCGCCGAGCGCGCGGTCGTTGGGCGCGGTATCGATTACCAGATAGTCGGCCTCGACGCGCCGCACCTGCGCCACCCAGTCGGCGACCGGCTCCTCGCCGAGGATGATCTCGTAGACCGGGAAGGCGAGATTGCCGAGCTCGGCCCATTGGCAGGCCGAGCGCTGCGGGTCGCTGTCGATCAGCGCGCCGTCCTTGCCGCGCCGGGTGAGCTCGGCCGCCACTGCCACCGCCAAGGTCGTCTTGCCGACCCCGCCCTTGCGTTGCGCCAGCGTGATGATCTGCCCCAAAGGGATCCTCGGTATCCGCTTCTCGACCGAACCTCGCGACCGAGGCCTGCGCGGCAAGTGTTTGTCGGAGCCGCGGGATGAAAGCAACGCCGACCTTTTACGCGAGTCTTGGGGGCGCGCAATCGTTCGAAAGCGCTGCCCGATTCGACGTAGCACGACTGGGAGAGAACAGATCCAAGGTCAAGGTCCAATCCTATGAGGGAGCCTCGAAAGTGGCTGTGACAGTTTAAGGGCAACTCTGCTCGGAATCTGATCCTCATTCACAACACGCTTCGGGCCTTGATATGGAGGCGACGGAGCGCACGCTCGACATCATCACCCATCGCTGAGCGGTAATAATTTCCGCCGTCGACCTTCGGCAGCGCTTCTAGCGGCGGCCGCTAATCCCCGCTGCGCGCCAAGGAGCGCTCGACGAGGTCGCAGAGGGGCGCGATCTCTTGCTGGGTGGGCTGGCCGGGTCTTCCACCTTGTCGAGCTAGTACTACGCTTCCTTGGTTCGAATCATAACGATGGGATCAATGCAGACACAGTTTTCCCTGGAAAATGTCTATTTCTCGCATAGCCAGCAAATGATCCGTTTCATGGAATCGATGTACTGGCCGGTAGCCCGCTTCCGGCCCTTTCAATGTTGTGCCAAAATGTCCCGCCAGACAGTCCGTTTTGGTATTCTATAATGGGGAGGGACGTCCAACGGAGTTCAGCAGTAGCCCAAACTCCAATTTGGTTCTGATTGTCCTGAAGAAACAGGGCCAGCTGTCCGGTTAGACCATGGCAAGAGCCAAGCAAAAACGCGCTCCTGTTCGCTCCCAGTTCAGAGAAGGTAACAATTCCCCCTCGCCGACCTCCGGCAACGTGTCGACCGGCGGGCTAATCCCCGGTGCGCGCCAGGGCGCCTTCCACGCGTCGCACAGCGCGCGGATCTCCTGCTCGGCAGGCTGGCCTGGGGTCAGGCCGCCGACCGACTGGCCCGGTATATGTCAGCGCGCGGCGATGTAGGCGTCGCGGATCACGTTTACCTCAAGTTCCAGTTCCTCGAGCCGATGCTTGACTACGTCGCCAATGCTGACAATGCCCGCGAGCTTGCCGTCGCGAAGTACAGGCATGTGCCGCACACGATGGCGCGTCATCAGATTCATCACGCGATTGACGCTGTCGTCTGGGCCCACGGTGATCAGCCTACGTTGCATGACGTCCTTCACGGGGATCGACGCCATGGCCTCA
Source organism: Xanthobacteraceae bacterium (assembly GCA_052148715.1). Taxonomy (GTDB): domain Bacteria; phylum Pseudomonadota; class Alphaproteobacteria; order Rhizobiales; family Xanthobacteraceae; genus JBKQHQ01. The sequence goes on along the minus strand of JBKQHQ010000091.1, from coordinate 90,887 downwards.
CCGTATTGACCAAACGCGTGAACGATCTCGCGTTCGGAAATTAGACCGAGAATCGCATCGCCACTTATTACCACAAGAGCTCCGATGTTCCTTGCGTGTAACCAGTCGGCCGCGATTCTGATGCTTGCCTCGGGGGTTATGGTTACGACGTCAGTGCCCTTTTGGCTCAGAATGCTTTCGACGATCATAGCCGTATCCTCCTGTTATTCTCTCCTCGACATGTTCCCCCAAAATGATCGGATTTGTAGGGATCAGCATGCGCTTATTTCACCTTTTCGGCAATGTGGGTCACTGCAAGCAATGCATCGTGATGGTTGTGCCGGCCGGGACGAAGGAATGGTGCCGGCTTGTCGTCGATCTCGGCGAGGCAGGAACAAGGATGACAGCGGCCGAGTTACACTGGCGCAATGTTGCTCGCTTAGCGCAGGGGCGCTGCATGATTGCGTCGGCTGGATCGGATTCAAATTTTGTCAACGGTCCGCTCGGCTTCCCATCCTCCCTGCACGCGCCGCAACGGCAGCGCGCCGAATGCGGGCAGGCCTGAGGGGCGGCCGCCGCCTCACCGCTACAGTTCTGCACTGCAAGGATTGCATACTTGCGACTGGTCGCCGCAATCCTTTCTCCTTCGCTGTTGAACTGCGCGGGCCACGCCCATCTATTCGTGCGGCGCGCGAGACAATATCCTTTGTGCGCGGTCCCGGCAGGCCGGAGACAGTTGCGCCATGTGCTGTTGAATGCATTCCCGCCGGTGAGCCTGTCCGGCCTCGACCGCGCCGCAGAGCTGACGGAATTCATCACGGCACGGGTGCTCTCCAGCCGTAGTCGACGGCGCGGCCGCGGGTTGTTGCGCGAACACCGTGCCGGACGGCAGACTAGCGGTCGCGACCGCGCAGGCAAAAACAGCGGATCTCACGGCTTGCATGATCTTTATCTCCATAAAACGCCATCGCCTCCATGATCGAGCAAGAGAAATCGCGACTACCGCGACCTGCTGCTGGGGCAATTACGGCAAGAGGGACTGGCAACACCCCTTGGTCCGTTCCTCCGAGGCGTCAGTCTGGCGGCCAAGCTACGCGAGGTCCAATTACAAATCGGTAACGGGTTCTCGATGGTGATTAGGCTTGGCGCATTGCTCAGGTGGCCGGCCTGAAGGTTGGCCCCCTCGACATCAAGCGGATGGTGATCTGGATCGAGCAGTGCAAAGGCAGCCGGTCAACAACTGGTCGTCGGGGCGATATCGGTCCAGAGAACGCCACGTCGCTACTTTCATCCGCCGCGGATCCAACAAGTCGCCAAGAAGGTCACTGCCGCGCGCCAGGAGCAAGGGCGGGTCTCGCGCGAGTTCGGCGGCGGGATCGGAACCGCTATCCGCGTCCTCGGCGAGACGAGCGCGGCCGTCGGCGGGATGTGAGGTTATCGATTGGCTCGCCGACCTCGTGCCGGATTGGGCCGCGCCGCACTTCCTCAGCCCCTGGTCGCAAGGATGCCGATCGGGAGCTTGCAGCACAAGATCTCCCGCGCTTGCTTTGCTCGCCGCCATGAGGGAAATCGAGCGCGAAAAGTGCATCATTACCAACTTGTAATCTTACGTAACCTTAACTTGCCCAAGTCTTGTACCGGTTTAACATTTCCTTCAGGGAACAACACTCGTGGAGGAAGCCATGTGGAAGAGAGCGCTCGCCGGCACCGCCGCGCTAGCAATCGTCGGCTGTTCTTTTGTCTACGCCCAACAATCCAATGGGCCCGCTGGCTCAGATGTGCAGCGTCACTGGCGGCCCAGCGCGCAGGATATGGCCGCGTTCACTGACGCGCGCGTTGCAGCGATGAAGGCCGGGCTTATGCTAACGCCCGACCAAGAAAAGAATTGGCCGGCATTCGAGCAGGCCTATCGCGATCTGGCAAAAATGCGCGCCGAGCGGAGAGCGCGCCGGGAGCAAAGCGCAGGCAATCAGCGAACGGATGATGCCAATCCGATCGATCGCCTTGAACGCCGAGCCGACGCGATCACTGCGCGGGGAACGGCTATCAAGCATTTAGCCGACGCAGCCGGCCCACTCTATCAGAGCCTCGATGATGGTCAAAAGCATCGGTTCCTGTTGCTATCTCGGCTGATGCACGCGCGCGACCACGAGCGCTTCGCGCGCATGCATCGCGAGCACGACGAGGAGCGGTGAACACTCAGCTTCAACGGCGGCAAGGACCTGAGTCGAAAGTTCCTTCAACGGCGCACGCCGCCGATATTCAACTACGCCTCCTTGAGCAAAGCCGAATGCGTCGTATCTCGGTCGGCAGCAATGTCGCGCAGGCAGTTCCAAACTTACTCTGAGGATGCTGTTCTGAAAGCGCTGGGTATCCGTCGCCGTGGCAACGCCTACGGGGACGCTGGGAGCGGCAAGGAACGCCGCGCTAGGCGTTATGCTGGTGGTGAGGTTGCCGGTGTCGAGGTATTCGTCGGCGCCGATCCAATTACCTCACAGCGCGCTGTAGCGTTGCCGCATGCATCAACCGAAGCCGCGCATCTTCGGCGGCCTTTACTTCGTTACACCCAGGTCGATCCCGGGCATTCGTCACATTATTTGTTCGCCTCAACCGTGAGCGTAAAAAATTGGCCGCTATTCATTGCGTACATGTGTCCGCCAACGCGCTTTTGATTTTTTTGCCGTTTTATGCCTTTGATGAGACCGACCACGAGCGCAGCTCGGTTCACCGGCAGCAATTCGGGACTGAAGGCGTCCACCATGTTGCGCGAGAGGATCAGACACAACGCTGCGGTCTCCGCGGCCGTTTTTTCGTCGAGCATCACACCGCCGGGCATCATGAGCGCCGCGGATGAGATGCTGTGGTTCGAGGCATCCGCGACAATCAAAATATTTGCGGCTCCTTGCTCGGCGTGCACGTCGACCTTGCAGAACTCTTCGGACGGACGATCTGACGCCGGAACACAGGCTAGCGGGCTCACAGTGATCCCCGGCGCCCGCTCGATGTTGAGCGCGGCCCGCAATTCAGCGGGAGTAAGCGCGGCTGCCGGAGAGCCAAGCGAAAGGCAGGTCAGCACCGCGGCGACGGTGATTGATTGCTGACGCAAACGCATGTGCCCACGGGCCCCCTCAAAGGCAGAACCGTACGCAAAAGTTACATCATCCTGCCAACGTGTGCCATCCGCCGCTGACCTCCTGTGGAGAACCAAGCTCGCCGCGCGCCCGCCATTATTGACCCCCGACAAGGATAATGTGGATCCTTTCCGCTCAGGCGGGCGCGCGGGAATGGGCTATGAGCGTGCGCGAGTGGGTAGACGATATCACGACGGCTACGCTGGCGTGCCATCGGCGGCTCGGCCTGGGCATCCTGTGGAGACTGCGGTAATCATGTCCTTCGCGACGGCGCCTGGCCTACAATCCGAGTGTTTTCCGCGCGGCCACCCGCGGCGGGAAGCCCACGGAGCTGCGGAGCTACTTCAGGGGTTTCCGGCTGGGGAGGAGGACGCTCTAGCCGTGATAGGAGCGTGTGCTATGCGTATGCCTTTGGGGGTAACAGCACTTTTGCCTCAGCGGTGCGTTGGGGCGTTGGCTTTCGTGCGGCGCGGCTGCGCCGGGTATCTGGCCGCCGGCCTGCTTACGGTCGCCATCGCAACGGCGGCCGCGGCACAAACTGTCGATCCGATCAAGAAGGACGAAGGCTTCCAGACCAGCGTTCCGCGCGCCTTGCTGATGGACGCCGACAGCAACAACATCCTTTATGAAAAGAACGGTGATCAGATCGTCGCTCCGGCGAGCCTCACCAAGCTGATGACCTCGGAGGTCGTGTTCAACGAGATCAAAGAGGGTCGTCTCAAGCTCGACACGGAATTCACGGTCAGCGAGAACGCGTGGCGCAAGGGTGGGGCGCCCTCGCACACCACGTCGATGTTCGTGCCGATCCACAGCGGGGCGAGGGTCGAGGACCTGCTGCGCGGGGTGATCGTGCAATCCGCCAATGACGCCAGCATCGCGCTTGCCGAAGGCATTGCCGAAAACGAGGCGGCGTTCGCCGAGATGATGACCAAGCGCGCGCACGAGATCGGCCTTACCCAATCCACGTTCACGAACTCGACCGGACTGCCGGATCCGGGGCTCAAGGTGACGGCGCGCGAGCTCGCCAAGCTCGCGCAGCATATCATTCAAGCCTATCCGGAGCTTTATAAGATCTATGGCGAGCGGGAGTTCATGTATAACCGCATTCGCCAGTCCAATCCCAACCCGTTGCTGGCGATGGGTATCGGCGCCGATGGGCTGAAGAGCGGCTTCAGCGAGGAGGCCGGCTACAATCTCGTCGGCTCGGCAGTGCAGAACGGGCTGCGCTTGATTGTCGTCATTAGTGGAGCGAAGACCCCACGCGAGCAGGTGAACGAGGCCAAGAAGCTGTTAGAGTGGGGCTTCAGCCGTCCAGTTGGGGCGGCAGCCCATTCTGCGCCAACCATCCTTCCTGCCCCGCTCGTTACGGCGCAACCCGATCGACCGGCCACGCCAGAGGCCATCCGGTCTGACCGCCGTGTCGCCCTCGTCATCGGCAATTCGGCTTACAAATCCGTGCCGTTCCTCCCAAATCCGGCGCGCGACGCAGCGACCGTCGCGCAGGCGCTGCGCCGGGTCGGTTTCCAGACCGTTCAGGTCGAAAACGATCTTGGCCAAGCCGGGTTGCTAGCGGCATTGCGCGCCTTCGCACGCGAGGCGGAAACAGCCGACTGGGCGGTCATGTATTATGCTGGTCACGGGATCGAGGTCGGCGGCATCAACTATCTCATACCGATCGATGCGCGACTCACATCTGACCGGGATGTCGCGCTGGAGGCGGTACCGTTGGAGCAAGTCATGGCTTCCGTCGAACGAGCCAAGAAGCTGAGGCTCGTGCTACTCGACGCCTGTCGAGAGAATCCGTTTGCGGCCCAGATGCGTCGGACAGAAGCCGCCCGCAGCATCGGAAGGGGGTTAGGGCGCGTCGAACCCGACAGCGGAACGCTCGTCGTCTATGCGACCAAACACGGCGAGATTGCGCGCGACGGTGACAACGAGAACAGCCCGTTCGTGTCGGCCCTGGTGAAGCGCCTGGTGACGCCGAATCTCGAAATCCGGCGTCTGTTCGATTTCGTCCGTGACGACGTGATGCAAGCCACCGGCAACCGCCAGCAGCCCTACACGTACGGATCTCTTCCGGGAAGCGAGGACTTCTACTTCGTTGCGGCGAAGTGAAGTATCACCTTCGGCCTCTTCCGAGGCAATTCGGACATCCAGTAAGGGCGCACTCGATCAATCAGACAATGGAAACGGATCACGTCTGTCCGGGCGCCGGCCGGATGGCCCGTGCCGAGGCCGGCACCCCCGCCACTGCACCGACGCGCCGAGCGCGCGGTCGTTGGGCGCGGTATCGATTACCAGATAGTCGGCCTCTACGCGCCGCACCTGCGCCGCCCAGTCGGCGACCGGCTCCTCGCCGAGGATGATCTCTTAGACCGGGAAGGCGAGATTGACGAGCTCGGCCCACTGGCAAGCCGAGCGCTGCGGGGCGCTGTCGATCAGCACGCCGTCCTTGCCGCGCCGGGTGAACTCGGCCGCCACCGCCAAGGTCGTCTTGCCGACCCCGCCCTTGCGTTGCGCCAGCCTGATGATTCGCTGCATTGAGCAAATCAATGTTGACGGATGATGTGCTGCCCTGGAGTGGACCGCCGATCTCGGTTGACGATCCGATCCCTGTTCGCGGAGGCCTACCTGCCACAAAATCTCCAGATTCGGGCGCAGGCACTGGCACGTGAGCGAATGATAGGCGCGACAAGTCGTGCACTCAATCCCGATCACGCCGCGGCGATGACTTGGCGCGCCACGTCTGCATCGTGGACGCTCGGATTGCACGGCGAACTCTTGACGAGATGAGGTAACGAAATACCAGTCGAAGGACATTTCACCAAGAGAGCCGTCGATCGATCGGGCAGCCAACGGTTAAGTTGCCGGAAGAGCTGAAGGCTCGTGACAAAGGCGAACCAATAACGGCTGGCTAGAGTACATTCCGTGTTGGTGGAATTGGAGGGGATTCCCAAATGAGTGTGGGCGCGGCAGTATAGAGGCTTGATTCGGTGTTTTGTGGGCCAATGGCAATGCCGAAACCTTATTCTGATGACTCGCGGAGACGTGTAATCGAGACGGTGGAAGCTGGGGCATTGCCGCGGGAGGCGGCGGAAAGTTTTCAAGCTCAGCGACATTTCGTCAGTGAAATGGTTGCGGCGCTGGGCTGGTACTGAAAGCACTACAGCGGAGCCGCGCAGGAAGCGTATCGCGCAGCGTTGCGGGCCGCGCGGTGCCGAGGTCAGCCAATAGGAGGAGCCTCAATGCAAGGCGACGATACCCTTAGACTGATCTTGGGCACAGGGAGTTGCGAATGCAACAAGATCAGTTTGGGGGGGCGCGCGGCGGGGAATCTTCGATGAGGTCGCAAAGCGAGCTGATCTCACGCTCGGCGGACTGGCCGGGCATCAGGTCGTCGATGAACGGGCTCGAGGTAAAGGCGCGCACGAAGATCGAGTGGTCGCCGATCGGCGCCGCGACCGCTCCGTCTCCTTCACCAGCTTATCCGATCAGGCTCCTGCATACACGCCGCGCAGAGAGCGGTGTTCTCTTGTTGGTGGCGAATTTGGGCGATGATTCGCCTTGCAAACTGCCTCCGAGCCAATCTTCAGGCGACAAAAGTTGCTTGTGGAGATCGAACAAAAGCTCAGACACAAGCCGCGGCCGCCGGAGTAAGCTCGGACACACTCGACGATTCGATCGGCAAGCTCGATATACGCTAGGTCGCGTGCAGAATAGGCGCAAGCTCGAAGGTCGTTACAGCGTGCGCGGGCTGATCGCGCAGGCGCTCGCGGATCAGCTGAAGCGGAGGTAGTGGTAGGACGGCTTCATGAGCACAAACTCACAGACCGGCCCATGCCTTCGTTTGCCCTAGTTGCGGCAGCTATGATCGCCGCCACTGCAGTGATGCAGGTCACCGGTCGATTCAGCCCATTCGGCATGCCGCTGACGGTTAGCGCCGCCCTCATGCTGTGCGTGGCGTGGCTCTATTTTGGGCTCTGACCGCCCTCCCAACCGTTGCCGAGTAGCCGCGGCGGAACGAAGTGGACGCGCTCGTTAATCGCCGGGGTCCTTCCGCGGCCCGATCGGCCCAGGCGGTTGATGCGAGCGGTAAGGCTCCCGTTATGACCGGGAGGCCGATTCTCGAAGCATCTGAGGTATTAAACTGCCTCCGTTGCGCTCCAGCACCACTCGCGGACTAGACGAGGGTGGATCCACCAAAACTGTGAGTATTTTCTTTGGCGGCGTTCCATTTTGAAACAGCCTTCGACTAATACTCCGTCTCCCAACTCTGGAGAGATGCTATGCGCAGACGAATGGTTGCCGATTGGCCGATAGCCGTGATCATCTTGGGCGCGGTCGCCTCGCTGGCGTGGACAACGTTCTTGGTCTGGGAAGCAGCAGACACCATCTTGGCCGCGATTTAGTCCGCTCCAGAGAGCGTGACGATCGTTACGACCACGGCGCCGACAGGCTTGCTCGAGGCGAAGGCGCTGACGAAGACCGATCGGTCGCCGACCGGGGCGGCGACCGGCTCACCAGATTCATCCTCCAACTGCTGGCTGGGGCAAGCCGGAGTGCGGCCGCTGACGCGACGAGGTTGCCCCGTTGGAACTCCCGCCCGTAGGTGCGGACTTCCCCTGATGCTTGCGGTTAACTGACGCCCCGCCTCGCCAGCGCCCGGAGCCTCTGATAAGAGGCTGCATCCCGGCCGTTTCGGTGGCAAAAGGAATCCCATGCGCGTAGCCATGATCGGCACCGGCTATGTGGGCCTCGTCTCCGGGGCCTGCTTTGCCGACTTCGGGCACGACGTTACCTGCGTCGATACGGATGCGAGCAAGATCGCCGCGCTCGATCGGGGCGAGATTCCGATCTACGAGCCGGGCTTGATCGGGCTCGTCGCCAGCAATGTGCGCCAGAAGCGCCTGGCATTCACCACCGATCTCGCCGGTCCGGTGCGCCAGGCCGACGCGGTATTCATTGCGGTCGGTACGCCGTCGCGCCGCGGCGATGGTCACGCGGACCTCTCCTACGTTTATACCGCCGCGCGCGCGATCGCGGCGGCGCTCGACGGCTTTACGGTCGTCATCACCAAGTCGACGGTTCCGGTCGGAACCGGTGACGAGGTCGAGCGCATCATCCATGAGACCCGGCCGGACGCCGACGTGGCGGTCGTCTCCAATCCGGAATTTTTGCGCGAAGGCGCGGCGATCCAGGATTTCAAGCACCCCGATCGCATCGTCGTCGGCACCGATGACCCGCGCGCCAAGGAAGTGATGACCGAATTGTACCGGCCGCTCTATCTCAATGCGGCGCCGATGCTTTTCAGCGATCGCCGCACCGCCGAGCTGATCAAATACGCCGCCAACGCGTTTCTCGCCACCAAGATCACTTTCATCAACGAGATCGCCGATCTGTGCGAGAAGGTCGGCGCCGACGTGCAGCAGGTCGCGCGCGGCATCGGGCTGGACAATCGCATCGGCGCGAAATTCCTCCATGCCGGTCCGGGATTCGGCGGCTCGTGCTTTCCCAAGGATACGGTGGCCCTGATCAAGACTGGGCAGGATCACGCCGCTCCGCTGCGCATCGTGGAAACCGTGGCGGCGGTGAACGACACGCGCAAGCGCGCGATGGCGCGCAAGATCGCCAACGCGCTCGGCAACACGGTGCGCGGCAAGACCATCGCCTTGCTGGGCCTCACGTTCAAGCCCAATACCGACGACATGCGCGAGGCGCCGTCGATCCCGCTCGTCACGGCACTCTTCGACATGGGCGCCAAGGTGCGCGCCTACGATCCGGCCGGCATGGCGCACGCCAAGGAACTGCTTCCCGACGTTAACTACTGCGATGACCCTTATACCTGCGCCGAAGGCGCCGACGCGCTGGTGATCGTCACCGAATGGGAGCAGTTCCGCGCGCTCGATCTCGACCGGCTGCGCCGGGCGATGACGCAGCCCGTGATCATCGATTTGCGCAACGTCTACCGGCACGAGGAGATGGTGAAGCACGGCTTCATCTATGAAGGCATCGGCCGGTCAGCGGCGGCGGTCCACGATTGAGCTCCCTGCTTGTGCTCATGACTTCAAAATTTCGCGCCGTCATTCCGGGACGCGAGCGAAGCTCGCGGGCCCGGAATCTATAATCACAGGCCGGGAGTATGGATTCCGGGCTCGCCGCTGCGCGGCGCCCCGGAATGACGCCAAATGTTAGACTCGCCACACCAGGAGCATAGCAACGCGGCAATTTTTTTGGCCCGGCGGGTAGGGCACGCGATTGCTCCGCCCTCATGAAGGCGACTGACCCGCTTCCGATCGACGCTGCTCTGCCGCAGCTCACGGCGGCCCTGCGCGCGCGCAACGCCGCCGTCGTGGTCGCTCCGCCCGGCGCCGGCAAGACCACACGCATTCCGTTGGTACTGGCGGACGAGCCCTGGATGCGCGGGCGCAAAATTCTCGTGCTCGAGCCGCGCCGGCTCGCCGCCCGTGCGGCCGCCGCGCGCATGGCAACGCTCCTCGGCGAAGAGGTTGGCGGCACGGTCGGTCTGCGGGTGCGTTTCGGCTCCAAGGTGTCGCGCCGCACGCGCATCGAGATCGTGACCGAGGGCGTCTTCACCCGGCTCATTCTCAATGATCCGGCGCTCGAGGGTATCGCGGCCGTGCTCTTCGATGAGTTTCACGAGCGCTCGCTCGACGCCGATCTGGCGCTGGCATTGGCGCTCGATGTGCAAGGCGCTTTGCGCGAGGATCTGCGCCTCCTGGTGATGTCGGCGACGCTCGACGGTGCGCGCGTGGCGCGCCTGCTGCGCGCCGCGCCGGTGATCGAGAGCGAAGGGCGCGCCTTTCCGGTCGAGACGCGGTATCTCGGCCGCGAGGCGCGCGCGAGCATCGAGCAGCAAGTCGCGGCCGCCGTCGCGCGCGCCGTGCGGGCCGAGTCCGGCTCGGTGTTGGCCTTTCTTCCCGGCGCCGCCGAGATTCGCCGCACGCAAGCGCTATTGTCCGAGCAACTCCGTGATCCGTCGGTGGATGTGGTTGCGCTCTTCGGGGCGCTCGATGCGCAGGCGCAAGACCGGGCCATCGCGCCCGCGCCGGCTGGGCGCCGCAAGGTCGTGCTCGCCACCTCGCTCGCCGAAACCTCGCTGACCATCGAAGGGGTTCGCATCGTCGTCGATTCCGGGCTCGCGCGCGTGCCGCGCTACGAGCCCGACGTCGGCATCACCCGGCTCGAAACGGTGCGCGTCTCCCGAGCCGCCGCCGACCAGCGGCGCGGTCGTGCCGGGCGCACCGAGGCCGGCATCTGCTATCGGCTGTGGGAGGAAGCGCAAACCGCCGCGCTCGAGCCTTACACCCGGCCGGAAATCCTCGCCGCCGACCTCTCGGCCTTCGTGCTCGATCTGGCCCTTTGGGGCGTCACCGAGCCGGCGACGCTCGCATTCCTCGATCCGCCGCCGGCACCGGCGCTGGCCGAGGCGAAAGCCGTGCTGATCGAGCTCGGTGCACTCGATGCCGACGGACGCATCAGCGAGGAAGGCAAGCGGCTGCGGCGTTTGCCGCTGCCGCCTCGGCTCGCGCGGATGATCGTGGACGGCGCCCGCGACGGCGTTGGCGCGCTTGCCGCCGAGATTGCCGCCGTTGTCACCGAGCGCGGCCTCGGCGGCGGCGACGTCGATCTGCGCCACCGGCTCGACGGCTTCCGCCGCGACCGCTCGCGCCGCGCCGAGGACGCGCGCCGCGCCGCGCGCGGGTGGGCATCGATCGAAACGTCGGCGGCCGGCGAAGGCGGCGAACGAAGCGCGACCCCCGGCGTCGGCGCCATCCTGGCGGTCGCCTATCCCGAGCGCGTCGCCAAGAGCCGAGGCGGCGGCTCAGGGTTTTTTTTGCTCGCCAACGGGCGCGGCGCGAGCCTCGATCCCAGCTCATCGCTCGCGCGCGAGCCGTTTCTGGTGGTCGCCGAGGTCACAGGCGCCGCAGCGCAGGGCCGGATTCTCCTGGCGGCACCGATCAGCCTCGCGGAGATCGAGGCGCGGTTTAGCTACCGGATTGTCGGCAGCGAGGATGTGACCTTTGATGTTGCCAGCGCCGCCCTGCGCGGCAGGCGCAGCCGCCGCCTGGGCGCCATCGCACTGACCGAGCAGCCGGCGGCCGTCGTTCCCGGAGAAGCGATCGCGCGGCTCCTGACGCAGGGCATCATCGGCCTCGGATTGGAGCGGCTGCCGTGGACGTCGCGGTTGCGGCAATGGCGCGACCGCGTGCGGTTCCTGCGTCACGCGGAGGGGTCGGAATGGCCGGATTTGTCGGATCCTGAGCTAACGGCATCTGCCGACCACTGGATGCTGCCGTTGTGTGAGGGCAAGACCGCATTGTCGGACATCACGGCGGATGATTTGGACGCGGCAATCACCGCGCTCGTGCCGTGGCCGCTGCGGCGCCGGGTCGACGCCGAGGCGCCGACCGATTTTACGGCTCCCTCAGGCTCTGCGGTGCCGATCGACTATACGGGAGAGGAAGGGCCAAAACTGTCGATCCGGGTGCAGGAGCTGTTTGGGCTCGACCGCCACCCCACGATCGCCGGTGGCCGCGTGCCGCTGATTCTTGAGTTGCTCTCGCCGGCCCGGCGTCCGGTGCAGGTCACGCGCGATCTGCCAGGCTTCTGGCGCGGCAGCTATGCGGGAATGCGGGCCGACATGAAAGGCCGCTACCCGAAGCACCCCTGGCCGGAAGACCCGGTCTCGGCTCCCGCGACCACGCGTGCCAAGCCAAGAAGCCATTCGTAAGCCGATGTTAAGTCTTTGCCTTAAATTCTAGGAGTCGCACGTACGCAGGAGCCGGTCCTCGCGCGTAAGATGCACGGCGATTCGGGAGAGCCTTCGATGCGACCCGAGAGCGAGCAAGCAGCGGCTGTCATACGGGAGCGCACCGCAGGCGCCCCGGTCGACGTCGCCTTGGTGCTCGACCCGGGCATCGCCGCCATCGCCGAGCACATCGCCGCCGCCGTCGCGGTTCCGTATGAGGATTTGCCCGGCTTCCGCCACCCGGCATCCGATCCGCAGAGCGCGGAGGTCGTGATCGGTACCTTGGGCACCGCCCGCACGGCGATGCTGAAGGGGCGCTTTCCCTACTACGAGACCGGCGACATCGGCTCGATGCGCGTTCCGCTGGAGACGTTGGCTCTGCTCGGCGTGAAGGCCGTTGTCTTCGCGACCGCGGCGGTATCGATCAAGCCCGAGATTCGTCCCGGCGCCATCATCGCCATTCGTGATCACATCAATCTGACCGGCCTCAATCCTCTCCTTGCCGAGACGGGCGACAAGCGCTTCGTCAATCTTGCCGGCGCCTACGACCTGGTCCTGCGCGAGCGCTTTCACGTCGCCGCCGGCGAGACCGGACGCAAGACCAGCGAAGCCGTCCTCATGTGGTTTACCGGGCCGAGCAGCGAGACGCAGGCGGAGATCAACGTGGCCCGCGCGTTGGGCGCCGACGTGGTCGGCATGTCGCTCGTTCCTGACGTCATCATCGCGCGCCACCTCGGCCTGCGCGTGCTGGCGGCCTCGATGGTCACCAATTATGCAGCCGGCACGGCGGACAGCCGGCCGGGGTCGGAGCCGATGGGTCGGGTGGCGGGCGTTGCGGTCGTGCCGCTGACCCGCGTGCTGCTGAAGTTTTTCGATATTTGGGTGCTCGACGGCCGCACGGCACGGTGATCGGCTGGTGCCGGACGATTTTACAGGATTCAGTCACCCGTCCTTAAGCACTCGGGGCAAGCCATTCTCCTCCGCCGTTTCGTTAAGGCGATTTTGATCGTCGCGTGGCCTGATTGGACTCATGCGCTCCTTGGTCGCCTTAGCCGTCGTCGTGATCGCGGTGGCCCTCTTTGTCGCGCGTTCCGCCGACAAGTTTGCCGCAACGCGTTCGTCCACCGCGATGACCGCAACGCCGGCGGCGGACGTAGCGCCGAGTGCTCCCGCGACCCCGAACAGCGTCGTGCTCTCGGCGGACCGGCTGGGGCACTTCCACGCGGACGGCCGCATCGACGGTCGACACATCGAGTTCTTGGTCGATACGGGGGCCTCCACGGTTGCCTTGACGGCGCGCAGCGCTGCTGAGCTCGGCATCCATCCGATCCCGCGCGATTTCACCTCCCAGGCGCGCACCGCGAACGGCGTGGTTCGCACCGCTTCGATCCAATTGGGCATAGTGGAAATCGGCGGGATCTTGGTCCGCGATGTCACTGCCGTCGTCTTTCCGGATGACGCGCTCGGCGACAATCTGCTCGGCATGTCGTTCCTGTCGCGCCTGCGGCGCTACGAAGCCGCCAATGGCAGGCTGGTGCTCGAACAATAGCACCCGTCCTAATCTCGTGACGACAAGAGCCCGCCGAGGCCCGCTCGCTTTGCTCGGGGGCCGCGGTAGGCTATTGCGGATGGCCCCACCGGTCGCGAGGTCGAGATGTTTCCGAAGCCGCAACCTGCGCTCAGGCCGAACACCTACGAGTACGAATCCGCGCCGCTGGTGAAGCCGACCGGATTTCGCGAATACGATGCGCGCTGGCTGCTGGAGAAAGAAATCAACCTCATGGGCGTGCAAGCCCTTGGGATGGGGCTCGGTACACTGATCCGCGAATTGCGCGTGCGGCCCGAGATTGTCACCGGCCATGATTTCCGCGCCTATTCGGCGGCGGTGAAGATGGCGCTCGTGTCCGGCCTGCTGGGCGCCGGCTGCAAGGTCCACGATATCGGGCTCGCGCTGTCGCCGATGGCCTACTTCGCTCAGTTCGATCTCGACGTGCCGTGCGTTGCGATGGTGACGGCTTCGCACAACGACAACGGCTGGACCGGCGTCAAGATGGGCGCGAACCGGCCGCTCACCTTCGGTCCCGACGAGATGGGCCGGCTCAAGGAGATCGTGCTCGGCGCGCGCTTCGACTTGCGCGGCGGCGGTGCCTACGCGTTCGTCGAAAACTTTCCGCAGCGCTACATCGCCGACTTGACGAAACGGCCGCGGCTCAAGCGCGCGCTCAAGGTCGTTGCCGCCTGCGGCAACGGGACGGCGGGGGCGTTTGCGCCGCGCGTGCTCGAGGCGATCGGCTGCGAGGTGGTTCCCCTCGATTGCGACCTCGACTACACCTTTCCGAAGTACAATCCCAATCCTGAAGACATGAAGATGCTGCACGCGCTCGCCGCCGCGGTGCGCGCGGCCAAGGCCGATGTCGGCTTCGGCTTCGACGGCGACGGCGACCGCTGCGGCGTCGTCGACAACGAGGGCGAGGAGATTTTCGCCGACAAGGTCGGCGTCATGTTGGCGCGGGATATTTCCGCCCTGCACAAGGGGGCGACCTTTGTCGCCGACGTGAAGTCGACCGGCCTCTTCGCGACCGATCCGGTGCTGCTGCAGAACGGCGCCACGACCGACTACTGGAAGACGGGCCATTCCTACATGAAGCGCCGGGTGAACGAGATCGGCGCGCTGGCCGGGTTCGAGAAGTCGGGCCATTTCTTTTTCAACAAGCCGTTCGGGCGCGGCTACGACGACGGCCTGATCTCGGCGCTCGCGGTGTGCGAGATGCTCGATCGCAATCCAGGAAAGAGCATGGCCGAGCTCAAGCGGGCGCTGCCGAAAACCTGGCAGTCGCCGACGATGTCGCCGCATTGCGCCGATGAGATCAAGTACAAGATCGTCGATGCGGTGGTGCACCACTTCGAGACGGCGAAGGAGAAGGGCGACAAGGTCGCGGGCCAGCCGATCCGCGACCTCGTGACCGTCAACGGCGTGCGCGTGACCGTCGCGGACGGCACCTGGGGCCTGGTGCGCGCCTCCTCCAACAAGCCCGAGCTTGTCGTCGTGGTCGAGAGCCCCATTGCCGAGGCGCGCATGCGCGACATGTTCAAGGCGGTCGACGCGGTGCTGCGCACCCATCCCGAGGTCGGCGCGTATAATCAGACGATTTGAGTCACGATCATCGATGACGCCAAGTAGGTCGCCGGCGTCGGCTACTTCGTCTTAAAGACGCTGCTTAGCAGGTCGAGCACCGCCGCATCGGTTACGCGGGTGGCTTCAGCCGAATAACCGATGTGGGCCCCCAGGCCGTTGCATGCATCCGCTGACGAATAAGGACTGCCGGTTGCCTTGTTGATCATCGAGCCGACCCTGTCCTCGACAATGATGCAATCGGTTTCCTGGGCGCCCGGCAGCATGAACGGCTGTGATGGCAAAGATGGAAGGTCGAACGCATGATACGCATTCGGCAATGTGGTGATTTGCGCGTCCTTGCCGGCATTTTTCAGTCGCTGAACATAGGCTTCACAGGGCTTGATCGAGACATAATCGTCCGCAGACCCGTGAAAAATTCGGATTGGGCCGCCGACCACGTCGGTGTCGTCGACAAACTCGATGTTGCAGAAGGGATAGAGCGGAACGTACGCGGCCGGCGTAATTCCGCTGTCATTCCAAGCGCTCTGAAAGCGCCTCATCGACGAATAGAGGGCGACAATGCCGCCACGTGAGAACCCCATGACCGCAATGCGACCCGGGTCGATCCTCGGGTGCTTCGCAAGAACGCCGAGCCCCCTGTAAAGATCGACTATCATGTTCAGCAAACCGAGCTTCGACTGGTCCGCGATCAAATTTGCGATTCCGCGGCCCGAAAAACCGTCGATCGTGAACGTGGCGATGCCGTGAGATAGAAATTGCCGGTCCCAAACGTCATTGTTGTCAACAATTCCGGCTGAGCCCTCAAGCAAGACAACCACCGGGACACGGCCAAAGCCCAATGGAAGCCGCAGGACGCCTGCTACGGTCGTTGCGGTGCCAGCGGTCTTGTCGCCGGCACGAAAATCGTGGTCCGATAACGTGCGCGTCTCGAATGGGATGACGTCGATCCTCGCAGCGGAGTCTTTGGAAAACGCCTCCTGCGCACAAGCGGAAGCGGCTGTCGCGATCACAATCGCCACGGCGAGCAGCGTATCTTTCATCACACTACTCTCTAAGACCGTAACGTCTGCCGGAAGGGATGCGCCGGGTAGACGCCGAGGATGCGCAATTCCTTGGAGAAGAAGTTCAGCTCCTCGAGCGCGAAGGCAAGCCCGCTGTCGTCGGGATGGCCTTCGACATCGGCATAGAACTGGGTGGCGAAGAAGCTGCCTTCGATCATGTAGCTTTCGAGCTTGGTCATATTGACGCCGTTGGTGGCGAAGCCGCCGAGCGCCTTGTAGAGCGCGGCCGGCACGTTGCGCACCTGGAACAGGAACGTGGTGATGATCGGGCCATTCCCCGGCGCCGGACGCTTGGCCTCGCGTGAGAGCACGATGAAGCGTGTGGTCGAATGCGCCTCATCCTCGATATCCTCGGCCAGGATCTCAAGGCCGTAGATTTCCGCGGCGAGCCGCGAGGCGATCGCCGCCCGCGTCTTGTCGCTCCGCTCGGCTACTTCCCGCGCCGAGCCCGCGGTATCGGCGGCGACGATCGGTTTGACACCGAGCTTGCGGATGAAGTTGCGGCACTGGCCAAGCGCCATCACATGGCTCTCGACCGTCTTGATGTCGGCAAGCGTTGCGCCCTTCGGCGCCATCAGCTGGTTGCGGATCGGCAGGAACCATTCGCCGATGATATGCAGGCCTGCGGTCGGCATGAGATGATGGATGTCGGTCACCCGGCCGGCGAGCGAGTTTTCGATCGGGATCATGCCGAGATCGGCGTGGCCGGAGGCGATTGCGGCGAATGCATCCTCGAAGGTTGCACACGGTAACGCCGCGTGTTGCGGATAGGCCTCGCGGATCGCAATATGCGAATTCGCTCCCGGCTCGCCTTGAAAGGCCATCGTCTGTTGCTGGACCATATCGGTCCGTTACGCGGCGCGCCCGGTCAAAGTCAATATCAGTGCTCAGAAATCAGTAATAAGTGGTCAGGCAGAGCCTAGTCCTGGTTTTCTGATGACTGACCTCCGACGTCTGATCCCTGGAGGAGGGCGCGTGCGGCCGTGAGCTCCTCCTCGGTATCGACGCCGAGCGGCACGCTGTCCACGATGGCGACATCGATGCGCATGCCGGCTTCCAAGGCGCGCAATTGCTCGAGCTTTTCGCGCTGCTCGAGCGTTGACGGCGGCAGGCTGACGAAGCGTTCGAGCGCCGCGCGGCGATAGGCATAAAGCCCGATGTGATGGTACAGCGGCCCCGCACCGGCCGGAGCGGTGGCGCGGGTGAAGTATAGCGCCCGCAACCGACGGGGCCCGACCGGCGTTCCCACGACCTTCACCACGTTGGGGTTGGTGCGCTCCTCGGCTTTGCGGATC
This sequence comes from Xanthobacteraceae bacterium, assembly GCA_052148715.1. GTDB lineage: Bacteria > Pseudomonadota > Alphaproteobacteria > Rhizobiales > Xanthobacteraceae > JBKQHQ01. The sequence goes on along the minus strand of JBKQHQ010000091.1, from coordinate 73,515 downwards.
TCCGCCGTCAGGGTTGCGATGTCGACCGCCGGATCGGCCAACGGAGCGAGCGCCGCGCGCAGGTCGTCGGGCGCCAGCGTCGGCAGATCGCCCTGCACATTGACGATGATCTCGGCGTGGTGCTGCGGATCGACCAGGGTCAGCGCTTCCGCGATGCGGTCCGAGCCCGATGCGTGGTCGCTCCGGGTCATGACCGCTCGGCCACCGGCCTTATCCACGGCTGCAGCGATCGCCTGCGAATCGGTGGCGATGACGACGTCGCCGATGCCGGCAGCTTGCGCCCGCCGCAGCACATGCACGATCATCGGTGTTCCGGCGATGTCGGCGAGCGGCTTTCCCGGAAGCCTGGTCGACGCCATTCTTGCCGGTATCAAGATGAGGATTTTACCTTCAGCCATCGTTGGCCATCTCTCATCGCGGGCCCGGCGGGCAACCAGCCTTGCTGCCGGTCACGCCGACCATGTACTTGGCCGTTTAATCGGCGTTTCAATAAATCGCGGTTGTCAGGCCCTTATACGGGTTGCCATGAGTGCGGCAAACCGGCTATTTGTGCGCCGCGGCCCCCGCGGCCTCGTCCCACCCCTTTCGCCGCATTCCCGGTTCGGGAGCCGAACGATGTCTTCCTTCGAGCTCAACAAATTCCTTGGCGCAATCCTCGGCACGTGTCTTGCCGTGGTCGCCCTTAACATCACCGCGGGCGCGCTGTTTGCGCCGGAGGTGCCGGTCAAGCCCGGCTACAACATCGCGGTTGAGGAGCAGCCGAAAGCGGGAAAACAGGCCGCCCCGGCACAGGAGCAGCAGCCGTTCGAGACGGTGCTCGCGAGCGCGAGCCCGGAACGCGGCGCAAACGGTGCGAAGGTATGCGGAGCCTGTCACACCTTCACCAAGGGCGGCCCGAACGGCCTCGGCCCCAATCTCTACGGCGTCGTCGGGCGGCCGCGGGCGTCGGAGCCGGGCTTCGACTATTCCGCGGCCATGAAGGCCAAGGGCGGTACGTGGACCTTCGACGAGCTCAACCAATTCCTGACCAAGCCGCAAGCCTATGTTCCGGGAACCGCCATGAGCTTTCCGGGATTCCCTCGGGCGAACCAGCGCGCGGACGTGATCGCCTATCTCAACACCCTCTCGGACAACCCGAAACCGCTGCCGAAGGCGGCGGCGACGCAAACCGGCACGCTGCCGGCCGCTGCGCAGCCCGCCCATGTGGGCGCCCCCGGATCGCCCCCTCCGACGCCCGCCGGTGCGGGCGCCAAGCCGAATGCGCCCGCGGCGGCCAATGCCGCCGCGAAGCCCAATGCGCCGGCGTCGTCCAACCCGCCGCCCGCCGGTCCAGGGCCGAAGCCGGGTGCGCCGGCGGCCAATCCGGACGCCAAGCCGAGTGCGCCTGGGCGAACGACGCCCAAGCCCTAGTGCACGTTCCCGCGAAGGCGTGCCGTCAGGCTCGACCCGAGAGTTCATCGGCTGCGGGACGTGATGACATTCCGATTGGGCTGAATGGCAATTGCGCCCAAGCTCAGAATTGGGCGCCTTTTTTCTGAAACTTTGTCCATGTTGGCGAAAGATTCGCCAGCCGGGCCGTCGCCGTATTGCCACCTGCGTGGAATGTGACCCCCGCGCCGGCCGTATTTTGTCGCAATGGGTTGCCGCATCCAAAATTGGACATATTCAATGAAGCAGGCTGTAGCTGCTGGCTCGTAGGAGATTGCTTTGTGATGTTCACTCGCCGGTCGGTGCTTCACGGCAGTGCTTTGGCGCTCGCCGCCCTCGCCTCGAGACAGGGGGGCGGCCGGTTGGTCGGTCTGGCGCAAGCAGAGGCCGAGACCGAGCAGTGGCGGCACGGCCTCTCCTTGTTCGATGATCTCAAATATCCGCCCGGTTTCAAGCAATTCGACTATGTCAATCCGAACGCACCGAAGGGCGGTCTGGTGCGGCAAATGATGTTCGGCACCTTCGATAATTTCAACATCGTCGTCCGCCGCGTGAAGGGCGCGCTCGCCGAGGAAATCGCCATCATCTACGAAACGCTGATGGCGCAGTCGTTGGATGAACCGTCGTCGGCGTATGGGCTGCTTGCCGAGTCGTTCGCGCATGCGCCCGATATCACATGGGCGAAGTATCGGCTGCGCGGGAACGCGCGATGGCACGATGGCAAACCGGTGACGCCGGATGACGTGATCTTTTCGTTCGACACGCTGAAAACGAATAGCCCATTGTACTCGAACTACTATCGGCATGTGGTGAAGGCCGAGAAAACCGGCGACCACGAGGTCACCTTCAGGTTCGACGGCCCGGGTAATCGCGAGCTGCCGACCATTGTCGGCCAGTTTCCCGTATTCCCCAAGCATTGGTGGGAGGGTATCGATCAATCCGGCAACAAGCGTGACATCATGGCGACCACGCTCGAGCCTCCGCTCGGAAGCGGCCCCTATCGTCTGAAGGAGTTCACGGCCGGGCGCTCGACCCTGTTCGAGCGGGTCAGCGACTACTGGGGCAAGGACCTGAACGTGAATATTGGTCAAAACAATTTCGATCAATTGCGCTACGATTATTATCGTGATCTGACGGTCGCATTTGAGGCATTCAAGGGCGGTCAATTCGATTGGCAAGTGGAAGGGAGCGCTAGAAACTGGGCGACCGGCTACGATTTTCCGGCTGTCGCGGAAAAGCGTGTCCTGAAGGAGGAGTTCCCGGTACATGATTCGGCAACCATGCAGGCATTCGCCTTCAACATACGCCGGACGAAGTTCCAGGACGCGCGAGTGCGGCGGGCCTTCAATCTGGCGCTCGATTTCGAGGAGATGAACCGACAGTTCTTCTTCGGTCAGTACAAGAGAACTTCCAGCTATTTTCAAGGGACCGAGCTCGCGTGCTCAGGCGTGCCACAAGGCCTGGAGCTGGAGATTTTGGAGGCGGTGCGCGACAAGGTGCCGCCCGAGGTCTTTACGTCGGTCTATACCAACCCGGTCGGCGGCAATGATCAGGCCGTGCGCGGCAATCTGCGTCAGGCGGTTCAATTGTTGAAGCAGGCGGGTTATGAGGTGCGCGACACCCGTCTTGTGAATGGCAAGACCAACGAGCCCTATGTCGCCGAGCTCCTGCTGCAGGATCCGACCGACGAGAAATTTGGTCTTTTCTACAAGCCCACGCTCGAACGGCTCGGCATCACACTCACGATTCGGATCGTCGACGATGTTCAGTATCAAAATCGCCTGCGCAATTGGGATTTCGACATCATCTTCCAGTCGTGGGGGGAATCGTTATCGCCAGGGAATGAGCAGCGGGAGTTCTGGGGTTCGCAAGCCGCCGATGTCGCGGGGTCGCAGAACGTCGTCGGCATCAAAAACCCGGCGATCGATGCGCTGATCGACCGCGTCATCTTCGCCAAGAACCGCGCGGAACTCCTCGCGGCCACGCGGGCGCTTGACCGCGTCCTCCTGTGGAACCATTACGTCGTGCCGCAATGGACCTACCCCAACGAGCGCACGGCGCGCTGGGATCGCTTCGGCCGACCTGACACGCTCCCGGAATACGGACGCTCCGGCTTCCCGACGGTGTGGTGGTGGGATGCGGTCAAGGCCGCGCGGGTGGGATTGCGATCGTGACATTTTGGCGCGGCCATCGACTGCTCAATCGCCGCCAGACACTCGCATGGGGCGCGGGTGCCGTCGCCGCCAGTGTGGTCCGTGTCGCACCGGGGCAGGCCGAGGCTGACGCCGAGCGGCACGGCATCTCCGCCTTCGGTGATCTAAGATATCCCAAGGATTTTGCGCATTTTGACTATGTCGATCCGCTGGCGCCGAAGGGCGGCCTGTTCTCGCAGACCGGTCCGAGCCGGATCTTCAATCAGAACTTTCTTACCTTCAACTCGCTCAACACTTTCATCCTCAAAGGCGACGCGGCCCAGGGCATGGAGCTCACCTTTGCGAGCCTGATGGCGCGCTCGTTCGACGAGCCGGACGCCATGTACGCCCTGGCGGCGCGCGCGGTGCGGATTTCGCCGGACGGGCTAACCTATCGATATGTGATCCGGCCGGAAGCGAAGTTTCACGACGGCAGCAGGCTGACCGCCCGCGACGTGGCATTCTCCCTCACCGTCCTGAAGGACAAAGGGCATCCCATCATCACGCAATTGTTGCGCGACGCAACCGGCGCCGAAGCCTTGGATGATGAGGTGCTGGTGGTGCATTTCGCCGAGGGGCGGGGGCGCGACGTGCCGCTGTTCGTGGCGGCGCTACCGATCTTCTCGCGCGCCTATTACACGCAGCATCCGTTCGATGAATCGACGCTCGAGGTTCCGCTGGGCTCCGGCCCCTACAAGGTCGGCCGTTTCGAGCCCGGACGCTACATCGAATACGAGCGGGTGAAGGATTGGTGGGGCGCCGACTTGCCGGTCACGCGTGGCCAGTACAATTTCGACGTTGTGCGCTACGAATTCTATCGCGACCGGGGCATCGCCTTTGAAGGCTTCACGGCCAAGAACTATCTGTTTCGCGAGGAGTTCACCTCGAAGGTCTGGGCCACCCGGTACGACTTTCCCGCGGTCCTCGATCACCGCGTCGCCCGCGATGTCCTCCCCGACGACACGCCGTCGGGTGCGCAGGGTTGGTTCATCAACACGCGGCGGGAAAAATTCAAGGACAAGCGCGTGCGCGAAGCCTTGATCGATGCCTTCGATTTCGAATGGACCAACAAAACCATCATGTATGGGGCGTACGAGCGGACCCACTCGGTGTTCCAGAATTCCGACATGATGGCGAAAGGCCCGCCCAGTCCGGAGGAGCTGGCACTGCTCGCGCCGTTTCGCGGTCAAGTGGCGGACGAAGTGTTCGGCGAGCCGTTCGTGCCGCCGGTATCCGACGGGTCAGGCCAGGATCGCGGCTTGCTGCGGAAGGCCACGCAGCTTTTGCAGGAAGCAGGCTTCCTCATCAAGGACGGCAAGCGGGTCATGCCGGCAGGCGAGCACATAACCATCGAATTCCTGCTCGATGAACCGACCTTCCAGCCGCATCACATGCCTTATATAAAGAATCTCGCGACGCTCGGCTTCGATGCGACGTTGCGGGTGGTCGATCCGGTGCAGTATCGTGCCCGCGTGGACGATTTCGATTTCGACCTGACCGTCGATCGCTTCACTATGTCGAGCACGCCCGGCGATGGGCTGCGTTCCGAGTTCTCCTCGCAGGCGGCGGCGACCAAGGGATCGCGCAACCTCGCCGGCATGGCCGACCCGGTGATCGATGCGTTGATCGAAAGGATCATCGCCGCCAACAGCCGTCCGGAGCTGGTGGCCGTCTGCCGGGCGCTCGATCGCGTGATGCGCGCTGGTCGCTATTGGGTTCCGCAATGGTACAAGGCCAATCACTGGATAGCCTACTGGGACGTCTTCGGTCGTCCGCCGCGGCAACCGCGCTATTTCCGCGGCATCCCGGACACCTGGTGGCATGACGCCGATAAGGCCGCGAAGCTCGGGCGGGCCGGATGAGCGCCTACATTCTGCGTCGTGTTCTGTTCATGATTCCGACGCTGCTGGGAATCATGCTGGTGTCGTTCGTGGTCGTGCAGTTTGCGCCCGGCGGTCCGGTCGAGCGCGTGATCGCGCAGCTCAGCGGGAGGGACACCGGCGCGAGTTCGCGCATTCCCGGCGCCGCGAGCGGCGATTTCGGCGGGCAGGCGCACGGTGCCTCGCAAATGGATTCGGCGAGCACGCGATACCGTGGTGCTCAAGGGCTCGACCCCGCGTTCATCAAGAAGCTGGAGAAGCAGTTCGGGTTCGACAAGCCGGCCTACGAGCGCTTCCTGCTGATGATCTGGAACTATAGTCGCTTCGATTTCGGCAAGAGTTATTTTCGCGACGTCAGCGTGCTGCAGTTGGTCAAGGAGAAGCTGCCGGTCTCGATATCGCTAGGGATCTGGATGACGCTTCTAAGCTATCTGATCTCCATCCCGCTCGGTATTCGCAAGGCGGTCACTGACGGATCGCGTTTCGACGTGTGGAGCTCGACGGTCATTATCGTGGGTTACGCCATTCCGGGATTCCTGTTCGCGATCCTGCTGATCATTCTGTTTGCCGGCGGCTCGTTTTACGACTGGTTCCCGCTGCGCGGCCTGACCTCTGACGATTGGGCCTCGCTCTCGTGGTGGCAGAAGATCGCGGACTATTTCTGGCACCTTACCTTGCCGATCATCGCCATGTCGGTCAGCGCCTTCGCCACCCTGACGCTGCTCTCCAAGAACTCGTTTCTTGATGAGATCCGTAAGCAATATGTGCTCACCGCGCGCGCCAAGGGCTGCAATGAGCGGCAGGTGCTCTACGGACATGTCTTCCGCAACGCGATGCTCATCGTGATCGCCGGCTTTCCCGGCGCCTTCGTCGGCGCCTTCACCTCCGGCGTGCTGTTGATCGAAACGATTTTCTCGCTCGACGGCCTCGGTCTGCTCAGCTTCGAGAGTGTGCTCAACCGCGACTATCCCGTCGTGTTCGCGACGCTGTATGTGTTTTCCCTGGTCGCCCTCGTGGTGAACCTGATCTCCGATCTGACCTATACCTGGGTCGATCCGCGCATCGACTTCGAGACCCGGGAGGTGTGAGGTGGACGCGCGCATCTCCACCAAGCTTCCCGAGACCACCGCGGTCGGGCCGACCGGGCTCGTCGTTCCGCCGGAGGGGCGGCGCGTCGCGCTCTCGCCGGTCAATCGGAGACGCTGGGAGAATTTCAAAGCTAATCGGCGCGGCTATTGGTCGCTTTGGATCTTTTTGGTCCTGTTCTTTGTCACGCTTTTCGCCGAATTGATTGCCAACGACAAGCCGTTCTACGTTCGTTACGACGGCGGATCCTATTTCCCGGTCTTCTTCACCTATCCCGAGACGACCTTCGGCGGCGACTTCGAGACCGCCACCGACTATCGCGATCCCTATGTGCAAAAGCTGATCGCCGAGAAAGGCGGCACGTTGGTCTGGCCGCTGATCCGTTATTCCTACGATACGCATAATCTCGATCTGCCGACGCCGGCACCGTCGAAGCCGACCTGGATGCTGACCGAGAAGGAATGCCAGCCGGTGGTCGAGCGCAAAGGGCTGCGCAGCTGTCGAGATCTCGAATACAACTGGCTCGGTACCGATGACCAGGGCCGCGACGTGGTCGCCCGCATGATCTACGGTTTCCGCATCTCGGTGCTGTTCGGTCTGACCCTGACCGTCATCTCCTCGATCATCGGGGTCGCGGCCGGCGCGGTCCAAGGTTACTTCGGCGGCTGGACCGATCTGCTGTTTCAGCGCTTCATCGAGATCTGGACCTCGATCCCGTCGCTTTATCTGCTGCTCATCATTTCTTCGGTGCTGCCGCCCGGCTTCTTCATCTTGCTCGGCATCCTGCTCTTGTTCTCCTGGGTCGCGCTGGTCGGCCTCGTGCGCGCCGAGTTTCTGCGCGGGCGCAATTTCGAATACATCCAGGCCGCGCGTGCGCTTGGCGTATCCAATCCGCGCATCATCTTTCGCCATCTGTTGCCGAATGCCATGGTGGCCACCATGACGTTCATGCCGTTCATCGTGTCGCACTCGGTGATGACGCTCACGGCGCTCGATTTCCTCGGCTTCGGCCTGCCGCCGGGCTCGCCTTCACTGGGCGAACTGCTGGGCCAAGCCAAGGCCAACGTGCAGGCGCCTTGGCTCGGGTTTACCGGGTTCTTCTCCGTGGCCGTCATGCTCTCCCTGCTCATCTTCATCGGCGAGGCGGTGCGCGACGCGTTCGACCCGCGCAAGACATACGGCCGATGATGGACGCTGGACCGGGCAAGCTCTTGGAGGTCAGGGACCTCTCCGTCGCCTTCCGCCAAGGCGAGCGCGAGACGCTGTGCGTCGATCACATCTCGTTTGCCGTCGCCAAGGGCGAGACCGTGGGGCTCGTGGGCGAATCCGGCTCCGGCAAATCGGTCACCGCGCTCTCGGTGCTCAAGCTGCTGCCGTATCCGGCCGCGCTTCACCCCTCCGGCTCGATCCTATTCAAGGGCCAGGAGCTCCTGCACCTGCCGGAGCGCGACATTCGTCGGGTGCGCGGCAACGACATCACCATCATTTTTCAGGAGCCGATGACCTCGCTCAATCCGCTGCACACGATCGAGAAGCAGATCGGCGAGATCCTCGATCTGCACCAGGGGATCAGCGGGCTTGCCGCGCGCCGTCGGATCATCGAATTGCTGACCCAGGTCGGCATCCCGGATCCGCAGGCGCGTCTCGGCAACTATCCGCATCAGCTGTCGGGCGGACAGCGCCAACGCGTCATGATCGCCATGGCGCTCGCCAACGAGCCCGATCTGCTGATCGCCGACGAGCCGACGACCGCGCTCGATGTCACCGTTCAGGCACAGATTCTGCAACTCCTCAAGGACATTCAATCGCGGCTCGGGATGGCCATGCTGTTCATTACCCATGATCTCGGCATCGTGCGCAAGATTGCCGATCGGGTCTGCGTGATGAGCAACGGCAAGATCGTCGAGCAGGGGCCGGTCGAGCGCGTCTTCGGCGCGCCCGAGCATGCCTACACGCGTGCGCTGCTTGCTGCCGAGCCGAAGCCCGATCCTGCGCCGCTGCAGCCCGACGCGCCGGTCGTGTTGGAAACCAAGGATTTGCGGGTCTGGTATCCGGTCAAGCGCGGCTTGCTGCGCAAGGTGGTGGGTCATGTCAAGGCGGTCGACGGCGTGAGCGTCGTCGTGCGCAAGGGTGAGACGCTTGGCGTCGTCGGCGAGTCCGGATCGGGTAAGACAACCCTCGGCCTCGCCATCCTGCGGCTGATTTCGTCGCAAGGTCCGATCGTGTTCTTGGGCCACGGCCTGCAGGGACTGAAGTTTAGCGAGATGCGGCCGTTCCGACGGGATATGCAGATCGTGTTCCAGGATCCCTACGGCTCGCTCAGCCCGCGCATGTCCGTTGCCGACATCATCGAAGAAGGTTTGTTCGTGCATCAGCCAGACCTTTCGCGGCACGAGCGCGACCAGCGGGTGATCCGCGCCTTGACCGATGTTGGGCTCGATCCGCAAACGCGGTCTCGCTATCCGCACGAGTTCTCCGGCGGCCAGCGCCAGCGCATCGCGCTCGCGCGCGCGGTCGTGCTCGAACCTACCTTCGTCGTGCTCGATGAGCCGACGAGCGCGCTGGACATGCTGATTCAAGCGCAAATGGTCGATCTCATGCGCGACCTGCAGAAGCGCCGTAACCTGACCTATATGTTCATATCGCACGACCTGCGGGTCGTCGCCGCGCTGGCGAGCCGGCTCGTCGTGATGCAGCAGGGAAAGATCGTGGAGGAGGGGCCTGCCGCCGAGCTGTTCAAAGCGCCGCGTAGCGCTTACACCCGTGCGCTGTTCGCTGCCGCCTTCAACCTCGAGACCGCTGCCGAGGGCACGGTGGCGCAATAGGTTTCCCCGACATGAACCGTGCTTCCAGGCCTGCGGACGCGCCACTTGCCGATGCCGCTGTCGATGTCACCTTGTCGGGTCCGCTGACGCTGGCTGACGGCTTTCGGCCGTATCAACGATACCGCGTCACGGTGCCACGCGCCGACGGGTCGCCGACCACGCAGACGCGCGACATTTTGCGTGGCGGTCGTGTGATAGGCGTGGTCCCGATCGACCCCGAGCGCGGTGAGATCGTCTTGATCCGGCAGTTTCGCTTGGCCGCGCATCTTGCTTCCGGCAAGGGAGAGCTGATCGAGATCGTCGCCGGCCTCGTTGACGGCAACGAGACCGTGGCCGAGGCGGCGCGCCGAGAATGCTTGGAAGAGATCGGTGTCGCGCCGACGCGTCTCGTCGAGCTGTTCAGCTTCTTTCCGACACCTGGGCTGACTGACGAGCTGGCAACCGTCTTCCTTGCCGTGGTCGACGCATCCGCCGTCCCGGAGCGCGCCGGCGCTGCGGCGGAGGGGGAAGAAATCAAGCCGCTGCGGGTAGACATCGATCACGCGATTGCGGCGCTTGCTCAGGGCAGGATCAGCAACGGTCTGTTGATCATTGCGCTGCAATGGCTCGCGCTCAACCGTGAGCGTCTGCCTGCGGCGCTGCGTCCTGATTAACGTTGCGTTCGAACCGGCAATTTTTCTGCCGGCAACGCTCAACGCTTGCCCTCACGTCGTTGCGGCGGTCTGCTGCGGCTCTTCAACACATTCGAACAATTGCACGCCGGCGGGCCGCAGCAGCACGAACAAGGCGGCGCCCGCGACGAGCCCACCCACATGGGCGATGTAGGCGACATCGTCGCCGGTCCGGTTGGCGAGCAGATAGAGTTGCAGCAGGGCCCAACCGCCGATCACCCAATAGGCACGCACGCGAATGACCACGCGCAGCACGAACACCGCGACTTTCGCGCACGGACGCAGCAACAGATAGGCGGCCAGAATCCCTGAGATGGCCCCGGACGCTCCGACCAACGGGGTCGTCGAATGAATGTCGAGGGCGCTATAGGCGAGCGCGGCGGCGATACCGCTGAGGAGATAGAAGGCGATGAACCGCCCCGGCCCCAGGGCTTCCTCGATGTCATCGCCGAACACCCAAAGGTAGAGCATGTTGCCGAGGAGATGCTCCCAGCCGCCATGCAGAAACATGCTGGTTACGAGCGTCAATTCCGCCGGCAGGACACCGGGTTGACGAACCTCGTGGAAGACCGCCGCGGGCGTGGCGCCGAACGAGGCGAGAATAGCCTTGGCACCTTCGGTGTCCGACGAAGCTTGGATGAGGAATACGAGGACATTCAACGCGATCAAACCCCAGGTCACGTAGGGCAGAACGCGAAATTTGAACGGATTATCGTCATAAAGTGGAAAGACCATTCGCCCCCCTCAGTCTCCAGTCCCGCGGCCCAAGACGGCACAAAGATGGCGCAGCGTAGCCCGACGCCCGCGCGCCAGGAAGCAAAACGGACGCAAGAGGGGCGGCAGTAAGCGGCTGGCAACCATTATCGTTTAAGATGTAGCGTCCGGCGTCTCGGAGTCCCCATGCGGAGACTGTCTGCGCTTGAATATTGGTCGATAGCTGCCTGGGCCTGCTTCGGCCTAGTCCTGGTCTTTGTCCTCTTTGGCCCGAGCCCAAGCTCCTGGTTCCGGCCCGATCCCGAGGCGATTGCCCGATCGCAGCGGGTGCGCTCGACAAGAATGCTTGTCCCCTCGGAGAATGGGGAATGCCAGCAGACTTCGTTCGATAGCGCGACCACTAGCATCACGGACCGGCGCGAGGTGCCTTGTCACGAGAGGCCAAGTACGGGCGAGGGGGGAAACGCTTTGGGCACGTTGCGGAAGGCCTTCCGCCGTGAGTAAAGTATTCTCAGGAAAGTGAGACGCGGCCGCGGCGCGCCACGACCGCCGCTCCGTCGCGGCTGGGCTCAGCCATAGCGCGCGGCGAGCAACGCATAGAGAGCGCGCGCCGCCTGGCATTCGCCGCCTTCGGGCCGGGCCGGCTTGGCGGTCGGCGTCCAAGCGTAAATATCGATGTGCAGCCACGCTTCGGCGGCGGCCACGAAGCGCTGCAGGAACAGCGCGCAGGTGATCGAGCCGGCGAAGCTGCTCGATCCGACATTGCTGATATCGGCGACTTTCGAGTCCAGCATGGATTTGTATGGTGGCCACAGCGGCAGCCGCCACAGCGGATCGTTCTCCGCCGCGGCGCAACCGGCCAGCTCGGCGGCGAGCCCCTCATCGTCGGTGTAGAACGGCGGCAGATCGGGACCGAGCGCGACGCGCGCCGCGCCGGTGAGTGTGCCGAGGTCAATCAGGAGCTCGGGCTTTTCCTCATCGGCAGCAGCGAGCGCGTCCGCCAGGATGAGCCGACCTTCCGCGTCGGTATTGCCGATCTCGACCGAAACACCGGTGCGCGCGCGATAAACATCGAGCGGCCGAAAAGCCGAGCCTGAGATCGCGTTCTCCACCGCCGGGATCAGCACCCGTAGCCGCAGGTTCACGCCGCGATCCATCAGCATATGGGCGAGTGCCAGCACGGACGCCGCACCGCCCATATCCTTCTTCATGAGCCGCATGCCGCTTTCGGGCTTGATATCGAGCCCGCCCGAATCGAAGCAAACGCCCTTGCCGACCAGCGTCACTTTTGGATGGCCAGGGTCGCCCCACCGCAGGTCGATGAGGCGCGGAGCCCGCGCGGCCGCGCGTCCGACCGCATGGATCAACGGATAGTTTTGGCCGAGCAGATCGTCGCCCTCGATTGTTTGCAGCGTCGCGCCATGCTGTTTGGCGAGCGCGCGCGCCGCCTGCTCGACCTCCGCCGGCCCCATGTCGTTTGCCGGCGTGTTGATGAGGTCGCGCGCCAGCGCGACGCCGTCGGCGATGCGGGAGAGATCCTCGCCATCGATGCCTTCGGGCAGCGCGAGCCGCACGTCTTTGTCCGGCGCCCCGGCGTAGCGCGTGAAGCGGTAGGATCCCAAGGCGAAGGCGAGGGAGGCGAGGCGCGGATCGTGCGGCGCGTTGGCAAACCGGTACGTGCCCGCAGGCAGCAGGTCAGACAGGCGCCCGGGCAGAAAGCGATCCTGGAAATCGTCCAAGGCTTCAAGGCCGAACAGGGCGCCGCTGATCTCTCCGTTCGACCCCGGCAGAACGATGAACCGGCCTGGTTTCGGCTCGAAGCCGGCAGCATCCACATAAGCAAGCGTTCGCCCGTCGAAGGACTGGCGCAGGTCGCGCCAGCTCGAAGCGGATACGAACCAGATTGGAATCGCCTCGGCTGCCTCGCCCCGCGTCACGAATGCCGAATGCATGCCTGTGTCCCGGTGAATGGCGGGTGTGTGCTAGCACGCGATGGCGTAGCGGTGAAGGAGCGCTCAGGCGGCGTCGGCCGCCTTTTAACCCCGCGTTAGGGTTAACGCTCTATTGCTTTGCCCCAGCCGACCGCATCCGCGGCCGGTCTTGGCAATGCGTTGACGCCCATGCGTTTGTCCTCGACTCGTCCGGCGCGCTGCGTCGCCTCCGTTGCGGTCGTTGCGCTCTTGGCTGCGGCGACGGGCGGCTGTAGCACGGCCGGAATGAATTCGACGGGCTCGGTGGCCACGTCAACCCCGGAGCCGGGATCGGAGGGCGATTGGCGGCGCGAGGTGGACGTTTGGGGCGAGCGCTATCGTGCCAATCAGCAAGATCCCGACGCGGCCATACGTTATGCTCGGGCGCTGCGGGCGACCGGCCAACGCAGTCAGGCCGCGGCCGTGCTCGAGCAGGCTTCGATCCGCAATCCCAAGAATAAGGCTCTGCTGGGCGCCTACGGGCGGGCCTTGGCCGAAATCGGCAACTACGATCAGGCGCTCGACGTGCTCACGCGCGCGCACACGCCCGACCAGCCCGATTGGCGGGTCCTTTCGGCGCAAGGCGCGGTGCTCGATGAGATGGGTCGGCATGACCAGGCGCAGCGCTATTACGCCAACGCTCTCAAGATGGTGCCCGACGATCCCTCGGTGCTCTCTAATCTCGGCCTATCCTACGCCCTGTCAAAGGATCTGCCGCGCGCCGAGGCGACGCTCCGGCGCGCCGCCGCGCGGCCGGGCGCCGACCAGCGTGTCCGCCAGAACCTTGCCCTGGTCGTCGGGCTGCAAGGGCGCTTCGCCGAAGCCGAAAGCATTGCGCGCGCGGATCTGCCTCCGGACGAGGCCGCCGCCAATGTCGCCTATGTGCGGCAGATGTTGGCGCAGCGGAGCGAGGTGAGGGGGGCCGGCAAACCGTCGTTCGGTTCCGGCAACCTTTAGCGATGGGGTCTTCCGGCTGAAACGGTGGGCTTGCACGCTTCCAGCAAAAGCTCTCGAACGATCAATGTAATGCCATCACCTTGATGGCTGCCGGGCCCAGGATCACGACGAACAGGACCGGAAGAAAGAACAGGATCATCGGCACCGTCAGCTTCGGCGGCAGGCCGGCGGCTTTTTTCTCGGCCTCCATCATGCGCATGTCGCGGTTTTCCTGCGCCATCACGCGCAGCGCGTTGGCGAGCGGCGTGCCGTACCGCTCGGCCTGCTGCAGTGCGATGCAGACGGATTTCACGCCCTCCATATCGGTGCGCTTGGCCAAGTTCTCGTAGGCTTGGCGGCGATCCTGCAAATACGAGAGCTCGGCCGTCGTCAAGGTGAACTCCTCCGCCAAGGCGACCGATTGCGAGCCGATCTCCTGGCTGACCTTGAGGAACGCCGCCTCGACCGACATGCCGGACTCGACGCAAATCAGCAACAAATCGAGCGCATCGGGAAAAGCCCTGCGGATCGAAAGCTGTCGCTTCGTGATTTTGTTCTTCAGGATTAGGTAGGGTACGTGCATGCCGATATAGGCTGCCAGAATGCATATGCCGATCTTGATCGTGGTGGGTTGCTCGAGCTGGAGCACCACGAAGACGTAGAATCCGGCGGCCAGAAACATCGCCACCGGCGCCACCATGCGGAAGAACAGGTAAGTGATGTATGGAGCATGGCCGCGGTAACCCGCCTGCACGAGCTTGGCGCGCGCTTCCTCCTGGCCGACCCACTTCGCCAAGTTGAATTGCTCAACGATCGTCTTCATGTACTGTTTGGGTGAACGGCGCAGGCTGACCTTTTCGCCGCGCGCCATCCGCTCACGCTCGCGTTGGCGAATCTTCTCGCGCTCGAGCGCAACCGACTTCATGCGCTTGGCGAGCGTGTCCGTCGCCACCAGCGGCATCGCCAAAGTCAGCACCGTCGCGCCTGCCGCGATTGCGGCGAACACCATGGTGAGCAGGTGGGGGTCTTGCAGTCTTTGAATCAGCAATTCGATCATGGCGTGCGCTCAGAAATCGAAATTGATCATCTTGCGCATGACCAGCACGCCGAGCATCATCCAGATTCCGCAGGCGGCAAGCATGACGCGGCCGATCGATTGTGTCCACAGCAGCGCGATGTAATCCGGGCTGGTCAGATAAACGAGCGTCATCACCGCGACCGGCAGGGCGGCGATGATGGAGGCCGACGCCTTGGCCTCCATCGACATGGCCTTGATCTTCGCCCTCATCCGCTTGCGGTCACGCAGCACGCGGGACAGGTTACCCAAAGCTTCGGAAAGATTGCCGCCGGCCTTCTGTTGGATCGTGATGACGATCCCGAAGAAGTTGGCTTCAGCGAGCGGGATGTGCTCGTAAAGCTTGGCGGAGGCCTCGCCGAGCGTCAAGCCTACGGCTTGCGTCTCGATGATACTGCGGAATTCGCTGCGCACCGGCTCCGGTGACTCGTTGGCAATCATCCTGAAGCATTCGAGCACGGGCAAGCCGGACTTGATGCCGCGCACGATCACGTCGACGGCGTCGGGGAATGCGGTGATGAACCGGGACTCGCGGCGTTTCTTCAAGAATGAAAGCATCCAAAGCGGCAGACCGCAGCCAGCAAAGAAACCGAAGCCAAGGGCCGGCAAGAGGCCCGCGCCGCCTCCGACAGCGAGAACGAAAACGAAGACACCTAGTCCGCCGCTGGTCAGGAAAAAGCGCTGCTTCGACCACGAAAGGCCTGCCCGCATGATGCGGGTCGATAATGAGGGGCGCTTGCGCTTCTGATTTCGCTCTTCGAGGTCTTTGAGGGACCCCTCGACCTGTTCGCGGCGGGTTTTACGTCCGCCGCTGCGGGCGGCGGCGACGCGGCTCATCGGCTCGGGTCGGGCGACGCTCTCCTTGCGCTTCTCCGCCTGTCGTTCTCCAGACAACAGCGGATAAATAAAGACCCAAGCGACCCCGCCGATCGAAACGGCAACCAACATGAAAAGCGCGAGCGCTTGGAGGTTCATGGTAATGTGCATCATCAGGCCCTGACCGGCTCGCTTTCGTCTATGGCGGCATCGAGGGCGGCTGCCAGCCGTTTCTCTTCGCCGTAATAACGGGCGCGCTCCCAGAAGCGCGGACGGCCGATCCCGGTCGATCGATGGCGGCCGATGATGTTGCCGTTCGCGTCCTCGCCGATCATTTCGTACAGGAATAGGTCCTGGGTGATGATCACGTCACCTTCCATGCCCATGACCTCGGTGATGTGCGTGATCCGGCGCGAGCCGTCGCGCAAGCGCGCGGCTTGCACCACGACGTCGACCGAGGCACAGATCATCTCGCGGATGGTGCGGGACGGTAGCGCGAAGCCGCCCATGGTAATCATCGATTCCAGCCGCGACAGGCCCTCGCGCGGGTTGTTGGCATGCAGTGTCCCCATCGACCCGTCGTGGCCGGTATTCATCGCCTGCAACAGATCGAAAGCCTCGGGTCCGCGCACCTCGCCGACGATGATGCGTTCCGGCCGCATGCGCAGACAGTTGCGGACGAGGTCGCGCATGGTCACCTGACCTTCGCCTTCCAGATTGGGCGGGCGGGTTTCCAGGCGGACCACGTGCGGCTGCTGCAGCTGCAACTCGGCGGCGTCCTCGCAGGTGATGATACGCTCGTCGTCGTCGATGTAGCGGGTCAGGCAATTGAGCAATGTCGTTTTGCCGGAACCGGTGCCGCCAGAAACCAGTGTATTGACCCGGGCGCGGCCAATGACCTTAAGAATCTCGGCGCCCTCCGGCGTGATCGTGCCGAATTTGACGAGCTGTTCGAGGGTCAGCTTGTCCTTCTTGAATTTCCGGATCGTCAGCGCCGGACCATCGATCGCCAGCGGTGGCACGATGGCGTTGACGCGTGATCCGTCCGGCAAGCGCGCATCGCAGATCGGTGAGGATTCATCCACCC
The DNA here is from genome assembly GCA_052148715.1 of Xanthobacteraceae bacterium. Taxonomy (GTDB): domain Bacteria; phylum Pseudomonadota; class Alphaproteobacteria; order Rhizobiales; family Xanthobacteraceae; genus JBKQHQ01. The sequence continues at coordinate 56,835 of JBKQHQ010000091.1, read as the reverse complement.
GGCGGCCGATCTGGCTGACGATGCGTTGACAGATGTTCAAGAGCTGCTGGTTGTCGCGAAAGCGGATGCCGGTCTTTTGAATCTTACCCAGCACCTCGATGTAGACGGTGCCGGAACCGTTCACCATGATGTCGGCGATGTCGTCGCGTGCGAGCAGCGGCTCGAGCGGCCCATAGCCGAGCACGTCGTTGCAGATGTCGTCGAGCAGCTCCTCCTGCTCCGAGATCGACATCACGACGTTTTTGATCGCGATGATCTCGTTGACGATGTCGCGGATTTCCTCGCGCGCGGAATCGGCATCAAGCTTGGCGAGCTGTGCGAGATCGATGGCTTCGATCAACGCCCCGAAGATCGTGCCCTTGACCTCGTAATACGCCTCCGAGCGGCGTGAATCGGTCGCCGACGGGATCGGGGGTGGTGCCGGAGGCTGGCTTGCGCTGCTGCTCGGGCGGGTCGGCGCCGACAGGATCGGGGCCCCGAGGCCGGCGGAGGGAAACGGCGTTAGACCGAGATCGGCGGGGGCGGCCTTGGCGGCCGGCGCTTGGGCATCCGCAGTCGGCGCCGAGCCCGGCGCCGGCCGAGAGGCGGGCGCCGGTGCCGCGGGACGGGACTCGGAGGTGCTACGCTTACCGAACAAGTTGAATCTCCGGCCGATGCCTCAGGTTTGACGGGACTTCAGCTTGTCGATCAGGGGGGCAAAGAAGCCGCGCTGTTTTTTAGCTTCGGGCCGGCCGGTCAGTAGCTGGGCCAATTGGCGAAACGACTCGGCGGTCCGGTGCCCGGCCGAGACCTCGGCGATCATTTGCCCATTATTGGCCGCCGTGCCGAACAGCTGCGGCTCGAACGGAATGACCGCTATCGGCTCGTCGTCGAGAGCTTTGGCGAAATCGGCGGCCTTGATTTCCGGTCGCTTCGGCACGCCAACCTGATTGAGGCAATAGAAGGGGCGCCGGTCGTTGGGACGTGACTGCCGGAGCAGATCGACCAAGTTCTTGGCATTGCGCAAATTTGCGAGGTCGGGGGCGGCGACCACCAACACGTCGTCGGCGCTGATCAGCACCCGTTTGGTCCACGCGCTCCATTGGTGCGGCACATCGAGCACGATGCACGGCACGGTCGTGCGCAAGGAATCGAAGATTGAGTCGAAGGCCTCGCCGGCAAAATCATAAACCCGGTCGAGCGTCGCCGGCGCCGCCAACAGGCTCAAATGGTCACTGCACCTGGAGAGCAGCCGATCGACGAAAGCGGTGTCGACACGGTCGGGCGAGAACACTGCATCAGCGATGCCTTGCGGCGGGTCCTGATTGTAGTCAAGGCCGGCCGTGCCGAACGCCAGATCGAGATCGACCACGGCGGAGTCCAGCAGCAGGTCGCGGGCAATCGCCCAGGCGACGTTGTGCGCAACCGTGGAGGCGCCAACGCCGCCCTTGGCGCCGACCAATGCGATGATGCGCCCCACGGGCTTGGCATCTGGCGCGGAGAACAGGCCGCAAATGGATCGAACAACATCGGTCGTGGTGACTGGGCCAATAAGATAATCGCTCACGCCGCGACGCGTAAGCTCGCGATAGAGTATGACGTCGTTGAGCGTGCCGATCACGATGACACGGGTTCCGGCGTCGCAGACCTCGGCAAGCTCGTCGAGGGCCGCAATCACGTTCTCGCCGGCGCCTTCGAATTCAAGAATGACCACGTTCGGCGTCGGCGCGCTGCGATAGGCCTCGACCGCGGCCTCCACTCCGCCCATCTGGATTTTGAGATGCGCCTTGGTCAGCCGCCGGTCCTCGCCGGCCGCCTGTACGGCGGCGGCGGTTTCGACGGTTTCGCAGAAGGCTTGGACCGAGATGCGCGGCGCCGGCGCGATATGGTCGCTGCCGACATGGGGCGGCTCGGCCGGGACGGCCGCTGCTACGGTTGTTTGGGCGGATTGTCGGATCATCGGCGCTGTAATGTCTTTACGGTTTTCCAACATCGGTGAGCCGCGGGTCTTGCGTGAGCACGGCGGGATATTGGCTCGCGGTGGTTTCACCCTTGCGGTACTTGTCCAGCACGACGGTGCGACGGGCGTTATAGGGCGGCGCCTCGCCGCGCGGCTGCACGAGGTCGGCGGGATTGTCGACCATGGCGGCCAAGTTGCGTTGCGCCGAGCAGCCGAGGTTCCAGTACTCGGTGTTTTCGTTGTAGTCCCGCTCGAAGCTAGGGCCGATATCATGGGGCCAGAGGCCGCACGGACCGGCCTCGGCGGCCATCCTCGGATAGTTGAGCCGCAGCGTCGCGAGTGTGCGCGGCGAGGCCGGGTGATACGGTCGCACCACGGTTCGCTCCGGCGGAACGGCGGCGGCGGCGAGGATCGATTTCACCTCGCCGAGCACTTCGGCGGCGGCGCGTTCGTTGGCGGTGCCTGCGGGCAGGTCGATGACGACGCCCCCGGTTGCCTCTCGTTGCCACGCTCTCGCGAAAGCAAGCACGTCGGCGCGCTGGGACGGAGTGAGACCGCCCCGATCGCCGCCGATGAAGATCTCGACGGTGTGATCGGTCTCTTTGATCGAAATAGGATGCCGCTGACGGTAATCGGTTGCGACCTTGGCGGGCATCGCGACCTCGCGCGCACTGTCGCAACCACCGAGCATTGCCGCCAAGCCGCCGATCAGCAAGGCGTGCACGGCACGGGTTGCGAAACCAGGCTTACGCCGATCGGCGCCCGCGAAATGCATGCCACTCATCGCCGTCTCCCCGCCGCGTTCTCAATCGAGAATGAACCCGTAATTGCCGTGATAGGTGCCCTTTGACTCGTCGCGACCCGCAACGCCGTAGATTCGGTTCAGACGTCCGAGCAACAGGGTCGCGGGATCGCTTGCATCGGCAAACCCGTCGTCCGGCTTCGACAGATCCTTGCGCGCGACGGGGTGCACGATGTATGGCGTCACCAGCACCACCAATTCGGTTTGCTGGTTGATGTAATCACGGCTGCGAAACAGTGGGCCCAGCACCGGCAGCTGCATGAGGCCGGGCAACCCGTTGATCTGCTGCTTGGTCTGCTCCTGAATCATCCCGGCCAGGGCCAGCGCGCCGCCCGAGGGGATCTCGACAGTGGCATCGGCGCGGCGCGTGCGGATCGCAGGAATCGTCAGCGGCTGGGTCACCCCTGGAAGCTGCAGCGTGATGGCATTGTCGTTCGTCAGGTCCGAGACCTCCGTCAAAACCTTCAGGCTGATGCGACCTTCCGCCAGCACCACCGGGGTGAAGGTCATCGAGACGCCGAATTTCTTGAAGCCGATTGTCGGCTGACAGACCGGTGGCGACTTGGTCGTGTCGCATGACAGGCCGGTCGGGATCGGAAACTCGCCGCCGGCCACGAAGGTCGCGCTCTCGCCGGAGATCGCTGTCAGGCTCGGCTCGGCGAGGGTGTGAATGACACCGGCCCGATCCATGGCCTGCAAGGTGGCGGTGGTCCCGGCCCATGTGCCGGCAATGCTGCTGCCGCTCAACGAAGAGCCAAAGGCGGAGAACGGATTGTTGTTGTTGAAATTGAGGACCGACGTGCTCAGGTTGAGGTTACCATTGAGATTGATGCCGAGTTGCTTGATCACGTCGCGCTCCACCTCCGCAACGGTGACCTTGAGCAGCACTTGGTCACGGCCGCGCACGCTAATCGCATTGGCGACCTTCAAGGGGTCTCCGACCAGGCGCACCGCCAGGTCATAGGCTTGCTGCGATTCGGCCGGGCTCGACACGCTTCCGGACAGCACGACGCCGTCGTTAACGCCTTCAATGTGAATGTCGCTGTCGGGCAGGAGCGCCCGCAGCGCGGCGCGTACGCCGTTGAGATCGCGCGTCACCGCGATATCGACGCCGGCGATCTGGTTTCCCTCTGCGTCGAAAAAGAAGACATTGGTCTGGCCCTGTGCCACTCCGATGAGATAGGCGCGGCGCGTCGAGCGGACGACGGCGTTGGCGATCTTGGGATCGGCGACCAGCACGTCCTTGATGTCGCGCGGGAGATCGATCACGACCGATTTGCCGACGCCGAGGGGGACGAATTGGGAGGTCGTATCGCTGGCGGCGACGATGACCACCGGAGGCGCCTCGTTGGCGGCCGAGAGCGGCCGACCGCCGCCTGCCGCGGCCGTGTTCAACGGGCCGCTTGCCGTTGCGGCCAGCAGAGCAGCGATCGATGCGGTCCGGATAAGCGCGGTGAGGCGCATGTTGGGCTCCTTTCGCGGGCCTATTTCGGCGTTGCGTTAGTGGAGACTCCGTACCGAACCATGTCGATCCCTCCGCGCCGGTCGGGCTTATCGTCGTTGCCGCTGTCGGCCGCGGGCGCGTTGGCATCGGTCAGGCTGCGCAATGCGAGCGACAGCGTGCCGACTTGCCGTGCATTGGCGAGCGTCTCGGCCTGACGCGATGTGAGCTCGAGCGTCGCGGTCTTGCCGACCACCACTTTCTGGCCGTTCTTCTCCTCGACCGTTTGATCGATCGCCAGTACTTTCACGTTCTTGAGAATGGTATCGCTGACGCGAACCTCAATGCCGGCCCGCTTCTCGGCGACGCGATCGTGCTGCGACAGGATGACGTCCACCCGGTCGTTGGGAAGGATGAAGCCCCCGGCTCCTGTCTCGGCGCTGATTTCGGTCGAAATCGCCCGCATGCCCGCCGGCAGGATGGCGGCCATGAAGCCGGATCCGTTGGCCTTGACGAGCTTGGCCTCACGGATCGGCTCGCCCGCCGCGAACGGCGTCCGGGTCATCGAGCCGGAGAGCTGTTCGATGGCGTTCGGCCTTTCGGACCTGCGAATGAAGGCCGGACCGGCGGTGGCGGCGGGCCATGCCTGCCATTGCAATTGGTCGGCGGTCAGGCCTTGACCGATGCCGATATCCGCTTTGGCAACCAGGACATCGACCAAATCGATCTGGGCCACGGGCTCAGGCGCCGGCGGCGGTGGACCTTTGTCGGGGCCGCTCGCCAGCAATGCGGCAACACCGCCGGCGACAACGGCGATGCCGAGGACGACAAGACGCGCGGCTTTCATACGCTTCGCTTTCCCGTGACGTTTGGCCCGTAGCTGGTTTCCACACGGGATTTCACCAGTTAAAGGTCAAAGCATGGTTAAGGAGACGTATCCAATCCGAGTTAACGGGTGGTTATGCGCGAAAAAGATTGGTGGGGGAAAAAGCGGCGTGCGCGACGCCGAGACTTACATTGCCAGCGTCTTTAGCCAGCTGGTGTGCGGATAGACCACGAGCGCTGCGGCGGCAAGCGCGATGCCGTAGGGAACCCCGCTTTCCTGATCGTGCAGCCGTTCCACCCAAGCCTGTCGGGCAATCACTGCCGGCAGCGGCAGCTTGCGCAACTGCAACAGGCCGAGCGTCAGCGCGCCGCCCAAGAGTGATGCATAGGTGAGATAGTCGAGCAGGTTGTCGAAGCCGAGCCACAACGCAGTCGCCGCCGCGAGCTTGGCGTCGCCGCCCCCGATCCACCCTTGTGTGAAAAAGCCGAAGGTGACGATCAGCACCGAAAAGGCGGCGACGAAATGCCAGCCGACCTCGTGAAGGCTCATCCCACAAGCGAGCGCCAACACAATGAAGCCCGCGACGAGAAGCAGGGACACGCGATTGGAGATCGTCATGGTCAGGAGATCGCTTGAGGCCGCGAACGCCATGAGGGCCGGAAAGACCAGCAGTCGCGTCGCATCAAGCAGCATCGACCCACCTCAAACAAAGGTAGCCCACTCGGGCTCGCCGAGCAGGCCGGCAAACCGCGGGCCGTCTCGTGGCGCGAAGGTCGCGGCGGCCGGCCAAGAACCGGCCCAAAGCTGACCGCCGGGAAGGGGCCCCGCACCGCTAAACGGTGCGGATGCCCCTCCTGGGGTCGCAACCCGCGCCTCTTTAGCGGAGTTGCGTGTTGATCGAGGTAAATTTCGTGTTGAGGGTACCACCGATCGTATTGACGATGGCGATGATGGCCACCGAGATGCCGGCAGCGATGAGACCATACTCAATCGCGGTAGCGCCGGATTCATCACGCACAAAACGCATCAGCTTCGACATCAAGGTTCTCCCTTTGGTGCTCCCGGTCCAAGCAGTGATCCCGTCCCAGGAGCGAATGAACGGGTACTTGTGAGCCGCCGACGACGTTGGTTCTCGAAGCGCAGTTGCCGTGGCGGCTCAATCAGCAACGAGCTTCTTCTAATCGAGCCGATGTCGAACGCCGCGAGGTGACGACACTCTGCAAGACGGCTCCCGCATTCGGGGTGCAGTCGCCCCCGGTCCCCGCCGGCTTGAGTGGCTTGCCGATCTCGGACCGTAGTGGACGTTATCCGCCGTATCTTGAGGTGGCGTTAATGGGATCGAGGAAAAAGCGAGCAAATTGCGATGATTTAACCGTAGTTAACAACGACTTGCCGCAGTACGCTGAAGGATACGATGGCCGGTTGTTTATTGGCGCGGGTTATATTGAAATCCGACGGCCGCGTGCTCGGGCCAAACTCCGTTGTATCCGGATAGTAACTATTTGGCTGATACTAATTCAAAGGCTTGGACCAACGGGGGGACGAGTTTGCCTCGGCAAGATTCCCCCAAGTCGGTTGTTTCCGACTTGCGTCGTTCCTAGCAAGCGGAGGTCGGAACCCAACTGCCACACGAGCTCGGCCAAGACGATCGCGGGGTCAGGGTGGTCGACGACTGCGCCAAGCGGCAAATCGCCGAGGCGATGGCGGGTTAGGCCGGTAGGCAAATTGAAACAGTCCGCTCGTACGCTCAACGACGACCGTGGAGCGCTCGACATGGGCTTTCGATTTCAGCGCTGTCCGTCCGTAATGCCTGGGCCGCGCCTCAACCTTGCGGGCAGCGGGGCAAGCATCAGCATCGGTCGCTGTTGGGCGGGGCGCGCGATCGGTCCCCGAGGGCGACGCATAAGGCTTCATAGTGCCGGGTTTGGAATGCCCTTGATCGGCACGGGTGACCGGCACGGTCCGGCGAAACCGTACGCGGCCGTGCACCAGGTCGCGCTAGTGTTGGCGACCACCATTGTCCGGATGGTGGTGCTATAGCGGCATGCTCGCTATCAACCGCACAGACATCCTAGCGTTGTCGCCAACGATCCTGACCCGATCCGGCGGAATCGACGCGCTACGTGCCGTTTTCGCACTGTGGGTCGTTTTGTTCCACTTGATGCCGGTGGCCGTCAGACTGCAAGGGGCCGACGCCGTCCCGGCCTCGCTGCAGTATTTCCTAAATGTCGTTGATCAAATGACACGGTCGAGCAACGAGCTTCATCCAGCGGTGCTCGGCTTCATTGTGCTGAGCGGTTATTGCATTCACCGTAATGGTCTGCGAATGCCGTACCAAGGCATCTATCAATTCGGCGTGCGCCGCTGCCTGCGCATCTTGCCGGTGTTTTGGCTCGCATGTCTGTTTCCGATTGTGACACTGCATTTCGATGTCGCGGTATCACCGACGTTGACGCGGTCGATACACTCGATAACGGAGCTTGATCCGTATTGTCTATTGACCAAGATGACGGCAATTCAAGCTCTGACGCCCGCCTTTTTCGAATCGGCAACTTGTCCGGCGCAAGCCAACGGCGCGCTTCTGACCGTCATGGTCGAGATCGTCCTCTATGTCCTTTATGCTTGTTTCTTCGCAGCCTTCATTTGGCGCGCACGGGAGAATTGGGTCTGGATAATTTGCGCCGGCTGCTTTATTTGCGGCCTCGCCGTCGCAGCGCTTTCGCCCAGCCATCCGATGCTTTACGACTGGTGGCAGAACTCGAGCGTCTACGGCTTTCTGCCCTATTGGTGGATCGGCGCGGCGTTGCTCCACCCGCGGGTGCGCGCATGGACAACCCGACGCTTTGCCATCCTCTTGCTGTTCTGGGCCGTGACAACGCTGGTCCTCTCGTTGGGCACGGAATATGCTCCGGTTGTCGCGGAAATCAGGAAGCTCGTCTTTTCGCTCTGCGTCGGCGCGACGATCTGTCTGCTCGACACAGCGAAGATCGGAGCCAGTAATCCTCTATCGACGATCGGGCGTGCAGGCTACAGCCTCTATGCTTTTCACGTGCCGCTCATCGTCTGCACGACCCTATACGGCTGGCCCTGGTGGCTTACGTTTGCGGCAGCGGTCGCCTTCGCGTTCGTGATGTATCTTGCGGTCGAAAGGCCGTTTACTCAACTTGGCCGTCAGCTTGCGAACCACCCGACGGCTCCTGTTCGCGTTGTCTAATGTTCTATTTACCGCGACGATATTGGGAGAAGAGCGACGTTTACGCGGTCGTCGAGCACTTCGTCAGTGCGGCATCGAATAGTGACGCCGCGATGCGTGAGTACGTTTGGCTCGAGGGGTGCTTCGCCAGGGATAATTCACCCGTGGTTAACAAATAATTGCCGTGATGCAGGCGATCAATTTCTACGAAAGGGGACACTGGTTTTTCCGCGTTAAAGATCACAAGTTTACCGTCAATGTTCTCCGTGCAGGTCGGCGGGGCCGTCCGCCGCCGGGGTCACAGGCGCATTCACCGGACCTTAAAGTGAGTTGCGCACAATCACGTGGCTATAGCAGGTATCTGACATGTTTGAACGCGTGATTGGGGTCTTGCACGAGAGTGGCGAAAGCATTCTGAACATGCTGCCGGTGTCAATCGCCATCGGCGCCGGTTTCGCAATTCTCTCAGCGTTCTTCGCCTGCAACCCCGGAGCGCCTTGGTGGCGCAAGCGGGAGTTGGTTACCGATCTCTGCTATTGGTTCTTGATCCCGTTGTTCATGCGCTATCTGCGCATCGGCCTTTTGGTGGTTGGGGCTGTATTGCTGTTCGGCATTTCCACACCCGAAGGGGTGGCCGAATTCTACAAGAACGGGCACGGGCCGCTCGCGATGCTCCCGCTGTGGCTGCAAGCGGCCTTTTATCTGATCGCGTCGGACTTTTTACTATATTGGAATCATCGCGCCTTTCATGGTCCGCAGTTATGGAAATATCACGCGGTCCATCACTCCTCGGAAGAGCTCGATTGGATTTCGGCCGCTCGCTTCCACCCCGCTAATCTGTTTTTAGGCACCGTCGCAATCGACGTTGCTCTGCTGCTGGTTGGAATCTCGCCGGACGTGATGATCATGCTCGGCACGTTCACGGTCGTGTATTCGGCGTTCGTGCACGCCAATCTGAATTGGACGCTAGGTCCGCTCCGCTACGTGATCGCGTCTCCAGTCTTTCATCGCTGGCATCATACGGCGATCGATCGCGGCGGGTCGAAGAACTTCGCCAGCACCTTTCCGATCTGGGACCTGCTATTCGGCACCTTTTACATGCCCCGGCACGAACTGCCGGACGCGTACGGAGTTGCCGAGCCGTTGCCAACGAGTTTCGGAGCGCAAATCCTCTATCCGTTCCGCGGATGATAGGCCCTGCCTCCGACGTGGACAGGGGCTGGCTCCCGCTCCGGCATTGTAACTTCCTTCACTAATTTGCAGTGAAAGTTACCTGTGTAAGCGTGTGTATCAAGCGTGCGGAAGCAGTTCATGTTGGTAGCGCTCAGGCGTAGCGAACGAAGCGGCGTGCTTTGGGCGCAAGGGATCGTGATCGTCATCGCGGCGGCCCTGATGATAAGCACCGCCGGCGCGGCCGAGACATTAGTCATCACGCTCGATGAAGCGCGGATCACCAAGCTGCCGGACCGCGTCGCCACCGTGGTGATCGGCAATCCGTTGATCGCCGATGCTACCGCGCAGCCAGGCGGTACGCTGGTCATCACCGGCAAAGGCTATGGCATGACCAATGTCATCGCGCTCGATCGCTCGGGCTCGGTGCTGATGGAGAAGAACGTCGCCGTGCAGGGACCGAGCGGCAATGTCGTTGTCGTGTATCGCGGCGTCGAGCGGGAAACCTACAGCTGCGCGCCGCAATGCCAGCGCCGCATCACGCTCGGCGACGCGCAGCCGTTTTTCGAAAGCACTCTGGCGCAAACCCGCGTCCGCAATACCGAGGCAGTGGCCGCGACCGCAACGCGCTGACGGCTCTTTGACGGCCGCGCGGCCCTGTTCGTTGCGGGTGTGGTTAGCAAGATGTGAATCCCGTACCGGCGCATGTTTGCAACGACTGCAACCATTCGACAACGCCGCTCTGTTATGAAATTCGACAACGGTGGAAAGGCACCGGCGGACATTGCGTGCTGTAGCCATGCTAGGAATCGCGAAGAGGTTTGCCGCGGTCATCCGGCCGAAACTGGCGAATAGCGCGGTCGGCCGATTTGCGCGGCGACAGGGTGGTGCCGCCGCCGTCGAATTTGCGCTGGTGGCCATGCCGTTTCTCGGGCTGACCTTCGCCATCTTGGAGGCCGGGATAGTGTTGCTTGCCGGCCAGACGCTTCAGACGGCCGCAACAGAAGCCGCGCGTCAGATCCTGACCGGCCAGGCCCAGACGCAGGCGCTGACAGCGGCGCAGTTCCAACAGCAGGTCTGCACGTATGTCTCCAGCCTGTTCAATTGCGGCTCCGTCTATGTGAACGTGCAGACCTACGGGTCGTTCGCCTCGGTGAGTATGCTGAATCCCGTGCAGAACGGAACCTTCAACAGCAACACTATGAACTACAACCCAGGCGGCCCCGGCGATATCGTCGTGGTGCAGTTGTTCTATCAGTGGCCCATCATCGTCCCGCTGCCCGGTCTGGCGAATGTGGGCGGAAACCGTCTCCTCGTAGCGACCGCTGCGTTTCGCAACGAGCCTTACGGCAACTAGGCCGTGATAAAAGGGGCCATGTCATGATGGTTCGGACCTTGATCCTCTCACTGCGATCGCGGCTCGCCGGATTTGCCGGCGATCGGCGGGCGGTTTCCGCGGTGGAGTTCGCCATCCTGCTGCCGGTGATGATTGGATTCTATCTTGGCAGCGTGGAGACCACGGAGGGCATCGCTATCAGCCAACAGGTCTCGGTCACCGCCGCCACAATTGCTAACCTTGTGTCGCAGTCGACGAGTATCAACAACGCGCAGATGAGCGATATTCTTGCTGCCTCGTCGGCGGTGCTGACGCCCTATCCGGTTGCCAACGCCACTGTGGTCGTTTCGTCGATCACGATCGATGCGAACGGAAACGCCACGGTAGCCTGGAGCGACACGCTCAACGGCACGGCGCGGCCGGTCGGACAGGTGGTGACGTTGCCGGCCGCGCTTGACGTTGCGAACACTTCCGTGATTTTAGGCGAGGCGACCTATGCTTTCACGCCTGATCTCGGCTACGTAATCACCGGAACGCTGACGCTTTCGGGCTCGATGTACTATGCGCCACGCATGTCGACCTCGGTCACCCGCTGCCATTGCTGAAATCACCTTCTCTCAGCACTCCGGCGACGTGACTATTCCGGCGCGATTGGGGACGGTCACCCCAGGCGCCGCATGCTTGACTTGGGCTGATTGGAACCGGGGGCCTCTAAGCGTCAATCTATCAAGCACTCAGTTACGGCAGCCGCGGGAGCTTCAGCTGATGCGCTTCCTCTTGCGTTTCTTTGGCGATCAATCAGGAGCCACGGCTATCGAATATTGCCTCATTGCCGCAGGCCTCTCTATTGTAATCGTCGGCGCGGTCAATGGCATTGGCGCAAAGTTAAGTACAACTTTTACAGCCGTTCAGACGCAATTGCGTTAGTCGTGGCTTCCAGGCCGGAGTAGATTGCAAAACGAGGCGGATTGAAGGGTGGCCCGGAATCATGAATCGGGGCCGTATCGGGAGCTTGTTCACCCCGAGGAGTCACGTAATGGAACCCGTTACGGTCACGACCATCATGGTGGTCGCCTTCGCAGTTGCTTTCACCACCTGGTGGGTTGTCCGCACCTGGGGCGAGGATCTAAATGGGTGAGGGCAGCTTTTCGCACTTCACGCGCCATGGAAGGCCTTGCTAGCGAGCGCCTACGTCTCGCTAAGGTGCTCCGTTCCTTCGTCTGGCCGTGGTGGCTACGGGACAGGCAAGACCGTCGTCGACTTGATCTTCTCCATGGCGAAGCGCGAGGTGACGTTCTTCAGCGGGATCGCCGCGATCAGCCGTTTGTAGAATGTGTCGTAGCCTTGGATGTCGCGGACGACGACCCGCAGCATATAATCGACGTCGCCCGCCATCCGGTAGAACTCCATCACTTCCGGCATGGCGCCGACCTCCTTGGCGAACCGGTCGAGCCATTCGCCGGAATGGTCGTTGGTCTCGACCGAGACAAAGACCGTGATGCCCAGGCCGATCTTGTCGGAATCGACCAGCGCGACGCGTTTGAGAATGACGCCGTCCGCCTCAAGCCGTTGGATGCGCTTCCAGCAAGGGGTCGACGACAGACCCACCCGTTGCCCGATCTCGGCGACGGAGAGCGAGGCATCCTCCTGCAGCACGGCGAGGATCTTTCGGTCGATAGCATCCATCTCGGCGAGCCTAGGATTGGCAGCAGGTTCGCGGCGGGGTTCGCAAGGATTATTCTCAATTTTCACCCCAGGAGCAATGATAATAGAAAAATATTCTAAATCAATTGGAAACTCGGGCGATCGTCAGGAGGTCGCGCACTGGGGCTTGGGTGCCAGGCAGAAGGCCTCGAGCCGAAAGCTCAGTGTATGGGGCAATCCCGGGCGCAGAGCACGGCCGGGCGTCCCGGCCGTGGGGGGCCGCTTAGCCGAAGACTTGCTCGCCGCGCTCCAGCCAAGCCCGAATGATGTGGTGTGCGATCGCCACCGGCGGGGGCGCGGTAAACCCCTCGGGATGCGCTCGCCGCAGCATGGCAACCGCATCCGCGCGCGTAAACCAGCGGACGTCCTCAAGCTCGGTGCGGTCGACAATGATCTTCTCCGACAGCGCCTGGGCGTGGCAGCCGATCATGAGCGACATCGGAAATGGCCAGGGCTGGGAGGCAAAGTAGACCACGCGTCCGCAAACGATGCCCGATTCCTCCAGCGTTTCCCGTCGCACCGCCTGCTCGACCGCTTCGCCAGGCTCGACGAAGCCGGCGAGGCACGACCACATCCCGGGCGGAAAACGTCCTTGGCGGCCAAGCAGGCACCGCTCGCCCGATACCGCGAGCATGATGACGACCGGATCGGTGCGCGGGAAATGTTGTGTCTTGCAGGCGGGGCAATCGCGTCGCCAACCGGCATTGACGGATTGGGTCGGCGCGCCGCAATTGGCACAAAACCGATGCCGGGCGTGCCAACTCAACAGAGCCTTCGCTTCGGCGAGCGGCGCCATGTGCTCGGGTGCGACCAAGCCCTGGACGGCGATCGAGCGCAGGTCGGTGACCTGTATCTGGCGCTGCGTCTGCAACGCCGCAGCGGCCGCTGGCTCGAGCGCGACCGCGAAACGCGCGGCACCGTCGAGGAGCCCCAGGAACACCGTCTGCGCGGACGCCCCAAGCAGCTGCAGCTCGGCTGGAGAATACAGCGGATCGAGATCGGCATCGTTGCGCCTGAGCACCACGAATTCGCCCGCGAGCGCGTAGCTGCGGCTGCGCGCATCCTGCGTCAGGGCGGCAATTGCGGCAGGGTCGGCGCGGCGTTCCGCCGCGCGCTCGAGCGAGTTATCGCTATAGCCGAGGCGCGGCTTGGGGCCGAGATCGATCGAGGGCATGAGCGGCTCCGGAACGGCAACGGAAGCTCGCACGGCGAAGCGAGCGGCGCAACGTGCGCCCAGGCCGGCACAGAGCCGCGTTTAGGGGCGCATTTCCGGGAATAATGCCGGGCGTCCGAAGCGCCACATAGCTTCGAGGATCACTCCGCGGCTTCGCGCAGCGGCCGGGGATAGAAATGCTCGTACAGTTCTGGGCGCTGCCATTGTGGCCCAAGCAGCCCTTGCTTTACCGCACAAGTATCGGAGGAGCCGATCTCATCACGCGTGGCGCGCAGGTAGCGTAGCCGGTCGAGACTGACGTCGACGACGGCCATTCCGGCCGCCGTGCTCTCGAACAGAATTTCCTCCGGGCTCGCGACCATGGCCAAGCCGCGCTCGGCATGGCTGAACAGGTTTTGGGTCGAGACGACGATGGCCAGATTCTCGATTGCGCGCGCCCACAGGAGCGTCCGCCATGTTGCCCATAGGCGCCTCTTGTCAATGCCGGCCGGCATGAAGATGAGCTCGGCGCCGCGCAAGGCGAGCGCGCGGGTGACCTCCGGCATATAGGCTTCGCTGCACATGGCGAGCCCGATCTTGCCGTGGACGGTGTCGAAAACCGGAAATTCGTCGCCCGGCACATACTGGAATTCCCAAGCCGTGCCGCCGGTATAGATCCATGGCCCGTTCGGGTGAGTGCGGCGGTAGCGCGCCGGCACGCGGCCATCCGGATAGGCCATACAGATGAGATTGTGGGCGGTTCCCGCTTGCGGGTCGACGGGTTCGATCGTGCCGAAGACCACATGCAGCGTGTGCTTGGCGGCGGCTTCGGCCATGGCGGCGGTCGGGTCGAAGGTTGCCGGCATGCGCCATGGCCCAGGATAGGTCTCGGGGAAGCACACGAAATGCGCCCCTTCGGCGGCGGCACGCTCGACGGTCGCGACGGCCTCGGCGACATTTGCGGCGTCCTCGCCGGGCCGATGCGAAATGGGCTGGACCACTGCAATGCGAAACCGCATCGACTCCTCCTCCGGTTACGCTTTTACACTCTGGCTAACCCGAGCATGCGCGTTACGCAAGAGCGCCTGATCACCCCGGGGCAGGCCAGATCGCGCGCCGAATTGCCGTGAGGAACGGATCGAGCCAAGCCGTATCATAGGCGATCGGCGGCGCAATGCCCCAGACCGGGCGTGGCCAGGCGGCGTCGGTGTGCCGTCGCGCGATGATGTGCACGTGCAGCTGCGGAACGACGTTGCCGATCGCCGCCACATTGAGCTTATGGCAGGCCGTCACAGTCTTGAGCGCTTGGCTCGCGGTGGCGATCTCGCTCATCAGGCAGGCCTGGTCAGTCCCGTCGAGATCGATGATCTCGCGCGAGTTCGCCCGCCGCGGCACCAGCAACAGCCATGGATAGTTTGCGTCCTTGGCGAGGAGCACGCGCGACAGCGGCAGGTCGCCAAGCGTGATGGCGTCCGCATCGAGTTGTGGGTGCAAGGACCAGGCTGACTGTTGCGCAGGCATGAAGTGGCTTAACCGACTCCCGACATCGCGATCATAGCATCGGCCGCAGCTTTGGTGACGTCAGCCGCGTCGTTTAGAAAGTATTTAGCTACACCTTTAAAAAACAAATATAGGCCCGTAAACGCTAAAGCGTCACAATAACGGTTGCGCTTATGCTTCCGCGCATGCGACCAGGGTAATAGCAATGTTGCAAGGATTTATTTACGGCAATACTTGGCTGTTGGGTCTGGCCCTTCTGGTGCCGTGCCTCACCGGCCTTTCGATCTATCAGCAGCGGCGTTTGCGCGCCTCGGATCAGCAATTTCGGGCGGCCGTGGCGAACATGTCGCAAGGACTGCTGATGTTCGATGCCAACGCGATCCTCCTCGTCTGCAACGAGCGCTACCTGCAAATGTACGGCCTATCGCCCAAGATCGTGAAGCCGGGATGCTCTTTGCGCCAGTTGCTGGATCATAGGATCGCGGTTGGAAGCTTCGCGTCGAGCGATCCCGAGCAGTACATCCGCGACCTCCGTTCAGCGATGGCGCAAAAAAAGACGATCAACAATACGGTTGAGCTGATGGACGGGCGCATTATCGCCGTGACGAGCCGGCCGATCGACGGCGGCGGCTGGGTTGCCACCCATGAAGACGTCACCGTGCGGTGCAAGGCTGAACGGGAGCTTGATCGGACTCGCAAATTTCTTGATGCCATGATCGAAAACATTCCGGTCACCATTTTAGTCAAGCACGCAAGCGATCTCAGTTTCGCGTTCATCAATCGCGCCGGCGAGCAGCTTTTCGGCGTGCCGCGAGCGGAGGTCATCGGCAAGACGTCGCACAGTCTCAACACGGACGCGGAGGCGCAACACATTGAAAGCCTCGACAGAGAGGCATTGCAATCTGGCCGGCAGATTCTCGTCGGCGATCAAGAGATCCACACGCCGCACAACGGAGTCCGCACGGTTACGGTCAGGAAATTGGCGATCTCGGGGGCTAACGGGCAGCCGGAATATCTGCTCTCGGTGCTGGAGGACGTGACCGAGCGCAAGCGCGCCGAGGATGACCGTCGCCGCACGCAAGCCTTCCTGGACACCGTCGTCGACAACGTGCCGGTGACCATTCTGGTCAAAGGAGCGCGCGACTTCAAATATATTCTGGTCAATCGCGCGGCCGAGGACTTTTATGGCTTGGCGCGGGAGCAGATCGTCGGCAAAACTCCGGCGGAGGTGTTTCCGAAGGCCTCGGCAGAGAGGATCGCGATGCACGACAGGCAATTGCTGGAATCGGGATCTCAGCTGAGCTTCGAGGAACATGTTTTGGAGACGCCACATCGAGGGACCCGGCTCGTCATATCGAAACGAGCCGTGATCCGCGACGCCACCGGTCAGCCGCAATATCTGTTGGGTGTCCACGATGACGTGACGGAGCGCCGACAGGCGGAATCCAAGATCGCTCATTTGGCAAGTCACGACACCCTGACCGATCTCCCCAATCGGGCGGCATTCAATAACTATCTGCAATTCACCGTTGAGCGAAAAATTGCCAGCGGCGAGGGTTTTGCCGCGTTGTCGATCGACCTCGATCGCTTCAAGGAGATCAACGACGTGTTCGGGCATTCCGTCGGCGACGCGCTATTGTGCGAGGTGTCGCGGCGGCTGCAGTCGGTCGCCGGCGACGCATTCCTGGCGCGTCTGGGCGGCGACGAATTCATCATGATCGTCTCGGATGGCCCGGATCCTGCGCACGCGGGAACGCTGGCGGATGATATTCTGGCAGCAATCGCCGAGGAGTTCGAAATCGAAGGCCACCGGCTGCGAATTGGCGTCAGCATCGGCATTGCGGTGTTCCCCACCGACGGCGCCGACCTCACGACGCTCCTCGCCAATGCCGACGCCGCGCTCTATCGGGCGAAGGCGGAAGGGCGCGGAGCCATCCGTTTCTTCGAGGCGGACATGGACCGGCAGCTGCGCGAGCGGCGCGCGTTGCGGCAGGATCTGCAGACCGCCATCGCCAACGGCGAGCTCGCCGTGCATTATCAGCCGCAAGCACGCATCGGCGGCGAGATCATCGGCTTCGAGGCGCTGGTGCGATGGCACCATCCGACGCGCGGGATGATTCCGCCGGCAACGTTCATCCCGCTTGCCGAAGAGAGCGGCGTCATCATTCCGCTCGGAGAATGGATCCTGCGCGAAGCGTGCCGCGAGGCAGCCTCATGGTCGCGACCGCTGAATATTGCCATCAACCTTTCGCCCGCTCAATTCCGCCATGGCGATCTCGCGCGCATGACCCATAGCGTCCTGCTCGAGACCGGACTGGCGGCCAACCGGCTCGAGCTTGAAATCACCGAGGGTGTGCTGATCGATGATTTTTCGCGCGCCGTGTCGATCCTGCGCCAGCTCAAAGCTCTGGGTGTGCGTATTGCCATGGACGATTTCGGCACCGGGTATTCGTCGCTGTCCTATTTGCAATCGTTTCCTTTCGACAAGATCAAGATCGACCGCTCCTTCATCTCAAGCGTGGAGCGAAACGCCCAATCGGCTGCCATCGTGCGCGCGGTCATCAGCCTTGCACGCGGGCTGCAGCTGCCGGTGGTCGCCGAGGGCGTCGAGACGAAAGAAGAGCTGACGTTCTTGACCGACGAGTCGTGTGACGAAATCCAAGGCTATTTCATCGGCCAGCCGCGGCCGATCGAGGACTATGCGGAAATGACCGGCAGAGCCAAGCAGCCGGAAGCGCGAACCGCCTGAGCGGAGCATTTGCCGGAAAACCGTCCCCGGCTTTCCGCAAGAAAATGCGACCAAATCAATGAATCGCACGCGCTCGCGTCACCCGAGCTCCTGCGCGCGCGCAAGGCTCGCGATCATCGACACCCGCAACAGGTATTCGTAGGTGCGGCACGCGTCCGCGGTGATATGTTGCAGCGTGCGCCTGAATTCCGGCGCCGCGGATTCAAGGTTGCGCTTATTCGCAATCGATTGCGTCTCAATGTACTCGAGCGTCACCAGCCGGCGCTGCCGATCGAAGCGGTCGAGCTCGGCCGCGGATTCCTTCCCATGCCAGACCGCGGCGAGGCGGCTCGTCAGGTTCATGGCGTCGTGAATTCCGCCATTCATGCCCATTCCGCCCAGCGGGTTGTTGATATGCGCGGCGTCGCCGACCAGGAAGGCGCGCCCGCGGCGAAAGGTTTTCGCCACGCGCTGGTGCACGCGATAGAGCGTGACGTGCGCGATGTCATAGCGCGATACGCCCGGGACGATGCTAGCCATGAGCGATTGCGCGAACGCGCGGCTTAACGCGAGCTCATCGCTTTCGTTCTCCGCGATCGGAAACATGATTCGCCACAGGCCGGGAATCTGCAGCAGAAAATGCCAGCGTGCCGCATCGGCGACGACATAGTTCACCGCGGTGAGATCGGGGATGGCGGCATGGAAATCGAACGGGGTGCTGACCACGAGGAAACGTTCCGGCCACGTGAACCCTGCAAATTCGACACCGAGCGCGCGCCGGACCTCGCTGCGCGCGCCGTCGGCGCCGATCAGAAAGCGGCCGCTATGAGTTCTTTGCTGCCCGCCCTCATCGACCGTTACATGGATGCCGTCGCCGTCCTCCGCCACATCCTGCACCCGGCAGCCGAACTGCAGCCGGAAGGAAGCGTTGTCGCGCAGCGCGGCGTAGAGAATCTGTGTCAGCTTCGATTGCTCGCACTGCACGCGATAGGGGTGTTGCGTGGCGTCGGCGATCGCGCCGAAGTCGAATTGCGCCAGCACGCCGTCGGCCCGCGAGCGGTATTGAAACCGCGGTGCGATCAGGCCCTGCGCGATCAATTCCTCGGCGGCGCCGAGCTCCCCCAGCATGTCCAATGTCGGCGGGTGAAAAGTTGACGCGCGCGACTCTTGTCTGAGTTCGGCCCCGGCTTCGAGCACCGTCACCGGCACGCCCTTGCGCACCAGATTTGCCGCGGCCACGAGTCCAACCGGACCGGCTCCCGCAATGAACACGCGCTCCTGCATAGGCAATGCCGGGTCCCTCCCGTGGGGCGGTCGCGGCCGAATCAAGACGAGACGGTGCGCGCGGCGCTGTCCATAGCAGGACCGATCACGTATATCGAAGGCCGGGCTGGAGACGGGCAACAAGCCGGTCGACCATGCAGTCCCCCTTCGAGCGCAATCGATCTGGACGAATGGGCGCGCGCAGCCGTGAGGCGCCAAGACCGGTTGATCAGCGTTGCGTCCGCCCGCCGCGTTGAACGACGGGGGCCGAGAGTGGCGGTGTAACCGAGAGGACGACGATGAGCAGCACGCGATATCACAAGGTCCGCATCGGCAATCATGTGTTAAAGCCTGAAACATTGATGCTTGGCTACGGCTACGATCCCGCGCTCTCCGAGGGTTCGGTTAAACCGCCGGTCTTCTTGACCTCGACCTTCGTGTTCCGAACCGCGGAGGAGGGGCGCGACTATTTCGACTATTCGGCAGGTCGTCGGGAGCCGCCCGCGGAGGGACCATCGGGGCTGGTCTATTCCCGCTTCAATCACCCGAACCTCGAGATCGTCGAGGATCGGCTTGCCGTCTATGAGAACGCCGAAGGCGCTCTGGTGTTCTCTTCCGGCATGTCGGCGATTGCCACCGCGATCCTTGCCTACGTCAGACCGGGCGAGGCGATCCTGCACAGCCGGCCGCTCTACGGCGGCACCGAGGTTCTGATCGGCAAGACGCTGACGCCATTCGACATTCGAGCGATCGGCTTCACCGACGGCCTCAGCGAGAGCGGTATTCGTGCGGCGGCGGAGCGCGCGATCGGTCGAGGTCGCGTGGCCATGATCTTCGTCGAGACGCCGTCGAACCCGATGAACAGTCTTGTCGATATCGCGCTGGTTCGGCGGATCGCCGAGGAGATGGGCGCCAAGCAAGGCTCGCGGCCGATCATCGCCTGCGACAACACGCTGCTGGGCCCGGTATTCCAGTCGCCGCTGGCGCACGGCGCCGATTTGTCGATCTATTCGCTGACGAAGTACGTGGGCGGTCATAGCGATCTGATCGGCGGTGCGGTCATTGGTTCATACGCCGACCTCAATCCGATCCGCGCCTTGCGCGGCGCCATCGGCACGCAGCTTGATCCGCATTCCTGCTGGATGTTGAGCCGTTCGCTGGAGACGCTGTCGCTTCGCATGGAGCGGGCGGCCGCCAATGCCGCCAAGGTCGCGGAATTTTTGGCCGGGCATCCGAAGGTCGCGCGGGTGCACTATCCGACGCTGCTTCCCCGCGGTGATCGGACGCGCCAGCTGATGGAGCGGCAATCCGGCTCCGCCGGCTCGACCTTCTCGTTTGAGATCAAAGGACAACAGCCGGAGGCTTTCGCCTTTCTCAATCGGCTGCAAGTGATCAAGCTGGCGGTCAGCCTCGGCGGGACGGAGTCGTTGGCCTGCCACCCGGCGACGACCGTGCATTCCGGGCTCACCGAGGAGGCGCGCCGCGAGATCGGCATAACGCCGGCTTTGATCCGCATATCGATCGGGATTGAACACCCCGACGATCTCATTGCGGATATGGCGCAGGCCCTCGGATAGGCATCGCCGATCTATCGGATAGATCGGTTGCCGAGCCGTTCAGGCCGGCGCGTCCATCGCCGAGAAAAAGGGCCACCCAGCGGAGGGGAGCCCATTCCGCGTGACGTTCGCCGGCTCAGTTCGGATAGTAGCCGTCACGCCGGTAATAGGGGCGGCGCCAATAGCGACGCGACCGCCAGTCGCCGTGGTCCAAATACTCTGGATCAGTTCTGCCGAAGGCGCCACCGCCGTAGAGGCCATACCCGTAGTCACCGTTGTACCCACGGTAGCCGTACCCTTCATAGCCGCTATACACCGGGCCGCCGTCGTATCCGCCATAGGCCCCGCTACCGAATTGCGCGTGGGCGGGGACGGCCACGACGCTCAAGCTCGCGCTCGCGGCGAGAGCAAGAATAAGCCTTTTCATCTGCATCCTCCTGATATCGCGCCGAACCTGCTGCACGATCGAAGCCGGTTGCTCCTGAGGAAGCGCCCAACAGATTGGTAGTGCAGTAAGCGGCAGCCTTGCGTCATCATGCGACGATCCGACTGCTGGGCGTCCAGTGCTGTCAGTGTGACACACACGGTCCACCGCACAAGCCCGAGGCCTCCAAACCGATTGGCGGCTGAGGCACCCGGCTAATCGATTGTCGTTGTTCGAGGGGGAGGCGCCTCGACCGCGTATTCCCCCTCCACGAGCTTGCGCCGCAAAAGCTTGCCGACCGGCGATTTGGGGATTGCCTCCACGAACACGTAGCGGCGCGGGCGCTTGAAGTTGGCGAGGTCGGACGCGCGGCAGAAGGCATCGAGCTCGGCCGGCTCGATCGCGGCGCGCCGCTTGATGAAGGCGGCGACGATTTTTCCGAAACGCGCGTCCGGCAGCCCGACCACGGCGACCTCGGCGACAGCGGGGTGGAGCGACAGCCGGCTCTCGATCTCGACCGGCGACACGTTCTCGCCGCCGGTGATGATCATGTCGTCGACGCGTCCAGTGACGAAGAGGTCACGCTCCGCATCGAGGTAGCCGGTGTCGCCGGTAAAATACCAGCCCTGGCGTAGCGCCTTGGCATCGGCGTCGGGACGCTGCCAATAGCCCTCGAATGATTCATCGCCGGCGAGCAGCGCGATGATCTCGCCCTCCTCGCCGACGCCGGCGAGGTCATCGGGCGAATGCGCGCCGAGCCGCACGACACGGATCAGCTGGTTGAGGCCGGCGCGGCCCGCCGATCCGGGCTTGGCCGCGGCATTCTGCTCGATGGTGAAGGTGTAGATCTCGGAGCTGCCGTAGTGATTGACGAAGAGCGTGGGTCGAAACGCCGCGTCGACCTCCTTCAGCAGGGCTTCCGTCATCGGCGCGCCGGCAAATCCGAGCTTGCGCACGGAGCTCACGTCGGCGCCGGCGAAATGCGGATGATGCACAAGGTCGTGATAGAGCGTCGGCACGAGATAGAGATTGGTGATCTTTTCGGCCGCGATCAGTTTCAGCGCGCTCTCGACATCGAAACGCGGCAGGCAGACGAACGTGCCGCCGATCAGCGACATGGCGAGTAACGAGCGCACGCCCATGGTGTGATAGAGCGGCATGACGCCGAGCGTGCGCTCGCCGCGGGCGTAAAGATTTTGCCCCACATGCGCCAGCGCGGCGGCGCGCTCGGCGCAATGCCGGCGCGGAACCCCTTTCGGCTGCGACGTGGTCCCGGACGTGTAGAGCATCAGCGACCAGGCATCGGCACCGGCGCGGGGCGTGGCCTCGGGCGCCTCGGCATCGAGCAGGGCGCCAAGGTCGCGGTCATGGCCGTTCGCCAGGCCGACCGAAAGCCGCGGAATATTTTTCGCCCGCGTCGCCGCCGCGACCGCCTCGGCGGCCACGTCCTGATAGATCAGCGCCCGCGCCCGCGCGTCGTCGAGGCAGAAATCGATCTCGTCGGATTTGGCCCGCCAGTTCAGCGGCGTGAGGATGAGGCCGGCGAGCTGGCAGGCCCAATGCAGGGTCGCCGCCTCGAAACGGTTCTGCAGCACCGTGACGACATGATCGCCGGGGCGCAGCCCCATGTCGTCGAGCACCGCGACCGCGGCCGAGACTTTTGCGTGCCACGCGCGGTAGGTGAGCCGGATCGGGCCGTCGACGATGGCCAGCGCGTCGGGATCGCGCGCGACGCTGGCGAGGAAGCTCGTCCCGAGGTCAAGCATGCCTTACTCGGGCGCGTATTGACGCCAGCCGTCCGCTTGCGCTTCGAGCACGGCTGCAAGATCGACGCTCTCCTCGCCGGGAACGCGGATGCGCCGGTAGCGGAACTCCGGCGCATCGAGCGGCACCGTGGCGTCGATGCCCATCTTGGCGCCGACCCCCCCGCGGGTCGAGGGATCGAGCTTCGAGCCTTGTGCATTGGGGACGATCACAACGTCGCGGTCGGCCTGCGCGCGCGTTGCCACCGCCCATTCGACCTCGGCCGGATCATGGATGTCCACGTCGTCGTCGACGACGATGACATGCTTGATGTCGTAATGGCCCGCGAAGGCGCCGAGCATGACGTTCTTGGCTTCGCCTTCGCTGCGCTTCTTGAGCTTGACATAGAGATGATAGCGGCAGACCCCGCCGCGCGAGAGATGCACGTCCAGCACGCCCGGAAAACTTCGCTGCAGGTGTGCCAGCATCGTCGCCTCGCGCGGAATGGCGCCGAGCAGGAGGTGCTCGAGGCCGCCGCCGACGATGGTGTGGAACAGCGGGTGCGTCCGCTGCGTGACCGCGTCGATCTCGACCACGTGCTGATCGGCGCGCTCGCCGTAATATTGCGGGAATTCACCGAACGGGCCCTCGGGCTCGCGCACCCGTGCGAGCAGGCGTCCTTCCAGCACGATCTCCGCCTCGGCGGGAACGCGGACGTCGTTGGTGATGCATTTCACCACCGGCAGCGCGCGGCCCTGCAACGCGCCGGCGACCTCGAGCTCGTCGCGGTCGATCGGCAGGATCGCCTGGGAGGCGAGGAGCGTCAGCGGATCGACCCCGACCACGATGGCGACCGGCAGATCGTGGCCTTCCTGCTCGGCGGCTTGCTGAAAGTTCAAGGTGTGCCGTGGCAACAGCAGCACGCCGAGGCGATTGCGGCCGGTCAGCTGCAGCCGGTGGATGGTGACGTTCTGAATGCCGCTGCGCGGATTGCGGGCGATCAGCAGGCCGGCCGTGATGTAGGGGCCGTTGTCGAATTCGTTGTGGGTAGGGATGGGCAGCAGCCGCGCCAGATCGGGCTCGCGGGTCACCACCGCCTGCGCCGGGGCCTTGCCGACCTCGCGCCAGGGCAATGGCTCGGCCGCCGCCTGCTGGAAGCGTTGCAGCAGTCGATCGGGCGTCACGCCCATGGCCTCGCTGATCCAGGTGCGATCGGAGACCAGCCCCGAGATGACCGGTGTGGTATGTCCCGCCGGCGCCGGAAAGAACGTCGCCTTCGTTCCGTCCAGCCGCTTGGCGATCGCCGCAAGCTCGAACCGCAGATTGACGCCCGGGCGGGCGAGCGCCAATCGATCGCGCGCCGCCAAATGCGCGAGCCACGCGCGCAGGCTCGTGATCGGGCGCGATCCCTCGGCATCCTTCGGCGACTTGGCAGCGTCAGCCCGCTTGGCTGTTAGGGTCATTTGAGCACCTGAATTCGACCGCTGCGGTGAGGGCTGCCCGCGCGTCGGTCGGCGCGATAATCATAGAGGCGCAGGGCCGTACCGGATAGGGCGGTGGGGGGTTTCTGTTCGCCCGCTTAACGCATGAATATCGTCTGACGGTCGTTGGCCGAAGTCGTGATCGCTTCGAGCAACTCGATATTGTGCACGAGCTCCATTTCCGCGAAACGGTACTCGCCGCGGCCTTCGACCGCGGCCGCAAAGGCCTCGAGGTTGGCCTTGATCGTATCCGTCCAGGCGAATTCCTCGACGGTCGCCGCCTCGCCGGAGCGTGTCTGCACGAGGCGCGTCACGCCGCTCGGCGAATCCGGATGCGCCTCGTTCACGACCTCGGCCCAGGCCTCGGTGCCGAAGACGCGGCAGCGGATGTAGAGCGGCGTCGCCAGAATGGCACCGATCGAGGCGGTCACGCCGCTCACGAAGCGCAGTTGGGCGCTCGTGCCCACGTCCCGGCCGGCTACGCGCACGGTCACGGCGGATACGCTGTCGGCGCGTCCGAACATCCAGATCAGCAGGTCGGTGAGATGGATGCCGCTGCCGGTCATGGCGCCGGCCGGACATTCGCGCGGATCATTGCGCCAATTGTCATCGGGTAGGCGGGCGATCAGGTCGTGGCTGAAATCGGCCTCGGCGTGCAAGACTTTTCCGAGTTGTCCGCCGCGCACGAGCCGCGCCAGCCGCTCGATAGCCGGCTCGAACCGCCGCTCGTGACCGATCCCCAACCGCACGCCGGCGGCGCGGCAAGCGACGACCGATCGCTCCGCGCTGGCAAAGGTCAAGCCGAGCGGCTTCTCGCAAAAAACGTGCTTGCCGGCCTGCGCCGCGGCAACGACCTGCGCCTCGTGCAGCGAGTGCGGGGTTGCCACGATGACCGCGTTGATCACCGGATCGTTGAGCGCGTCGCCCAGGTCCTCACAGACCCCGAAGCCCGCGGCGCCGGCGTCCTGTCGGGCCGCGTCGGCGCGATCCACCACGGTGCGGATCCTGATTTGCTCGGATCCCGCGATGCGGCTGGTGATGGTGCGACCCCACCAACCATATCCAACCAAGGCGCAGGTGATCATGGCAATGAATTCCTCGCGAAGGGAAGGGCTTCCCGCTTCCGGATCATCACGATGCTAACGATCAAGAACCAGATCGCCGGCGGGAAGTTGGCGATGAGAGCCGGCCCCCATCCGCCCGCATTGTAGAAACCGCCGTAGTTGACCGCGCCGCCGTACATTGCGGGAACGCACGCGACACAGAGTGCAGCGCCGACATAGGCGACGACCCCGGTCCATCTGGGGAGCACGCCCGTGGCGAATGTCGCGTAACCTGCGGAGGCGAGAAATAGTCCGGTGATCACGAAGGCCGTCGAGCCATTATAGATCAGCAGCGTCCCCTCGATCAAAGCTCTCACTGCCGAAGAATCGGCCTTGCCGCTCAGGGCGTCGAGAACCGCGCCGCCTTCGAGCCCGTCGGCAACGAGCGTGACCGCCAACCAGACCAGGGCGGCGCCGAAGACCAACGTGCCAACCCATTCATGGTCCGGCCGCGCCTTCCGGATCAGGTGGCGGAAGCCTGCCGCAAACACCATCATGGTAACATAAACGCCTTGGTCGAGCAGGATCCGCGTGAAGGCGATACTCTTGATGCTCAAGAGGTGTTGACCGAATGCCGCGCCGTCGTAGACGGACGGCGGATTCCCCATCATGTACAGCGGGAATTGGCTCAGCCACAGGACGACGCTTGCTATTCCAAACGCACCTGTGCAGTGAGACATCTTAAGATCGTTCATGGGAGCCCCGTTGCTTTCGTCGACCCGACGATAGTGCCGGATGCGCCGGTCATCGGTGAGACGCCGAATGCAGCCGGCTATGGCGACATGGGCTACTCCGCGCTACAGGCGCCCCGCCATCCCGATCAAGCTCACGGCCAAGACCGCGCTGGCGCCGGAAAGCACGATCAGCGCCACGCGGCCATTGACGGTGGCGTCGGAAAACAACTGCAGCACCAGCGGCGCCGCCAGCACCATGGCGCCGCCGCCGATCACCGCGGCATACCAGGGGATCATGCGGGCGGCGAGCATGAGGCCGGTGGCAAGTGATAGGAACGACAGCAGGAGAGAGCCGAACAGGACGAACGGCCCGGCCCCCGCGCTCAGCGCCGCCGACCGGTGCTCCTTCGGAAAGTGACCGCTGGCGGCCAAGCCGTGCATCGAGCAGGAAAGCATCAGGGCCATGAACAAGGCGAGGGGGAGCACGGCATCTTGGGGCATGGCTCGCGATCCTGCGCAATCGCCCACCCTGCTCTTGACGGGTGAAAATCAGGGTCCGTAATATACGACACATATATCAGCGGTTTTGCAATCGTGCATTCTCGGCGAGGCGAAGAGGCATCGGCGACGTGGTCAGAACCAAGAGCGTTGCGCTGCGCAAGACGGGGGTGGGCCGAACGGGCGGATCGCACAAGCCGACGTCCGTCTCCCGGCGCGATCGCCTGGCGACCTTAACCGTCCAGCGGGCCGAGACGCTGACCGAGCAAGCCTACCGGGTGATCGAAGAGCAGATCGTGACGCTCCGGCTCAAGCCCGGCGAAATTCTCTCCGAGCAGATGCTCTCGGCGACCTGCGGCATCGGCCGCACGCCGATCCGCGAGGCGTTACAGCGCCTGGCACGCGAAGGATTGGTGACGATTCTTCCGCGCAAGGGCATTCTGGTCTCCGACCTCAACCCGCGGCACCAACTGCTGCTGCTCGAGGTGCGCCGCGAGCTCGAACGGCTGCTGAGCCGTGCCGGCGCGGAGCGTGCCACGAGCGAGCAGCGGGAGAAGCTGCTCGAGATCGCGCGTGGCATGGACGCGGCGGCGAAGACCAACGACGACATCGCCTTCATGCGGCTCGACCGCGAGCTCAATCAGCTGATGGTCGAAGCCGCCCACAACGATTTTGCCGCCCGCGCGATGAAGCTCTTGCAGGGTCTGTCGCGTCGCTTCTGGTACATGCACTACCGGGAGGCGGCCGACTTGCCGCTCTGCGCACGGCTGCATGCCAACCAGGCGCGCGCGATCGCCAAGGGCGACACGGACGCCGCCGCGCGCGGAAGCGACAAGCTGATGGACTATGTGGAGAGTTTCACGCGCGCAACCGTATCGGTGTGAACCATGAAGACCTACGAGGGAAAACGTACCATCGACGGACTGGTGGTCACGGTCGACGGCAAGCGCCTCGACGAGCACTACGAGGTCAAGCGTTTTACCAAATATGGTTTCGAATGGACCTACGAAGGCGCGAGCCCGCAGCAGTTGGCGCTGGCGATTCTGTTCGATTACCTCGGCGACAAGGAGCGCGCGGTCGGTCTGTCCGAGCCCTTCATGAAAGAGATCGTCGCCGACCTCGACCAAGACTGGACGCTCAACGGGGACGAGATCGATGCTTTTCTGCGCCGTCGCGAGAAGCGCTGAGGCATGGTGCGAGCCGTGCAATTGCGTCATCCCGGGCCTCGTGCCCGGGATCCATCAAGCAACAAATGCTGGCGCTTCAAGTGATCACCGCCTGCGCCTCACGCGCCAATATTTCCCCGGTCGAGCTTGTGGAGCGATGGGTCCCGGGCACGAGGCCCGGGATGGCGGTTGTGCGCGCGCCTCGGCGGGGCCGGAATGACACGTGCGTCTGTGCTTGTTGGTGACATGCCGCTGATATATCATGAGTCAACGAGAAAAATCGGCCCGGTAACGCGACCTGGCAACAACAACTCAAGGGAGGCAATCGATGTCCATCTCACGTCGCACCCTGCTGCAATCCGCCGCCGCGATCGGCGCTTTGTCGGCCACCGGGGAAGTCTTCGCCCCGGCAATTGCGCAAGCGAAGCCGGTGCGGATCGGCATTCTCGCCCCGCGCTCCGGCATCGCCGCGGCCCCCGGCGAGAACGGAACCCGCGCGACGCAATGGGCAGTCGAGCGCTTCAACACCGGGGGCGGCATCGCCGGCCGCAAGATCGAGCTGGTGATCGAGGAAGAGTCCTCGCCCAAGGATACCATCGAGCGCTTCAGCAAGCTCGTGCAGCAGGAGAAGGTGGACTGCGTGCAGGGCATCATCTCGACCGGCGTCGGGCTCGCGCTCGGACCGGTGGTGGAAGAATCCCGCGCGCTGACGATCTATTGGGACGGCACGACGCAGGACGGCGTGGACGAAAAAATTCCCAATCCGCGCTACCTTTTCCGCAGCACCGACAACGAGTGCGAGGCCGTCATGTCCTCGCTGCTGACGATCAAGTATTGGAAAGGCAAGTTCGTCAACGTTGCTGGCATCAACCCCGACTATTCCTACGGCCGCAACAACATGGCGGCCTTCACCGCGATGCTCAAGCGCTTCAACATCGAGCACAACGTGGTTACCGAGCAATGGCCCAAGGTCGGCACCATGGACCTCACGAGCCATGTGGCCGCGCTGAAGGCGGCCAAGCCCGACCTGATCTTCTCCTCGTTGTTGTTCGCCGATCTTCCTGTTTTCATGAAGCAGGCGCATGCGGCCGGGCTGACCACCGAGACGAAGCTCGTCTTTCCGGCCGCCGGGTGGCAGCACACCTTGATGAAGAAGGAGTTCACGCCCGAGGGCATGCTGTTCGGCCATAACACGCTCTACTTCGCCAATCCGAACGCATCGCCTTTGGCGAAGGAATTCGTTGCCTGGTACGAAAAAACCTACAAGGACTACCCGGAATGGGAAGCCGATCGCGCCTATTTCGCCCTTGCCTCCTACAAGGCGGCGGTCGAGACGGCGGCGAGGGCAAAGAACGGCAGCTGGCCGTCGCAGGACGACGTTATCGATGCGATGGTCGGGCTGTCAGTCGAAAGTCTCGGCGGCAAGGGCTCGTGGCGCAAGGACCACATCGCCGAGCAGACGTTCGTGCAGGGCTTCACGACCCACGACAACAAATACGACTTCGTGACGCTCGGCACCTTCGAGACGATGTTCTCCACCGACTTGCAGAAGCCGCCCGGAGCCAATTTCTGGGACTGGATCAAGAACGCGCAGTTCAAGGTTTGATCCGGAACGGGCGACAGGACATGGGAGCAGTGGTCCGTGAGGTGGGCACAGCGGTTGGCTCCCTTCCCCGCTTGCGGGGGAGGGTTGGGGAGGGGGTAAGGCCGCGAGCACAGCGCTTGTTGCAAAGCCCCCTCCCTAACCCTCCCCAGCAAGCGGGGGAGGGGACAAGCGCCGCCTAGCGGATCGATGTCCGCGTCTGCCAACATTCTGCTCGGCGGCGTGTTTCACGCCGCCGTCTTGTTTCTGGTCGCCGCCGGATTGCAGCTGGTGTTCGGCGTGCAAAAAATCGTTAATCTCGCCTGCGGCTCGTTCTACGCACTCGGCGCTTATTTCGGCATCACCTTCATCAACTATGCGACCGGCCTCGGTCTGCCTTCCTGGCTGATCCTGCCTGGTCTCGTCGTCTCGGGCATCTTGCTGGGCTTCATCGGTCCGCCGATCGAGCGGCTCTTGCGCACCGTTTACGGACGCGACGAAAGCTTTCAGCTGCTGCTCACGTTCGCCCTGGTCCTCATGTTCCAGGATGTTTTTCGCTTCATCTGGGGGGCCAATCCGCGCTCGCTCGACAGCAGCTATCTGATCTACGGCACGATCAATGCCCGCGATTTCAGCGTTCCGGTCTATAATCTCCTGGTGATCGCGGCTGCGATCGGCGTCGCGGTGGGGCTCGGAACCTTCCTCCAGCGCACCAATTTCGGCCGCATCCTGCGCGCCACGGCGGAAAATCGCGCCATGGCGGAGGCGCTCGGCGTCGACGTGCGGCGCGTCTATTCGGTCGTGTTCACCCTCGGTGCGGTGCTTGGCACGACGGCCGGCGCGCTGGTCGTGCCGACGGCGGCCGCTTCGCTCGACATGGCGATCGAGTTCGTCATCGAAGCCTTCGCCGTCGTCGTCATCGGCGGACTGGGTTCAATGCGCGGGGCGCTCGCCGGCGCCTTGATCGTCGGCCTGATCCGTGCCTACTCGATCGTGCTCTATCCCGAGCTCGAAGTGCTCGCGATCTATGTCATCGTCATTGCGGTGCTGTTGCTGCGTCCCGCCGGCCTGTTCGGAAGGCCGGCCGCATGAGGTTGCCCGCGGCGGCCGTGTTCGCGCTCGTGGCGACGCTGGCACTGGCGCTCGTGCCGCTCGTTGCCGCGCCTTATTACGCCGGCCTGCTGATTCCGTTTTTCGGCTACGCCATCGCGCTCATCGGTTTTAACCTGCTGTTCGGCTATACGGGCCTCCTTTCCTTCGGGCATGCGATGTTTCTCGGCGTCGGCGCCTATGGGGCAGCCGTCATGGCGGGGGTGTTTGGCGTCAAATCGTTCGAGCTTGTGCTCCTCGCGGTCGCGCTCGCGGCCATGGCGGCCGCGCTGCCGATCGGCTTCGTTTGCGTGCGCTATGTCGGTATTTTTTTCGGCATGCTGACGCTCGCCTTCGGCATGCTGTTTTACTCCTTCCTCTTCAAGTTCTATCACCTCACGGGCGGCGACAGCGGCATGCGCGTGCCGCGCATGAACATTCTTGGGCTGGAGCTCGCGCAATACAACAAGATCGAATTTCTCGCCGGACCTTTCTTCTATTACTGCCTGGCGCTGCTCATCCTCGCCGCCTTGCTGATGTGGCGCATCGTGCATTCGCCCTTCGGCCTGCATCTCAAGGCGGTCCGCGACAATGCGCTAAAGGCCGAGCATCTCGGCGTCCACGTTCATCGGTTGCGCCTGGCGGCTTTCGTGATCTCGGCGGCCTTCGGCGCCGTCGGTGGCGCCATTCTTGGATTTCGCATCGGCCTTGCCGATCCCGAGCTCGTCTATTGGACCCAGTCGGGCCAGCTCGTGTTCATGACGGTGCTGGGCGGCTTTGCCAATTTCTTCGGCCCGATCATCGGCGCGCTCACGCTCACCTTGCTGCAGGATCAGCTGCAGTCGCTGACCCAGTATTGGCGCTTCATCTTGGGCGCGCTTCTCGCCGTCGTCGTCATTGGCTTTCCCGCCGGGATTGCCGGGTTTGCCGACGACCTGCGGCGGCGTCTTCGACGGAGCGCCGCATGACGGTCCTGCTCGAGACGCGCAACGTGAGCAAGTCTTACGGCCCTTTCCGCGCCCTCGACGACGTCAGCATCGCCATTGCGGCCGATGAGCTCGTCGCCGTGGTCGGGCCCAACGGCGCCGGCAAGACCACGCTCGTCAATCTCCTCACCGGCTTGATGCCCCCGAGCTCAGGCGACATCCTGTTCATGGGCAAAAGCATCGCCGGCGTCGGTCCGGTCGAGCTCGCGGATCACGGCCTGGCGCGCTCGTTTCAGCTCATTCAGATTTTCCCGCGGCTCACGGTGGGCGAGACCATCGCCGCGGCGCTGATCTCGCGGCAGAATAAGCGATGGCATATGTTCTCCCGCCTCGCCGGCGACAAGGAGATCAGCGCCCGCGTCGCCGAGGTCGCCGACGTTTTTGGCCTGCGCCATCGGCTCGAGACCGTTGCGGCCGCGCTGTCGCAAGGCGAGAAGAAGCTTCTCGACGTTGCCTCCGCCTTTGCGCTCGACCCGCGGATCATTCTGCTCGACGAACCGACCTCGGGAGTCTCCACCGCCGACAAGCACGGCATCATGCAGATCCTGATCGCGGCAGGCAGAAAGGTCGGCGTCAAGGCGATCGTGCTGGTCGAGCACGACATGGATCTGGTCGCCGCCTATGCGAGCCGCATCATCGCCTTGTCGGTCGGCAGGGTGGTAGCCGATCTGCCACCGGAAAAATTCTTTGCCGATGCCGATTTGATCGCGACCGTCATCGGCAAGCGCAGGAGCCACTAATGCTGGTCGTGCGCGATCTTGCGGTCGACATCCAGGGCAGCCGGGTGCTGCGCGGCGTGTCGTTCGAGGTCAAGGCCGGTGAGCTCGTCTGCATCGTCGGCCGCAACGGCGCCGGCAAGACCACGAGCTTCCGCACCGTCATGGGCTTCCGCCGGCCGGCTGGCGGCTCGATCGTGTTCGACGGCAAGAGCATCGTCGGGCTGCGGCCGCACCAGATCGCCCGCATGGGGGTGGGCTTCTCGCCGGAGGAGAGTGAGGTTTTCGGTGAGTTGACGGTTGCGGAGAACATCGCGCTGCCGACCTGGGCCTGCCCGAGCCCGCGCAGCGCCCAGGCGCGCATCGATGACGCCTTCAAGGTCTTCCCCAAGCTTACGGCCTATCGCGATCGCGGCGGCCAAGCACTCTCGGGCGGCGAGCGCAAGATGGTCTCCATTGCCCGCGCGCTCGCGCTCGGCCCAAAGCTCCTCCTGCTCGACGAGCCGACCGAGGGCCTTTCCCCCGTCGTCGTGCCTTCGATCATCGAGGGCCTGGCCAGTATCCGTGCCTTCGGGCAGGCGGTTTTCATCGCCGAATCGAACATCCATCACGTCCCGGAATTCACCGACCGGCTCTATGTGATCGAGCGCGGCGAGATCATCTTTGCCGGCCCGCCGGACGCGGCGCGGAAGGACGCGGCCGTGGCACGCGTCATCGAAGGAACCGGTCCCCCGGCGACCGCAGCCGCCGATTGAACCGGTCGTCGCGGTGTGATAGATGTGTGATATATCAGCTGCTCCCTCCCCCGCGAGCGGGGGAGGGGACGCTGTGGCTCTTCGGCGCGACGGATCAGGCTGAAGAAGGCTGCGAGGAGAAGGACAATGATCAGTCAGCGGCAAATCGCGTTTCGGCAGGAGTACCGCTCACGGATTATGGGCTGGTATGACGGCTACTTTCATGTCGCGATCATCTACGCCATGGGCGGCGCGGCGTTCTATGTCTACGTCGCGCATATCCATGACGTGACCGCGTTGGAGTGGCTCACCGTTCCGATCACCTTCCTGTTCACCAATCTGTTCGAATGGGCTGTGCACCGGTTCGTCATGCACCGGCCCGTGAACATCAAGGGGCTGCGCGCGATCTACGAGCGGCATACGCTCAACCACCATCAATTCTTCACCGACGATGAGATGCGCTTCCGCGACCCCAAGGATTGGCGCGTAACCGTTTTCCCGCCCTATGCGCTGGTGGTCTTCGTTCTCATGTCGCTGCCCCCCGCGGCGATCCTCGGCACCATTTTCTCGCCCAATGTCGGCTGGCTGTTCATGTGCGTGACGACCGGCATGTATCTCATCTACGAGTTCATGCACTTCTGCTGCCACGTCGAAGAAAATTGGTTCGTCCGCAATTTCCCGTTTGTCAACACGTTGCGGCGTCACCATACGGCGCACCACAACGGCAAGCTGATGATGGAGGTCAACATGAACCTGACCTTCCCGATCGCCGATTGGCTATTTGGAACGTCCGATCTCGATCGCGGCCTGCTCGGCCATTTGTTCAACGGCTATGAGACCCGCTTCCTGAAAAAGAACCTGCGCGGCACTCCGCATCGTCCCGATGAGGTGGCGTCCGCGCCGGTGGGCTCCTATTGAGGCGACCGCCATGCCTAACGATGTCAAGGCGGTCGTCTCCGTGCTGGTCCTGGTTGTGGGGGCAATTCTGGCGTATTGGCACGGCTCGCCGATTCGTCCCGAGTTCTCGACCTTTGTGATCATCACGGCGGTCTTCATGGTGGTGTCGATGTGGGTTTTCCCCGAGGCCGGCGTGAAGAAGGGCGATTTGAGGAAGGCGAGATAACGCCCGTAGTCTGTAGGGCGGATTAGCCGAAGGCGTAATCCGCCGCGGTGGTGTGGATGGCGGATTACGCTGCGCTAATCCGCCCTACGGAATCTCCTCGCCGAGCTCGATGGTTTGAACCGGTTATCAGACTCACGACCGATCATGAACCTGCACTATGACGCCGCCGTGCTGCATCAGGCGAAAAGCCCGCTGGCCATCGAGCGGGTCAGCGCCGTGGCGCTTGCACCGTCTGATGTACTCGTGCGGGTGCGGGCCGCCGGCCTCTGCCACACCGATCTGGAGGTGATCGACGGCTCGCTGCGCTATCCCATGCCGATCGTGCTTGGTCACGAGGCGGCCGGCGTCGTCGAGGAGACCGGGCATGACGTCGCCAAGGTACGCAAGGGCGATCACGTCGTTCTGTCGTGGAACCCGCATTGCGGACATTGCTTCTATTGCGACCGGGCGCTGCCGATCCTGTGCGAGGACTATCTCGCCAAGGGCCCGCAGGCGATCCAGTTCGACGGTCAGAGCAAGGCCCGATCGGCCGACGGGCGGGCGCTCAAGCATCTGATGTTTCTCGGCGCCTTCGGCGAATATTGCATTGTCGCCGAGCAGCAGGCGATCCCGGTGCCGAAGGACATCCCGTTCGACCGCGCGTGTCTGATTGGATGCGGCGTCATGACCGGCTTCGGCGCGGCGCTCAACGTCGCGCGGATCGGGCCTGCGGATAGCGTCATGGTGATCGGCTGTGGGGCGGTCGGGCTTGCGGCGGTGCAGGGCGCTCGCCTTGCTGGCGCCGCCAAGATCATCGCCGTCGATCTTGACGAGGCCAAGCTCGTCCTCGCGCGGCGGATGGGTGCCACCTGCTGCGTCAACGCCGGCAGCGATGATGTCGTCGCGTTTGCCAAGCGCGAAACTTTCGGCCGCGGCGTCGATACGGTGATCGAGGCCGCAGGAAGCGCTGTGGCCTTCCGCACGACGGTCGAGGCGGTGCGGCCAGGCGGCGCGGTCATTTGGCTCGGAA
Organism: Xanthobacteraceae bacterium; assembly: GCA_052148715.1. Lineage (GTDB taxonomy): Bacteria > Pseudomonadota > Alphaproteobacteria > Rhizobiales > Xanthobacteraceae > JBKQHQ01. Next base: position 21,896 of record JBKQHQ010000091.1, on the reverse strand, counting down.
AGATCGACGTTGAAACGGACGTGACGTTCCGCTGGGGCGCCCTGATGCAGGAAAAACGCATCCGGCGCTCGAGCTACGGCGGGGCGCGCCCCGCCCGCGATTTTCCCCTGTTGGCGCAAGCCTATCTGGACGGACGCCTGATGCTCGACGAGTTGATCACGCGACGCATCCGGCTCGACGCCATCAACGACGGCTTCACGGCTTTGCGCAACGGACAGGCGATCCGCACCGTCGTGATGTTGGATTAACAGATCGTGCGTTGACATAATCTGTGTAGATGATAAGGTGCCCGGATCTGACGGGAGCCGCGATGGGAAAAGACACCACTACTGTCGCTTGTTTCCGTGTCTCACTCGAGGGGTGCACCCCAAGGATGGCCACCTGTTATTTTCCTGTATTTTCAGGTGCGGACAGGTCGAGTTGGCCAACGGGTCCTTAACTTTCTCGTTGCAACTCACGAGGAGGCATCCGGGGATTGCGAGATCCCGAAACGAAGCCAATAGGCAATCGTCGCACCCCTTGGATTGCGGCATGGAAGGCCTTCGGAGGGAGTGAAATCCGGCCGGGCGGAATGCGGTATAAACAGCAATTATTGTCGCCGCAGCGGGAGAGAAAGATGTGGTCGAGCCGTCCCGAGCGTTTGATCTACGCGCTGTGCCTGAGCTGGCTCGCCATGGTGCCGGCAAGCGCCGACGACGCTCGCCTGCCCGTTCCCGCCATCGACCAATCGGCGGTCGGTGCGCGCGGTTATTTCTATGTCGGCGGCCATTATGCGGGCGAGGCCGGCAAGGAGGTAATGCAAGGCCAAATCTATGTCGAGGTGCTCGCGCCGAAGACGGTGCGCCGGCCGTTTCCGCTGGTGTTGATCCACGGCGCCGCGCAGACCGCGACCAACTGGATGGGCACGCCCGACGGGCGCAAGGGATGGGCCGATTATTTCGTCGAGCAAGGCTATATCGTCTACATGATCGATCAGCCCTCGCGCGCCCGCTCGGCCTGGCATCCGAGCGACGGTGCAACCCGCATGTTCAGCGCACAGCAGGAGGAGTTTCAGTTCACCGCATCGGAAGTCTTGGGGACTTGGCCGCAAGCGAAGAAGCACACCCAATGGCCGGGCGAGGGCGCCGGCAAGGGCCGCAAGGGCGATCCGGTTTTCGATGCCTTCTATGCCACGCAGGTCGAAACGCTTGTTTCCAACGAGGAGACGCAAGCGCGCAATCAGGCCGCCGTCGTAGCGCTGCTCGACCGGATCGGGCCAGCGATCATTCTCACCCACTCGCAGTCGGGTCCGTTCGGCTGGCTGATCGCCGATGCGCGGCCACAGCTCGTCAAGGCGATCCTCGCGATCGAGCCGAGCGGTCCGCCGTTCGAGAATACGATCAACGCGACCGGCAAGGCGCGCGCCTACGGCGTGGCCGATGTCCCGATCACCTACGATCCGCCGATCAAGGCGGCCTCCGAGCTGTCGCTCGAGCGCCAGGCTAAGCCCGACGCACCGGATCTGTTCGCCTGCTGGATGCAGGCGGCGCCGGCGCACCGCCTCGTCAATTTGGCCAATATCCCTGTGCTGCTCGTCACCGCGGAGGCCTCCTATCACGCGGTCTATGATCACTGCACCGCGAAGTATCTGAACCAGGCGGGCGTGAAAGTCGATTTCGTGCGGCTCGAGGACCGCGGCATCACCGGCAACGGCCACATGGTGATGCTGGAGAAGAACAACCTCGACATCGCCGGGCTCATAGATGGATGGGTGCAGCAGAACGGGCGGTGAGCTACGGCGCTTACGTCAGCTGCGGTTGGGGTGGGAACGACATCCTCTCCACGTCATGGCCGGGCTTGTCACGGCCATCCACGACTTACTTGGTTGTACAAAAGACGTGGATGGCCGGAACAAGTCCGGCCATGACGTTCGCTGTTGTGTATTTCTTTCACATTTACAACTGTTTCCGCTGATCCGGACAGCCGCGGGCTTGACTCAGTGGTCGACCAACATAAAAGCCACAAATTCGTGCTTCGTGATGAACCGCCGTCACCAATAAATACTGGGCTTTTCCCATGACAGGCGCTTCGCTCCGGCCAATATCAATTGTCGACGTGCGCGACGGCGCGGCGCTGCGGCACGCGCGCGAGGGGCGCGAGCGGGCCCGCGCCTTACGCGATGAGTGTTTGGCATGGTTTCCGCCCGTCGCGCGGCCGCTGGTGCCGCTGCTCGACCGGCTGGCGCGGCAATGGCTCAGGCGTTCGTGCTCGCCCTATCTCGGCGAGATCGAGGCGATCGCGACTGAGCTTGGCTATCCCGGCGTGTGGTTCCTGAACAGCTCTTATGAATGGGGCTGCACCACGCTGGCGCGCGAGGACGACGGCTTGCCGACGATCGCGCGCACGCTCGATTGGCCGTTCCCCGGCCTCGGCCGCCACGTGGACATCGCGCACATGCAAGGGCCGGCCGGCGAATTTTTTGGCGTGACCTGGCCGGGCTATGTCGGCACGCTCACCGCGATGGCGCCGCGCCGCTTCGCGGCGGCTCTGAACCAGGCCCCGCTGTGGCGGCGCACGCGCCATCCCTGGCTGCGGCCCTACGACCTCGTCGCCAATTCGATCGCGGCCTGGGCAAACGTGCGCCATATCCCGCCCGATCAGCTGCTGCGCCAGGTGTTCGAGACCTGCCCTAGCTTCGCTGCGGCGCGCCGGATGCTGGAAGCGACGCCGGTCGCGAGGCCGGTGATCTTTACGCTGGCCGGCTGCCAGAGCGGCGAGCGCTGCGTGATCGAGCGCACCGAAGAAGGTTACGACACCCATCAGGACCGAACCTGCGTCGCCAACGATTGGCTCGAGTGGGCGGAAGGATGGGAGGGCAGGATCACCGCCGACCTGGTGCTGCGGACGTCCTTTGCCGATGCGGCCGAGAACAGCCGCACGCGGCGTGAGGCGCTGCAGACGTGGAGCCGCTGGTCCAAGCACGACCGCTTCGCCTGGGTGACGCCACCCGTGCTCAACCGTTGCACGCGGCTTGCCGTCGAGATGTGCCCGGCGCTGGGCCACCTGCGCGTCGTCGGCTACGAGCTCGCGCCCGGCGCCCCGCTGCCCGAGCCGGTGACCGAAGTTGGCGAGATACCCGGCAAGCGTAAAGCCGCGTAGGAGGCGTAGGGCGGATTAGCGCCAGCGTAATCCGCCGTCTCGGTACGGCCATTCGGTGTTGCGGCGGGTTACGCTGACGCTAACCCGCCCTACGATGGCCTCGCGTTTGACCACTGTTGCCGGCCGCCGTAGGCTCGGGGCATCCCTCTTGCCGGCCGTGGAGGCGTCTTCATGCACCACTATAACGTCCCGCAATCCGTGAAGGATCGCGTCCTGCGCCGTCAGGGCAAGCTCGTAAGCCACGATATTATCGAGGCCGGCCGCACGGCACTCGTCGTCGTCGACATGCAGAACTATTTCTGCGCCGAAGGCTTTCCGGCCGAGGTGCCGCTCGCGCGCGCGATCGTGCCCAACATCAATCGCTTGGCCAAGGCGGTGCGCGCCAAGGGCGGCACGGTGGTTTGGATCCAGACGACGTCGGCGGGTGCGCTCGAGCACTGGAGCAACCATCACAAATACATGCTCACGCCCGAGCGGGTGCAGAGGCGTCTCGCCGGGCTCGACGAGGCCGCGGAAGGATTTTTGCTCTATCCGACCCTTGAGCCCCTTCCGACCGATCTGCGAGTCAAGAAGATCAAATACAGCGCGCTCATCCCGGGCTCGTCCGAGCTCGATGCGCAGCTCAGGAGCCGCGGCATCGATACCGTGCTGATCGCCGGCACGGCGACCAATGTTTGCTGCGAATCCACCGCCCGCGACGCCATGCTGCTCGACTACCGCGTGGTCATGCTGTCTGACGGCAATGCCACCTGGACCGACGAGGAGCATGCCGCGACCCTCAACAACTTCCAGATCTTCTTTGGCGACGTGATGAGCACCGACGAGGCGATCGCGCGGCTCGTCCCTGCCGCCCAACGCAAGAGCGCCTAAGCGGCGGGCCGCCCCGCTCGGAAGAGCCTGCCTCAGTCCTCGGCGGCGAGGCGCCGGCGCACGCCCCAGTCGCTCAGGATGGCCTCGATCTCCTCCGCGACGAAGAAACGGGCGCTTTCCCGGTCATAGCCCTGCTGTAGCAAGTCGTCGTATTCCGTGCAGACATGACGGACGTAGGCGACGAGCGACAGCCATGCCGCCGCTTCCGGCGCGGCTTTGTTGAGGCCGCGACTGTCGAGCGCGTGATCGACCACCGCGCCAAATTCGTGCGCCGGCATGCGCGGCGCCATTAGGCGGAGCGCATCCTCGATATCGGCGCGGTCGGCCATCCCGGATCACGATTGCTTCAACGCGAGGCGTTCGGCTCCGAGTGCGAGCCGCGGGCGCGCGCATTCCAAAGCTCGTGCACCGCCAGCACCAGAACGAGCACGCCGACGACAAGGAAGTTGATCTTCGCCGCGGCATCCGACGTTCGAAGCGCCCACGGCGAGATGATGAGCCAGACGCCGAGCGCGACGTTGATCCATTCCTCCCAGTCGCGAAAGATCGACAATTCGATCAGCTCGGCCAGAATGATCAGCAGCCCGACCACAACCGCGTTGTGCATGGCTGTCGCGTCCTTTTCGAACCAAAGGACCCATGGTGACAGCAGTAGCCAGATCCCTAAAACCCAGCTGGTCCAATCTTCCCACTGCTTGGGAAAGGAGACGACCGGTTGCGCCATGTTCGTTCCTCCTCCCCCGAGTTGTCATCGCGAGCGAAGCGAAGCAATCCCGAGCGTGTGGCACGAGATTGCCGCGGCCGCTACGCGCCCTCGCAATGAAAGCTTGCTTGGGGCGGCCCGCGAAGCCGTCGTCCCCTACTGCGCCACCAATCCGGTCTGCGCCGTGGCCGCGATCGGGTTGTCGATGGAGCGGCGGATCACTTGGCGGATTTGGCGGTTGGAGAGAAAGAGATCGTGGTTGATGATGCCCCAGCCCTGCTTTGAAGCATCGATGACGTTCAGCCCCAGGCGCTCGAGCTGCTCCTTCTCGGCCGCGCCGACGCGGCTGACGCCGCCGGCCAGCCAACCCGACACCGCGAGCGCGCGGTCGGTCGTCGCGACGATGACGGTGACCTTGCGGGCGAGCGGGCCGATGTGCTCGACCGAGGAGGAGAACACGTCCACGTCGATGTCGGGCGAGGCGAAGATCACGGCGCCGATCTTGTCGGCGGCGGTGTCGGCGCGCCGGGCATAGAGTTGGCGCAGCGCTTCCATCGTCAGCATGGTGCCGATGCTGTGGCTGACGATATGAACGCGGCCGATGGTCGGGCTCGCCACCAGCGCGTCGAGCACGTCCGTCAGCGCGTCGCGCGACCACATCGCGCTCTCGCGGTCGTAGCCGTAGTCGAGGAGATTGGCCTTGGACGGCCAGGAGAACACCATGGTCTCGCCCTGGAAGCGGATGCCGTCCGACAGGCGCGCTGCGTCGAGGGCCGCCGTCTCGAAGGTGGTGTTGAAGCCGTGGACGTAGATCAGCACGTCGCGCCCGCTGGTCGCCTGCACGAGGTCGCTGACCTTCGGCATCAGCTCCATGGTATCGATACGCCAGTTGCCGAGCCCGACCGCGGACAGCGAGAACCGGCCGCCGTCGGGCGGCGTGAGCGTCGCGCGCGCCAGGCTCACGGCCGATGCCCGTTCGGGCCCGAACCACGGCTTGGCGTGCGCCCCGCCCGCCGGCTTACGGCTGGTCGCGACCAGTAACGATCGCGAGACGGCGATTTCCGAAGCGTCGTACTGGGTGCCGGTCGCGGCGAGGCCGGCGCAACCGCCCAGCGCAAGCGTGGACGCGGCCGATGTCAGTCCCCGCAGCACGGTGCGGCGCGAAGGAGCGATGTCAGCTGTCATTTCGACGATCACCTACCATCCCGCGCAACGGGCGTCCCTGCGGGCCCCTGCCTGCAGCCTGAACGCGGCGACAACAGGGCAAGCAATAGCACATATTACCGTGAAGTTTGGCTTCGGGCCGCCCTCGGGCCTGATTGGCTCGCCCCAAGGTGAATGCCGGCCGGCTTGCTTTCCCCCCTTTTCCGCCCGATATAGGAACCGGGAGGTTGGCGGTGGACGAGCCACTCGCCAACCGGGTCAGGTCCGGAAGGAAGCAGCCCTAACGAGCTCCGGTTCGGGTCGCTCGTCAGCCTCCCACTCCCTTTCTATATCATATAGTGTACCGAGGATCACACGGGCGGCGGCGGGTAACACGATGAGCGACGCCGATACCCCTAGCCTTGATCTCGCTCCGGCCGCCGCTGCGGCCCCCGTGGCCGGCGGCTACCGGGTGCTGGCGCGCAAATACCGGCCCTCGACCTTCGCCGATCTGATCGGTCAGGACGCCATGGTGCGCACGCTCTCCAACGCGTTCGAGAGCGGGCGCATTCCGCAGGCGTGGATCCTCACCGGCGTGCGCGGCGTCGGCAAGACCACGACCGCCCGCATCATCGCCCGCGGCCTCAATTACGAGCTGCCGGACGGCTCGGTCACGGCGCCGACGATCACCATGCCGGTCCTTGGCGTGCACTGCCAGGCGATCATGGAGAGCCGGCATCTCGACGTGCTGGAGATGGACGCCGCCTCCCACAACGGCGTCGACGACGTGCGGCAGATCAATGACGCCGTGCGCTATGCCCCGGTCAGCGCGCGCTACAAGGTCTATATCTTCGACGAAGTGCACATGCTGACGCCGGCGGCCTTCAACGCGCTGCTGAAAACGCTGGAGGAGCCGCCGCCGCACGCCAAGTTCGTGTTCGCCACGACCGAGATCCGCAAGGTGCCGGTGACGGTGCTGTCGCGCTGCCAGCGTTTCGATCTGCGCCGGGTCGAGGCCGGCTTGCTGGTCAGGCATCTGCAGGGCATCGCCGAGAAGGAGCAGGTCACGGTCGAGCCCGAGGCTCTGGCGCTGATCGCGCGCGCCGCCGAGGGCTCGGTGCGCGACAGTCTCTCGTTGCTCGACCAAGCCATCGCCCACGCGGCGGGCGCGGTGCGGGCGGAGGATGTGCGGCAGATGCTCGGGCTTGCCGATCGGGCGCGCATCATTGATCTGTTCGACGCGCTGATGCGCGGCGATGTCGCCGCGGCGCTCACCGAGCTGCGCGATCAATACGACGCGGGCGCCGATCCGTCGGTGGTGCTGTCCGACCTCGCCGAGTTCACCAATTTCGTCACCCGCGTGAAGATCGTGCCGGCGCTCGCCGAGGATCTGTCGTTCAGCGAGGCCGAGCGCACGCGCGGGCGCGACTTTGCCGGCAAGCTGTCGATGCGCGTCCTCGCCCGCACCTGGCAGATGCAGCTCAAGGGCGTCAGTGAGGTGCAGGCGGCCGGACGCCCGGTTGCGGCAGCCGAGATGGTCCTGGTGCGCATCGCCTATGTGGCCGATCTGCCGACGCCGGACGAGGTGATCCGTTCGCTCGGCGATGAGTCGTCGCCGGCCGGCCGGTCGCAGGGTAACGGGCGGGCCGCCGCCTCAAGCGCCGCAACGCCAAGCGCCGTAACCTCGAACACCCTTGCCCCGAGCGCTCCGACATTAGGCACCCCAACATTGAGCGCTCCAACACCAAGTGCTCCGACGCCAAGCGCAAGTGCCGCGGCGTCGACGCCCGCGCGTTTCGAGGCGCCGCGCGGCGCGCCGCGGGCTGCCGTCGCACAAAGTCCATTAGCGAAAAGAAGTCCTCAGCCGATGAGCGCGCCGCTCGCCCAAGCGGACGAGCCTGCGCCGGTACTCACCATCGGCCGCTTCGAGGATCTGATTGCGCTGGCGGCCGAGAAGCGCGATCTCGGCATCAAGGCCGCGCTCGAACGCGACGTGCGGCTGGTGCAATGCGAGGACGGCAAGCTCGTCATCGGGATCGAGCCGAGCGCGCCGCGCACATTGGTGCAGGACCTGTCGAAGAAGCTGGCGCTGTGGACCGGCCGGCGATGGATGGTCGCGGTCTCGGCGGAGCAGGGCGCGCCGACGATGCGGGCGCAGATGGATGCACAGAAGGCCGAGCTCATGCTCGGCGTGCGCTCCGATCCGCTGGTGCAGGCGGTGCTCGCCAAATTTCCGGGCGCCGAGATCGTCGGCGTCAGCCGGCGCGAGCCGGAGGTCGTGGCGACGGCCCCGCTGCCGCCGGCCGAACCGGACGAAGGCGGCTACGATGGTGCCGACGATTTCCGATGAAATGAGATGAAGGTGGATCATGGCGGACTTCATGGGCCTGATGAAGCAAGCGGCGCAGCTGCAGTCGAAGATGGAGGCGATGCAAGCCGAGCTCGATAAGATCGAGGTCGAGGGCTTAGCCGGCGGCGGGCTCGTCACCGTCACCCTCACCGCCAAAGGCGATTTGCGCGGCGTGCGCATCGATGATTCTCTGCTCAAGCCGAGTGAGAAGGAGATCGTCGAGGATCTGCTGGTCGCCGCCCACGCCGATGCGCGCCGCAAGGCGGAGGGGCTGCTGCAGGAGAAGATGAAGAGCCTCACCGGCGGCCTGCCGATTCCGCCCGGAATGAAGTTGTTTTGAGCGCACTTGCCGGACCCGAGATCGAACGCCTGATCCAGCTGCTGGCGCGGCTGCCGGGGCTCGGGCCGCGGTCGGCCCGCCGCGCCGCGTTGCAGCTGATCAAGCGGCGCGAGCAGCTGATGGTCCCGCTAGCGGCGGCGCTGCAGACCGCCATCGAAAAGGTCGCGGTCTGTCGGATCTGCGGCAATATCGATACGCAGAACCCGTGCACGGTGTGCACCGACGACAAGCGTGATCCCTCGATCATCGTCGCCGTCGCCGACGTTGCCGACCTGTGGGCGCTGGAACGCGCCGACGCGGTGACCGGGCGCTATCACGTCCTCGGCGGCACGCTGTCGCCGCTCGACGGCATCGGCCCGCAGGATCTGTCGATCGATGCGCTGGTCTCGCGCGCCCACGCGGAGCCGGTCAAGGAGGTGATCCTCGCGCTCAACGCCACGGTCGACGGCCAGACCACCGCGCACTACATCACCGACCTCCTGCACGGCGCCAACGTCAAGGTGACGCGGCTCGCGCACGGCGTGCCGGTCGGCGGCGAGCTTGATTACCTCGATGAGGGCACGCTCACCGCCGCCATCCGGCAGCGCACGCCGATCTGATTTCAGCCTACGCCGGCTTGCGCCTTGGGCGCCTCCAGCTGTGCGAAGTGTCCGCGCCATTGCAGGAATGCAAGCAAGAGCAGGCTCGGCACCGAAGCAGCCACGCAGATGATGAAGAACCAGGTCCAGCCGGTTGCGGCGGCAACGTATCCGGCGCCGCTCGACAGATAGGTGCGCCCGACCGCGGCGAGTGCCGTGAGCAGCGCATACTGGGTTGCGGTGTGCAGCGGGTTTTGACAGAGCGCCGAGAGATAGGCGACGAAAATCACCGTGCCGATGGCGCTGGTGAAGTTCTCGACCACGATGGCGAGCGTCAAGCCGAAGAGATTGGCGCCGAGCGTCGCCTGCCACGAGAACCCTAGATTCGCGACCGCCTGCAGGATGCCGCCGATCCACAAGCTCGTCGACAGCGGATAGGCGCGGGCTACGAAGCCGCCCGCAAAGCCGCCGATCAAGGTGGCGACGAGCCCCACGCCTTTGATGATGGCCGCGTATTGGTCGCGTGAGAATCCGAGATCGATGACGAAGGGGGCGGTCATGACGCCCGCCAGCGCGTCGGTGAATTTGAACAGGACGACAAAAACCAGCACGAGGACGGCAACGTCGCGGCGGAGAAAATCCGTGAAGGCGTCGATCGCCGCCTCGGCGATCCGCTGCAGCGGCCGCTCGCGAGCGTGCACGGCGTCGGCAACCGCCGATTTGTCGGGCTCCTTGGCGATAAAGGTCGTGATCATGCCGAGGACGACGAGCACCCCCATAACCGTGTAGCCCGCGCTCCAGGCCGTTTGTTTGGCGAAGCCGAGCCTTTCGAAGCCGCTGACCAGAAACAGCGCACCCGCCGTGGAGGCCAGCATGCCGATGCGGTAGGCAGCGACGTAGCCGGCCATGCCGGCGGCTTGCTCGCTCTCATCCAGGCTCTCGACGCGAAAGGCATCGACCACGATGTCCTGGGTGGCGGATGCGCAAGCGACCATCAGCGCGCCCGCGGCGACGAGCCATGGCGCTACAGCGGGATTGCACAGACCAAGCAGGACGATCGCCGCCATCAGCCAAAGCTGCGACAGCATGAGCCAAGCACGCCGGCGACCGAATCGCGGCGACAGCACCGGAATGTCCAGCGCGTCGACCAGCGGCGCCCATAGAAACTTGATCGTGTAGGGCGTCCCGACCAGCGCGAAGAGGCCGATCGTGCCGAGATCGACGCCGGCCTCGCGCATCCACACAAGCAGCGTCGAGCCGGACAGCGCGAGCGGCAACCCCGAGGAGAAGCCCAGGAACATGACGATCAGCACGCGCCGCTGCAAATAGACCGCGAGCCCGTCGAGCAAATTTTTGCGGGTCGGCTCGCTGTCAGGTGCTGCGGCGGTCATGCGGGGAGCTTATGCGGCAGGGCTCGCCTTAAGTCACTCCCCGACTTCGAGCCGGTGCGGCGCCGCGGCCGGAACGACGCTCGGGGAGGGCGCCTCCTCGCCGTCGAATTCGAGCTCCTTGATGCGCCCGGCGCGCTTGTCGATCTTGTCGGCCGAGATCAGGATCTGGCGCACGTCCTCGTTCAGCTGGCCGAAATGCTGCTGCAGCTTGAGCACACGCTCGCGCAGCCGGCCGAGATCGTCGGTCATGTGATCGACCTCGGTGCGGATGCTCTCGGCCGCCTCGCGCATCTTCGCATCGCGCTGGATCTGCTGCATCACCTGGATCGCCAGCATCAGCAGCGAGGGCGAGACCAGCACGACGCGGGCGCGGTAGGCCTTCTGCACAATGTCGTCAAAACCCTCGTGCAGTTCGGCATAGACCGATTCCGCCGGCACGAACATCAGCGCCATCTCCTGGGTCTCGCCCGGGATCAGATATTTTTCCGCGATGTCGGCAACATGCCGAGCGACGTCCTGGCGCAGCCGCTGCGCGGCCTTGCTGCGCTCGTCCTCGCTCTTGGCCTCGCGAAACGCCGTCACCGCCTCGAGCGGGAACTTTGCATCGATCACCAGCGGGCGCTTGTCGTCGTGCAAAAAGACCGCGCAGTCCGGTCGCATGCGGTTCGACAGCGTGAACTGGAACTCGTAACAGGTTTTGGGCAGCCCATCCTTGACGATCGCCTCCATGCGCCCCTGACCGAAGGCGCCGCGTGCCTGCTTGTTGGAGAGCACGTCGCGCAGCGAGGTCACCTGCGAGGTGAGGTCGGTAAGATTCTTCTGCGCGCTGTCGATGACGGCAAGCCGCTCGTTGAGCTTCTGCAGGCCCTCGACGGTGTGCTGCTTGCTGGTCTCGAGCGACTGGCCGAGCCGCAGCGACACCGAATCGAGCCGCTCGTTGACGACGTGCTGCAGCTGGGACTGGCCGGTCGCCAGCATCCCGATCATGGCTTCGAGCCGCCCTACGCTCTCGGTCTGCGCCTTGGCGAGATCGGCCACGCGCTCACTGGCCGCGTCCCGCTCCGGCTCCGGGCGCCAGCGCAGCATGACCACGAACACCGCGGTTGCCGCCGTCGCGGCGGCAACAAGGGCGATGATGACAACGAGTACAGGGTCGAACATCCGCTACTTGTACTCCGATTCGTCCCCGCGTGAGCGGCTTCCGGCGTCGCGTACCCCGGGTTTGCCGCAGAAAATGCATTAACTTAAATGGTTTAATAATACCTTTTTGAGGCCGCATTGACCGCATCGCACCCCCCACTTAAATCGCTTTCATGGCTTTGCGCGACATCATTAAATTGCCAGACAAGAGGCTGCGATTGGTATCCGAGCCGGTAAAGAAGGTGGACGACGATATCCGCCGGCTGGCCGATGACATGTTCGCGACCATGTACAAGGCGCCCGGCATCGGGCTCGCGGCGATCCAGGTCGGCGTGCCGGTGCGCCTGATCACCTTGGACCTCAGCAAGGACGACAAGCCGGCCTCCCCGCTCGTCGTCATCAATCCGCAGCTGCTGTGGACATCGGAGGAGAAGGCTACCTACGAGGAGGGGTGTCTGTCGATCCCGGAATATTACGAGGACGTCGAGCGGCCCGCGCAGGTCAAGGTGACGTATCTCGATCTCGAGTGGAATGCCCAGGAGGTGGAAGCGAAAGGGTTGCTCGCCACCTGCCTGCAGCACGAGATCGACCACCTCAACGGCGTGCTGTTCATCGACCATCTGTCCAAGCTCAAGCGCGACCGGGTGATCAAGAAATTCACCAAGGCCGCGAAGCGGTCCGAGGACTGACGTGGCGGCGTTGTTGTTTCAACATCCACTATGGCTTTCATGTCGCTGCGGCTGATCTTCATGGGCACGCCGGATTTCGCCGTGCCGACGCTGATCGAGCTCGCGGCGCGCGGCTATGACATCGCCGCCGTCTATACGCGCGCGCCGAAGCCCGCCGGCCGCGGCATGGAGCTGACGCCGAGCCCGGTCGAGCGCGAGGCACGCCGCTTCGGTCTTGCCGTGCACACGCCGCTGACGTTGCGGAACGAGGAAGTTCAGTCGACATTTCGCGAGCACGGCGCCGATGCCGCGGTGGTCGTCGCTTATGGGCTGATCTTGCCGCCGTCGGTTCTGACGGCGCCCACGCTCGGCTGTTTCAACGTCCATGCCTCGCTGCTGCCGCGCTGGCGCGGCGCTGCTCCAATCAATCGTGCCATCATGGCGGGCGACGCCGAGACCGGCGTCACCATCATGCGGATGGACGAAGGCCTCGACACCGGGCCGATGGCGATGACCGAGCGCATGGCCGTCGCCGCCGAGATGACTGCCGGCGAGTTGCACGACGTGCTGGCGCGCCTCGGCGCGGATCTCATGCTGCGCGTGCTTGGTGCGCTCGAGCGCGGCGCGCTCACCTTGACGCCGCAGCCCGAGACCGGCGTCACCTATGCGGCGAAGATCGACAAGAACGAAGCCCGTATCGATTGGGCCAAGCCGTGGAAATCCGTGCACGACCATGTGCGCGGACTGTCGCCCTTTCCTGGCGCCTGGTGCGCGATCGCCGCGTCGGGCGCGGCCGGGCGGATCAAAATTCTACGCACCACGCGCGGCGATGGCGCAGGAACACCGGGAACCGTGCTCGACGACCGGCTCACCATCGCCTGCGGCGAGGGCTCAATCCGCATTCTGCAATTGCAGCGCGCCGGCAAGCAGCCGATGCAGGCGGACGATTTCTTGCGCGGCACCCCGATCGCGGCGGGTCAAACCCTCGGGTGAGCGTGCTTTCGCCGGCAAGCCCGAGCCGGTAGGGAAGGGGCATGCGCTACAAGCTCCTGATCGAATATGACGGGGCTCCGTTCGTCGGCTGGCAAAGTCAGGAGAACGGCCTCTCCGTGCAGGGCGTCATCACGGCGGCGTTTGCGGCCTTCGCGGGCGAGCCGGCGCGCGTGCAGGGCGCCGGCCGCACCGACGCCGGTGTGCACGCGCTCGGCCAAGTGGCGCATGTCGACCTCGGCAAGGAGTGGGACGCAGACACGGTGCGCGATGCCGTCAATGCGCATCTGCGTCCCTATCCCGTGGCGGTGCTTGCGGCCGAGCCGGTGGCGGAAGCATTCGATGCGCGGTTCTCGGCGCGCGCGCGCCATTATCTCTATCGCATCCTCAATCGCCGGGCCGACCTTGCGCTCGACCGTGGGCGCGCCTGGCGCGTGCCGCGTCCGCTCGACGCATCGGCGATGCATGGGGCGGCGCAGCGTCTGGTCGGCCGCCACGACTTCACGACCTTTCGCGCCGCCGAATGCCAGGCCCGGTCGCCGGTGAAGACGCTGGACCGGCTCGATGTGGAGCGCGCGGGCGACGAGATCCGCATCGCTGCGGCGGCGCGGTCGTTTTTGCACCATCAGGTCCGCTCGATGGTGGGCTCGCTCGTGTGGGTCGGCGAGGGCAGGTGGACGAGCGCGGATCTGGACGCTGCGCTCGAAACCCGCGACCGCGCCGCCTGCGGGCCGGTGGCACCGCCCGAAGGCCTCTATCTCATGCGCGTCGATTATTGAACGCCGGCGCCCCGCCAAGCAGTGCCAAGCATGACGTTCAGCGAAGGACCGATTTCCGTTCATCCCCCGCGAAAAGCGGGGACCCAGCAGATAATCACTGAGCTCGCTGCAAATCTTGGGTTCCCGCTTCCGCGGGAATGAGCGGAGGGAGGGCACAGCGCTGCATCAAGCACCGTAGCTGTCGAGCACGCGCCGGTAGATCGCGGTCAGCCGCATGAGATCGGCAACCGCAACCCGCTCGTCGACCTGGTGCATCGTCTGCCCGACCAGACCGAATTCGAGCACCGGGCAGTAATCCTTGATGAAGCGCGCATCGGAGGTGCCGCCCGAGGTCGAGAGCGCCGGCTTGCGCCCGGTGACCGCGGCGATCGCCTCGACCATCAAGTCGACGAACGGTCCCGGCTTGGTCAGAAAGGCGTCGGCGTTCGAAGGCTCCCAGGCGATGCGCCAGCGCGCGCCGTCGGCCGCCTGTGCCACGCGCTGCTCGATCAGGGCCCGCAGCGACGCCTGCGTGTGCAGATCGTTGAAGCGAATGTTGAAGCGTGCCCGCGCCTCGGCGGGAATGACGTTGACGGTTTGGTTGCCGACGTCGACCGAGGTGAATTCGAGGTTCGAGGCGCCGAAATGGTCGCTGCCCTGATCGAGCCGCGCCGCCAAGAGCGCGCTCATCAGCTTCACGAGCCCGCGGATCGGATTCTCGGCGAGGTGGGGATAGGCGACGTGCCCCTGCCGGCCGCTGACGATCAGCGTGCCGTTGAGGGAGCCGCGGCGGCCGATCTTGATCGTGTCGCCGAGCTCTGCGGCGTTGCTCGGCTCGCCGAGAATGCAGTGATCGAACCGCTCGCCGCGCGCCGCCGCCCATTTCAGGAGCTTTACGGTGCCGTTGACGGCGACGCTTTCCTCATCCCCGGTGATCAGGAACGAGATCGACCCCTTCGGCTTGCCGCCGGACTTTTGCAGATGATCGAGCACGGCGGCAACCGCGCAAGCGATGGCGCCCTTCATGTCGACCGCACCGCGGCCATAAAGCTCCCCGTCGCCGATCTCGCCGCCAAAGGGCGGGCGCTTCCACAATGCCTCCTCGCCGGGCGGCACCACATCGGTGTGGCCGGCGAATACGAGGTGCGGCGCGGAGTTGCCGATCCGGGCATAGAGGTTCTCGATATCCGGCGTGCCGGGCTCGCTGAAGGTCACGCGCTCGACCGCAAAACCCGCGCCGGCGACCAGGTGCTGCAGGTAGACGAGCGCGCCGCCCTCCGCCGGCGTGACCGAGCGACAGCGCAGCAGCGCCTGCGCAATGGCGAGGGGATCAGTCGGTAGGGTGGGCAAAGGCGGCCCCTAGATTTAGATCGGGGCATGGCGCCGGTTCCGCCGTGCCCACGCGTCCCGGCTCTGCCGATGCGCGTGCGGCTTCGGGCCTCGCCGCGTGGGCACGGCGGAATTGATGCCGTGCCAACATCTCAACGCCTCGGCCGCCTTTGCCCACCCTACGCATTGTGCTCTAGTCGCGCAGCAATTCGTTGATCGAGGTTTTGGCGCGCGTCTTCGCGTCGACCCGCTTCACGATCACGGCGCAGTAGAGGCCGGGGCCGGGTTGGCCGTTGCGCATCGGCCGGCCCGGCAGAGTGCCGGACACGACGACCGAGAAGGGCGGAACTTCGCCTTGGTGCACCTGTCCGCTGTCGCGGTCGACGATCTTGGTCGAGGCGCCGAGATAGACGCCCATCGAGAGAACCGATCCTTCCCGCACGATCACGCCTTCGGCAACCTCCGAGCGCGCGCCGATGAAGCAGTTGTCTTCGACGATCACTGGCTCCGCCTGCAACGGCTCGAGCACGCCGCAGATACCGACGCCGCCGGATATGTGGCAATTCTTCCCGATCTGGGCACATGAGCCGACCGTCGCCCAGGTATCGACCATGCTGCCGGAATCCACATAGGCGCCGAGATTGACGAAGGACGGCATCAGCACGACACCCGGCGCGATATAGGCGGAGCGGCGCACGATGCAGTCGGGCACCGCGCGAAATCCGGCCTCGCGAAATCGCGCCACATCCCAGCCGGCGAATTTCGACGGAACCTTGTCCCACCACGTGGCTCCTCCGGGTCCCCCGGGGATGGTCGTCATATCGTTGAGCCGGAACGACAGCAGCACCGCCTTCTTGAGCCACTGATTTACCTGCCAGCCGCCGTCGGCCTGCCGCTCGGCCACGCGTGCCGTGCCGCGGTCGAGGAGGTCGAGCGCCGCTTCGACGGCGTCGCGCACCGCGCCTTTGGTCGCGGGACCGACGCGGTCGCGCTCCTCGAAGGCCTTGTCGATCGTGTTCGCGAGCTCGCCGTGCGCCATGAATATCCCCGATCGGGCCTGAGTGTTCGAACGAAGGGTCCGGATGTCAAGGCATGTCGCGGCACGGCGCGAGCGCGCGCAGAAAGCCGACGAGATCGTCGGTGACATAGTCGACGTGCGGATCGTCGCGCCCTTCGAGCTCCCATTCCTCGCGAAAGACTTCGCGGGTGCCTTGCGGCACCACGAGCACGGTGGTCATGCCGAGCGCGTGCGGCACTTTCAGATTGCGCGCGAGATCCTCGAACATGGCCGCCTTGCCCGGATCGACGCCGTGGCGGGCGAGGAAACGATCGTAGGTTTGCGCCAGGGGCTTCGGCTCCAGCTCCGCGGCAACGATGTCGAACACGTCCTCGAACTGCTCATGGATGCCGAGCCGCCGCATCACGGCATCGGCATGGCGGCGCGTGCCGTTGGTGAGGATGAGCTTGCGGCCGGGCAGGTTCTCGATGGCGGCGCCGAGCGCCGGGTTAGGCTCGAGCGGCGAGTGGTCGATCTGGTGGACGAAGTCGAGAAACTCGTCGGCCTGCATGCCGTGCTCGGTCATCATGCCGCGCATGGTGGTCCCGTAGCGTCGGTAATAGTCCTTCTGCACCCGGAATGCTTCCTCGTGCGTGATGTCCAGGAAGCGTGCCAAATAGATGCGGATGCGCTCGTCCACCTGCTGCCAAAGGTTCACGTGATGCGGGTAGAGCGTGTTGTCGAGATCGAACACCCACGTCTCGACTTGGGCGAAGCCGCGGCGAGGGGGCGCATGTTCCGGCGTCATTTTTCCGCGCTGCGCCTTTTCGCCTAGGGTGCTTTGAAGCGCACGGTAGTGCCGCTGTGGCCGGAGAGGTCGACGGTGGCGAAGCCGGCGGCCGCCAGCCCGTTGGCGGCGCAGTCCTTGTGGTCGCTGAGCTCGAACTTGAATTCGCGCGTGCAGAGGGTGGTGTCGCCGCCCCAGTTGAGCGGCTTGTCGCCACGTTTCAGCGGCTGGCCGCTGCTGTCGACGGCTTCGCCGAAGCTGTAGAGCCGGCGGGGCTGGCCCTTCACGTCCGGGCGCACGCACTTTCCGGGCTCGACCCGATACCAGCCGCGGGTGACGATCGAGCCCCTTTCCTCGCTGCCGAGCGCCGCCATCACGGTCTCTCCGGTGTCGTTGCACCAGGTAAAGCCGCTGCCCGGCTGCTGCGCCGCGCCGAGCAGCGTATCGAAGAAGTCGGCGCGCGCCGCCGATGTGGCGGGCAGTTTGTTGTCCTGCAGGAATTGCATGAGCGCCGCATCGGTCTTGGTGCCGCGCACCCCGTCGATCGGGGTCGCGTCGTAGCCGGCGATCGTCAGCAGGCGCTGGATGCCGGCGTCGCGCGCCTGCTCGTCATCGTATTCGGCGTCCTCGGCGAGATAGGCCGCCAAGCCGCTCTCGGTCACGCTCGGCTTGACCTCGGTGAAGCCGGCAGGCTGCTGGCCGGAACGGCAGGTCCTGGCGCCGGCGATCACGAAATTTCCCGGCGCGACGCAGAGATTCGCATGGCTGGTCTGCGGCGACGGCGAGGCGCCGTAGACGGACAGCGTGCGGGAATGAACGTAGAGGTGATCAAATTGTAGTGTGCCCTGCACCATATCGCGGCACTGGCCGGGGTCGATGCGAAACCAGCCGCGCGTGGCCACCGTCGCGCCGTCCTCGATGCCGATTGCCGCCTCCACCACGTAGCTCATGCGATTGCAGATCTTGAAATCGGCCAATGCCGGGGCTGATAGCGTGACCAGTACGCCGATCACGGATATGAACGGCAGGCGGGGGCACGCAAAGTACACAAACATGATCATCCGGCATCACTGAAAACTGGCATCAAGCGCGCGGCGGCTGGCGCATTTTCAGGCACGACATGTTCAGCCGCGGATCAGCGTGCCGGCGCCATGGTCGGTGAACAACTCGAGCAGCACCGCGTGCGGCACCTTGCCGTCGAGAATCACCACGCCCTCGACGCCCTGCTCGAGCGCGGTGATGCACGTCTCGACCTTCGGGATCATGCCGCCCGAGATCGTGCCGTCGGCGATGAGCCGCCGGGCTTCGTCGACCGACAGCTCGTTGATCAGGGCCTTGGACTTGTCGAGCACACCCGGGACGTCGGTGAGCAGCAACAGGCGCTTGGCCTTGAGCGCACCGGCGATATAGCCCGCGAAGGTGTCGGCGTTGACATTATAGGTCTCGCCCTGGGCCGAGATGGCGATCGGCGCCAGCACCGGGATCAATTCGCGGCCGAGGATCTGGTTGAGCACGGTGACGTCGACCTTTTCCGGCTCGCCGACGAAACCAAGGTCCACTTCCTCCTCGCGGCGCGACTGCGGGTCGACGATGTGCCTGTTCACCTTGCGGGCGATCACCATATTGCCGTCCTTGCCGCACAGCCCGACCGCCTTGCCGCCCGCCTCGTTGATGTAGCTGACGAGCTGCTTGTTGATCGAGCCGGCGAGCACCATTTCGACGACTTCCATCGTCGCCGCATCGGTGACTCTCAGGCCGGCGGCGAATTGCGATTTGATGCCGAGCCGACCGAGCATGGTGGCGATCTGCGGGCCGCCGCCGTGCACCACGACCGGATTGATGGCGGTCTGCTCGAGCAGCACGACGTCCTTGGCGAAGTCGCGGGCCAGTTGCTCCTCGCCCATTGCGTGTCCGCCATATTTGATAACGACCGTTTCCTCATCATAGCGCTGCATATGCGGCAGGGCTTCTGACAAAATTCGGGCTTGATCGTGTGGTGAAACGGTCATGGATCTACCTGCTGGGGCCACGCTGTTTAACGGCTGGCATGCAACAGCGGAAGGGGACACGAGAAGCTCGTATCCCCGGTGGAGACACTGCCAATGGGCCGTGGGGTTATACGACTTGGAGCGATTGTTCCATTTCGGAACCGGGACGGTGCTGTGACGTTGGCGGGATGGGGGAAAATACCCCACTGGTCAATGCCGTGGAAGCCGTCGGCGCCTCCACCGCCGTTGCGGGCGCTAAATCGACCCGCCGCCAGAATCGTTCGCCGGCATCCTGTTGACCCCTGCCGTTCATCTCGAAGGCAAGAGGGGACGGCGCATCATCCGTAAGGAGGTTTGCCATGGCGTATTTGGATGTCAGCCCAATGATCTCGTCGCTGCGGAGCGCTCCCGACGAGTTCGAGGTGATTCGGGGCGCGCTGCATCATTTTCCCAGCCGGCACAAATTCCGGTTCGATCCGGAAGGCCGCGTGACGGTGGATGCGTTGTGCGATTGCGCCATGCTCGCGGTCCGCCACGAGCAGGAGCAGGAACTTCATGAAGCGTATGAGCAATGGCATGTCGCCTATTGGCGCCCGCTCGAGATCAACAAAGAGTTTGCATCACATTTCCGGCGCCCCAATACGTTGCAGCGGGTGTATCGCAAGCTGATGGGCCGGCTGCGCCGGGCGCTTATTCAGGATGGTGTTCCCGAGCTTAGCAACGCGGCTCGGAGCGAGGTTCGCGTGCGTCCTTGAGCACGTGATCTACCGGGGAGGAGGCTGACGCCGCCTCCACGGGGTTACGATTGGTTTTCAACGGAAGCGGCTCTCGTGCCGGCCCCTTCACCGGGCCGGTCGCGCCGACGGGGGCGGTTTGCGCTGCTGTCGGCGGCGCCGTGCCGGATGGCTGCCGCCCCAAGGATTCCGCGGGCCTAACGCCACGCCGAAAAAAGCGCGGTCCCCGCCAGGATCAGCCAGCTCACGATCAGCACGACGCCGCCGGTCGGAGCCGCCATCGGAAACAGGCGGTGGCCGACAAAGGCGCGCAGCGCCAGATCTCCCGCGAACAACGCCGCGCCGATGATTAAACCGCCGGCGGCGATGAGGCCGAGGGGTCTCGGGATGAGGCCCGAACCGGCGGCCGCGACGGCAGCGATCACCGCGCTCGCGTGGAACAATAGCATGGCTCCGGCGCTGTCGAGACCGGCATCCTTGGCGGCATGGGCCGACGCGGCGAGGAGCACCACCCCGCCCGCGCCCATGAGGCTCGCCAGCATGATCAAGAGAGCCTGGCTCATCGAATCCCTCTTATGCCTCTTTCCGCCATCAGCCTGGCGACGGCCGCGCGCAATGCCGACAGACCATCGCCGGTGCGCGACGACGTGGCCAGCACGTGCGGGAACGCAGCCGGCCGCTTCGACAGCGCGGCGTCGATCTCGGCCTTGCGCGTCGCAAGCTCGTCGGGCTTCACCTGATCGGCCTTGGTCAGCACGATCTGGTGGCTCACCGCCGCCTCGCCGAGCGAATCCAGGACGGATTGGTCGGCGGGCTTGAGCCCATGGCGTGCGTCGATCAGCAGGTAGACGCGGCCGAGAGTGGCTCGCCCGCGCAGGTAGGCATGGATCAGCTCGGTCCAAGCGGCGATCTTGGTTTTCGACGCGGCCGCGTAGCCGTAGCCGGGCATGTCGACGAGCCGTAGATCGCCCGCGTGGTCGAAGAAGATCAGCTCTTGCGTGCGGCCCGGCGTGTGCGACGTGCGCGCCAGCGCCTTGCGCCCGGTCAGCGCGTTGATCAAGCTTGATTTGCCGACGTTGGAGCGCCCCGCAAAGGCGATTTCCAGACCCTGCATCGGCGGCAAGGAGGCGAGCGAGCTCGCAGCCCAGATGAAACGCCAATCCTGGGCGAACAGCTTTGCGCCGGTGGCAATCTCATCCTCGGTGAAGCGGGCGTCAGCTTGCTCGGCCGTCATCCCGGGCCTCGTGCCCGGGACCCATCTTGCGGCAAGATTCGGCGCTGGTCGTGGCGCACAATGGTCAATGGATCAAATGCCGGCGTGTAGAGCAAGTGGCGAAATGGGTCCCGGGCACGAGGCCCGGGATGAGTGCGTCCGTGAGTCTGCACTGTCTGCGTGGTGAAAGTCCACGTCATGGGAGGTCACATCGCATGTAGCTGAAGGCAACTGCGTCACCGTGAGGTGGGGTGGAGAGCAGCCGGAAGCGAAAGGCCAGCCCGTAGGATGACGAACCTGATTCGGCGGCGTGTAGCGGCGAGCCTGCTCATCTAGGGCGAAGCCAGGAACCGCAAGGGGCCGACCGGACGCGCTGAGGTGACTGACAAAGCGACGTTCGGGCGACACGACGTGGTTGAGGACGGGATGTCCGGAAGGCAGTGCAGCGTAAGCGGAGAGACCTGTCAGGCGTGCGAGCGTCCGGCAGGAGGCAGAGCCCGCATAGTACCGCAGGGGCGAGAAGCCCCGGAAAGCGCGGACAGCAAAGCCGCGCCGAGGGAAGGCGGGTAGGAAGGTGGATGTGCGATGGATGGAATGAAGCAAGCAACAGCACCGGCAGTGCCCGCAAGGGCTACACGGGGTGCAGAGACCCGCTGGTCGTGGGTGGAAGCTTCGGTCTGGACAGAGCGCATGGTGTCGGCGCTGGACAACGGCGTCAAAGGAGGTCGCTGGTACAGTTTGATGGACAAGGTGTACGCGCCGGCCACGCTCATGGCGAC
>JBKQHQ010000090.1:0-11642 GCA_052148715.1 Xanthobacteraceae bacterium | reverse complement strand
CAACTTGGTCCGCCAAGCCATCGACAAACGATCCATCAAAGGACGGCGAAAGCGCGCCTCTTGGGACCCGAAATATCTGCTTCAAATCCTCGATCCGCTTCCCCGTTAACCTGGACTCGTTGCCCTGCTCGTCCGCCCAGATTCTGAGATGGGTGACGCTGAGGCTTACGCCGAATTCAATCCACCGCATATCGCTGTTAGAGAATCTGTTTATCGGCTCGCGCGCGCCCAAGACGGTCGAGCTCGCATGACCTTTTCTCACGAACTCGGTCATTTAGTTATGCACCCCAGTGAGGTAGCGAACCTCCGCAGTGAAGGCGCGCTACAGAGAGTGCGCGAGATTCCCCTTTTCAAGAGCGCTGAGTGGCAAGCGAGGAAGTTCGCCTCTCTATTCTTGATGCCCACAGATATTGTAAGGCAGTTTGCAACTGCGCGCGACCTCGCGGAAGGCTGCAAGGTAAGTCTACAAGCTGCCGAAATTAGATTCGGTGAGGTTGGTCATATAGCACCCAAGCCTTTGCCGGACTGCATCCAGGACGCCGTGGAAAAGTTAAAGACATGACCCGCGGATGGACGGTCGCCGGCGAGCGCGTGCCTCGGGTTGGAGCCCTCACATTGCAAGATACGACCTCCCGTCATGAAGCAGGGCGATAACGCAAACTACCCCGATAATCTCTGATATCCTCGCGCGCAGAGCGAAGGCGCGACGCAAGCGATCGCACCGTTCGTTTGGCGAAAAGATTGCCATGGTCGATGCTCTGCGAGAGCGCCTAGCGCCGTTCAAGCGCGCGCGAACAGCGGATTGAGGCAAGGGAGATGGGCGGAAGAACCAAGAACGATCAAGGCAAGACTTGTGGCGTCCGCCGCTAGGTCTCGCTCGGCGGCCGTTACTGCGCTAAAGTGGCGCCCTCACACTACAGCCAGGCTTGTCCTGCCATGCCTCAGCATCGCCGGTCCGTTCTCACCCTCCTTGCCTCCGGCCTCGTGGCGGCGGGCTCGCGCGCCGCGTTGGCGCAAAACATCAGCCGTCCCACGGCATACACCTTCGGCTTCAAGGGGCTCGACGGTAAGGACATCCGGCTCGCTGAGCACGCCGGCAAGCCGATCCTCATCGTCAACACCGCCTCGCTTTGCGGTTTCACGCCGCAATATGCCGGCCTGCAGCAATTATGGAT
Organism: Xanthobacteraceae bacterium; assembly: GCA_052148715.1. Classification (GTDB taxonomy): domain Bacteria; phylum Pseudomonadota; class Alphaproteobacteria; order Rhizobiales; family Xanthobacteraceae; genus JBKQHQ01. The sequence goes on along the minus strand of JBKQHQ010000090.1, from coordinate 10,467 downwards.
GCGCTATCGCGACCGCGGGCTCTTCATCGTCGGAATGCCGTCGAACGATTTCGGCGGCCAGGAGCCGGGCGACGCGGCCGAGATTTCGCACACCGCGCATGATGAATACGGCGTCTCGTTCCCCCTCGCCGAAAAGGCGCAGGTGACGGGCGCGGGCGCGCATCCATTCTATCGCTGGGCGGCGCTCGAGCGGCCTGGGGAGACCCCGCGCTGGAATTTTCACAAATACCTGATCGGGCGCGACGGCCGCATCGCGGCGAGTTTTGCCTCCGAGGTCGAGCCGATGGATGCGCGCGTGATCGCGGCGATCGAGAAGGAATTACCGCCCGAGTAAGCTCTCGGCTGGGTCGAGCACCGCTCGCACCGGATGGGGCACGCACGCGCGTGCACGGTCAAGGCGGCGAGGCCGTGGATGCGCATTGGCTCAGGGGTGAGTGAGCAATGAGCGGTCAGTCAGAAGTGCGTGTCCTCGTCCCGACCACTGATCGCTGAGGACCGCTTCGTGATCAGCGCGTGCCCATTTCGCTGAACAAGACGCCGCCCTTCGCCTTGTCGGTCTTCGGCGCTTCGACGATCTGTATGGTCACGGCTTCCTTCGGGACCGCGCAGTTACGCACCACAGCGTCGGTGATGTCCTTCACCAGCCCGCGCTTCTGCTCGAGCGTGCGTCCTTGCACCAGGTAGACGAGTATTTCTGGCATGGCCCATTCCTGCGTTGTGATTGTGGCAACCAATCCTAGCGCATGGGGCCACGCAGCGCGAGGGAGCTTGCGGCCAGCGCGCAAGCGCACGCAGAACGGTGCTCAGCCGGGCAAACTATCCGGCGGCCGGAGCAAGTAGCGGTCCGTCGGTCTTCTCGTCATAGAGGCCGAGCGATGGCATCTCCAAGCCGAACAGGCCGTGCAGTTCGCGATCGACCGTGGACGCGTAGAACGGCTTGTAGAGGAAGCCGATGGCGCCGTTTCCAAGCGCCCAGCGCCGCTTGTCCTCGTTGCGCTCGCTCGTCATCATCACGACCTTGGCGCCGGAATCCTGCTTCATCATCCGCTGGAGCGTCTCCAACCCATCGATGCCCGGCATGTTGCAGTCGAGGAAAATGATGTCGAACTTGCCCGACGCGCAGCATTCAAGGGCCGCTTGCCCGCTGCCCGCCTCGGTCACGTCGATGTTGAAGACGCTACTCGTGAACACGCTCCTAACGATGCGTCGCACCGTCGCCGAGTCGTCGACAATGAGCGCCTTGGTCGGGACCGTGACCCGGCGATAGATGCGAAGAACACGCAGCACATCCTCGGCCGTGAACGGCTTGCACAGAAACTCGTATACCTTGAGCTGGCGCGCGAGCTGCCGGCGCCGATCGCTCGCATTACTCGACATCAGCGTCACGAACGTCTTGCTGCCGCCAAGCCGAACCACCCCGACCGCTTCCATGCCGCTCATTTCCGGCATGTTGACATCGATGAAAGCGAGATTGATGCAACCGCTATTGAGAAGCTCCAAACATTGCCGCCCGTCATCGGCCCGCACGATTTCAAACGGAATCGGCGATCGCTCCGCCAGCTCATGAAAAAAAGCATGAATTGTGCTGCTGTCGTCGGCAACCAAGACGCTGAGCTTGGGATCGGACATGTCGCTGCCCCGTATGAATACGCAAGGAGCAAAATTAACAGGGAAGCCTTGTTGATCCGGTTAACACTCCGTAGTTCGAAAGGAATTCAAGGACGAATAAGTGATTTTGAGTAAGTATTTTCTTGTAGATATTGCCCGCAATGGTTGCGGCAACGCGTCAGATCCACCACCCGTACAGAGGCGGCTTGGTGCGCGAATCAGACTCCGAAACTAAAGCGTGCAATCGGCGGTCATTCCGGGGACGTCTGGCTGAAACGTTGCGGCGGCCCGCCGGGCGCGGTCGCGTCGCTCGCCTTGTCGGGGGTGGGCAGAACGCGGCCCGGAATATCGCGGACGAAGTCGATTGGCACCCGGCCGATCTCAATCGCCTTATCCTTGATCTCGGACGCCTTGCTCAGCATCGAGCCCAGCACCGTCTGTTTATCGTCCGCCGGTGCCGACGCCGCCGTTTCCGGCGGCGCCATCGGCGTTGCTATCGCCTGCGGCGAAACGTTCGGAATGTCCGCCGGCGGCACCGGGTTCGACGCTAAACGAGCCGGCTGCACCGACAGCAGCGGACCGCTGGTGGTCACCACGCCCGGCTGGGCTCTTGGCTGCCCCTCGGCAACAAGCGGCCCTGACGCGCTTGGCGCCCGACGGACCTTGACCACCGACTCTTTGGTCACGACGCTACGTGGCTTGGCCGGCACTGCGGACGCCGCGGACGGCGTCGCTTCGCCGGGTTTGGCGGCGTCACGGCCGTGCTTGAGGAAGTCGACGAGCTGCGCGTGCTCCTCGTCGACCAGCGCGGCCCTGCCATCGGACGGGATCGCCGAAACCGTCGCGATCGCATTCTGCTCCGGGCCCGGCGAGCCCGTGTAGTAGTGCGCGAATAGAAAGCCGCCTATCACGGCGGCGAGGACCGCCGGCACGATCTCCAGGAAAAACCTGGATACGAACTTAAGCCCGTAAGGCACGCCGTTACGCATAGTCCCTCCACCGAACGGACTGTATGTCGCCATGCCTTCGGGGCAAAAGCAAGGGAGGTAAATGGCGCCTTTACGGCGAATCCCCATATGTCGTGCCCAGCAACGCACGAATTCGAATGCTTGTGTTGGCGCGACAACACACGGCGAGAACGAGTGAATACTATTGAGGTATTTTGGTAGTCTATCGCTGTATTCCGAGCGCTGATTTGGAGACATCCGCCACCGCCCCGATTCGGTCACACCAAGCCCAGGCGCCGCCAAGCGTCACGGCGACCTGAAGCGCATTCCCTGCAATAATGCCCGAAACCGGGTGTTCACCGAGTTATCGTTGATGCCTTCCAGAGGAGCACTGCCGTGCAACGCAAGTTGATGTCCGATATCGAGGGATTGAGCACCGTGCCGCCATTTTCGCGACGCGGCTTCATGACAGCCTCGGCGGCAACCGCCGCCGGCTATACGCTGCTCGCCGGCCCGGTACGCGCCGACGTGATCAAGACCGACACCACCGGCCTCACAACGGGCGACGCCAAGATCAAGGTCGCCGATGGCGAGATGCCCGCTTACTACGCCAAGCCCGCGAACGTCGCCAATCCGCCGGTTATTCTCGTCGCCATGGAAATTTTCGGCCTGCACGAATACATCCGCGATGTCGTGCGGCGCTGGGCCAAGGCCGGCGCTTTCGCCGTCGCGCCCGACTACTACTTCCGCAAGGGCGACCTGACCAAGATCACCGAGATGCCGCAACTCTTTCCGCTGGTGAACAGCAAGCCGGACACCGAGTTGTTCTCCGACCTCGATGCGACGGTCGCCTGGGCGAAGTCGCAGGGTGGCGACACCGGCCGGCTCGGCATCCAGGGCTTCTGCCGCGGCGGCCGCACGGTATGGCTCTATGCCACCCACAACCCCAATCTCAAGGCGGGCGTCGCTTTCTATGGCTCTCTCGCCGATCCGCATAGCGAGGCCATGCCCAAGAACGCGCTCGACCTCGCCGCCGAGGTGAAGGCGCCGGTGCTCGGTCTCTACGGCGAGGCCGATACTGGGATCTCGATCGCGCAGGTCGAGGAGATGAAGTCGAAATTGAAGGCGGCGGGCAAGACCACCGAATTCCATACCTATCCGGGTGCGCCGCATGGCTTCCACGCCGACTACCGCGGGAGCTATCGCAAGGAGGCCGCCGAGGACGCTTGGGCCCAGGCGATGGCCTGGTTCAAGAAGTACAAGGTGCTCAGCTAAATCCAATTAAATCAAACGGTTTCCGTCTTTGTTGCGGACGGAAACCGTTGCGCCGCCCTACATATTGCGATTGTCGAACCTGCCGAACAGGAAGAATGAGGGCGCGCGGTAGCCTTCCTGCTGACGGAAGGTGGATTGGCGGTCGGCATAGGCCCATAGCGCTCGCAGGCTTCGCAAGCGGTTGTGCTTGGCAAGGCGCTTCGCGCGTCTTGCCTCCTTCATCGCCTTCTGTGCCGCGTCGGCATCTTGGACGGCGGGCCCGTCGTCCGATTGCTCGGCGTCTATCGCAACGAGAGGCGCCTCGCCGGTGGTCGAAGCCGAGGTCTGATCCTGGGCGCGCGCCTCGCCGGCGGCCGCTTGGGCGTTCGCCGCGGTGGCCGATGTGGCCGATGGCGCGGTGGCGTCTACCGCCGCGAGACTGATGGTCTCGCGTTTAATGGCGCTTTCCGCCGGCAGTTTTCTTGCGTGCTTCGCTGCCGCTGTCTTCCTCGAGCGCGTCGGCACGAAGTCTCGCGCCCGGGCGACTTCGGAGACCATGGCGATCGGCGTCGGCCCGTTAGCCGGAGGTTTCGCCAAGATGCCGGCGGCCAGCCCGCCGGCCGCGAACGCCACAGCAAGCGCGGCGGAGGACCATGCGACGCGCGACCAGCGTAGCGCATCGAGGACCCTTAGGACCGTCGGACGTGGAACGATTAATGACACGCCACCCTCCCGGGTCTCGCGTTCGTCACGCGCGGCAGTAGCATATAACGCCTGCACTCGGTTATCGTTCCCTAGCCGCCCAGAGTTACCAGCATCTGAATGCCGAAGCCTCCGGTGGCTTGTTCGTGGCAACACGATGAATAAGGCCTTTCACCGCCACGTTGGCAAGAAAGTGTGGCGTTGCGATCACGTCCGCGGAAGTTCCCCCCGCAATTCCACCTCCGCAGGAGCAGAGCCTTGTCGTTCATTGACTTCGGCGGATTTGACCCGTTCAATGGAATCGAATCCTCGAAATCCAGTCCATGATCCGCCACCGTGCGGAACGACGGAGGTCGGTATGCGCATTGCAATGCTAGGCGGACTCGTAGTGGCGCTGTCTCTCGGCGCCGGTAATCTCGCGTCGGCGCAAGCGCCGGCGCAACCCGGTTGCGACCATCCGAACGCGCTCGGCGTCGCCCGCACCGTCCAGATCGACACGACGGGTGGGCCGGGCTTCGGCTTCGAGCACTTCAAGACACACGACTTCCTGCGCCCCAAGGAGGTCGTGCTGACGTTCGATGACGGGCCATGGCCCGGGCGGACACCCGCGGTGCTGGCGGCCCTGGCGGCGGAGTGCGTGAAGGCCACCTTCTTCCCGATTGGCAAGCACTCGATGTATCACCCGGAAATCCTCAAGCAGGTGGCCGAGCAAGGACACACGATCGGCTCACACACCTGGTCGCACGCGGATCTGACGAAGCTGACGCTCGACCAGGCCAAGGACGAAATCGAGATGGGCGCGAGCGCCGTGCACATTGCACTCGGGGCGCCGGCCGCGCCGTTCTTCCGCTTCCCCGACCTGCGGCATCCGCCCGAAGCCGTCACCTATTTGGGCGAAAGAAACATCGCGGTCTTCTCGACCGACATGGACTCGTTTGATTTCAAGATCCGGAAACCCGAGCAAGTCGTGAAGTCGGTCATGACGAAGTTGGATAAGGCGGGCAAAGGCATTGTGCTGATGCACGATTTTCAACCGGCAACGCCGCCGGCACTGCCCGAGCTGCTGAAGCAGCTGAAGGCGAAAGGGTACAAGATCGTGCACATGACGGCGAGGGGGACGCTCACCACCCTTGAGGCCTACGATGCCCAGGTCGTGAAAGAGCTCGGCGGCCCGGGCATGACCGGCGCCTCCACGCGGCCCACCTCCGACGTCGTGCAAACCATCAGCGAATAAGCAGATTTTCGTTCGATCGGCAGAGGAAGATGGTCAGCGACACGGTCGCCGCGTCGCTGACGGGTGACGCGCCAGGGAATTCCGCGCCACGCTTGCCCGCTGGATGGCCGCTACCTCCGGTGCCGGCGGCACCGGTCGACCGCGGTAGTCCCCCGCCGCAATAGCCCTCGACAAGTCATTGCCTGGGCTTCGGAATCCGGATCAGCTCGGCGAGTTGGTCCTTGCTGAGCGGCGTCGTGATGAACTTGTTCTTCAGCGAGTCCGCGAGCACCGAATCCAAACCCCTAAGCTCGTCCGGCCACATTGCCTGCTGGGGGAAAAACTCATCGCGCCCGGTCTTGATCAGCCGCTCGGGCACTTTGGAAAACTCCTCATACATTTTCAGCGCCGCGGGGTCGGAATACATCCACTCGACGGTCTCGCGGTACGCCTGCATGAAGCGGGAAACTACGTCGGCGCGGTTCTGTAGCACCTGCAGATTGGTCACGTTCACCCGCACCGTGCGATTGGCACGGGCGGCGACGTCCGAACCGCGTGCAACGATGCGGATCTTGCCTTGCTCGAGCTGATCGAGGCCGAACGGCGCGGCAGCCCAGCCGACGTCGATCTGGCCGGTCATCGTCTGCGTGAGCGTTGCTGGCATGCCGCCGGTCGCGACCGGCTTGGCGTCGATGCCATATTGCTGCAAGAGCCCGAGCAGTCCCGAATGGCTGGACGAGCCGGTAACTGAATAGCCGACGGTCTTGCCGCTGAGATCGGCGATCGTCCTGACGGGCGAGCCGGGCGGAACATACCAATATAGATCCGGCGAGCCGATCATTTCACCGCCGACGATGCGCAGCGGCGCCCCTTTCGAATAGGCGCCAATCGCCGCGTCAATGCCGACTGCCGTGGCGATATCGAGACTGCCGGAGATTACACCCTGCTGCGACTCCGCTCCCCCTTGGCTATAGAGAATATCCAGAACGAGACCGTGCTTCTTGAAAATTCCAGCGCGCTGGCCGAGTTCGGTCACAGCCGTATCCCAGGCGCCGCGCTGCGGCACGGAGATTTTGAGCGCATCTTCGGCGGCCGCCGATTGCAGCGCCAACGTCATGGCAACCACTGCCGCCAAGCAGACTTCTTTTGTTCGCATCACGTTCTCCTCCGGGAATCTCAACGAGCTACCGCAGCCTGACGCATCGGGCTAGAGTTCCATCGATCGCGAGTGAGTTCCATGCCCTATCCCCGCCGCATCGTAGGATACGCTATCGTCTCGGAGGACGGCATGCTCGCCAATGCCGCCGGGGTGATGCCGGACTCCCTCAAGTTCGAGGCTGACCAGCGGTTCTTCGAGCAACAGCTCGACAGCGTCGACGCCGTCGCGCATGGGCGCCACTCGAATGAGCAGCAGCCGCACTCCCACCTGCGCCGCCGGCTCATCCTGACCCGACACGTCGCGGCCATCTCCCCCGACCCTTCGAACGCAAACGCGCTGTTCTGGAACCCGAGCGGCGCCTCGTTCGAGGCGGCCTGGACCCGACTCGGCGCGCCCGATGGGACCCTCGCCATTATCGGCGGTTCGGAGGTATTTGGGATGTTCCTCGACCGCTACGATGTATTCTATCTGTCGCGGGCGGCGGGCGTATGGCTGCCCGGCGGCCGACCGGTCTTCCCCGAGGTTCCGGCGCGCACGCCGGAAGCGGTGCTCACGCAGCACGGCCTCAAGGCAGGCCCACAGCAAGTGCTCGACCCCGACGAGGGGGTGACGCTTGTCCCCTGGCGTCGCTGAGCACCCGCTGAGGCGCGGTTTGGAGCCTCTCCTGTTCCATTGGGAACCGGACAGGCGGCAATTCACGATTGGCCGCTTGCAATATACCGTGGGCGGATGATTCAACGCACTACCATGAACCTCTCGCCTAAGCGGATCCCTCTCTCGCGGCTCTGGACCGAAAGCCCCACCGCCGTCCTTGACAACGAGCTCGCACAGGAGAAGGCGTCCGCGCTCGGCCGGCTCGGCCGCCAACTCGAAGCGTCGCTTGCCGCGCTTACCGAGTTCGACGCCCAGCATCCGCCGGACACGGCGCGCACCGCCGAAGCAGGACACAGGCGCGCCGCATTGGTCACCGCCGCCGGAACGGCGCTGTGGCATTTCGTTGTGCAGCGGGAAGCGTGCGGCCTGCGCAATGGGTCTCAGGTCTTTCGTCTCTATGGCGTGCCGGCTGAGATCGTCGCACGGATGGGTGCGCGTTAATTAAGACATTGTCGCGTTAGTTAGGACATTATTAGGGAAAAGGCCTGCCCTCAGACCCGCCCACGCAAGCCAAGGCTTCGGTGGCGCGCAACCGCCTGATTGGTTTTCCCATTAGGTGTTCAACGGATGGTGCGATGCTTGGAATTGCGTAGGTTCAATCTACTGATTTTCGGTCGCGGTAACGGCGCAGCCGCCAATCCGAGCAAGGTTCCTCCCGCGTGGCGTATTTACTGGCGGCCTATAGGCCGCTCTTTTTTTGCGCCAACCACGTCCCGCTCCGCCCCCGAGCATTACCGTCGGCGCGCTGACCAGCCTTATGGTTAAGCAGGCGTCGTCTTTGCATGGCTAAGAGTTAGCGAGTCTTAACCAAATCCCCACCAGCCAGGTATGGCAAGTGTTTATTCACGTCTGCGACCCATAGTGACGCGTTCCTTTCTTTGTGGCGACGCACCGCGGACGCGCATCTAAATGACCCATACTGCTTCGCTGCTCGACGAACTCGATCGCTCCCTGGAATCGGGCACGGACGAACAGTGCGTGCAGGCACTATGGCGCATCACCGACCTCTTCATTACCGGGGCGACCCGTTATACCGACGAGCAGGTCGGCCTGTTCGACGATGTGATCGCCAGGCTGATGACCGCGATCGAGTCCAAGGCGCGCGCCAAGCTCGCCAGCCGCCTCGCACCGATTCCCAATGCACCGATCAAGGTGATACGCGCACTAGCGTTCGACGACGATATCGACGTTGCGCGTCCGGTGCTGATCGAATCGCCGCGCCTGGATGATCCGGATCTCATCGCGAACGCCAACGCCAAAAGCCAGCAGCATATGTTCGCCATCACCCAGCGCCCGTTGCTGAGTGAGGGCGTTACCGATGTGATCGTGAACCGCGGCGACCCGCAGGTGGTGCGCTCGATCGTGAAGAATACCGGCGCCCGGTTTTCCGACGCGGGCTTTCGCATGCTGGTCAAACGGTCGATCGGCGACGACATCTTGGCGACGCAAGTCGGCCGCCGCCCGGACATTCCGCGCCAGCACTTTCTTGCTCTGCTCGATAAAGCTTCCGCCGCCGTGCGCGAGAAACTGGCCAGCGCCAATCCGGGCGCCATCAACGCCGTCGATGGTGTCCTCGGCGAGATCGTCGGTAGTATCCGCAGCGAGGCGCGCAACGCCTCACCAAATTACGCCGCGGCCAAGGCGCAGGTCGAGACGCTGTATCGGAACGGCCAGCTCGGAGAGCCGGAGGTTCATGCTTTCGCCCGCGAACGCAAGTTCGAATCGACGGCCGTCGCGCTTTCTTTGTTGTGCCAAGTCCCGATCGACGTGGTCGAGAGAGCACTCCTCGATGCCGGACCCGAGATCCTGCTGATTCTGGCGAAAGTGGCAGGCCTGTCGTCGACGACCGCAAAGGCGATCCTGCTGCTCCGGGCGGCAGAACGCGGCATGTCGGCCCAGGATCTTGAGCAGGCGCTCTCGACTTTCAGCCGCTTGCAGCCCGAAACCGCACGGCGTGTGCTGCGGTTCTACAACGACCGACAAAAACGCATGGCCGAGTCCGTCGCGCAGTGACGACCCGGGCGCCCGCCCGGGCACGGCTCGCCTCCCTAATCCGCCGAAAAACGCGCCGGTCGCAGTCGACCGACTTTAAATCTTTTATTGCGGTCCACGTTATTCGAGAACCTCGACCGGCGCGCGCGACACCAGCGGCCGAGAGCCGAATGCGAACAACACAAGCAGTCCACCGATCATACTGAGGTTCTTCAACACGTGCGCGATGTTTGCGGTCCGGTCGGGCTCCGCCATGTTCCAGAAGTCATGAAAGTAAAAAGTCACGACCCCCACGAAAACAATCAGCACGAGCGCAGCCAAGCGCGTGCCGATACCGAACACGATCAGCAGGCCGCCGATCACCTCGACGGCGCCGCTCACGATCGCCAGCAATTTTGGCGTGGAGAGCCCCGTTGCCGTCGTAACCTTGGCGGTGAGGCCCGAGATTGCGGCCGGCAGGGTCACCTTCTGCTCGATTTTCTGCGCGGTGCCGTCCAAGTCCATCATTTTCTGGACGCCGGAGACGATGAATACCAAAACGAACAGAATCCGCCCCACAACAAGAATACCCTGCATAGGCAACCCCTTCTTTCGTCGGCCCCACCGATTCGGATGGTCGACTTAATAAGCCATTACGCCGCCTTTGGAAACGACGCCCAAGGCCAACCGCCGTATCATGCATAGCGAGTTTATCGGCGCAACGACCACGACGGTGCATATCTTGGACAATCGATCGGCAGATATGCTTTTGCGAGGCGGGACGCATCTCGCACGAAAGGTGCGGCAAAAACAAGAGCATAGGCATGGTCATGCAGGGGGATCGGGTGAAGAAGTGCGTGACAAAGGGCTGAAGTGCTGAATCTGTCGTGATCCTCTGATTCGGTTTGCGGAGGATGCGATGGAGAGTGCTGCGGCGGCATTTGGGGCGATCAGCGAAG
>JBKQHQ010000089.1:0-16451 GCA_052148715.1 Xanthobacteraceae bacterium | reverse complement strand
CAACTTGGTCCGCCAAGCCATCGACAAACGATCCATCAAAGGACGGCGAAAGCGCGCCTCTTGGGACCCGAAATATCTGCTTCAAATCCTCGATCCGCTTCCCCGTTAACCTGGACTCGTTGCCCTGGGAGGGCCCCGCGGCTCACTCGCGTCGGTCTTGGGCCGAAAACGACCCATGTACCGATTGCCAATCACGCAAAGTTTAGTGGTAGAATAACACTGCGTGCCCGATGAACAGCCAACGCAATTGATCAAGTGCAGACGAAGCTTTGGATCGGTCAGTGCCCAGGCTCTCCGTGATCGTTATCAGTTTTGGATCGGCGATTAGCCTTTTTGGCGATCATGCCGCGATCTGTCACGGCGAAGTAGGCTGTCGCTGGCCATTGAGCGACGAGCAATTGCAAAAGCCTGAAGCTTCGACGGCCGCCTTGTGGGCCAACTCGTGGGCGGCTCAGGATGGCTTCCGCGTCGTCGAAGTACACCACTACCCCTGATCACCTTCCACGAGCCGGCCGGCCTCGGCGCCGTGCCTTGTCGGACATAATCGCGCAACATTTCGACGCTTCGGTGAGGGGTCGCCGGCTCGGGGGGCCGCACCGTTCGTGGAGGGGGAGAGTGATCCACCTCTCAAAGTGGTTGGCCGCGGTCGCAGGGCTTGCTCTTCGGCACCTGAAACGCGCCCGTTTGACGACGTCCCATTTGTTCCACGCTGAAGTTGGAATCGGGTTGCTCGCCCTTATTGCTGCAGGTGTTGGCATCGCTGCCGTGCCGGTCGATACGCCGAACGCCAGCTACGTTTGGGCAGGGTGCGCAACGTTCTTGGTCGGAGTCCTTGTGGAGAGGATCATCCAAACGGCTGCGAGCCGGCACCGAGATGCGGCCGAAGGGATGGCGCTCAGTGGCGAGGGGGCTTTGGGTGCGTCGGCGGGAACCGGCCCCGTCATCGACGCCGAATATACGGTCGTCGCCGCCACGACGGAGGTTATCGAACCGCCTCGGTCCGTATGCGAGACCCGACTGCGCATTAAGGCAACGATCGAAATCAGTGGTTTGGCCATCCTCGCAATTTTGCTCTGGTTGGTGCATGGCCCTCGTGTATCAGCCAATCTGCGAATGGCCGACCGGTCGGAAGCAGTCCCCGGCGCTGCAACCGCAACGCTAGGCGACGAGCCAGAGCGCCAAGCTGTGACGGCCGTTGCGTCGCCCGACGCGACCGACGGGCATGCGCCGGAGGAAGCGATCGAGCCATTTCCGAGGTCGCACGACGGTCTCTGGCTTGCCATGGACGGCTATTTCGACAGTGCCCATTCGGTGGATGATATCGGTTCCAGCTTCGAACGTCGCAGCGGCGGGATCGACCTTCAGATGCGCTTCATGTCGTATCAGGATCTCCTGCGCGTTGGCGGCTCGCCGCGCGTCGATCTATTTGCTCAGCATCCGACAGCCGGACAGCCAACGGCCGCAAGATCAACCGCATGGATCAAGTTTCGAGGACCGTGCTGGAAGCGCCTTGCCCGATGGCCGGATGGCCATCGCCTGGAACCATGGGACATATACGACGCGGCACCGGGCGCGGGCGCCGAAAAGAACCCGTGGCGAGCCGAGATCAGGCAAATGCTTGCCCTCTGCCAGGGCGAGGTGGTGAGCTTGGGCTCGCCGTCGCCAGCGCCGCAGTAACCGCCGCGGCGGCCTTGTTTGCGGCTGCGTGCAGGTGATTCTCAGTGCCCGAAATCGGCACAGTAGCGTCCCCTCCGCCGAAGCCGCGTGGTCATGAACGCTCTCTCGACGCGGGGGAACTACCGGCGCAGTATAGAGTTTGCCGAATTGGTTTCAGCCGCTCGCAATGGGGAGGCAACACGACATGGCCGTCAGCCTGAAGGTTAACGGGACCAACCGCAACGTGCCGGCGGAGCCGGACACGCCGCTTCTCTACGTGCTTCGCAATGATCTTGAGCTCAACGGTGCGAAATTCGGCTGCGGGCTGGCCCAATGCGGGGCGTGCACGGTGCTGATCGACGGCAGCCCGGTTCGATCCTGCATTACGCCGCTCAGCGCCGTCGGCCCAGGCGCGGTAACGACGATCGAGGGCCTCGGCACGATCGATCGTCCGCATCCGCTGCAACGCGCATTCATGGAGGAGCAAGCCGCGCAATGCGGCTACTGCATCAACGGGATGATTATGTCGGCCAAGCCACTGCTCGACCGCAAGCCACACCCGACCGAAGACGATGTGCGCCAGGCGCTCGCCGGCAATCTCTGCCGCTGCGGGACCCATGGGCGCATCATTCGCGCGGTCCTGCACGCCGCGACCGAGATGGGGAGGACCTGAGCATGAAAGCTCGGACCTTCAGCCGTCGCGCGTTTATGGCCGGCCTCGGCGGGATCACCGTCGCGTTTTCGCTCGCGCCGAGGATGGCGTGGGCGCAACAGCCAGCGCGGCTTCCTGGCAGCCTGCAGGATAACCGTCTGCTCGACGCGTGGATACGCATCAACGCCGACGGTTCCGCGACAGTGTTCACCGGCAAGGTCGAGTTGGGGCAGGGTGCCGTGACGGCGCTGGCGCAGATCGCGGCCGAAGAGCTCGATCTGCCGCTCGGGCGCGTCACCATGGTTTCCGGCGACACCGCCCGCACGCCGGATGAGGGGTTCACCTCCGGGAGCTTGAGCATCGAAAGCAGCGGCACCGCATTGCGGCTCGCCGGCGCCGAGGTGCGAGCGATCCTTATCGGCCTTGCCGCCGAGCGACTCGGCGTCCCCGCAGAGGGGCTCAGCGTCAGTGATGGGGTCATCAGCGCACCCGACGGGCGCAAGCTCGGCTACGGCGAGATTGCCGCGGCCGCTGATCTGCACCGCGAGGCGAGCGCCAAGGCCGCGCCCAAATCTCCGGCCGCCTTCCAGGTGGTCGGCAAGCCGGTCCCGCGCCGCGACATCCCGGCCAAAGTGACGGGCGGCGTTGCCTATGTGCAGGACCTGCGCCTGCCAGGCATGCTGCATGGCCGGATCGTGCGGCCGCCGCGCTACGGAGCCCAGCTCGAGGATTTCGGTGTCGCCGACGATGTGATTGCGCGCGATCTCGGACGCGGCGTCGTTGCCGTGGTGCGCGATGGCAGCTTTCTTGGGGTCATAACCGAACGCGAGGAGCAGGCGGTCGAGGCCCGCAAGCGACTGCTCGAGAAGACGCGTTGGAGCGGCGGCAACCCCTTGCCGGATCCGGCGAAGCTTCCGCAAGTTCTGATGTCGCTGCCCTCGAAGGAGATGGTCGTCAGTGCGAAGCAAGCGCCGCGCGCCGCCGGCGGCAGCACCCACGAAGCGACATATACCCGGCCGTATGTGATGCACGGCTCGATCGGACCATCCTGCGCCGTGGCCGAGTTCAACGACGGCAAGCTCACCGTTTGGACCCACAGCCAGGGCGTTTTTCCGCTGCGCCGGGATCTTGCCAAGGTGCTGAAGCTCGACTTGACGGCGATCCGCTGCACGCACATGGAGGGTTCGGGTTGCTACGGCCACAACGCTGCTGACGACGTGGCGCTCGATGCGGCGCTGCTCGCGCGCGCTATGCCTGGACGGCCGGTACGCGTGCAATGGATGCGCGACGACGAGCACGGCTGGGAGCCGTTCGGTCCGGCCATGGTGATGCGCGCGAAAGCGGCGCTTGGCGCCGACGGACGCATTGTCGACTGGAATTACGAGCTGTGGAGCAATAGCCATTCCACGCGGCCGGGCGAGCCGCAAGGGGCGAACCTGCTGGCCGCCTGGTATCTGTCGCAGCCGTATCCGATGTCCCCGCCCCTCGTGATCCCGCAGCCGGCAGGCGGCGGTGATCGCAACGCCGTGCCGCTTTACGATTTTCCGAGCCAGCGGATCGTGCAGCACTTCATTCCCGATATGCCGGTCCGCGTTTCGGCGCTACGCACGCTCGGCGGTTACGCCAATGTGTTCGCCATCGAGTCGTTCATGGACGAACTCGCGGCAGCGGCCGCCGCCGACCCGGTCGCGTTTCGGCTTGCGCACCTGACGGACCCGCGTGCCAAGGCGGTGATCGAGGCGGTGGTGCATAAGGCGCAATGGAAAGAGAGCGACGAGAAGGGGACTGGCACGCGTGGGCGCGGCATCGCCTTCGCCAAGTACAAGAATCTCGCAAGCTACGTCGCGGTGGTCGCCGAGGTCGAGGTCGACCGCGCCAACGGTGCCGTCACGGTCCCGCGCGTTTACGCTGCCGCGGATGCCGGCCAAATCATCAACCCGGACGGCCTGGCGAACCAGATCGAGGGCGGCATCATCCAGTCAACCAGCTGGACGCTGCACGAGGCTGTCCGCTTCGATGCGAGCGGCATCCTCTCACGCGACTGGCAAAGCTATCCGATCCTCACCATGCCGGAGGTACCGAAGGTGGAGGTCGAGCTGATCGGGCGGCCGAACGAAAAGCCGCGCGGCTCCGGTGAGGCGTCGCAGGGGCCGGCGGCTGCGGCCATCGCCAATGCCTTCGCAAACGCCACCGGCAAGCGCCTGCGCGATCTGCCGCTTACTCCCGATCGGGTGAAGGCCGCGCTGGCGTGAATCCGCGCGGCTCTGGTAACCCCGCGTAGGCATCCTGCACCCGCCTCCGCGTACGGCTCTGCGCATGGTCCCGGGGCTCCGCCCTTCGTCGCATCCGGGCATTGTCGAGCCTATATGAAATCCGTATCGGGCCGAGCCGCGCTCTGCCGGAGGATTGGCTTTGTTTCCTTTCATCGACACTGCCCCCCGCGCCGCCAGGCCTGTCGTCGTCGTTGGGCTCATTGCGCTCAACACGCTGGTGTTTCTGTGGATGCGGAGCCTTCCGGCGCCGGCGGTCAACGCCGTGTTGATCCACTATGCCTTGATTCCCGCGCGCTACACCAATCCGAGATTGGCGCTTCACTCCGGTCTCGATCCGACGGATTGGTGGCCGATGGTCACCGACATGTTCATGCATGGGGGTTGGCTGCACCTCATCTTCAACATGTGGTTCTTATGGATCTTTGGACCGGCCATGGAGGCGCGGTTCGGACGCCTTGGTTTTGCAAGCCTCTACCTAATCGGTGGGATTGCCGCCAATATCGTGCACCTTGCGACACACCCCGACTCGCTTGAGCCCGTGCTCGGCGCCTCTGGCGCTATCGCCGCCGTGATCGCGGCCTACGCGGTGATCTACCCCACGGCGCGCGTGATAACCATCATCCCGATCTGGATTATCCCGCTGTTCATTCCGGTGCCGGCGTTCATCTTTGCCATCGTATGGTTCGGCATGCAGATCTTGCAGGGAAGCTCCGAATTGGTGTCGCCCGACATGGGGGGCGCCGTCGCCTGGTGGGCGCACATCGGCGGCTTTGTTTTCGGCGCGCTGTTTGCGGTCATCGCCGGCGTAATGGGACTGGGCATGCAGACGAGGACAACGGTTTGGGCGGATACGCGCGGCAGGCGGGTGCCCGATATCCGGCCTCGAGGCTGGAACCAGCGCTGGTGAGCGCTGAACCGCACCGCCGTGTGGTGCGTTAGGCAGCTGACGCGGATTCCCGAGCGGGAGATCGGGAATCTGTGCGGCGTGCCCAGGGGGCGCGCAGCGATTGGGAATTCAGGAGTGAATTCGGCGTTCCAATCTGAATGACAGGAGTCGTCTGACGCCCGTCGGCGCTGGAGAGGTAAATGAAAAAATCGACCCGTTTCAATATTGCGTTCGCCGTCATCGCAATTGTCGGAATGGTGATCATCCAATGGATGGTTGCGATGACACGCCAAGTCGCGACCATTCCCTACAGCCAATTTCAGGAATTGCTGCAGCAGCGGAAGGTCGTCGATGTCGGCGTGTCGGACCGCTTCATCCAGGGAACACTTAAGGAGCCACTGCCGGGCGGCCAGAAGCAGTTCGTCACGACCCGCGTCGATCTCGAATTTGCAAGCGAGCTGCAGAAATATGGCGTGCGCTATACCGGCGAGGTGGAAAGCACGCTCGTTCGCGATCTTCTCTCCTGGATCGTGCCGATGCTGCTGTTCGTGGGGGTCTGGTTCTACCTTGGACGGCGCGCCGCTCAGGGCCTCGGCGGCGGCCTGATGTTGATCGGCAAGAGCAAGGCCAAGGTCTACGTGGAGTCCGACACCGGCGTCACCTTCGACGACGTGGCAGGGGTGGATGAAGCCAAGGACGAACTGCGCGAGGTCGTCGATTTCCTGAAGAATCCCGAGAGCTACAGCCGGCTCGGCGGCCGCATGCCCAAGGGCATACTGCTCATCGGCCCGCCCGGCACCGGCAAGACCCTCCTGGCCAAGGCCGTCGCCGGGGAGGCGAAGGTGCCGTTCTTCTCGATCTCGGGCTCCGAGTTCGTGGAAATGTTCGTCGGTGTCGGCGCGGCGCGCGTGCGCGATCTATTCGAGCAGGCACGCCAGAAGGCGCCGGCCATCATCTTCATCGACGAGCTTGACGCGCTCGGCCGCGCCCGCGGCATCGGGCCGTATGCCGGCGGTCACGACGAGAAAGAGCAGACGCTCAACCAGCTCCTGGTCGAGCTCGACGGCTTCGACTCCCGCTCCGGGCTCGTCATCATCGCCGCCACCAACCGGCCGGAGATCCTCGATCCGGCGCTGCTGCGCGCCGGCCGCTTCGATCGCCAGGTCCTGGTGGACCGGCCGGACAAGAAGGGCCGCGTCCAGATCCTGCAAGTCCACATGAAAAAGGTAAAGCTCGCCCCGGACGTCGATGCCGACAAGGTCGCGGCATTGACGCCCGGCTTTACCGGGGCCGATCTCGCCAATCTGGTCAACGAGGCGGCGCTCTTGGCCACGCGACGGAGCGGCGACGCGGTATCGATGAGCGACTTCAACAACGCCGTCGAGCGGATCGTGGCCGGGCTCGAGAAGCGCAACCGGCTGCTCAATCCGAAGGAGCGCGAGATCGTCGCCTATCACGAGATGGGCCACGCGCTGGTGGCGCTCACCTTGCCGGGCGCCGACGCCGTGCACAAGGTCTCGATCATCCCGCGCGGGGTTGGTGCGTTGGGCTACACCATCCAGCGTCCGACCGAGGATCGCTTCCTGATGACGCGCGAGGAGCTGGAGAACAAGATGACGGTCCTCCTCGGCGGGCGCGCCGCGGAATTCATCGTATTCGGCCATCTCTCGACCGGCGCTGCCGACGACCTACGGCGCGCGACCGACATCGCCCGCAGCATGGTCACCCGCTACGGAATGTCGGAACGGCTTGGCGGGGTCGCCTATGACCGCGACCCGGGCACGTTCCTGAACGGCACCGGCTATCCGTCGCTGCCGCGCGAACGCGAATACGCCGAAGAGACGGCGGCCGTGGTCGACGAGGAGGTGCGGGCGATTCTCGACCGGACGTTCCAGCGCGCCGCCGACATCTTGCGCGAGCGGCGCGATGCGCTCGAGCGAACCGCGCGGCGGCTCTTGGAGAAGGAGACGTTGGAGGAAGCCGAATTGACGCTGCTCACCGGTCCCCCGAGCTCCCCTCCGTTCAAGCAGGCTGCGGAGTAACGACCCTCGTTCAGCCGCGCGGCGCTCCAGAAGCGTAACGGCGGACGAACCCCTTCACTTAGACTAGGCCCTGCCCTGTTGTGCGCGCATAGACGCAAGCATTGCTGCGTTGCGAGCAAGGATGTTCTTCCGCCTATCGACCTGAAGCTGGATAACCTGATCGTTGAGCGACCGGTCCCAGGGCAGGGGCGGCTTGATGTGGTCGAGGCGGCGGTTGAGGTAAACTGGGTAAAACCAGCCGAGCGTGGTATCGGCCAACCTGTTCAACGCCGTCAGGTCAAACAGGCCGAAACCGGCCTCGTCGAGAAATCCATTGATGGGCGAAAAGTCATCTGTGGCCGTTTCGCAGATGATGACGTCGGTTTGCGAAAGCACCTTGCTGCCGCCCCGTAGCGCCGCCATCTCACTGCCTTGAAGATCAAGCTTTATGAGAAACGGCGGCTTAAGGGAGAGCTGCTCGGCCACGTGGTCGAGGGTGACGGCCGGAACCTTGATTTTCTCGCCGCGCAGATCGTGAAGCTGCTTCCAATAGGAGGCATTGTCGGGAAGCAGGGACCCCCAATAGTGATGCGCCGCGGTGTTCAACTCCACTTCGCCGGCATGATCGGTAACTGCGGCTATCAAATAATGCCCGCCCATGACATCTCGTATGGACTTGAGTGATTCTTCGTATATCGGATTGGCATCGACATTGACGCAGATAGCCGCCGGAAAAAAACCCAGGCTGAAATGTAAAAGGTAAAAATTTCCGTCGGCACAGCCGAGATCAAAAACGGTCGAGTAGCGGACACCTTTTTGAAACAACGTCGCCAGCGTGGCGGTGAAGGACTCCAGTTGACCTGCCATTGTCCAACTCCCACACTTAGGTACGAACAAACCGTCCAAATTGCGCGATCATGGACGAGGTTCAACATATCAGACCTATCGTCCTGATTTGCGCACCTGACGTCGCGCCCGTTAGGCAACACGTTCACCTCCGGCCGTCAAGTCATTGGTGAAGTCAAGGTAGGTCCCGCGCCGGACTTGCTACCGCTTACGTTACGGTAATCAATCCCTCCGTTCAGGCGGCGCTCCCCTCGAGCGCATAGGGCCGGGCTATGTCCTTGCGGCCGCGCCAAGTTGATGCGCTCGGCAAGGTTGCTCCCGTTCCGCATCGAGGGCAAGATCGGTCGCGCCGTCGACGCGCTGACGCACGATCAGCCGGATATCCCGACGCAGTAGCCGCAACGATCCGCCGAGAGGATGTGTTCGCGATGGGCCATTTTAGGACGCCGGATGATCGCTTCGAAAATCTTCCCGGCTTCTCCTTCACGCCACGCTATGCCGAAGCTCTGTCGGGCTTCACGTCGCTCCGGATGCACTACCTCGACGAGGGGGCGCGCGGTGCGCCGGTCGCTCTCTGCCTGCACGGCCAACCGACATGGTCCTATCTGTATCGCAAGATGATTCCAGCTTTCCTTGCCGGCGGCCTGCGGATCGTCGCGCCTGATTTCTTCGGCTTCGGCCGTTCCGACAAGCCGGAGGAAGAGAGCGTCTATACTTTTGACTTCCACCGCAACTCGATCATGACGCTGATTGAGCGGCTCGATCTTCGCGACGTGACCCTTGTGTGCCAGGATTGGGGGGGCTTGATCGGTCTCACCATCCCGATGGACATGCGCGAGCGCTTCTCGCGCCTCATCGTCATGAACACAGCACTTGCCACCGGCGATTACCCGCTCACGGAAGGATTTATTGCCTGGCGTGCGTACTCGAATCGTACGCCGGACATGGATATTGCGGGCCTGATCAAACGGGGAGTCCCGGGCCTGACCGACGCAGAGGCGCAAGCCTATTCAGCGCCGTTTCCCGACGCCCGGTACAAGGCCGGCGTGCGCCGCTTTCCCAATCTCGTGCCCGACAATCCGGATGCAGACGGCGCGGCGCTTTCGCGGCAAGCCCGCGAATTCTGGTCCAAAGATTGGGGCGGCAAGTCGTTCATGGCGATCGGCATGAAGGACCCGGTGCTCGGTGCGCCGGTGATGCGCGTGTTGCGTGGCCTGATCCGCAATTGCCCGGAGCCATTGGAGATCGCCGACGCGGGCCATTTCACGCAAGAAGCTGGCGCGATCATCGTTGAGCGCGCGCTGCAATCGTTTGCGTCATATCCCGCTTAGAGCAACGTTGCGGCGGTGTGGCGGACATCTACGCAGCATGGTCATCCGCGATCGGATGTCGGAACGGCTTGGCGGCGTCGCCTATGTGCGGCGCATCGCGCGCCGGTGCTGCCTCGCGTCGCCACATGCGACGTTGTGCGCTCCCGATCAGGAGGGTGCAGATCAGCACCATGGCCGGACAGGCCGCCAGGATAACGAAGATGTGCCGCACGGGTAGGCCAGAGGCGAGGATCACGCCGCCGAGCCACGGGCCCGCGATGGAGCCGATTTTGGCGACCGACGTGGCCCAGCCGGCGCCGTTCGCACGCCAGGCGCTTGGATAGAAGATGCCGGCAATGCTGTGCAGGCCGAAATGGCCGCCGAGCAGTGCCATGGCGATCACCGCGATCAGCACGGTGAAGGTCGCATGATCCACGTCGCCGAGGCCCGCGACCAGCAAAGCCGGGATGGCGATCAGCGGCATCGCAACAATGGCGATGGCGCCGAACCGGTCGGTGAACCGCATCAGGACGAGGCCGCCGAACATACCGGCGACCGCCGTGATCGATCCAACGGCCGCGGCTTCGTTGCGCGCGAACGCCAAGGCCTCCAGCACGAGCGGTGTCCAGGTAGCCAAGAAGAATGCCGTCATCGAGCTGAATATGTAGGCGAGCCACAGCGGCGGCGTGATGGCGATCAGATCGCCGCCAAACAAAAGCGAGGGCTTGAAGTCCTTGGCTTGGCCCTCTTCGTCGACGGCAACGAACCTCGCGCCAATCGGAACCGCATGCTCCGGGGCGAGCTGCCGCAGCGTCGCGGCGATGAGGTCCGGCCGCCGCCGTTTGCTGGCGAGATAGCGGATCGACTCCGGCAGCATCAACACCAACGCGCCGGCCGCGAGCAGCGAGAGGACACCGCCGATCAAGAACACGGATTGCCAGCCGAAACGCGGGATCAGCCAGATCGAAACCGGTCCGCCAACGAATATGCCGAGCGAATAGCCGACCATGACCAAGGTGACTATGGTGGCACGATAGCGCTTCGCCGAATATTCGAGGTTCAGCGCCCAGGCGAGCGGCAGCATGCCGCCGGCGCCAACGCCGATGAGAACGCGCACGGCCAGCAGGGCGTGGTAGCTCGAAGCGAGCGCCAAGCAGAGCGTCATCGCGCCGAACATTGCGGTCGCCAGGATGATCGCTGGCCGGCGCCCGAACCTGTCACCGGCATAGCCGAACAGAAAGCCGCCGACCAATGTCCCGACCAGGCCGGCACTGAAGACGTATCCGGTCATGATCTTGTCGAGCTGGAATTCGGCCGCCATGTACGGCATCGCGTAGCTGATGACGTTCATATCGAAGCCATCGAAGAACGTGATGGTCCACGAGAGGGCGACCAGCGCGACCAGGAAACGGCCGAGCTTCTGCCGCTCGATCACCTCCGAGACATCGATCACCGCCTCGTCCGACATGCGCGATCAGTCCGCCTCGTGCGTACGCTTCGTCACCTCGACGATGCCCTTGTCGGCGTCGACCTTGACCCAGTCGCCGGTCTCGATGACGGCGAGAGGGTCCCGATCGAGATCGGTGACGGCGGGGGCGCGGGTCACCACCGCGCCGAGCGCCACCTTGGTGGTCATGCGGCTGAAAATCAACGCCTTCGGAGCGACGCCGAACACCCGCGTCAGATGGAAATAATGCGACCAGCCGGATGAACCCTTGGCGCCGGGAAATACCAAAATCTTGTCCTTGAAGCTCTGGCCGCGCAATTCGTGGCGCCGCTCGATGATGGTCCCGTCCTTGGGATTGATGCCGCCCCAGCCCGAGATGGTGTCGCGGGTGACCAGGGCCCAGCCCTCCGCGCGGCCGCCCACGACCTTGCGGCCATGCAGCACGATCGTGCTCATCGCAGGCCGCCTTTCCAGCGGCCGGTGAGCGCCGCGTCGATGCAGTCGGCGAGCGAGCCGAACCAAGTCTCGACGCCCATGATGGCCGGGAGATAGTGCGCCTGTTTGGCCGAGTCCGTCGCCACAACCTTGGTGCCGGCAGGCATCACGCGGCCGATCGCCGGACAAGTATCGCTCATCAGATGCGCACCGGCCCGCTCGATGATCTGCGTATAGCCGTTGCGGTCGGCAACGGCCTTGAGGGCGCGCGGCGTGAAGATCCACAGGGCCGAATTCGCGTGCACCTTGCGGCCATCAAGGAGCCGCGTCGCCAGCCAGATCTGCTCGAGCGAATTGTGCGGGCAGCCAAGCATGACGAAATCGACGTTCCTGCTCCGGGCCGAGGAGTTTAGGTTCTCGTAGGCGAGCTTGCGCTCCTTCACCCCGTAGCGGATGGCATCGACGGGCTTGCGCGGCCCGAAGGCAGCCTCGAGCGTCGGCGCCTCCGGCGTGGTGCCGGGGATGTGAAACATCTCGACGCCGCCTGAGGAGGAGGCCGCGGCGCCGAAATGCTTGAGCTTAATCATGCTCGGCGCATGGTTCAGCCCGGTGAGCACCGGGATGTCGTCCTGGATCATCTCGCCCACGTGATAGCCAAAGAGGCCCCAATCCATCATGTCCTCGATCTCGATCTCGGCGTCGACCCGGTGGGTGCCGAACCGATTTGCGGCGATGTGGAGGCCCCAATACGGGATCTTGCCGATGATGCTCGCTGCGCCGGTGCTCTCGCGGCCTTCCGTGTTGGTGCGCGCACCGAGCACGGCATTGCAATAGACGACCGCTGAGGATTCCATCCAGGCGCAGTGCTCGTTGCGCACCGGCACGTTGCCGACCTGATAGGGCGTGCAGGTGCCCAGCATCTGCACACCGCGGCGGCCGAAGAAATCCTCGGCGCGACGCTGAGTATCGACGACCTCCGCGGGGGTGCCGTGGATCTTCGAACTCTGCGTATCGACGCCGTGGATGAGCTGGCAGCTGAAGACCTCCGCCTGCGGCGTCTCCACGACGTCGTCGCTGTCGAGATTCAGCTTGGAGAAGACGGCGTCGAAACCCTGCGCGGCGAATTGCTGAAGGTTCGGGGTCGCGGCGCTCCAGGTGCCGGCCACGTTGGTGACGCCGACCAGCCGTTCGGCGCCAAGCGCCTCGCCGTAGCGCACCAGAAGATCCATCGCCCTTTGCTTGGCGCGCCCGCCCTGCCCATCCAGCATCGCTTGCTCGGCATCGGTCAACCGCATGGGCCAAGCCCTCAATTCGTCCGCTCGACGTTGTCGTGAAGACGGCGGCGCAGCGCCGCGTTGTCGATCGGGTGCACGTTGCCGCCGCCCGCGAGATCAAGCGCGTGCGCGGCGGCGGCCCCCATCGCGATGCAGGGACCCACGACACGGACGCTCGACAGTGCCGCAGTGTCGCCGTCGACGCAGCGGCCGGCAGCGATGAAATTATCCGCCTCCGGCGATATCAGGCTGCGCGGCGGGATGTACTGGACGTGGTGCTCGCCGGATGCGTGCCAGCGGTGGCCGGACCCATGATCGTGCAACTCGATCGGCCAGCCGGTGCGGCCGATAGCGTCGTCAAATTTGGTCCCGGCGCAGACCTCATCCGCGGTGAGCTGGTGCACCCCCGCGATCCAGCGGGTCTGGCGGATGCCCGGAACCCCATAGGCGCGGACCCGCGCTTTGCCGAAGCATTCGGGGAACCGGGTCCGCAGGAACGTCACCGCCCGGTCGGCCTGCTCCTCGCCTGCGAGCGCCGTGCGCGAGGCTTCGATAGGATAGAGTGGGGTCTCGATATGGGTCATGTTCATGGCCGCGATGCCACGCCCGGGAGTGACGAAGCCGAGCCCTTTCCGGCGGACGAGTCCGTATTCGTCAATGCGCTTTCCGGCAAGAGCCGATGCCGTTTGCTGTTTGTTGTACGCCGACGTACGCCGAGTTGACCCCCGCGACCTTATCGCCTAGATCTTGCAAATCTCATAGCATAGATTGAAGTGCGTTAGGAGAGGATTATGCCGACCGTACAGGAGGTTACAAAGACCATGTCGGACAATGCCGCGGTCGTGCCCGGCAAGCGCGTGCGCCTCGATTTCGGAGACGAGGGCAGCATCTTCCTTGATGGCGTCGCCAACGCGGTGAACAACGGTGACGCCGCTGCCGACACGACGGTCAAAGTATCCTTCGCCGATTTCCTGGCATTGGCCGGCGGTTCGCTGGACGCTACCATGGCGTTTATGCAAGGAAAGCTGAAGATCGAGGGCGATATGTCAGCGGCCATGCAACTCCAGCAGGTCACTGCAAAGATCAGGAAGTAACAGTCCTCAGCCCCGGTAGACCGGCTCGGGCTGGGCGAAAAAACTCCACAGGATATGGTACACCAGCAAAAAATTCTTTTGCTGGAAGCTCGCGTGCGAGATGCCGGGCATGACGGCGAAGTGCTTGTCGGGGTTCGGCAGCCGCTTGAAGAACTCGACGAGGTCGTCGAAGGCAGCGATGCCGTCCCACTGGCCGCGCAGAATCATGGTCGGGACGGTGATCTTCTCGGGATCGACCACCGGCAGCTTGGAGCACATGTCGACATAGGTGCCGGTCGGCATAGAACTGTCGAGCGCCAGCACCGCCTCGGCAAAGACCTCGATCACCCGATCATCGGCGGTGCCGGGATGGTCGCGGTTGAAGATGGAATGGATGAACGCCCGGTCGATCGGCCTGCGGTTCTTGGCCGTGAACTCGGGAAGCTTCTTGCGCCGTTCGGCCAAGGTGGCGCTGCCTTCGCCGGTCCACACCATGGCATCGAGCGCGAGGCGGCCGACCATTTCCGGATGCCGTTGGGCGAACAGGGCGGCGCGCAGCGCGCCCGAGGATATGCCGTAGACGAGGAACGGCCGTAGGCCGCGCAGCTTTCGGATGTAGGCCGCCGCCGCAAAACAATCGTCGGCGCCCTGCGCGATCCCGGCGTTGTTGTCGCGGTCCTTGTCCGAACGGCCATAGCCTTCCATGTCGACACACCAGGTGTCGTAGCCACGCCGGGCGAACCAATCCATCACCGAGGAATCGGCCCGGCCGGGCACCTGCAGGTCGAATGTCGGCTGGGATGCCATCGACGAGCCGTGCACGAACAAGATCAGCCCCTTGGCCTTGGCCGGATCGCCGGCCCATTTCTCGAACAGAAAGAGCTTGACCGGACCCTTGTGTGTCCAGTGCTCCTGGGCGGTGATCCCTTCGGCCGAAGGCGGAGTGGCTAGGTCGTTCATGAATGGCACCTCGATAGCGTCTTCCTCGGGCCGGGTACCGGTTTGCCGTAGAAGATGCGACAATTGAAACGCGCGTCGACCCCGTCAGTCCAACGTCCGCGCGCGTTCGTTCATAGCGCGCAGACGCGTGCTCATCAGCCGCATCACGCGGATTGCGAAAAAGGGGGTCTGCTGGACCAGGAAGAGGAAACGGCGCTCGTCGATCGGAACGACGACGCTTTCCGTGACCGCGCGGGCCGTGGCGCTGCGAGGGCCCCCGTCCACCAAGGCCATCTCGCCGATGATCCCCCCGGCCGTCACAGTCTCCAGCACGTGGTTACCATCAACGATCTGGATCTCTCCCGACTTTACGACGTACAGGTCATGTCCGGGATCGCCCTTCTTGAAAAGCTCGCGACCGGCCTCAAAGGTAATCGCAATGCTCTCTTCGCTGAAAAGCCCAAGGAAATCTTCGGCCATCGCAACCCTCCCGTCGCAATCACTCATCGGTGACCTTAGACGCAAATTGCGTTCCACTTCAATTCAATCGCCAGAGCGGTTGGTTATGTACTATTCTCGTGAGTTCTCGCCGATTGGTGGGGCGGCCGGCAGAGCTCAAGTCGTCGGCGCGCGCGCCGGGGCGGTAAGGGCGTCGCGAGAGGGCCCTTCGCCTCCCATTGTCATGCATGGTTCTTGCGGCGCATTGGCTTGCCACCCTTTTTGCACTGCGCTAAAGGCTGCGCACCTTCCGTTCCTCGAGCCAGGTCCGATCGTTTGGGAGCGGGGCGGCCATTTCGGCTGCTCTTGAGCCGGAACCGGATCGCTTACCTCCCGCCGGAAAGGCCGCCATGAGCGAGCTTTTGCAGCAATACCTTCCGCTGGTCATCTTCATTGGCGTAGCGCTCGCGATCGCCCTTGCGCTGCTCGTGGTGCCATTCTTGGTGGCCTACCAGCAGCCTGATCCGGAAAAGCTCTCCGCCTACGAGTGCGGCTTCAACGCGTTCGACGATGCGCGGATGAAATTCGACGTGCGGTTCTATCTCGTCGCCATCTTGTTCATCATCTTTGATCTCGAGGTGAGCTTTCTGTTCCCCTGGGCGGTGGCGTTCGGCCATCTCGGGGCCTTCGGCTTCTGGTCCATGATGGTCTTTCTTGGAATCCTGACGGTCGGCTTTATCTACGAGTGGAAAAAGGGAGCGCTCGAATGGGATTGACGCCCGTTGCCGCGTCGGCCGTCGCGCCCGCCGCCGGCCTCCTCGATCCGCGCACGGGAAAGCCCGTGGGCACGGGCGACAGCTACTTCGTCGGCCTCAATAACGAACTTGCCGACAAGGGTTTCCTCATCACTACCGCCGACGATCTGATCACCTGGGCGCGAACCGGATCCCTGATGTGGATGACGTTCGGGCTCGCGTGCTGCGCGGTCGAGATGATGCAGATGTCGATGCCGCGCTACGACGCCGAGCGGTTCGGCTTTGCACCCCGCGCCTCGCCGCGCCAGTCCGATGTGATGATCGTGGCCGGAACGCTGACCAATAAGATGGCGCCGGCGCTGCGCAAGGTTTACGACCAGATGCCGGAGCCGCGCTACGTCATCTCCATGGGATCATGTGCCAATGGGGGCGGCTATTACCACTAT
>JBKQHQ010000088.1:0-61930 GCA_052148715.1 Xanthobacteraceae bacterium | reverse complement strand
TCTGCGAGATCGATCGCCGCGGTCTGCCGAAAGTAGCGTAGCGCCGCGTCGGAGTATCCTAGGCGGGCAGCGACCATCCCATGCATGGCGGGGCTCAACGAGCTGCCGTGGTCGCAACGAGACTCGTAGTAGTGGAAATTCTTCGCCGCGGCATCGTCACTGAACTCCTTCGGCAACAGCCCCAGCAGCGCGACGACATCGGCCTGTTTGATCACCTGGGATTGCCGCGTCCGCTCCCGCCCAAGCACCACGTCCATTGGCACGGAACGGCCTGCGTAGTCCGCCAGATCGATTTTTTCGAGGGTGAAAAAGCCCGCGAACTGCTCGAACAGTCCCGTTCCGGGATCGAGGCCGGTCGTCATCGTATCGGCGACCTCCAGCCAGTGTTTCAGCTCGGTGTCGTCCAGGTCGAGTCGAGATGCGAGGCGCGCCCACGCCTCGGGCCAGCGCTGGCGCAACAAGGCCGCCACATCGAGCGCCCGGCGAATGTTCCAGCGGGCCATGACGTTGGTGAAGGCGTTGTCGTCGATATGCTCGTGATACTCATCCGGTCCGATGACGCCGCGGACATGGCGATAGCCATCCGCCTCCAGCTGAGCGCGGCTGGACCAGAACCGGGCCGTCTCGAGAATGATCTCCGCGCCCGCGTCGAGCAGGAACCCTTCATCCTCGGTCGCCTGCCAGTATTGCCAGACCGCGTAGGCGACGTCCGCGCTGATATGCTGCTCCTGCTTGCCGGAAAGGATATCGATGACCCGGCGATCCGGACCGATAACCTGCTCCGGGGTAGTCTCCGCGCCGGAGTCGGCGGACTCCCAGGCGTAGAGGGCGCCGCGCCAGCCCAACTGGGCCGCCTTCCTCCGCGCGCCATCGAGGGTGCGGAAGCGATACATGAGCAGCGCTCGGGCCGCGGCGGGCCAGGTCAAAATATAAAACGGCAGCAGATAGATTTCGGTGTCCCAGAACACATGGCCAAGATAGTCGTCGCCGGTCAGCGCCCGGGCGCCGATTGAGACGTGCTCGTCGGCTGGATTGGCCGCGCTGTTAAGATGGTAGACAGCGAACCGCAACGCCTTCTGTGCGTCGTCGTCGCCCTCGACCTCGACGTCGCTGCATTGCCAGCGGCCCGCCCAGCCCGCCGCGTGTTCAGCGACCACGCCGCGCCACCCGAGGCGTCGCGCAATGCCGAGCTTTTCCTGGGCCGCGGTGCCGGGGTCCAGACCTCGGATGTCACTGCGCGTCACCGCGACCGACCGGTCGAAAGACACGACCTGACCGGGGCGAGATTTCCAGCTCCACGACCACTTGCATTGGCCGAGAGCGGTCGGTGGAACATCGCAGCCGTCGATCCGCAGCGACGCCGCGGCCGCCATAGCGAGGCCCTTGCCGGAACGCTCCGTACGCCACACGCCGAGATCCTGCTCGAGCCGCTCGGATACCAGCCCGAGGTTCAGCCCTTCGAAACCCGCTTCGAGCGTAACCTCGACCTCTCCACCCTCAAGGTCAAATTGGATCAACTGGAGCCCGACCGCGCGCTCGCTCAGCGACACGAGGTGCAATGTGCGTACGCGCAAGCCCGTCGCGGTTCCATTCGGCAGGCGGCATTCGGTCAGCAGTGCACCCCGCCGCATGTCGAGTGTCATGCGATGCGACGGCAGTTCGCCCGTGTGGTGCGGGAGCGATCCGCCGGCCAGCGAGATTTGAACCCGCAGCCAGTCGGCCGCCGGGATGAGCTCCGTTACGGGCCGCTCGGCGGAGTGTGTGTCAAAAAGCCCAGCCACATAGGTGCGCGCTAGAACGGCCCTACGCGCTACGCGATTGACTGCGCGTGCGCCCCTTACGCCAAGGAAGCCGTTACTCGTAGCGAAACGTGACTCATAACTGCTTTCGCGAAGCGGATCGCAGCCTTCCCCGTCAAGGATCCAACCGGGATCGGCGGTGGGCTCCAGCGCCCGTTCCATCGTTCCCGGCTCCTTCACCTCGACCGACGGCGGAGCCGCCCATCAATCAGTTCATCGATCGCGACTTCGTCGAGGCTCGTCACCACCAGGTCCGCCCCTGCCGCCCACAACAGGGCAGCGTCCCCAAGTCGGTCGACGCCAAGCGCCGTCATGCCGCCCGCCCGCGCCGCCTCGATGCCGGCGGGCGCGTCCTCGACCACGAAGCAGTGTGCAGGCGCCACCCGCAGCTCCGCGGCCGCGAGGAGAAAAATTTCCGGGTCAGGCTTGCCCTGGCGCAAATCGCGACCGCAGACATTGGCGCGGAAGACATCGAGCAGGTTCTGGCCGGAGTCGAGGTGGATCGGCTGCATCATTTGGTTGGCGTTTTTCGAGGACGATGCGACCGCCATCGGCCAACCGATCGCCTCGACCGCCTGAACGAAGCGGAGCGCGTCGGGGAAGGCAGCGACGCTCCCGGCATTCATCAGCTCTTCCAGCCGTTTCTGCTTTTGCTCGGCATAGGCGGCCGTCTGCCGCCCGGCGTCCCGGACGCCCAACGCCTCCAGCGCGGCACGGGCGCCAACGAGGCGCGGTTTGCCCGCAACATGCGCCTCATAGATTGCGGTCGTGAAGCGATCCGGGTCGGCGAAGCCTCGGAGTGCTTCGCGCCAGGCGCGCTCATGCGGGGATGCGAGCAGCACGCCATCGACGTCGAAAATGCCCGCGGTCAGCCTTTCGGGATGGTCAGACCGGGGCCTTGTCGGTTCGCGCGCGGTCACGGCGCTACGCCCCGCATTTTCGTTCACCCGTCCGACGACGGGCGTCGCGAGTTGGTCTGGTTGGATTTCGACTGCGTTGCTCATCCTACCAATGATGGGAACGATGATGAAGAATTGCGAGCTAAATTGCGTGGAGCCCTGGTCGCTCCTTCGACTCGATCGCGCCTCTGAATACAGCGGCACGTCGGATGTGGTTAGGTCGCATTTCCATAAGAGCGGTCTGTTTTATACAGACTCTCATTCGTTCATGGGCGCATAGTGGACGCCGTGGCGCCGCCATCGCCCGGCGACCTAACCGAACCTCGTAGCTGGGCCGAGCGTCCCTAACCCTGGCCATCGACTATTTGGGCGAAAGGAACTCACATGTCCCTTCAGCAATCGTCCCCTGAAACGAAGATGACCGCGACTTGCCCTGAATGTGGCGGGGCGATGAGCATCTCTGCCGTGACCCCGACTATGTTCGACAATGGGCACGAGAGAATTACCTATTACTGCACGAAGTGCGGCAACATGCGAAGGCAGACGGTCGATACCCGTGGTCTCGGTTGAGGCCGCCTTAGACCTTACGCCATGCACCAGAGTGGTCCCTTGCCTGAAAAGCAAGCGCGCCCGACGGCGGCCGACGAGCTGCAATATGTTCGGCGTGCTCGGCGCCAGCGTCTTCTTGCCGTTCCTGCCCATGACGATCCAGGTGCTCACCAACAACATCGACGGCGAATACCTGGCGGTGCCGCGGCGATGGGACATTGGCAACATCACGAAATTGATGCTGTTCATCGGCCCAATCAGCTCGATCTTCGATGTTGAGCTATATCGTTGCCTTTTACCTCATAGTGACAGGCGTGATTAGGCTCAACGACATCTACCATCTCATGAGCTAACAGAATTCGGCATTTTAACTGCGTCCGTCAGCGATAGGGCAAAGCTGGTAACGGCCGAGCACACACGATCGGCCAGCGCGAGCCATTCACGCCAATGTGTTCGCTGCACGTCTAACCTGGACTCGGGCGTTGACGTAGATCAATCAGGATTCCGCCAATAAGGCCCAGGGAGGATGTCGTGAACATTTGCTCCGTGTGCTTTCGGCAGCACTCTGCCTATCGCCCCTCACGGGGGCCGTTATGCCTAGCAATTCGATCACGCTGGCCCAGTCCGATGTAAGGGTCGGTCCCGGTGGCGTTACCATTGATCGTGACCGTGACCGCGATCGGCAGCGTGATCACGAGGCTACGGCCGGTGCTGGCGAAGGCCGGGACCATGAAGGTGGAAAGAATTGTCGGACCGTGACGGTCGAAGAACATGGCGAGACTCGCACAAGGCGCCAGTGCGACTGACATCAGTCACCTCGATAGCGCACGGGGAATAACCAAGTGTCGCCGGCCGGACTGCACGTTCGGCCGGCGCTAACGCCTTTAGACGGGCGCCAAAGGACGGGCGCCAAGTCTTTGCGCCAAGATGCTATGCCGCCCTCGAACACGGAGCCGATTTCGATGCCGCCCGGCGATAGGTCGGAACGTTCGGGTGAATGTCCGGTATCGGACATAATTGATTTTGATCAATGTGATTTGGCTTTCTCCGTCGCAGGGTTCACCCGTTAGGCAGTGAATTCCGGACAGGGCGGGGAAAGACGACATGACCATTGAATATTTGCCGAGCGTGGACTCGTCTCTGCGCTATCGAGCCGCTGAATGCGCTGAGCGCACTGAACTGCTCGGCCTTCTTCCCACGCATGAGGGCCTCTCCAAGGAGCAGGCCGGGCGGTCGGCAGTCAGATCTGCGGCCGCCGGCGCAACCGCCTTGGTCGCGCTGGCGGCGGTGGCAGCTTTGGCGTTCATCGCCGTTGCGCAGGCGCAACAGCAACAAAAGAAGCCAGCGCCGGCCGCACGACCAGCACCGGCACCGCGCGCGGTCGCACGGCCGCCGTCCCCGCCTCCCCAGCGCGCCGTGACGCGGCCGTCCCCGCCGCCCCAGCGTGCCGTGACGCGGCCAACACCGCCACAGCGCAGCGCCATACCGAATCGGCTGGTCACGCCGCCCCCGCGCACCGCGCTTCCCAACGAGCCGATCGGGACGCGGCAGTCCGACGAGCATGCTATTCCGTCAGGCCGGCAAGGCCCGCAGGGCCAGACCCAGGTCGGAGTGAGCCGGACGGGGCTTAAATTCGGTCCGCACGGGCCGATCGCGACATCGGCCCATCTGTCCCAGGGACCCAACGCGCTTCGGCGGCCGAAATTTCCGGTCGTGACCGTCAATAACAGATACTTCCCGATCGTCAGGGGCGAGAAATTCATGCATGTGGGCGGGCATAGGAAATCCTTCGTCCCGC
Organism: Xanthobacteraceae bacterium; assembly: GCA_052148715.1. Taxonomy (GTDB): domain Bacteria; phylum Pseudomonadota; class Alphaproteobacteria; order Rhizobiales; family Xanthobacteraceae; genus JBKQHQ01. The sequence goes on along the minus strand of JBKQHQ010000088.1, from coordinate 56,885 downwards.
TCGGCGCGCTCGGCGCGGTCCTGATCGGCGGGTCGTATTGGTATCCTGACGGCTACGTCTCGACCGAGGCGCCGCTCTGCACCGGCTACACGCCCGACGGCTGCGGGCTGCACTGGCGCATGGTCGATTTCGTCGACGGCGGCGCGGAGCCGCAATGCGTGCAGTATTGCCCGCTGGCCGGACCGCCCCCGGAGCAGATCGCTACGCTTCCGCCGCCGCCGCCGGTCCCCCAAGGCACTTGCCAATTGACGATCTTCTCGGATCCCAATTTCGCCGGCACTTCGGCGCCGACCGCCGACAATGCGCCGAACCTGTCGGAGAGCGGCTGGCAGAACGAGGTTTCCTCGATCCAGGTGCAGTCCGGCACATGGGACTTCTTCAGCGATGACGACTTCGGCGGCAACACGATGCGCCTCACCGCCGGCACCTATCCGACGCTGACGCCGGATTGGGACAAGAAGATCAATTCCTTCATGTGCGTGGAGCCGGGTCCCGGCGCGTAAGCCCGGGACGGGGAAAGCCAATCATCGGCTTCGAGGTCTGAGTTACCAAGAGAGCGGCCTCGGCGCCGGGACCGCTGCTCTGAGTCGTCAATGGCGAGGGCGAGACCGGTCCACTCGGCTCGCACTTACTCGGCCTTCTTCAGAAGCGTTACGGCAACGCAAGCGGCTGAGTTTCAACCTTCAAGAAAGTGGCCAAATGCAGCCAGCGGCCGAATACGGTCGCAGATGATCTTAGTAATCGCCAGCATGGGCACGGAGAGGATCACGCCCGGAATACCCCACATCCAGAACCAGAAGACGAGCGAGATGATGACGAGGACGGGATTGAGGGTGAACCGTCTGGCAAGAAGCATCGGCGTTACAGTCTCGCCCTCGATCAAATGAAATCCAATGTAAAGCCCCGCAGGAAGCAGCGCTTGCCAGAGCGGTTCAATGGTCAACAGGCCGGCGAGAAGGAAGATCAACACGCCCAAAGCCGCGCCGAGGATCGGCACATAGTTCAGCAGAAAGGCCACCGTCCCCCAGAGGATCGGGTCGCCCACCCCCGTGAGCCACATCGCCATTGCCGTAGCTATACCTACTGCCGCGTTCATGATCGTGATCGTGACCAGATACGCGGTGATGTCGTTTTCGATCTGCTGCGAGATTTCGACGACCTGGCGCTTGCTGCCGAAGCGCGGCAGTATCTCAACGAGGCGGTGCAGGAAGATATCGCCAGACACGAGAAGGAAAAAAAGAAACAGCACGGTCGTGAAGAAACCGCTGGCAAAGTTCCGGGTCCCGTTGAAAAGCTTCGTCAGAAGAGTTGGGCCTTGCGCCGCGGCGGCCGCATTTGGCGATGGTTCCGCTCCACCAAAATCTTCCACTTGGTGCAAAAACCGTTGCAGAGTATTGATGGGTTCTTGCATAAAACTCAGCCGCTCCTGAAGCCGAGGAACGCCCTCTGGAAGCTTGGCTGCCCAGGTGCCGGCGGGGCCTGAGATGGCCGTGCCCAAGCCGACGATCGTTCCGAATAGCGCAAGGATCAGCAGCAGTGCCGCGAGTACCCGGGGCAAGTGCAACCGCTCCAATATGCGCATGGCCGGCTGCAGCAGGAGCTTGAGAATGAGGGCAAAGACCAATGGCAACACGATCTCGCTGGCGACATAGGCCGCCGCCAGCAGCGCAAGGACGAATAGACCACCAAGGAATATGACCTTCGGATCCGACGGCAGCGGCATTTCCTCCGGCGCTTCTACTGGCGGCGCGACCTCGGTCTCCTGATCGTTAGGTGCCATGTTCAACACCGCATCAATGTCCTTGCAGCTCACCATCCGCCTTCTTTTCAAGACTCGCCATCGGCCTTAGCCGGTTCCCAGCAGCACGGTGATTTTCCGGATGGCATCCTCAATAGAGCGGTATCCGGAATATGTCGATCAAGGGCTTCAGGTGCAGTCCGGCACGTGGGACTTTTTCAGCGATGACGACTTCGGCGGCAACACGATGCGCCTCACCGCCGGCACCTATCCGACGCTGACGCCGGATTGGGGCAAGAAGATCAATTCCTTCACGTGCGTGGAGCCGGGCCCCGGCGTGTAAGCCCGGTACGGGCACGAAGGCCTCCTCGGCCTCACGGGGGCGTGAACTCGGGCGTTTATGCGGCAGACAGCGGCAACCCTGAGGGAACCACAAAGACGGTTGCCGAGTATTCCTTCTGTCCGGCAGGTGCTCCTATCCTCGTGGCCTGCTACGACCAAGGAACCCCGGCTCTAAGGAGCGGCTGGGGATTCTTATTTGATCGCCCGGGCTGAAGGCGGGATGCGGGCAGATGAGCCTCCGGCAAGGATTGCACCCTTGGCATCCGTCAGGCTGATAGAGAGTCGCCGCCGCGCAGAAATATTCGACTTGGTGTGCAATTTTATACAGACCAATCCTCCGAATTGGCCTAAAAGAAGGAGCGGACCGCGCAGTTTGCGCAGCTTCTTGGATTCTGCTCGGCGTAGACCCGGCTGTCTCGCCTGCGGCCGGGGTTACTTCAACGCGGGAGGCCGCCGATGGGCCAGTTGGAATTCGTCAACGAACTCAACATCAAGCGGTTTCAAAATTTGCTGGAGACCTCAGTCGATGATGTCGAGCGTCAAATAATCCAGAAATTGCTGACCGAAGAAGAAGCCAAGCAGGCTGCATCGAAGTCGTCGCACCTTGACGATGCGGCGGCCGCACAATGAATGCAGTGCGTCGATTGTTGCAAGCCCGATCAATTCTAGGAGATTTGAAATGGTTCTCACCGCCGGTCACATTGCGCCGCTCGTCGCCCTTATCGCCGGCATTTTGATCCTGATCATGCCGAGGCTGCTGAGCTATATCGTCGCCTTCTACCTCATCGTGACCGGCGTGATCGGGCTCAACGGCATCTACCATTTCATGAGCTAAGATAAGTTGGTATTTCATAGCATCCGTCGGCGTAAGGCACAGCCGGTCGTCGGCGAGCGCACGTGGGCTGCAATGCTCCGGCCATGTGCCGCGGCACGCCGTCCACCGCCGAACGCGATGGGGTCGTGCAAATGTATGGACACTGCGCCATGACAGGGGCTCTCGACTGCAGAAGGCAAGCCGATACGTGCCTGCACATGGCTCGGTCCGCAAAGGACGAGCAAGTGATGAAGGCGCTCTTGCGTGACATGGCTCGAACGTGGATGACGCTGGCTCGCCAGATCGAGCGCTTGGACGCTTTGCGAGACGATCTGGCCCCATATTGGGCCACGCGGCACTAGACCTCGCGTTGGTTGGTGGTCTTTCCAGCAGCGCTTCGCGTGGCCATAGGCTCGAAGGCATCGTCTCGAAGCGCCGCGATCCGCCCTGTCGATCGGGATAATCGCCTCACCGGATCAAGGTGACGAAATCCAGATGCGCCTAACAAAAGGACCCCCGGCGGGCGGTCCTTGACTTTCAGCTCGGTTGGCGCCGCTAGGCCAAGGCTTGCGCTTCCAAGACTTGCGCTCCCACGATCATGTCGAACCGCGGGGCGGCCGATTCTCATGGCGCGGCACTGGACATCGGATGCTCGAGGAAGAAGCGCAGCATCTCCCTCGTGGCGTCGGGCCCTCGCGGATCGGTGTGCGAGTAGCCGGGATTGCCTCCCGACCATGCGTGCCCGGCGCCGTGAATCTCCCAGTGCTCAAAGATCGGCCGGCCGGTCACCTCGGTATGGATCGTGCGGGTATACGCATGTCTTCCGGGCGCCCGGCCGCGACGCACCTGTCGTGAGCTTGTGGTCCTTTTCGACTGGGCGATGACGTGATGGCCGTTGCGCGGATGCACGGTGGTGTCGCGATCGCCATGAAAAACGATAGTCGGGACGGCAGACCCATGCGTCGGCGAGAAGTCGCCGGGTTCGGCGGAAGCCGGCGCGTCACCTCGCTTCATTGCGACGAATGCGGAGGCAAGATCGGAGGCGGCCCCGCAGGCGAGGCCGGAATGGACGCCGATCGCCGCATACAAGTCGGGGTAGGTTGCCGCCAGGACCGCGGCAGCGGCTGCTCCGGCCGATAGTCCCGCAACATATACGCGCTGCGGATCGACGCTATAGTCGCGCATGACTTGGCGGGTGATGCCCGCGATCAGCGAAGGTTCACCTTGGCCCCGGCGCTGATCGGTCGGGCGGAACCAGTTCCAGCATTTGGCCGGGTTTGCGTCGCTCGGCTGTGCCGGATAGACGACGAGGCAGGTCCGCTCTTCGGCGATCAGGTTCATGCGGGTGCCGGCGGCGAAGTCGTCAGGCGACTGAGTACAGCCGTGCAACATGACCAGCAAAGGGAGCGCTTGCCCCTGATAGCGGCTGGGGATGTAGAGCTTGTAAGTCCGGCTTCCCGCTGGATTTGTGTAGGTCGCTTCGAAGAACTTGCCGCCATCCGGCAAGATGTCCGGCGTAGACACCGGCACGGGCCGCTCCAAGCCGTGTAATCCGGGCCTTGATGGGCGTTTGACGCGATCGAGCAGTGCGCGCAGCCCGTGCAAACCGCGTGGCGGAATGGCAAGGGCTTCAAACATCATTCCTGGCGGTCGTGCATGAATATCGCCGCTGGTAGACGGCGCACGGTCGGTCCCCTCTATGGTCTCGGCCTCAGCGTCAATAAGCGGCGGCTCGCGCCCTCTGCTGGGGTGCACGATGTCAGGTGTATTGGATGTCTCGTCCGGCGAAGTCTCGCCTCGAAGCATGCGCTGAATGAGCGCCGTGGCTTCGGAGAGCCGGCCCGAGCGTGTGAGGCGCATAGCTTCAATCATCGGGCTGGAATTCAGCATCTTGTTCATGCTTACGGATTTCCTTGTTGCGGAAACAGATCGAGCGTCCGCATGCGGAGCCCTTATTTCCTATTGGGAATGTTGTCTGGCCACTGAACGCCGGAGCGCCGCTCACCGGGTTCGGTCGGCTAGCGCTGCCTTCACCGCGGGGCTGGCGTGCAACGCACCCAGCACGACCACTGAAGCGATTGTGGCGCGGGCAAGCTCGGGCGTGACATCCATGGCGATGCTGGCAAGACCCAGCACGTGGATCTGCAGCATCCGTCCGGCGTCGCGCGCCGCTTCGAGATCTTCGCGGCTATAGTGCCGCAGACCGAGGTCCAGACTCTTTCGGACCGTGGACTGTTTGACGACGTCGGCGTGGCGATCGATCTGATTGCGGATGGCGGTCCTAATGAAATCGGTACGGTTCGAGTAAAGGCCCTCGTGGACCAGCAGGTCGATTTGGCCAAGGTCGACGTACCCCAGATTGATCGTAATCTTTTCCGTTTCGCCGGTCTTTGACCGTAGGTAGTGCACGTTATCTTCAGCCATTGGTAGCGATCCCGTTGCCATCCATGTGGATGGTATATGGATGGCCGTGCCGATTCTTTCAAGGGGGCGTGGAGGTCCGTTTGTCGCCATCACTGGATCCCGGTGTTCTCGCCCGTAGCTGCGCCGACAGATCGTCATCGCAGACGTAATGCGCGCGGAAGACGCGCCTACGGTCCAAACGCCAGGGTGCCAATCTCGTGCGCCCAGCTATGTCGCCTTGCAGATGGCCGAGGGAAATGTCGGTTGATCCAGGTCAACGACGACGGCCGGTGCGCGCCGCAATGTTGTGAAGAGCGGGAGCGAGACGACACCATAGCCCATTTCTCCCGCTCTAGGCTTCCAGGCATTGGAGGAAGAAATCATGGACAAGGACCGGATCGTTGGGTCGGCGAAGGAAATCAAAGGCAAAGTCAAGCAGGCGGTCGGCAAGGCGGTCGGCGACGCCAAGCTGGAGTCGGAGGGCAAAGCCGACAGGGTAGAGGGCAAGGTTCAGAACGCCATCGGCGGCCTCAAGGACACCCTCAAGGGGAAATAGGCGTGGAGAGCGGGAGCTTCTTCTCACCAGCAGCGATCCCGCCCCCAGCCGGAGCGAGATAATTAGATAGTCGAGGGAACAAGCGCGCGTTGAGCGCGCTTGTCTCTCGATTGGCTACGTCCATTTCCTGCACGGCGGCATGCTCTCGGCTCTCCGGCCATGCGGAAGGCGGGTGCTGCCAGCCATCATTTTCGTCGTGCCACGCGTTGCATCGAAGCGCCGCCGATCTAGCAGCGGGGATTTCATGCGTATCCATGTCGGTTGCGAGATGAGCTTTGAATTTCCGCAGACGACGCCGATGATCGTAACGCTGAACGTGCACTTCTCGCGCTTCTCCGATCTGGAGCGTCCGGATTATCTGATAACCAACCCGTCGGTTCCCATGGAGGGCTACCGGGACGGCTTCGGCAATTGGTGCAGCCGGCTCGTTGCGCCCGCGGGTCGTTTCAGCCTCGGCACGGACGCCGTTGTTCGTGACTCGGGCATGCCGGATCCGGTCGATTTGAGCGCGCTTCAGCACCAAGTCCAATACTTGCCGGCGGAAATCCTGCTGTTCTTGCTTGGCAGTCGTTACTGTGAAACCGACCGCCTTTCCGACGAGGCTTGGCGCCTTTTTGGACATACGCCGCTCGGCTGGCCGCGGGTGCAGGCCATCTGCGACTTCGTGCACGACCACATAACCTTCGGTTACGAGCATTCCCGCGCCACCAGAACTGCATTTGAAACATACGCAGAGCGCCGCGGGGTTTGCCGCGACTACACCCATCTTGCCGTCACATTTTGCCGCTGCCTGAACATCCCGGCGCGCTATTGCACCGGTTACATCACCGATATCGGCCTTCCCCCGCCCTACGCGCCCATGGATTTCGCAGCGTGGATGGAAGTCTATCTCGGCGGCCGTTGGCACGTATTCGACCCCCGCAACAACGCCCCGCGGATCGGCCGTATCCTCATTGCGCAGGGCCGCGACGCCGCCGACGTGGCGCTGACCCACCACTTTGGCCCCGGTACCTTGTCTGGGTTCCGCGTCTGGGCGGAGGAGGCCTCCCCACGCTGATCCCGAAGCGGCGCCGCCGGAGGAGGGAATACGGCAATCCATCGCGGTGACGACTGGAAGAAAAGTCATCGTGCTCTAGGTCAAGAATCATCGCCCTACAGTTACCAATCCTAAAGGAGAACCAAAATGGAACGATCAGACGCCGTTATCGCCGTTTTCGCCGATCATCAAGGGGCGGAAGCCGCCGTTAAGAAGCTGGCCGAGGGCGGTATTGATATGAAGCACCTCAGCATCGTCGGCAAAGGCTACCACACCGATGAAAAGGTCGTCGGCTTCTACAATGCTGGCGATCGGATCAAGTTTTGGGGTACGCGCGGCGCCTTTTGGGGCGGCCTCTGGGGCTGGCTCTTCGGCGCGCTGTTCCTGACCATTCCGGTGGTCGGCCACGTCATCGTGCTTGGATACCTCGCCGCTATAGTCACCTCCGCGATCGAAGGCGCGATCGTGGTCGGTGGCCTGAGCGTGCTGGGTGCGGCGCTCTACAGCATCGGTATCCCGAAAGACAGCGTGGTCGATTACGAGGCGGCCGTGAAGGCCGACAAGTTTCTTGTGATGGCGCACGGGCCAGCGGAAGAGGTGGCGCGTGCGCGGGCCATCCTCAAGACCTTCAATCCATCGCGTCTTGATCTGCATGAGGGCACGAAGGCGGTCGAACTCGGGGATGGCACCGGTAAGCAAGCCGACGTTACCCGTCCCGGCATGATGGGCGACGGCACCGAGGAGCAGAATCTTAATGAGCGCGGCAACCCGGCAGCGCGTATCAAAAAAGATGAGGTGGATTCCGCCTTCGGCAAGCAGAACCCCAAGAAGTAGCCTTGAAGGTTTTGGATGTGAAGGAGGCCAATCCGTCATTGGCGCCTGACCGACGATGAATGGCAGTATGGCATCCGGGGCCGGGCGCGGACGGGCATGTTCGCCGGTTGCGGGTGCGTCCCAAAACAGATGCAAGTGCGGAGAATGGCGACATGACCCCATCGAATCCCATCACCGAATTCTCTGCATCCCATTTGGGCGGCCGTCCCGTGCCCAACGATTTGCGCCTGCTCCTGGAGATGCAGAGAAGTGGCGCGGTCGGTGGCGACTTGTTGGGCGTTCGCTTTCTCATGGGCAATCAGCGGCCAGCGCAGGCCGACGTCGAATGCTCCGGTCGGAACGACCTGAGCGGTCCGGACCGAATTGCCCACGCTCAGGCAATGACAGACATGCTCCGCTATAGCGGCTTTATAGCGGAGGATAACGAAGGCGGCGCGCTGGGATATTGGTTCGGTCCATCTCAATACGCAATCGATACCGCCCCGATCATGCGGCTCGACCGCGCAGGTGTTTTTTCCGTCTTACGCGGAAAGGGCATCGCCGAGGTTGTTTCCGTGCTCGCGGCTCACGGAGATGAAGGGATATTCGCGGGCTTGCGCGATCAACTTAGTCGGCATGGTCTGCACATCACTCCAGCCTCGCTCGCCGCCATAGGCGTCCCGGCTTGCTCCCCCACCCCGCAAGCGGTCTACCAGCAACTTCTTGCAAACTATCGCGCCGATCTTTCGTCGGCAACAATTCCCGATTTCGGGGATCCGGTCGAAATCCTCGCGACCGAACGGGGACCGGAAATCTCCTGAGGGCCAGGCTGCCAATGGTTGGTAGTGTCCGCCGGCTCGTCCGCACGGTTCAAGTGGCGGCCGTGCCGCCGACTGGAAGGCGTTCAGCCCGCCGTGAGAATTTGATGCAAGTCAACGCCACGGCCGCAAGAGGTGGTTAGGTTACATTTTGGTCGGGTCGGGGAGGTGCCCTGACCGCCAGGACGAATTTGAACTGACGTCCGCGTGGCGCTGCGACCTTGGCACCGAAGGAGATTGTCATGCGGAAGATCGGTATTCGCATCGTGGCGATTGCGGCGGCAACCATGGTCGTGCTTGCGTTGCCCGCAAGCGCAGCGAATCCTCCTCGCGGCGGAGGTGGGGCAGCGCCCGGGGGTGGTGGCGGTGCGCGTCCCGCTGGCGGCGGATTTCACGGCGGCGGCGCGGGTGCGCGTGCCATCGGTGGCGGCGGTGCCGCGCGAGCGGTCGGCGGCGGCGCGCGTATCAGCGCCAGACCGGCGATATCCCGTTCATCCGCGCAGCCGAGCTTCCGCAGCAATCGGCCGGTGGCGGTCCACACCCCGAGCAGCTCGGTCGGTGGCGAAACGCGGCTCAATTCCAGCCGGAACGCCACGGGCAATGAAAACCGGAACGAAACGCCCAACGCGAACCGAAATGAAAACACCACCTCCAGGGCCGTGCGCAATGCGTTGGGCTCCCGCTCGACCACTCGCAACACCAGCGCATTGCGCAACACGCACGCCCGCGCCCTGATCACGGCGCATGCGGCGACGGCGGGATGGAACTACGGACGCGACGGCGGGCATGGCTGGTGGCAACACCGGCACGGCGGATACGGATGGGTCGGCCCGCTGTTCTGGCCGTTCGCCTACTACGACATGTACGACTACGCGCTGTGGGGCGGCGGCTACGACGACTCGTTCTGGGACTACGGCTACAACGACATCTATGCCGGCCTGTTCGCGCCCTACGGCTACGACGACCTCGCCGGCTACCTGCCGCAACAGGCCAGCACAAACCCGAGCGGCCCCGCCTCCGGTGCGCCGAGCGTCGCGGTCGGCCCGCTGGCGCAAATGTGCGGCGAAGACAACCGCGACATCGCCGGTCTTCCGATCGATCAGGTGCAGCAGGCAATCCGGCCGAGCACCGCGCAGCAAGCCGCGCTCGACGAGCTTGCCAACGCGTCGGGCAAGGCGGCGCAGGACATCAAGGCCGCCTGCCCGGCCGATATCGCGTTGACCGCCCCGAGCCGGCTCGCCGCCATGCAACAGCGCATCGAGGCGATGATCGCGGCGGTGGAGACCGTGCAGCCGCCGCTGGAGAAATTCTACGGCCTCCTGAGCGACGAGCAGAAGCAGCGGCTCACCGCGCTCGGCGAGGATCAGCGGGAGAGCAGCACGGCGACAGCGCCCGCCGGTGCGCCCGCGCAGAGCTGCGGTGCCGCGCAGCCCGGCGTGACCGATTGGCCGACCGCCGAGATCGACCAGACGGTGCGTCCGACCGAGGCGCAGCGCGCTAGCCTCCTCGCGCTCCAGAACGCCGCCGCCAAGGCGGCGGACATGCTCAAGGCGTCGTGCCCGACCGGCAACCCGCTCACGCCGCCGGCGCGGCTCGCCGCCGTCGGAAAGCGGCTCGACACCATGCTGCAAGCGGTCAAGACGGTGCGGCCGGCGCTCAACGACTTCTACGCGGCTCTGAACGACGAGCAGAAGGCGCGGTTCGAGGCGATCGGTCCGGAGCGGACGAGCCAGCCCGATCAACCCAAGGCCCCGCAAACGCATGTCCGCCGGCGCGGCATTGGCAGCATTGGGAACGTCATTCAGCGTATGCTTCAGGTGTTCTGAAAATCAGCAGCCTTGCCGGCGGCTGCCATTTGTATCTCGTTGGTCGCCGTTATGATTTCGGGCGGAATAAGGCCGAATCCTGCGCGGCATTAGAAAAGGCGCATGGATGACGCGACGCGAGAGCCGGCCTGCAGCACCCGGCGGACGGGCAGGTTGTCATTCGGTCGTTGGCCTCAATCCGATGGACGGATCTGACGGCTCTATGAATTGGATCATCGGGCAAGGGCCGTAATCCAATTTGTACGCGGTCAGGCGATGGCGAGACGCCGGAGCAGCATGACCTTCACCGTGTCCAGGCAGAAGGCCAGGACGATTGCCGCGCCGAACACGCAGGCTACGATGGTTGTCCGCAAAGGTGCCATCAGGATGTCCTGGGTCGCGAGCGTGCTGAAAAGCGTGATGTCGAGGATCGACGACGCGATCAGCCAGGAGCCGGGCCTGGAGCTCCACAAATGCCAGCGCTTGCGCGAGACGTAGAAAATCGCTTGGCCGCTGAACACCAGGGTGACAACCGTTAGCGTCCGTAAAGTCGCGCTGCCGAGTCCGAGGGCAAAGCCTCCGACCACGAGACTGGCGATACAGAAGACGAGATCGCAAAACCCCCGGATGATGCCGGCGATGGTGAGGTTGCCGATTCGCCAGACGTTGGGGAGCGACGACGCCCGCACATTGTCCGTCGCCGAGGACAGGGCGAAGAAATCGCCGGCCACCATCATCAGCACCATCAGCAACGGCGTCAGCACGGCGGTTCCCAAGATGACCAGCCCAGCCAGCAAAAAGAGCACCTGGGAGACCTTGTGGATGATGGACCGAAACGTGTAGGTCAGAATTCGCTGGAACGTCGTGCGCCCCTCCTGCACCGCGGAGACGAACACGTTGAGCTGGATCAAAGCGGCACTGAGGGGGTGTTTTTTTTTTGGCTAATTTCACGCTGGCAATGCTGCGTGACCACTCCACGGCGATGCAGCGCATTACCCTTGTATCGGTGCCGGCAATGCCGCACCCGTCGCCAGCTCAAAGCGGTCGGAGGTTTTTCCGTCATGGAGACAGGAACCATCAAGGCACTGCCGACTGCTGCAACGGTCCACCGCGCGGTGCCGACATCGGGACAAACCTCGCCGGAGGTGCAATCGAATAAATCGGCTGAATTTGCGGGATGGCCACTGTCCTGGTGGACGGAAGCGTCGACGGATCTGCTGCGGACCTGGGGGCAGTTTTCACGGCTCGGTCTGCAGCCCGCGGCCGGCCAACGATCCGGGATGGCTACGACGCCTGTGACGCAGGCGCCCGTCGCGCGCGCCGAGGTCGATCCGCCGACCAGCGGCGACCGGTTGTTTCATGCCACCATGGGCCGGTTCACGGCCGGCGTCTCGCCGGCCAGCCTGGGCCTCGCTTATGCCGACTGGGCGTTCCATCTCGCGGTGTCGCCAGGCAAATGGCAGCTGCTGCTCGAGAAGGCCGCGCGCAAGGCGGTTCGTCTGGCGACCTATGCGGCGCAAGCTGGTGACCCGGCCTGTCCGCGCTGCGTCGAACCGCTGCCGCACGATACCCGCTTCCAGACCGAGGCGTGGCAGCGCTGGCCGTTCAGCGTGATCCACCAGGCATTTCTCTTGAATCAACAATGGTGGCACAATGCGACGACCGGCATCGGCGGTGTGTCGGCCCACCACGAGCAAGTGGTCTCCTTCGTCACGAGACAGCTGCTCGATGCTTTCTCACCGGTCAATTTCATCGCGACAAATCCCGAAGCTCTCGGGACGACCATCCGCGAAGGCGGGCAGAACCTCGTCCACGGCGCCATGAATCTCTTGGCGGATTGGGAGCGCGCGGTCGGCGGTAAGCTGCCGCTTGGAGCCGAGGCGTTCCAGCCAGGCCAGAACGTTGCCGTAACAAAAGGCCAGGTCGTCTACCGCAACCGGTTGATGGAGTTGATCCAGTATGTGCCGGAGACCCGCGAGGTCTATGGCGAGCCGGTGCTGGTCGTGCCGGCCTGGATCATGAAGTACTACATCCTCGATCTTTCGCCTGCCAATTCGCTGGTGCACTACCTCATCGGTCGAGGTCACACCGTGTTCATGATCTCCTGGCACAATCCGACAGCTGAAGATCGCGACCTCGGTATGGAGGATTACCTGCGTCTCGGCGTGCTGGACGCGCTGAAGGCTGTGCGGACGATCTTGCCGGAGCGCAAGGTGAACGCGCTCGGCTACTGTCTGGGCGGCACGCTGCTGTCGATCGCTGCGGCTTTCTTGGCGCGGGAGGGCGAGGCCGCGCTCAATTCGGTGACGCTCCTGGCGGCGCAGACCGATTTCACCGAGGCGGGCGAGCTGATGCTGTTCATCGACGAGAGCCAGCTCAGCTATGTCGAAGATATCATGTGGGACCAGGGCTATCTCGATACCAAGCAGATGGCCGGCGTGTTCCAGCTCCTGCGGTCCAACGATCTCATCTGGTCGCGCTTGGTGCAGGAATACATGCTGGGCCAGCGCTCGCCCATGATCGTCGACACCGATCTTATGGCCTGGAACGCCGATACGACACGCATGCCCTACCGCATGCATAGCGAGTATCTGCGCCGCCTCTTTCTCAACAACGACCTGTTCGAAGGGCGGTATCGGGTGGACGGCCGGCCTGTCGTGCTGAGCGACATCCGCGCACCGATATTCGCGGTAACGACGGAAGCGGACCACGTCGCACCATGGCGCTCGGTCTACAAGATCAACCTCGTGAGCGAAACGGACGTCACCTTTGTCCTGACCAGCGGTGGTCACAATGCGGGCATCGTGAGCGAGCCTGGTCACAAGCACCGGCATTTCCGGATTTCTCACCGTCCGGCAGGTGAGACGTATGTCGACCCTGACACCTGGTATCTGAGCAATGCCAGTTCCGAGGGCTCATGGTGGCCCGTCTGGGCCGAATGGCTGGAGCGCAAATCCGCCGGGCGTGCCGCGCCGCCCCCGCTCGGCGCGCCCGATAAGGGCTATCCGCCGCTCGGCGCGGCGCCAGGGCGGTACGTTCTCGAACGTTGAGCGCACGCGATGTTTGGCGACAGTCGCCGCAGCGCCGCGGGTTCGCTTCTGCACTTCTGCATGCGGGCCGACAGGTCCGGCACGCGCAGAATGATCGAGACGAACACGCGCGGAGCGGCTGTGAGATCGGTTCGCCGAACTGAGAGAGACCGACCTGAAAGAGACCGACGATGTTGACGCAAATGGCAACTCGAACTGGTTACTTGACCTTTAGGTTTTCCGCCGACGTTTTACCTTTGTTGGGTACTTCATCGTACTCGACACTCTGGCCCTCATTGAGGGTGCTTAAGCCCGCCTTTTCAACGGCCGAGATATGAACGAAAACGTCCTTCCCGCCGCCGCCTGCTGGTTGAATGAATCCGTACCCTTTGGTCGGGTTGAACCACTTCACAGTGCCCTTAGCCATTCTGAAACTCCAGAGCGCAGCAGCCGACTTTGTTGCGACTGTCCAGCCTTATTAGTCTATCCACTCGCCAAGCGAAGTCAAGGAATCGTCCGATACCAGACATTGGTTTGCTTCGAACGCCAATAGACACAGTCTTCGTAGGAGCGAAGCCTAAGCGGATTCGCCCGCGTTCATCGGATGGCAAAGGTGCGCCGGCCGGCGGCCCGACGACGCTTGAAGTCTTCGAGAAGGGCGCGCCACCGGCATCGCGGCGATCGTCATTGCGATCATCCTGGCCTTCTTCGTCAGGGAGAACGGGGCAGCCGCTGTCCATCCGCGTTGAGCAGGACGAGTGAAAAATGCTTGCATTCGGCTGGCAGCCGAACCGCCACCGACGCGCGCACAAAATGGCCGCGACGCATCAGAAACGATGCGCGTTTCCTCCCGGCAACATTCACAGCACCGACGACTGCGATAGCGCGGTCAAACCCGTTGTTGCGGCGCCAGCAGGTTGATCCAGATCAACGACGATTGCTTTGCAATAGGCAAAAAATTCTCGAGTGTCATCCGTTTCGAGACAATCTTCGCTTGTCTTATGGCGTTCATGTTGGTGTGCCGAAGAGGTTGCTAATAACTCAACGCGCCACGCTGGATGTGGTGATGGCGTTGCTGACAAACACATATGGAGGATATGTCATGAATATGTCGTCTAAAATTCTCGCGACCGCGCTGATGGCCGCTGCTGCGCCGTGGCTTGTTGCGCCTGCCGCCGCGGTTCCGATATCATCGTCGCTGGGGCTGCAGAACGCAGTGGCGCCGCAGGTCGAGACCGTGGCAGGGCGCGGCGGTTCGCGCGGCTTTGGCGGGGGCCGCGGTTATCGTGGCGGCGGATATGGTGGCGCGGGCGTTGGCCTGGGCATTGCCGGCGCCATCATCGGCGGGGCGATTATCGGCGCCACGCAGCCCTACGGCTACTATGACTATGGCTACGGCCCGGGCTATGGCTACGCGCCCGGCTATGACCAAGGTTACGTCGGCGTTCCCCCCTACGCCGAGGGCGGCGAAGTTGCCTATTGTCAGCAGCGCTTCAGGTCCTACGACCCGGCCTCAGGCACTTATCTCGGGGTCGACGGCCTGCGCCACCCCTGCCCGTGATCATGGGAGCGCAAGTCGTGGAAGCGCTAGCCTTGGCTTGGTGGAGCCAGCCGAGCTGAAAGTCAAGGACCGCCCGCCGGGCGGTCCTTTGTTGGGCGCATCTGGATTTCTTCGCCTTGATCCGGTGAGGCGATCATCCCGATTGACAGGGCGGATCGCGGCGCTTCGAGCCGATGCCTTCGAGCCCATTGGCTAATCGGTTTTTGCCGGCGTGTTGTCGAGCCGCCTACTGAGGAAGCTCCCGCGTGACCGTTGCGGATGTCTCAAGAGTCTTTTGGTTATCCACCGACTCGACCAACGCGTAGAAGAGGCTCTTGTAGGTCAGGAATGTCACACCTTCGGCCTTCATTCTTGCAATCGCCACGTCGACATTTCGCGCTGAGGAAAATACGAGGTTCTGCACCACGAAGACCTCATAACCGAGCTTCAGAAGGCCAAGGCAGGACTCAAGGACACAGACATCGGTTTCGCAGCCGGCGACGATGACCTGCTTCTTCTTCAGGTCTGCGAGGTGGTCCCTGATCTGCGTCTCCCTGCTCAGGTCGAAGAAATTTTTCTCGAACGTTTCGGCCAGGCTGCCCAGTTGTTCCTTGACCTCTTGAGGCAAGGAGCCCTTTTGCTCGGCGGGCTTTTCAAGCGTTACGACAACCGGAATTTTGAAATACACTAGCAGGCGGGCAAAGTGCTGCGCGTACCTCGTGATCCTAGAACGATCAATCCCGTCCAGTTGCCCCAAAAAGGATTCCTGGAGATCGATGATGATACCGCAGCTGTCACCGGCGACAACGCGCTTCGGCACCTTCGTCTCGTTGGTTTGAGCCTTGACCAGCGCGGGTGCGGCGACAGTGCCGACGGCCCCGGCCAAGGCGAATCTTATGAATTCGCGACGTCGCATGTCAGGCCTCTTGCGGTTCCTACCGGCGAGATTTGACTAATCGGCGCATAGCCAAGCAGATCAATTTTCTGATTCGCTTAGATATAATGTTCCCCTGGGAACCGACGTCGCGCAAGGATGTTGGTTGCCAGGCGTGGACGGTTTCTGCCACCAGGGCACATGGATCAGTCTAAGAGGGTGCTCGGCGCACGTTGTTCGCGCCACGGTTGTCGCGATCCCTGTTTCGTGAGGGCGTGCCTTCGTGGCAGCCCGAAATCTCTCTCGACGCGGGCTTTACGAAACAGCTGGCCGAGCAGAGCCGGTCACTGCGCGGTGCCGGCCGACGTGTCCCGTTCGCCTCCGGCCGGCAGCCCGCGCGGGTGTTCGCCAAGGTGGGCACGAAAATGACGTCTGTAACAGGCCACCCAGATTTGATTCCGTTGAGAAGCCGTGAGGTGCAGGCGCAGTGACCAATATTCCTGATCGGCCGGGCTCAGGTCGCGGACATCTTGGCATGTGACCGCTTGGACAGACGATAAGCTAGCGATGAGTAGGACGGCGGCTATGGCCGTAGACGCATAAGTATTCATGGCATGCTCCTAAAGCTTTGCAATGGCGGCGTCCGTAGCGATGCCTGTTGGATGGCACGGGCGCTTTGACGAAAATCAAGATAAATACTCAACCACAACACGCCGGGGCTCAGCGGGACCCGTCAACTGAGGCGGCCGCGCCCGGGGGCGCTATCGTGAGCACCGCTTACACGTGGTCAAGCGATGGCGAGGCGTCGGAAAGCATGGCGGCCGCATCGAGTGAGGTGAGCAGAATGCCTAGTCTGGCCAAAGGAGGATTGCGAACTTGGTCCAAAACAGTAGAACGGCGCCGCCTGACCCTCAACCAAATAATCGTTGAAACTCGGCCTCCGGCGCGCCGTAAGCCCCCTTCGAATTCTGCTCGAGGCCCTTCCGGTCGAGGATGCTGATCACGCCGCGATGGGCCTGAATGAGGCCATCTTCTTCGAGCCGGCTAAGCGCCACGGTGACGCCGGGGCGCCGCACACCCAGCATCGTGGCAAGGAACTCATGGGTAAGTGGCAGTTCATCCCCGTCGATACGGTCGCCCGCCATCAAGAGCCAGCGCGCCAAGCGTTCTTGGATCCTGCCGCGGCCGTTGGCCATGGCCGTGTGCATCGCCTGAATGACGAACGTATGTCCGTAGTGCAGAAGCGCGCGACGCAAGGTGCCGCTTTGCTCCATCCCCTGACGCAGCTTATCGGCCGTGATTCGCTGACCGGCGCCCGCGCCCTGCATGAAGGTTTCGTTGGGGGAGCGGTCGGTCCCCATGATGACGGCCAAGCCGGTCACGCCTTCCCGCCCAATGAGACCGACCTCGATACCCTGACCGCCGGAACGACCGGAACCATGGGCGACCACGGAAGCGAATCCACCCTCGATGAAATAGACTTGATCAATGCGTTTGTTGGGGCTTTCCAGCTGCTTTCGGACAGGAAGATCGACGGCTTGAAAGTGAGATTCCAGCAAAGCAAAATCCGCGCGCGACAAGCGCGCGAGAATGCGGTTCCGACTGGCACTATGGCGTAATTTTTTCGACATCACTCTTCGTCGTTCCTCCAAAAGTTGCATCTGATCCGGGATCAGTCAGCTCGACAGCTGAGCTGTGCCGCCCGCCCTCGCGCCGTCGGGGCTATTCGACAGAGAAGCGCGCCTTAATTGCTTGAGCGCAGGAGATGGCGGCCTCGCCCGACGGCGTGCTGCAAAAGCTTAGCCAACACCGCCCAGATCTTGTGTCGCGCGCGCTCCCCCTCGTGGCCCTCGCGCGAATATCGACCGTGGTGCTTTGGACACGGGATCGGCCCCTTAACGCATCGGGCTAGCGCCTCTCCGTTGCCGATGGGAGGTTGCTAATTCGGAGAATCCTTCACTGAGTCGAGTGTGGCCAGGTAATTCGATGCTGCCAAGTGCGTGCGCCATGAAGTCTGCCCCGATCAATCTTCCGCTGGAAGGCACTGATGTTTAAGCGGAACCTGCCTCCCGTCAATTGCAAACTTGGTCTGAAATAGGACAAAGCCGCGGCCTCATCCCTCAAAGGATAATCGTTGAAACTCGGCCTTTGTTCCGCTGTACGGACCTTTGGAAAGCGCGAGATTTACTATTCCCGGAGCGCGTTATCTCCGATCGCGGTGCCGAAGAGGTGATCCCACAGGCTGGTGGTGACGCCGAAATTACCCTCTTGTGTCCCGTAGTGATGATGCGCGTGACGCAGCTTGGTTCGATAAAGGAACGATCCGCGATCCAGGCGATAGCGATGAACCGCAGTATGAACCAGTATATACCAGAGGTATCCAAGCATCAGACCGGTCGTAAGGCCGCTTGCCACGTCGAATCCGGCTTGCCACCACAGCGGAATGAATACTCCGAACCCGAAGGCGCCGAGGCTCGACCAAAGGGGAGCACCGATCAGCGCGCTCGGGCTCGAATGGTGCATATCGTGCATTCGTGCCAGCAGTGGAATTCGATGAAAGACAAAGCGATGAATGATGTATTCGGCAAGCGTCCATCCGGCGATCCCGACGACGCATGCGATCAGCCACTGCAGCTGCGCCATCGACTCGAGAGGCCGAAGCTCGGCCGTCGCCAGCGCTAAGATGATGGCCGGATAGATGACAAAATCCGCGTAATATCCCACCTTGCTAAGGTGCATGGATTCACTCAGCTTTCGGCAGTCCCGACGACGGAAGGCTGCGCGACCGCGATTCTTTCCGGGTATCTATCGGGCCTCGACTTCAAAAATAGTGGTCTGCCTTGGCTGGAGAACCGGATTACCCTCCGCCGGTCCCCCGGCTGGCGACATTAAGTAATATGCCACAAGACCGTGTTTCGTGCACGTCATTGTTCTACTGTATTCTACAGGCGATAGGGCACGTAAGGAAATATCGCACTAAACCGCTTCTGCGGTATCGGAACCGGGCAATCGTATCACGAAAATTGTACCGCTTGGCTCATTCGGCTCGGCCGATAGGCTGCCGCCGTGACCATCAATAATGCCATGGCATATCGATAGTCCGATACCCATTCCTTTGTCCTTCGTCGTGACGAACGGCTGAAACAGCCGCTCCTTGATTTGCGGCGAAAGTCCGGGACCGGTATCGGCAATTCTCATCTCGATCCCGCGAGAATCCGGATCGGTTGCGGTCGAAATCGTCAGGCTCCGTTCAGCGGCGCCTTCCATGGCCTCGATGGCATTGCGAATAATGTTGAGAATGACCTGACCGATCTGAATTTTGTCGACAAGCACCGGATTGGGGCTAGGTGCAAGCATGATCCTCGTCTTGACACCGCGTACTTTGGCATCGATCAGAGCCAGTCGGAGAGTGTGCTCGAGAACGTCGTTGATGTCCTCCACTTGACGAGCCGTCTCGCCTTTCACGGCGAGATCGCGCATTCGGCGCACAATCTCGCCGGCCCGTGTGGTTTGCTCGCGCGCCTTGCAAAGCCCGTCTGTGACGCTTGCGGCGGTGTCGGTTGCAGAGAGCAGTCGGGCCAAGCCTGAAAGATAGTTGTTGACTGCGCCCAGGGGCTGATTGAGCTCGTGGGTTATCGCCGCCGCCATTTGTCCCATCGTGCTGAGCCGCGAGGCATGCAGCAACTCGGACTGCAACTCCACGAGTCGATTCCGGGCGGCGGTCTGCTCGGTAATATCACGCGCGATCTTTGAGGCGCCGACAATTTGGCCGCGCCGATCCAGAACCGGTGAGATGGTGAGAGATACGATGACATCGCCGCCGTCCTTCCGACGCCGGACCGACTCGAAATGGTCGACTCGTTCGCCTCGCCTGATCCGTTCGAGGATCGCTGCCTCTTCGCGGATTCGCTCGGACGGGATCAGCATCGTCACGGACTTCCCACAAGCCTCGCCGGCCGCATATCCGAAGATCGTCTCGGCCGCCTTGTTCCAGCTGGTGATGATGCCATTCAACGTCTTGCCGATGATTGCATCATCGGAGGATTCAACAAGGCTCGCGAGGAAGGCTTGTGCCCCTTCGTTGCTCTCATTGTTGACCTCGGTGACCAGCGTGCCGTCCTTGGCATCGCGCCAGAGTGCCCAATGGCTGGCGACGACGATCGTCGCGCCGTCGCGTTTGCGCTGGGCCAACTCGCCGCTCCATTCGCCGGTGTCGAACAGCTCGGCGTCGATGTCCTTCAGCGGGCGCGGAAACTCCGTCTTGAGGAGCTCGTGGGATACGCGACCGACCGCCTCGGCGGAGCTGAAGCCGTAGAGTCGCTCCAGGCCCCTCGCCCAAAAAGTTATTGCTCCGGCAGGATCACGGATCATCGCGTGGGCGCCGTCGAGCGCCTGCATATGCGGGCGAATCCGCTTAGGCTTCCTCCCGGATGAGGGCTTCGCCTTAGCGGGCCGTTTGAGCCTGGCGCTTCGCACGATCGCTCCCATCGAGGAAATCAAAAAACTTGGGAAATTCAAAAAAACCGACGGGAAATTTGAAAGGCAATAGAGACGCCCTCGCGTTGCTAGGACCAAGCCTTGCATCGCTTGTCACGGACGTTTTAACCAGTATAAGCGTAGCCGTCTTGCCGAGCGAAGTCAAAGGAATGTTCGATATAAGACATTGCCTTCCCTGACATCCAGGCCGATCGCTACGCCTTCAAATGAAATGAGTGTGGCGCACAATAGCATCAGAGCCGCAAGATCAATGTCCGATATCGGACACAGTTGACGTAGGTCAATGTGATTTGGCTCCGTCGCATGTTTCATTAAGCATGAATTTCCGATAGTGCAGGATAAAGGCTGACGACATGGCCGTTGAACAATTGCCGAGCGCGGAACTTCCTCCGGATACCATATTTGAAAGCTCGGAACGGCGTACCGACGCGAGCTACGAATGCGAGCTGGCAACAAGAAGGTTGACCGAAATCCGGCTGCGCGAGGCTCTTGCTCGGGACGAGGCTCTGCTTCGTCAAAAGGATGCGTTGATTCGGCAACAAGAGGTTTCGAGCAAGGAGTCCGATCACAGACTGTTGAACAGCTTGCAAATGATCGTAAGCCTGCTTTCGCTGCAAGGCCGGGCATCGGCGAATGCCGAGGCCGCGTCGCAATTGGCCGTCGCTGCCGATCGCGTGGCCACGATCGAGCGCGTCCACCGGCGTCTTCACTGGCTCGACGGTGTGCGGACCGTCGCGTTTAAGCAGTACCTTGAGGATTTTTGTGGCGACTTCTCCACGATGTTGTCCTCGCAGGAGTACCCCGAGCAGGTCATCGTCGTCGAAGGGATTGAAATCAATCTGCCTGCCGCTACCGCCATTCCACTCAGCTTCATCGTCAACGAGCTGATCACGAACGCGGTCAAATACGGCCAAGGGCGGATCACGGTCAGGTTGCGCCCGAATCCCGGAAAGGGTTACGCGCTGTCGGTCTCCAATGATGGTCCATCTTTGCTGGAAGGATTTGATCCGGCCGCGTCCAAAGGGCTGGGAATGAAGATTATTCGGGCGTTTGTCGAGCGGATCGGCGGTGAATTGCGGATTGCGCGCGGCGACAAGAACCAAGGCACGCGATTTACGGTGCTGTTCTCCTGAATGCTCAGCTGTCGCTTGCAACGCGCCACGTTGCGGTCACGACAGCTGCATGGAGGCCCCCGTCTTGAAACGGCGAACCTGCGGTTACCGCCTACGGAGCGCGGGCCAAATATTCGCCGTACCCGCTCCAGCGGTAGATCATGGCGGACACGATCCAGCTGACGATGAACAGGCCGATGACGAGGAAGCCGAAGGAGGCGAGGTCCTTGTTCAAGGCGCCGATGGCTGTCCAGAACGCTCCCACGAGATTGAGCTTGGCCGCCAAGAGTCCGAGGGCTTCGATGCCGCCGATCAGGAGTGCGACCAGAACTGACACGGCCGTAATAGTGAGATTATACCACAGCTTGCGCATCGGGTTGACGAAGGCCCATCCATAAGCGCCGACCATGAACACGCCGTCCGTGGTGTCGACCAGCGCCATGCCGGCGGTGAACAGTGCGGGGAAGACCAGAATCGCCAGCGGCGACAGGCCCTGCGAGGCCTGCGAGGCCGAGATGCCGAGGAGGCCGATCTCGGTCGCCGTGTCGAAGCCGAGGCCGAACAGAAGCCCGAGCGGATACATGTGCCAGCTCTTGCTGATGAGCCGAAACAACGGCGCAAGCAGCCGAGCCAAGAAACCGGGCCCGAGCATGTCGAACTGCTCGGCCTGCAGCGCTCCACCGCGGCGGACGTGCTGAAAGCTCGACCACACCGATCGCAGGATCACGAAATTCACGAGCCCGATCGCCAACAGGAAGAACGCCGACACGCCGGTACCGATCATGCCGCCGGTCTCTCTGATCACCGCGAACCGGTCTTGCAGTGTCGTCGTGGTGACCGCGACCGCGGCGGTCGCCAGCACCACGACGGTCGAATGTCCGAGCGCGAAGAAGAAGCCGACCGAATGCGGTCGTTTTCCCTCCTGCATCAGCTTGCGCACGACGTTGTCGATCGCCGCGATGTGATCGGCGTCGACCGCATGCCGCAGCCCGAAAGCGTAAGCGAGCAGGGCGGTCGCGAGCAGCGCTGGCCGGTCGGCGAACGCAACGAGCGCCCACGCCCAGGCGAGCACATTGAGGCCGATGAGCAACGCATAGATGCCCGTCACTTTCGTGAGCTCTCCCTGCGGGGCGTCGTCGAAGACGCGCATCGATGAATTCGGCATCGATTAGTGTTCCACGTACGGAATCGAAAGGCCAGATTCCGCGAACCCCAACCGAGCCGACGGCGCAGGGCTCGGCAAGGGTCGGTGCGCGCGGTCGATAAGCATGATGTTCGTTGAATAACATCATTCTCGCGATGATAGAGCAGCTTGCGGCGGGGAAAAAGGCTTGCGCGCGAGCCTCGGCAACGTGGCGCTCAGAGTTTGATGGCGCGCAATCGGAGCGAGTTGCCGATGACGCTGACCGAGGAGAGGGCCATGGCGGCGGCTGCGATGATCGGCGACAGCAGGATGCCGAAGGTCGGGTAGAGCACGCCCGCCGCGATGGGCACGCCGGCGGCATTGTAGAGGAAGGCGAACAACAAGTTCCGGCGGATGTTGCGCATGGTTGCTTGCGACAGGCGTCGCGCCCGCACGATCCCGGTGAGGTCGCCTTTGAGCAAGGTTATTCCGGCGCTCTCGATGGCCACGTCGGTGCCGGTCCCCATGGCGATACCCACGTCGGCCGCGGCAAGCGCGGGCGCATCGTTGGCGCCGTCGCCCGCCATGGCGACGACGCGGCCGGCGCGGCGCAGCCGCTCCACCACGGCGCTTTTTTGATCGGGCAAGACCTCCGCCTCGACCTCGGCGATTCCCAGCCGGCGGGCGACCGCCTCCGCGGTGGCGCGATTGTCGCCCGTGAGCATGACCACGCGGACGCCCGCCGACGTCAATGCTTGCAGCGCCTCGGGCGTGGTGGGCTTGATCGGATCGGCGATGGCGAAGATGCCAGCGGCCTTGCCGTCAACGGCGACGAAGATGGCGGTGGCTGCATCCTCGCGCAGCTTTTCCGCCCGCACCTCGAGCGGGTCGACGGCGATCCCGAGACCGGCAAGGAATTTGGCGTTGCCGATCGCGACCTTGCGTCCCTCCACGGTGCCGATGGCCCCCTTGCCGGTCGGCGAATCGAAATCCTGCGCTTGCGCCAGCGGCATCTTGCGGCTCTCGGCCGCCCGCACGATGGCGGCCGCAAGCGGATGCTCGCTCATGCGTTCGACGCTGGCCGCCAGACGCAGCAGCTCCGCTTCATCGAAGCCTGCGCCCGGCACGATCGCGGTGACCGTGGGTTTGCCCTCGGTCAACGTGCCGGTCTTGTCGATCACCAAGGTGTCGACCTTCTCCATGCGCTCGAGCGCCTCGGCGTTCTTGATGAGCACGCCGGCCTGCGCCCCGCGGCCGACCCCGACCATGATCGACATCGGCGTGGCGAGCCCGAGCGCGCAGGGGCAGGCGATGATGAGCACCGTGACTGCGGCGACCAAACCGAAGCCGAGCCGCGGCTCCGGACCGAAAACCGACCAGGCGATGAAGGCGACCAGTGCGGCCGCGATCACGAGCGGAACGAACCACCCCGCGACCTGATCGGCGAGGCGCTGGATCGGGGCGCGCGAGCGCTGTGCCGCGGCCACCATCTGCACGATCCGCGCCAGCATGGTGTCGCGGCCGACCTTTTCGGCGCGCATGACGACGCTCCCGGTGGAGTTGAGCGTGCCGCCGAAGATTTTTGCGCCGGGCTCCTTGGTCACCGGCATGGATTCACCGGTCACCAAAGATTCGTCGAGCGCGGAACGGCCTTCGATCACCTCGCCGTCGACCGGAACTTTTTCGCCCGGCCGCACCCGCAGCCGATCACCGGGAGCGATGGCTTCGATGGGAACCTCCTCGTCCACGCCGTCCGCCGTTACCCGCAGCGCCTTCTTCGGCGTCAGATCGAGCAGCGCGCGGATCGCGCGCGAGGTTTTTTCGCGGGCGCGCAGCTCCAAAACCTGCCCGACCAACACCAGCACGGTGATGACGGCCGCGGCCTCGAAATAGACCGCGACCGCTCCGTCCATTCCGCGGAAAGCAGCAGGAAAGATTTCCGGCGCGAGGGTTGCCACGACGCTGTAGAGCCAAGCGACACCGGTGCCCATGGCGATCAGCGTGAACATGTTGAGATTGCGCGTGAGCACGGACTGCCAGCCGCGCACGAAGAACGGCCAGCCGGCCCACAGCACGACGGGGGTCGCAAGCACGAGCTGCAGCCAATTCGCGGCGGTTGGGCCAAGCACCGCATGCAGATTGATCAGATGTCCGCCCATTTCCAGAACGACGACGGGCGCAGCAAACCCGAGCCCGATCCAGAGCCGCCGCGTCATGTCGCGCAGCTCCGGATTGGGGCCCGCCTCGGCGCTCGCGAGCTCGGGCTCGAGCGCCATGCCGCAGATCGGGCAGGAGCCGGGCCCCACCTGCCGGATCTGCGGATGCATCGGGCAGGTGTAGATGGCGCCCTCCGACAGCGCGGCCTGCACCGCTTTCTTCTCCTCGCTTGCGTATTTCTCAGGATCGGCAATGAATTTATCGCGGCAGCCGGAAGCGCAGAAATGATATGTCCGCCCCGCATACTCGGCCCGGTATTTGGCCGTGCGCGGCTCGACGCGCATCCCGCAGACCGGGTCTCGCGCTTGC
This sequence comes from Xanthobacteraceae bacterium, assembly GCA_052148715.1. Lineage (GTDB taxonomy): Bacteria > Pseudomonadota > Alphaproteobacteria > Rhizobiales > Xanthobacteraceae > JBKQHQ01. Next base: position 31,859 of record JBKQHQ010000088.1, on the reverse strand, counting down.
GCCTCTGGCCCGCCGTCCGCGTGCTGATGCTGATGACCGCCGGCGGCGGTTTCGTGCGGATGCGTGTGCATGGCCATGGAGCGCATTTCCATCATTTCGCCTTGAAACGGGTACCCGGTAGGGGTATATAGCACCCATGAGCAACGAAACCAAGACCGGATGTCTCAAACGCCTCGGCCGCATCGAGGGACAGGTGCGCGGCCTCGCCCGCATGATCGAGGAGGACCGCTACTGCATCGACGTGGTCACGCAAATCTCCGCCGTGCGGGCGGCGCTGCGGCGCGTCGAGGAGGAGATCTTGCGCGAGCACGTGTCGCACTGCGTCGAGCACGCGATCATCAGCGGCAACAAGGCCGAGCAGCGGCGCAAGGTGTCCGAGCTGATGGACGTGATCGTCCGCGCCGACCGGTGAAGGAGGCCAACGCCAGCCCTGTCACGGCACGGCACTGAATGAGCCCGGTGCGATGCGTTCGCCGACTACTTGGTCAACTTAATCGGAATGGAGGTTGCCAATGGCGCAGGAAATGATTCGTCGATCTCATCCTGTCTCCACCGCTAACCCCTTGGCAGGCGAGAAAGGATCGGCAATCGAGAGGGGCTTGATTTCTTATACAATTCTGCTCCTCCGGCGGACACTTTTGAAGGATCTGTCAAGCGAGGGCTTAGTCGGTGTGGAAATTCCGGCATGGGTTGATCGGATCATTATTGGCCCAACAAAGTATCCTTTAGGATGTGGAGGGCTTTCGCAAAGTTGCTCGCGGAGGCGGGCATGGACGATGCTGGCAGCAAGGTTTCGTGTCAGGCATGCCGCTTAGGCGGTGATCGGCCGGCCGGTGAAGCCCGTTCACGGTCGGCGATACAAAGGGGCGCGAGACAGGCGACGCGGTCGTTGCTCGAAGAACAGCGACCCGCTCACCCCTGCCGCTCGGCGACGAAGCGCGCCGCCGTCTTCAGCACCTCGGCGCCGGCGCCGAACGGGGCGAGCGCGGCTTCGGCCTCGGCCACCAGCTCGGCGAGGCGTTTGCGCGCCGGCTCGACGCCGAGGATGGCGATGAAGGTCGCCTTGTGCGCGGCCGCGTCCTTGCCGGTGGCTTTGCCGACCAGTTCCGGATCGCCCTCGAGATCGAGAAGATCGTCGGCGATCTGAAAAGCCTCGCCCAACAGCGAGCCGTAGCGATCGAGCGCGGCGCGGCGCGGCCCGTTGGCGCGGCCCAAGATGGCCCCGGCGACGCAGCCGAAGCGCAGCAGCGCCCCGGTCTTCATCGACTGCAGACGGCGAACCTCCTGCAAACCGTGCCGCGGCGGTGAGCTTGCGAAACGGCCCTCCGCTTCGAGATCGAGCATCTGCCCACCGGCCATGCCGCCGAGCCCCGACGCGCGAGCGAGCGCCAGGACGAGCTCGATGCGGATGGCGGGGTCCGGATGGGCCGCGGGGCGTGCGAGAATGTCGAATGCCAGGGTCAGCAGGCTGTCGCCGACCAGGATGGCGGTCGCCTCGTCGAACGCCTTGTGCACGGTGGGGCGACCGCGGCGCAATGCGTCGTCGTCCATGGCCGGCAGGTCATCGTGCACTAGCGAGTAGCAGTGGATGCATTCGAGCGCCGCGCCGACCAGCAACGAATGGTCGCGCGGCACATCGAACAGGGAGGCGCACTCGACCACCAGGAAGGGGCGGAACCGTTTGCCCCCTTCGAGGCTTGCATAGCGCATGGCTTCGAGCAGGCGCGGCGGCCGCTCCTGCTCGTCCTCGAGCGCGGATGCGCCGAGGAGCCGATCGAGCACCACCTCGATATCGGCCGCGGTCCGGCTGAGGTTCGTTTGAAATTGCTGGCTAGCGTTCACATCCCGTCTCGCAAAAGGCATCCGGCCCAGGCGCGCTCGACGTGCGAACCATTGCGGGCTAAGGCATTGGAATCAACCGCTATCATAGCAAACCCGTCGCCTGGAGCATTTTTCGGAGAAGGGGCCTGCGCTCGGGCTTGAGCCTAGTGCGCGGGTGCTGAGGATTTCAGTCATCGCATGAGCGAGATCATCGTTGTCGTTATCGCTGCCGTTGCCTTCGGGATCTGGGCTTATCTCCTCGGATTGCGCGGCGCGTTCTGGCTTGGATCGCAGCGCGATGATCGCTCGCCCGTGCGGCCCGCGGCCTGGCCGAGCGTCGGTGTGATCATCCCGGCGCGCAACGAAGCCGACTGTATCGACAAGACCATCGATTCGCTGCTGCGCCAAGACTATCCGGGCGAGTGGTCCGTGATCCTGGTTGACGATAGCAGCACGGACGCGACCGCAGCCGTTGCGGCTGCCGCCGCTGCGGCGCGCGGCCAAGCCGGGCGACTCACGGTGGTTGCAGGTCAAGCCTTGCCAGTGGGCTGGACCGGCAAGCTCTGGGCGCTGCAGCAGGGCATCGCGTTGGCCGAGGCCGCGCCGCACCATCCCGATTATCTGCTGCTCACCGACGCCGACATCGTCTACGGGCCGGGTATGTTGGGAAACCTCGTCGCGCGGGCCGAGGCCGAGGGCTTGGTGCTGACCTCGCTCATGGTCAAGTTGCGTTGTGAAAGCTTGGCCGAGCGATTCCACATCCCTGCCTTCATCTTCTTCTTCCAGATGCTATACCCTTTTTCCTTCGTCAATCGGGCGGACCGGGCCGAGGCGGCCGCCGCTGGCGGCTGCATGCTCGTTCGCGCCGACGCGCTGCGGCAGGCCGGCGGCATCGAGGCGATTCGGACCGCCTTGATCGACGATTGCACATTGGCGGCAAAGCTCAAGGCGCGCGGTCCGATCTGGCTCGGCCTGACCGACCGGGTGCACAGCATTCGCCCCTATCCGGCCTTCGACGACATCAGGCGCATGGTGGCGCGCTCGGCCTACGCGCAACTGCGTTACTCGCCGCTCTTGCTCGCGGGGACGACGCTCGGCATGGCGTTGACCTATTTTGCGCCGCCGCTGCTCGCGCTGTTCGGCAGCGGGATTGCCCGGACGCTCGGAATCGCCGCCTGGGGGATGATGGCGGTTGCCTTCCAGCCGACGCTACGGTTCTATCGTTTGTCCCCGCTGTGGGGGGTCGGCCTGCCGGTCATTGCCTTCCTCTACATGCTCTACACCCTGGACTCGGCCTATCAGTATATGCGAGGGCGCGGCGGCAGCTGGAAAGGCCGAGCGCAAGCCAACCTCTCCGGACAATGAAGCAATAAGGACAACAATGACACGGGCGGCCGAGCTGCGATCCGGCAAGACCCACCGGGACGAGAATTTCCCGGTGGCGTCGTGGCTCATTGCGCCCCGGCATCGCGGCGCCATTCTCGCCTTCTACAATTTCGTTCGGACCGCCGACGATATTGCCGATCACGCGCAGCTCGGCGAGAGCGAGAAGCTCGCGCTGCTCGATCGCCTCGAGGCAACGCTGCTCGGCCAGGGCGGCGACGACCCTGAGGGGTTGGCGCTGCGTTCGGCGCTTGCCGAGCGCGGCTTGGCGCCGCGCCACGCGCAGGACCTGCTGACGGCATTCCGGCTCGACGTGACCAAGCGCCGCTACCAGGATTGGGACGACCTCATCGGCTATTGCACTTACTCCGCCATGCCGGTCGGCCGGTACGTGCTCGACGTGCACGGCGAGAGCCGGGCCACGTGGCCGGCATCCGACGCGCTGTGCGCGGCATTGCAGATCATCAACCACCTGCAGGATTGTGGTGAGGATTATCGCAATCTCGACCGCGTCTATGTTCCGCTGGATGCCCTCGGCCGCGCCGGGCTCACGGTCGAGGCGCTCGGCGCGCCAAAAGCCTCGCCGGCCCTGCGGGCCTGCCTGCATGACCTGGCGCAACGCACCGGAACGCTGCTGCGGCAGGGGGCGCCGTTGTCGGGCGAGGTTCGCGACACCCGCCTGGCGCTGGAGATCTCCGTGATCCACACGCTCGCGCAGCACCTCGTCGGACGCTTGCTGGCCCGCGATCCGTTGAGCGAGCCGGTGCACTTGCGCAAGCCCGGCTTCGCCCTGCTGGGCCTCATCGGCATCGGCAAGGGCGCCCTCGGCCGCCTGGCGCGCCGGGGGCCCGTCGCGCGTCCTTCCCTGGACGCGAAATAGGCAACGCGTTGAACGCCGCGGACACCAAGGTCGAGCAGGTAACGCGCGCCTCGGGCAGCTCGTTCTACAGCGCCATGCGCATCCTGCCGGCGGCGCAACGGGAGGCCATGTTTGCGATCTACAGCTTTTGCCGGCGCGTCGACGACATAGCCGATTCGGAGGGTCCGCGCGACCAGCGGCAGGCGCAATTGCAAGCGTGGCGCGCCGAGGTGAACGCCATCTATGCGAACAAGCCGGCGCCGGGGATGGAAGGTCTCGCGCAGCCGATCCGTGACTTCGGCCTGGCCCGCGAGGACTTCCTGGCCATTATCGACGGCATGGAAATGGATGCGAGCGAGGACATTCGCGCGCCGAGCCTTGCCAAGCTCGACCTCTATTGCGATCGGGTGGCGAGCGCCGTGGGCCGCTTGTCCGTCAGGGTCTTCGGCGTAGACAAGGGCCGCGGCGAAGCGCTCGCGCACCATCTCGGCCGGGCCTTGCAGCTGACCAACATTCTGCGCGATCTCGACGAGGACGCCGGTATCGGCCGCCTCTATCTGCCGCGGGAAGTTTTGCAGGAGGCGGGGATCGACACGACGGATCCGCAGGCCGCATTGATGAGCCCAGGTTTGACGAAGGCCTGTCTGCAGGTCGTTGATCGTGCCCGCATGCATTTTGCCCAAGCGGACACGATCATGAAAGGCGGGCCGCGCCGCGCCATGCGCGCGCCCCGAATCATGGGCGAAGTCTATCGTCTGATGCTCGATGGGCTCGTTGCGCGCGGCTGGTCGGCGCCGCGCCCGCGCGTGTCGGTGCCGCGCCTGCGCGTCGTGCTGATATTGTTGCGGCGCGCTTTCCTTTAGATGGCGGGGACAGTCCATATCATCGGCGCCGGCCTCGCCGGGCTGTCGGCGGCGGTCCGCCTAGCGCAGCGTTCGGTGCGCGTGGTCGTGCACGAAGCGCTCGATCAGGCCGGCGGGCGGTGTCGATCCTATCATGACCACGCAACCGGCCTGATGATCGACAACGGCAATCATTTGCTGCTGTCCGGCAACCGGGGCGCGCGCGCCTATTTACAGATCCTCGGCACCGAGGCAGGCCTTGTTGGACCGGACGCCGCCGAGTTCCCGTTCGTCGATCTTGCGAGCGGCGAGCGATGGAAACTGCGGATCAGCGATGGCCGCCTGCCATGGTGGATCTTCAACGAAGGGCGCCGAGTGCCGCATACGCGTTGGCACGACTATCTTGCGCTCGCTCCGCTTCTGTGGGCGCCCTCGGGCAAAACGGTCTGCGATACGATTCATTGCGGCGGCACCTTCTACGAGCGATTGCTGCGGCCGGTCCTGCTTGCCGCGCTGAACATCGAGCCGCACGAGGGCGCGGCCGCGCTCGGCGGTGCGATCGTGCGCGAAACGCTCGCGGTCGGCGGGAGCGCCTGCCGTCCGCTGATCGCGCGCGAAGGGTTGAGCGCGGTCCTGATCGAGCCGGCACTCGCATTCCTGCGGGCGCGCGACGCCGGCGTGCGTTTCCGCCACGAGCTGCGCGCCCTGCGCCTTGCCGGCGATCGGATCGAGATGTTGGATTTCGGCGATGAAGCGGTCCGCCTCGAGCGCGAGGACCAGGTGATCCTGGCGATGCCGCCGCCGGGCGTCCAATCGCTCGTTCCCGATCTGCAGGCACCGTCGGAGTTTCGTGCCATCGTCAATGCGCATTTCGCGATCGACCCGCCGCATGAGTTTCCACCCATCACCGGCGTCATCAACGGCGTGGTCGAATGGGTGTTCGCCTTTCCGGGGCGGCTGTCGGTCACGATCAGCGCCGCCGATCGCCTCCTGAACACGCCGCGAGAGATCCTCGCGCAGGCGATCTGGCGCGAGGTCGCAACCGTCGCCGGCTTGCCGGCCGAGCTGCCGGCTTGGCAAATCGTCCGCGAGCGTCGCGCCACCTTTGCTGCAACGCCGCAACAGAACGCATGCCGGCCCGGCGCGCGGACGAAATGGCGCAATTTGCTGCTCGCCGGTGATTGGACGCAAACCGGGTTGCCGGCTACGATTGAAGGTGCGATCCGTTCAGGAGAGCGCGCCGCCGAGCTCGCCGGAGAAGCTTAAGCATGCAGCAGATGACGCGCCAAGCCTTGCCCGATGCGACTGCCGCGGGTGCGCAGCGCGATCTCGATCAACGGCTGGACCAGCGTATCGCGGCGGCCACGCAATCCCTGCTCGCGCTCCAACGGCCCGATGGCCATTGGGTCTTCGAGCTGGAAGCGGACGCCACCATACCGGCCGAGTACGTGCTGCTGCGGCATTATCTCGCCGAGCCGGTCGACGCCGTGCTCGAGCGCAAGATCGCCGCCTATCTGCGCCGCATCCAGGGCACGCATGGCGGCTGGCCGCTGTTTTACAACGGCGACTTCGATATGAGCGCCAGCGTGAAGGCGTATTTCGCGCTCAAGATGATCGGCGATGCTCCGAGCGCCGAGCACATGCGGCGGGCACGCGAGGCTATACTCGCCCGCGGCGGGGCGGCGCACACCAACGTTTTCACGCGGATACTACTGGCGTTGTTCGGCATCATGGCTTGGCGCAGCGTGCCGATGATGCCGGTCGAAATCATGCTGTTGCCGCGCTGGTTTCCGTTTCATCTCAGCAAGGTTTCCTATTGGGCGCGCACGGTCATCGTGCCGCTGCTGGTGTTGATGGCGTTGAAGCCGCGGGCGCGCAATCCAAAAGGCGTTACGGTCGACGAACTGTTCTTGGAACCGCCGCAATCGATCGGGCCGGCCGCGCGCGCGCCGCATCAGAAGCGGTCATGGTTTTTGTTCTTCCGTGGCGTGGATGTTATTTTGCGCGCAGCCGAGCCCTTGTTTCCGCAGCACTTGCGCGCGCGCGCGATCGATCAGGCCGTCGCCTTCGTGCGCGAGCATCTCAATGGCGAGGACGGGCTCGGCGCGATCTTTCCGGCGATGGCGAACAGCGTGATGATGTTTGACGTGCTCGGCTATCCGAAGGATCACGCCGAGGCAGCGATCGCGCGGGCGTCGGTGGACAAGCTCCTCGCTGTCAAGGACGACGAGGCCTACTGCCAGCCCTGCGTGTCACCGGTGTGGGATACGGCGCTGACCTGTCACGCGCTGCTTGAGGTCGGCGACGCGCGGGCCGTGGCGCAAGCAAAAAAAGGCCTCGAGTGGCTGCATCCGCTGCAAGTCCTCGATGTGCCCGGTGACTGGAGCGTGCAGCGCCCGCACGTGCGACCGGGCGGCTGGGCCTTTCAGTATGCCAACCCGCATTACCCCGACCTCGACGACACGGCTGTGGTCGTGATGGCCATGGATCGCGCCGAGCGTCTGGGCGAGACGAAGCCTTATCAGCCCGCCATGGCGCGCGGCAGCGAATGGATCTCGGGACTGCAAAGCGAGAACGGCGGTTGGGCTGCCTTCGACGCCGACAATACCTATTACTATCTGAACAACATCCCGTTCGCCGACCACGGCGCCTTGCTCGATCCGCCGACCGAGGACGTGACCGCGCGCTGCGTGTCGATGCTGGCGCAGCTGGGCGTCAACAAGGACGACGTCGCGCTGGCGCGTGCGCTCGAGTACCTGCGCCGCACCCAACTTGCGGATGGCAGCTGGTACGGCCGCTGGGGCATGAACTACATTTACGGCACATGGTCGGTGCTCTGCGCGCTCAACATCGCCGGGCTTGATCACGGTTCACCGGAGATTCGTCAGGCCGTGCAATGGCTGGTCGCCATCCAGAATAGCGATGGCGGCTGGGGCGAGGACGGGACGAGCTATCGCCTCGACTATCGTGGTTACGAGCCGGCGCCCAGCACGGCGTCGCAGACGGCCTGGGCACTCCTGGGGCTCATGGCGGCCGGGGAGGTACGCCATCCGGCGACGCGGCGCGGGATCGATTATCTATTGCAGACCCAGAACTCTACTGGTCTGTGGGAAGAGAGACATTTTACCGCTACGGGGTTTCCCCGGGTGTTCTACCTTCGTTATCATGGGTATCGGCGATTCTTTCCACTTTGGGCGCTGGCGCGATATCGAAATCTAGCTCGCGTCAACAGTGCAAGCGTGTCGTTTGGGATGTAGCGAGGGATCCAGCCGTCACTCAAGCATCGAAGGTTCCGTGCACCGGCGGTGCTTAAGCGGACACTGAGCGCGTGCAAAGCGAATAAGAATGCACACGCGAGGGTTCGGGACGCGGTTGGCTTTAGGGGGCGATGATCGTCGTCGTGGGATTGGCATTCGAGGCCCGCATTGCCGCCGGCCCGGGAATTCAGGTGATCCGCAGCGGGGACGGGCAGGGTCTCGCTGAGGCACTGAGCCGGGCCATTCGCAGCGGATGCCAGGGTCTCATCAGCTTTGGGGTTGCGGGCGGCCTTGCTCCCGGCTTGCACCCAGGGACGTGTGTCGTCGGTTCCGCCATTCTGTCGGCAACGTCGCGCCTCCCCACGGATCCTTCCTGGTCACGGAAACTCTTGAACACGATTCCCGGCGCGATCTATGGCCCGCTCTACGGCGTTCCGGCCCCGATCGCCGATCCCGAAGCCAAACAGGCGCTGCACGACCGCACCGGGGCGGTCGCGGTCGACATGGAATCACATGTGGTTGCGAACGTCGCCGCAACGAACTCCATGCCGATGGTCGCCATCCGCGTCATCACCGATCCCGCCAAACGTGCCTTGCCGCGATCGGCGCTGGCGGCGATGCGCCCGGACGGCACCACCGACATCGCCGCCATGATCCGGTCGGTGATACGGCGGCCGCAGGAACTCCCGGCCCTGCTGCAGACGGCGCTCGACGCGCGCGCGGCGCGCGCCACGCTACTCCGCGGCCGTCAGTTGTTGGGGCCTAGTCTCGGCCTTCCGGATTTCGGCGAGCTCAAGCTCGACGTGGCGTGAGAAGACGAAATCGGCCGGGCGTTGCTGCGCCAGCGATATTTCCGGTGCCATCGGCCCTTCGGTGCGCAGCCCACGCAAGGCCACCCATAGAGCCTGCAGCGGATTTTTCAGGCTCGCATCAGCCGCGGTCGGCTCATAGCCGCAATGCGCCATGCAGTTCGCGCATTTCTCGTAGCGGCCGGTCCCGTAGGAATCCCAGTCAGTCGTCTCGATCAGCTCCTTGAAGGTTTTCGCGTAACCCTCGCCGAGCAGATAGCAAGGTTTCTGCCAGCCGAAGATGTTGCGCGTCGGCATGCCCCACGGCGTGCAGTGGTAGGTCTGGTTGCCGGCAAGGAAGTCGAGGAACAAGCCGGAATGCATCAAGTTCCAGCCCTTGCCTTTGCCGAGCGCGAAAACCTTGCGGAAGAGTTCCTTGGTCTTGCGACGGTTGAGGAAGTGCTCCTGATCGGGTGCCCGCTCATAGGCGTAGCCGGGGGAGATCGAGACGCCGACGCCGAGCCCCTTACAGAAATCGAGGAAGGCGGCAATGTCTTCCGCCGCATGCCCGTCGAAGATCGTGGCATTGACGTTGACGGTGAAACCCTTGGCCTTGGCGGCCTTGATTGCCGATACCGCTTTTTCGAACACCCCCTCTTGCGAGACCGATTTGTCGTGGTGCGCTTTGAGACCATCAAGATGCACGGAGAAGAACAGATAGGGCGACGGTTGGAAAAGGTGCAGTTTCTTCTCGAGCAATAGCGCGTTGGTGCACAGCGATACGAATTTCTTGCGCGCGACGATGCCCTTGACGATCTCGCCGATGTCGCGGTGAATGAGCGGCTCGCCGCCGGGAATGGCGACCATGGGCGCCCCGCACTCGTCGACGGCATCCAGGCATTCCTTGACCGAGAGGCGCCGGTTCAGGATCGGATCCGGATAATCGATCTTGCCGCAGCCGACGCAGGCGAGGTTGCAGCGAAACAGCGGCTCGAGCATGAGCACCAGCGGGTAGTGCTTGCGGCCCATGAGCTTCTGCTTCAGCAGGTAAGTGCCGATGCGGATTTCCTTAAAGAATGGAGTGGCCATGCGCGTGCTTTCGTTATTGGATGATTGACGGCTTGATGGGTTAGACCATAGCCAATTCGGCGGGCAACCGGAACTCTATCGTTTCCTCGCGTCCGGGCAACGTCGAGATGTGGACCGGGCCGAGGCGCTGCAAAACCGCGATCACGTCATCGACCAGCACCTCGGGCGCCGATGCGCCGGCCGTGATGCCGATCGTTTCGACGCCGCGCAACCACTGCGGATTGATCTCGCTGCCGTCGGCGATGAGATAGCTCGGGACGCCGGCTTCGCTGCCGATCTCGCGCAGCCGGTTGGAGTTCGAGCTGTTTCCGGCGCCGACCACCAGAATCACATCGACGAATTTGCTCAGCTCGCGCACCGCCGACTGGCGGTTTTGCGTCGCATAGCAGATGTCGCGGGTTTCCGGACCAACGATGTCCTCGAAGCGACGTTGCAACGCCGCAATGATGCCCTGCGTGTCGTCGACGCTGAGCGTTGTTTGGGTGACATAGGCGAGCGGCGCGTCGCGCGGCAGATCGAGCGCATCGACGTCGCCCTCGTTTTGCACCAGGATGACGCGTCCTGAAATCTGTCCCATCGTTCCTTCGACTTCAGGATGACCGGCGTGGCCGATCAGGATCAGCGTGCGTCCTTGGGCAACGTAACGCTTACCCTGATTGTGAACCTTGGTGACCAGCGGACAGGTCGCGTTGAGCACCGGCAATTGCCGATTGGCCGCCTCTTCTTCCACGCTTCTGGCGACGCCATGGGCGCTGAAGATGGTCACGGCTCCCGATGGAACCTCGGACAGATCTTCCACGAAACGTGCGCCCTTGGCCTTGAGGTTCTCCACCACGTGTTTGTTGTGGACGATCTCATGCCGAACATAGACCGGAGGGCCGTATTTTTGCAGCGCGCGCTCGACGATCTCGATCGCGCGGACGACGCCAGCGCAAAAACCGCGAGGCTGAGCCAAAATGACCTTCATAGCGTGCACTCAATGGATTGGAGATTGCGGGAACTCGGTCGCTTCCAACGCGATAAAGCTCAAATATCCCTTTACCACTAACACGCCGACAACCCTTTTGCCCATGGGCCTCGCGCTAGGCAAGCTGCAAAGCATCAAGCCGCGCAGCTTTCCCCAGGGCTTCGAACACCTTGGCGACGATGCCTTTGGCATCGACGCCGGCCCGTGCATACATCGCCGCTGGATTGTCCTGATCGATAAAGATGTCGGGCAGCACCAGGCAGCGCACCTTCAAGCCGCGGTCCAACGCTCGGTTCTCGGCCAAGGTGCGAAGAACCTGGGCATTGAACCCTCCAATACCACCTTCTTCGACGGTCACAAGCACTTCGTGCTCGCGGGCGAGGCGCAATAAGAGGTTGAAATCTATAGGCTTTGCGAAGCGCGCGTCCGCCACCGTCGTCGTCAAGCCGTGCGCCGCCAGAGCGTCGGCCGCCTTGAGGCAGTGCTCGAGCCTTGTCCCCAGCGACAGCAGCGCGACGGACGATCCCTCCCGCATGATCCGGCCCTTGCCGATCTCCAGCACCGTGCCGGTTTCCGGCATGTCGACGCCGACGCCCTCGCCGCGCGGATAGCGGAAAGCTGAGGGTCGATCGTCGAGCGCCGCGGCGGTGGCAATCATATGGACGAGCTCGGCTTCATCGGCAGCCGCCATGATCACGACGCCCGGCAAGCAGCCGAGATAGGCGAGGTCGAATGAGCCCGCATGGGTCGGGCCGTCCGCCCCGACCAGGCCTGCGCGATCGATGGCAAACCGGACCGGCAGCTGCTGCAATGCAACATCATGCACGATCTGATCGTATGCGCGCTGCAGGAAGGTCGAATAGATCGCCACGAATGGCTTGAAGCCCTCGGACGCCAAGCCGGCCGCGAACGTGACTGCGTGCTGCTCGGCTATTCCAACGTCGAACGTGCGCTCAGGGAATGCCTTGGCGAAGATATCGATACCGGTGCCGGACGGCATCGCGGCGGTGATGCCGATGATGCGGTCGTCTTTCCGGGCCTCCTTGACCAGCGTTTCGCCGAAGACTTTAGTGTAGGAGGGAGCGTTGGTCTTGGCCTTGACCTGCTTGCCGCTCGCGACGTCGAACTTGACGACGCCGTGGTACTTGTCCTCTGAGGCTTCGGCGGGTGCGTAGCCCTTACCTTTCTGGGTCACCACGTGGACCAGGATGGGTCCTTCTTGGGCATCGCGAACGTTGCGCAGTACCGGCAGAAGGTGATCGAAGTTATGCCCGTCGATCGGCCCCACATAATAAAAGCCGAGCTCTTCGAACAAGGTGCCTCCGGTCCAGAAACCGCGGGCGAGCTCTTCGGCTCGGGCAGCGCCGTTCTCCAAGATCTTGGGCAAGCGCCGCGCAAATTGTTTGCCCATTTCACGCAGCGAGCGATAGGTGCGGCTGGAGATCAATCGGGCCAGATACGCCGACATCGCGCCGACCGGGGGCGCGATCGACATGTTGTTGTCGTTGAGGATCACGATGAGGCGCGAATTCAGCACGCCGCCGTTGTTCAGGGCCTCGTAGGCCATGCCGGCCGACATTGCCCCGTCGCCGATGACGCACACGACGTTGTGGGTTTGCCCGGCGAGGTCGCGCCCCACCGCCATCCCCAACGCGGCCGAGATCGACGTCGACGAATGCGCCGCGCCGAAGCAGTCGTATTCGCTTTCCGCCCGCTTGGTGAAGCCGGACAGACCGCCGCCTTGGCGCAGGGTGCGAATCCGGTCGCGGCGCTCGGTCAGGATCTTGTGCGGATAGGCTTGGTGCCCCACGTCCCAGACCAAGCGATCCCGCGGCGTGTCGAAGAGATAATGCAGTGCAACCGTAAGCTCGACGACGCCAAGGCCGGCCCCCAAGTGGCCGCCCGTTACCGCAACGGCATTGATCGTCTCGGCACGCAGCTCATCCGCCAATTGGCGCAGCTGCCGCTCCTCCGCGAGCCGCAGGGTTTCGGGCGTTTTTATGTTGTCTAGCAATGGTGTAGGTGCGGTCATGATGGTAACAACTTTCTTGTTAGAATTTCCCGGCGAGCCGTCCTACACTCGCCAGGGGCTCACGCCGCCGCCTAATTCCAGCTGCCTTCTGCGCAACAATCGGCTAGCTTGGCGGTTGGGGGAATAATCGTTAGCCGCTCCGCACGTCAACGCCGAGCCCCGTGCATTCGATTTTCACGGTCTCGTGATCAATCAATCTTCAAACGGACTGAAGTATAAGCATGTTTAAGCTCTGGATCAAAGCTGTCGTCGATGGTTGTACCCGCCTTTCTTGGCTCATCGTCGCGATTGCAGCAATCTTGGTGGTGATTTCGGCTGATTACACCGCTAAGAAATTTGCAATTAACACTGATATTGGAACGCTCATCTCGCCCGATCTGCCATGGAGGCAGCGAGAACTCGCCTTCGAGAAAGCATTTCCTCAGCGTCTCGAATTAATACTTGCTGTTGTCGACGCGCCGACATCCGAGCTCGCAAGCGAGGCGAGCGCCGCGATCGTCAAACGCCTATCCGACCAGCCGAAGCTATTCCGTATGGTTCGTGAAACCCAGGATAGTCCCTTTTTTGTTCGCAACGGTATGCTGTTTCTCTCGTCCGAGGAGGTCGAGCATACGGCTCATGAAATGGACCAGGCGGAGCCGCTGATTCAGATCTTGGCGACCGATCCCAGCCTGCGCGGGCTGACCCAGGCGTTATCGCTGGCGCTTATGGGTGTGCAACGCGGGGAATTTGCCCTCGACGATGCGGCGCCTACTTTCTCGAAATTCTCCACTGCCCTCGAGGGCGTGCTCGCCGGGCAGCCGGCCGCCTTCTCCTGGCGGGATTTGGTGAAGGGCAGCAAGTCCAGTGACAGAAACGACCTGCGCCGCTTCATCGAAATTCGTCCCGTTCTCGATTTCAACGCGCTCGAGCCGGGCAAGGCCGCTACCGACGCCATTCGCACCGCCGCCACGGATCTCAATCTGCGCTCGGAGTACCAGGCCCGGCTGCGGCTCACCGGGCCCGTTCCCATCGCCGACGATGAATTCGGGACTCTCCAGCAAGGCGCCGTCGCCAATGGCATCGGCACCGTGGTGATCGTCCTGGTCATCCTGTGGCTCGCGCTGCGATCGGCACGCATCATCCTTGCCGTTTTCCTCACGCTCGTGGTTGGCCTGTCCTTGACGGCTGCGCTCGGTCTCATCATGGTCGGCGCACTCAATCTGATATCGATTGCGTTCGCGGTATTGTTCGTCGGCATCGGCGTCGACTTCGGCATCCAGTTCAGCGTGCGCTACCGCGCCGAGCGTTACGAGCTCGACGACCTGCGCGGCGCGCTATCGAATACCGCGCTGCGCGTCGGCGTCCCACTCTCGCTCGCCGCCGCCGCGACCGCGGCCGGTTTTCTTTCGTTCTTGCCGACCGATTACCGCGGCGTTTCTGAGCTTGGTCAAATCGCCGGCGCCGGGATGCTCATCGCGTATCTGACGAGCATCACGGTTCTGCCGGCGCTGCTCAAGATCCTGAACCCGGCGGGCGAGCGCGAGCCGCTGGGCTTCACGTGGCTCGCCCCGGTCGATCGCTTCATGGAGCGGCATCGGATGGGGATACTGATCGGGACCGGCGCGGTGGTCATTGCCGGGCTGCCGCTGCTCTATTTCGTCCGCTTTGATTTCAACCCGATGAACTTGCGCAGCCCGAAGGTCGAATCGGTCGCCACCTATCTCGATCTGCGCCGCGACCCCTCGACCGGCACCAGTGCCATCGATCTGCTCGAACCCTCGCTTGCCGCCGCCCGCGCGGCCGGCGAGCGAGTATCCAAACTTCCGGAAGTTTCCCGCGTCATGACGCTCGACAGCTTCGTCCCACGCGACCAGGACAAGAAGCTCGTGCTCATTCGTGAGATGGGCAAGACGCTGTTGCCGGACTTCGAAGATCCTGTGGTGAAGGCGCCGACGGACGCGGAGAATATCGAGGCGCTCGACTTGTCGGTGCAAGAGCTCACCAAGGCGGCGGGCACCCAGACCGGGCCCGGCGCGCAGGCGGCCAAACGCCTCTCCGGCGATCTTTGGCAGTTGACCAAGGCGGAGCCCGCCGTGCGCACGAAGGCGGAATCGGTGCTGATCGCCCCGCTCAAGGTCTCGCTCGACACATTGCGCGGCTCGCTCGACCCTGAAGAGGTGAGCGAGCAGACGCTGCCGCCGGATCTCCGGAGCGATTGGGTCGCGCCCGACGGACGGGCCCGCGTAGAAGTCCTGCCGACGGGCGATCCGAACGACAACGAGGTCATCCGCTCGTTTGCCCGCGCCGTGCTGGCGGTCGAGCCGACCGCCACCGGCGGTCCGATCTCAATTCTGGAATCCGGGCGCACCATCGTGTCCGCATTCATTCAAGCCGGCGCCTGGGCGCTGATCTCGATCGCGATCCTGCTGTATATAACGTTGCGGCGGTTCAGCGATGTGCTGTTGACTCTGATACCGCTGTTGCTGGCGGGGGTGGTCACGCTGGAAATCTGTGTCCTGATCGACCTGCCGCTCAATTTTGCCAACATCATCGCGCTTCCGCTTCTGCTCGGCATCGGCGTCGCGTTCAAGATCTACTACATCATGGCCTGGCGTGGCGGGCAGACGAACCTGCTGCAATCAAGCCTCACGCGCGCCGTCTTCTTCAGCGCGCTCACGACCGTGACGGCGTTCGGGAGCCTGTGGTTGTCAAATCACCCGGGGACGTCGAGCATGGGCAAACTGCTCGTCATATCGCTGCTCACCACGCTGGCCGCAGCCGTTCTATTTCAACCGGTGCTAATGGGGCGCCCGCGCGAGATCCGCGACGCTTGAGCAATAATCGGGCTTGGCCGCGGCTGCCGGCTTGTTGGCAACGCCTTTGGTCGAGATGCCCGTGGTCCCGGCGGCGCCGGCCTTGGCGGCCGGAGCGGGCTTTGCCGGCACTGCGGCGGCGGGTGCGTCTGGCGCCTTGACTCGGCTCCAAGTCTGGCCGCCGCAAAGGATCTGCAGAACGCACCCCTCAGGCTATCCGGCCCCTCGAGCGCAATATGCGACGTGTAGGTCTTGCCGTTTTGCGCGTTGTAGACCTCCCCATCCCACCAGCCGGGCTTCCTGGCCGAGGCCTGCATGTTTAGGAGGATCGGGAGCCCGAGGGTGGGGCGGTCGCGTTTGCTCGGATCCGGGTTCTCGGTGTCCCGCCCGCCCGGTTCCTTTTCCCACCCCACGAAACCCCACAGGGCGTTGCCGCAATTTTCGATGTGGATTTGCGCATTCCCTTCGGCGACGAGCCAGTCCCCCGTCGGGTCCTCGGCGAAAGCCGGATTGCTCGCGAATGCCATGACGCAGCCGAACACGAATGCAACGCGCATGATAAGTCCTTAATCGGGCGCCGGCACATAAGTCGACGGCACGGGGAAAAGTTCGGTATCATTCGAAGGTGGGATCGTGCCCTCCCGCGTTGGCGCGGGAGCGGGCGACCGAGGGGCGAGTTCAAGCACGCTATGACCAACGATATCGCCGCATTGTACGCCGAGCGCGAAGCCGACCGGTATGCCTTGCATAGCCGCCGTCTCAACGAGCAGATGGTGCGGGTTCTGAAGACGATCGGCTACGATGTTGGATTTTGTCGCGGCCAGGGTCAATACCTTTACGACCGCAACGGAACCCGTTACCTCGATTTGCTCAGCGGATTTGGCGTGTTCGCGATCGGCCGCAACCATCCCGTTGTGCGCGACGCGTTGAAAAGCGTTCTCGACGCCGAGTTGCCTAACCTCGTGCAGATGGATGTCTCGCCGCTCGCGGGCGTTCTCGCCGAGCGCCTGCTGCAGCACGTACCCTATCTCGATAAGGTGTTTTTCGCCAATTCGGGCGCCGAAGCGGTCGAGACTGCGATCAAGTTTGCTCGCGCCGCGACCGGCCGGCCCGGTATCGTGTATTGCGAGCACGCCTTCCACGGGCTTTCCTATGGAGCGCTGTCGCTCAATGGTGACGCGATATTCCGCGACGGGTTTGCACCACTGTTGCCCGAGTGTGTGCGCATCCCATTCAACGATCTTGCCGCACTCGAACGGGCGCTGCATGCGCGCACGGCCGCAGCCTTCATCGTCGAACCGATCCAGGGCAAGGGCGTCAACATGCCGGCCGACGATTATCTGCAAAATGCAGCCGAGCTGTGCCGCCGCCATGGTACGCTGTTCGTTGCCGACGAGATTCAGACCGGGCTAGGACGAACCGGCCGCTTTCTCGCGGTCGAGCACTGGAATGTCGAGCCGGATATGGTGCTGATTGCGAAGTCGCTGTCCGGCGGTCATGTTCCGGTCGGCGCCGTTCTCACGCGCAAACAGATTTTCGACAAAGTCTTCAACCGTATGGACAAGGCGGTGGTGCACGGCTCGACCTTCGCCAAAGGCGACTTGGCCATGGCGGCTGGAATTGCGGCGCTCGAGGTGCTGGCCGCAGAGAGGCTCATCCAGAAGGCGGAGCGAACCGGCGAACGCCTCATGCGTGCGCTTGCGCAGATGATCGCGCGCTACGAATTGTTGGTGGACGTTCGCGGCAAGGGGCTGATGATCGGCATCGAGTTCGGCGCGCCGCAATCGCTCAAGCTGAAGGCGTCCTGGCACACGCTGGAAACGGCTAGCAAGGGGTTGTTCTGCCAGCTCATCACGATACCCCTGTTCAAGGAGCACCAGATTCTCAGCCAGGTTGCCGGCCACGCCAGTCATACGATCAAGCTCTTGCCGGCGCTGATTATCTCGGACGAGGATTGCGCCTGGATTGAACGCGCGTTCGACAGCGTGATCGCCGGCAGTCACCGGGTGCCCGGCGCCGTCTGGTCGCTTGGCAAGACCTTGGTCGACCATGCGCTGCGTGCGCGCGTGAGTTCCTGATTTTTGTAAAAAAAATCGGAACCGCATGGGGCCTTCCGGCATTGATCGGCTGCCGCGAACTCGTTTGGGCTTGTATTGATCGACTGACGTGCATATGAGCTATCGAACGCCGGGCAACGGGCGCAAGTTGAAGGGAGATCCAATGCGGGCTGCAGCATTTTCAGCAAACATGGAATCCGGGTTTTCGAACGAAGACGCGATGCGGCGAGGCGATGGTTTCAGTTTTTGGCGAGGCCGCAGCAATCCGCCGTGGAAATGCCTTATGGCCGTCGGCGCGCTCGCAATCATGGCCGGCCATCCGGCGCTGGCGAGCGACGAATTTTCCGGTACCTATGTCCAGAACAGGCCCTGCCATGGCGATGGAACCGACCCCAAGCCGCTGATGGTGAAGATAACACCCGACGAGATCGACTATCGCGGTGGAGTCTGTGCGCTCAGCGACCGCCGGCAGGACGGCAACACGATTTCGGTTCGCGCCACCTGCAAGAGCAAGAACGGGGCTATTCTCTCCGGCGATATTACGCTGACGCTTCGGGAAGACAAGAACTTGGACATGGTGGACCAGGACAAGGCCTATACGTCAGTCCTCAATCGGTGCCCGGGATAGCCGCTCGCCGCGAGGATGCATGCCCGGCGCACGAGTCGTGCTGCCGGCGGCTCGCCGCAGCCGCATCTGAGGCCCAAAGCCCGGTCCGCTCGACCGCATCACTTGCGAAGCCAAACTTCGAAGCCGATCGGTTCCTCCCTGATTTCGGCAGTGCGGAAGGGTGTCGCCGCCGCCATCCGCAGAAAATCAGCTTTGGAGTACGCTTTCTTCCGCAAGCCGTATTTGAAGATGGCCCTGGTGATGAGTGCGTTCATGCGCCCGAGCTTCATCTCGCCGACGAGGCGGTCGATCGCTTCGTTCGAGGCATCTTTGCGCATGTCGATGATGAGCGTCTGTCCGCCCGGCCGCAGCACGCGGTGCATCTCGCCTAACGCGCCCACCGGATCGCCGAAATTCTTGAAAGCCGCCCGGCAGACGATGAAGTCGAATGTGTCGGCCGGATACGGGATTGCGGCGGCATCGCCGTGTTGGAACTTGACCTCGACCTTGGCTCTTGCGGCGTTTTCCGCGGCAATGCGGACAAAAGATCGGCTGATGTCGAGGCCGGCGATCCGGTAATGCCCGACCCTGGCGAGCGCGATCGCCAGATATCCCGGTCCCGGCGCGACTTCGAGCACTCGGCTCTCCGGCCTCAGATGCGCGGCGATCCGCCCGGCGCAGGCCTCGAATTCAGCAAGGCCCTTGGCGGTGTTCTTCGCATACCAGGTCGCCAGCATTCCCTCCATCGCGAGGCCCTTGTACGCTTTCTTCCGCGGCGCCGAGGCGATATCCATGAGCCCTTCCTTGCTGATCGATAAATAACTTATTGTCTAAGATATTTATCGTCTAAAATAATAGGCCGACGATGTCAAGACGGCGGATGAGCCGAGACGAATTGGTGGCCGCGCTCAATCGCGCGATGCGCGATGCCAGCGGTCAGGGTGTGCTGTACAGCCAGGCCGTCGCCGAGCGCCTCGGCATCAACAGCACTGATCTCGAATGCCTCGATATCATCGTCATGCGCGGCCCGGTAACGGCGGGCGAGCTCGCGCGGGCGACCGGCCTGACCACCGGCGCGATCACCGGCGTGATCGACCGGCTCGATCGGGCAGGATTTGCCACGCGCGAGCACGACGCGGCCGACCGCCGCAAGGTTTTGGTGCGGGCCTTACCGGCGGTTGAACGCCGCGTCGTGCCGCTGTTCAAGCCGATGGAGCATGCCGCATTGTCGGCTCTCTCGGCTTATGACGACAAAGAACTCGCACTTCTGCTGGATTTTCTCACGCGCGCCCACGAAGCCTCAGTCGCCGCGATGGCGACGCTGCGCGCCGAGGCGACCGCGGCTAAAAAGGGCAAGCGCGGCGGGCAAAGGCCGCAACCGTGAATCGCAGGGCTGAAGCTGTCGCGTGTGGTGCCAAGAGCCAAATACCGCTCGCCATCAGCGAATTCGTATCCCAGGTGCTGGATCTGATTGAGGCGCCGACAGTTTATTTATTATTTACGAGTATCGGATGTTTATGCTCCGTTCGGGCGCGGGTGGCATTGATCATGAGCGGACAACAGGCGCTGATTAACGAATTGCAAACGGCCATCGAATCCGTGCCGAAGGAAAGGCGGGCGAAGACATTGCGAGCCCTCACCGAGGTGTTCGTCGATGTCGCCGATCGTTTGCCCGAGGAGCTGGTAGAGGTCTTCGGCGGGATCATCGGCCATCTGATCGAGACGATTGAACCGGACGCATTGGTCGCGCTGGCGGAGAAGCTTGCGCCCTTGCCCAAGGCTCCATCCGAGGTCGTCCAGCGCCTTGCCGGCGACCCGAACATCGCGGTGGCGGGCGTGGTGCTTGCCCATTCCGAAGTCCTGACGACATCAGAGCTTGCAGAGCTTGCAGCCTCAACGGACGAAAAGCATTTGCTCGCTATTGCGAGGCGCAAGCACTTGGAAACCCCGGTCACCGATGCGGCGCTCAAGCACCGCTTCGCCGAGGTGGCGCGCGTGCTCGCGGGCAATGCCGGCGCCGAGTTCTCCGAGACCGGCCTTCGTCTTCTGCTCGAAATCGGCGCCAACGATGCGCCGACCGCGGAAAAGCTTGTTCAGCGAGCCGAGATCACACCCGCTTACGTCAATGCCCTGGTCGCGCGTGCCGATGAGGCCGTGCGCAAGATGCTCGTCGCCACGGCGCCTGCGCAGCGGCGCGCGGCCGTCCAGGCCGCGGTCGAAAAGAACTCAAAGGCTGCCGTGCGCAACGAGTCGGCGGCGCAGGCCTACGCGCACATGATCAAGGTTCTTGCAGAGCGGCACGCGAACAGACTAACCGAGGCCGACGTGCTCGGCTACGCGACCGCCAGAAAGCCGGTCGAAGTGATCTGCGCTCTGGCGATGATCTGTAAAGTGCCGCCCGAGGTCATCGAGAGCCTGCTCGATGAGCGGCGGCGCGAACCGCTTCTGATGGTGTGCAAGGCGGGGAATTTCAAATGGCAAACCGTGCGGGCGCTGCTCGAGATGCGCGAGCCTCCGGGCGCCGCCTTGCAGAACGCGCTAACCCAGGCGTGCGAAGAGTTTAACCGCATCGCCCCGGCCGTTGCGCAGCAGGCCGTGATGCTGTGGAAGAGGAAGGCGAGCTAATCTGCTTCCCGGTGCGAGACCGTCATTCATTCTCGTCGTTCGCCGTCACTTGCCGGCCGTCCGTCGTGGGTCCTTTACGCGCCGCCGAGCGCAAATCCTGATCCTTTAACGGCAAGGTGCGCACGCGGATGCCGGTCGCCGCAAAGATGGCGTTGCACAGCGCCGGCGCGAGCGGGGCGAGGGGCGGTTCACCGCAGCCACCCCAACCATCGCCGCTCGGCACGATGACCGTGTCGACCTGCGGCATCTCCGACATTTTCAACATCTGATAATCGTGAAAATTGCTTTGCTTCACCCGGCCGTTCTGAATGTCGATGGCGCCGTATAGCGCGGCGGTCAGCGCAAAGGCGACCGCGCTCTCGGTCTGCTGCTCGATGCCGCGCGGGTCGACCACATGGCCGCAGTCAATGGCCGACACCACCCGATGCACCCGTACCGCGCCGTTGGGATCGACCGAAGCTTCGACCACCTGCGCGCAAAAGCTCGCATTGGCTTGATTGACCGCGATGCCGCGAAAGACGCCGGGCGGTGCTGAAATTCCCCAGCCGGCCTTCTTGGCGGCGGCGTCGAGCACCGCCAGGCATTTCGGCATCTTCCGCAGCAGGCGGCGGCGAAAAAGGTAAGGATCGACACCCGCCGCGTGCGCCATCTCGTCGATGAAGCTCTCCTTGAAGAAGGTGTTCTGCGATTGGTTGACGCCGCGCCAGGGCCCGGCGGGCACCGCGCTGTTGCGCATCGCGTAGTCGACGAGATAGTTGGGAATCTCGTAGGGCATGTCCTCCAAGAAGCCTTCCAGGAATTTTGCGTCGAAGTTCGCGCTCATCATTTCCGGCGCAACCGTTGCGATGATCGATTGACCTGAAATTCGCACCCGCAAGGCGAGCGGGGTCCCGGCCGCGTCGAGGCCCGCGGTGAACCGCGCCATCGCGACCGGCCGATAGAAGTCGTGCTGGATATCCTCTTCGCGTGTCCACAGGAGTTGCACCGGGCGGCCGACCTCCTTGGCGACGAGCACGGCCTGCTGCACGAAATCTTGGATCGACACGCGCCGGCCAAAGCCGCCGCCGAGCGCCGTTCGATGCACCACGACCTTGTCGGGTGATACACCGGCGGTCGCGGCGGCGGTCGCAAGGGCCGCCTCTGCGTCCTGCGTCGGGACCCAGATCTCCACCCGATCGCCGGTGACGTGCGCCGTGCAGTTTTGCGGCTCCATCGTCGCATGGGCCAGAAACGGAACCGCATAGTCCGCCCCGATCTGCCTGGCCGACCGTGCCAGCGCCGCGCCGACATCGCCATCCGCACGTCCGATGCCCGCATCCGACGCGCTCAAGCCCTCTCGCAGGTGGTCGCTGATATCGTCGCTCGACACGTTCTCGTTTTCTTCGTCATCCCAGGTGACCGGCAGCGCGGCGACCGCCTGCTGCGCCTGCCACCAGCCGTCGGCGACGACCACGACCGCGTCGGGCAGGCGTACGATACGGCGAACCCCCGCCATGCCGCGGACCGCCGCCTCATCGACCGACTGCAACGTCCCTCCAAACACCGGCGACTGGCGGATCGCCGCGTAGAGCATGTCGGGAATCCGCACATCGGCGCCGAAGATGGTTCCGCCGTTGATCTTGTCGGGAATGTCGAAGCGCTGCTGCGGCGTGCCGATCAGCTTCCAATCCTTCGGCTCCTTGAGCGCTACGTGGGCCGGAGGGGTCACCTGCGCCGCCGCTTGCGCAACCTCGCCAAACGTCAAGGTCCGGGCGCTCGGCGCATGGGTGATGACGCCCTTGGCGGCCCGGCATTCGCCGGCCGGCACGCTCCAGCGCGCCCCTGCCGCGGCAATCAGCATCTCGCGCGCGAGCGCGCCCGCCGTGCGCAATGCTTCTTGCGAGCTGGCGATCGATCGGCTGGCGCCGGTCGACATCGAGCCCCAAACCCGTTTGCGTCTTAGATTCTCTTGCGGCGTTGCGAGCTCAGGCTTCACCTTGGCCCAGTCGCATTCGAGCTCCTCGGCGATGAGCATCGGCAGCGCGGTCAGCACGCCCTGACCCATTTCGGATCGCGCAACCCGGATGATGACGGTCTCGTCCGGCCGGATCACGATCCAAGCGGTGATCTCGGCGGCGGCCGCGCCGCTGCTCCCAGCCGGTCCGGGCGCAAGCGGAATATTGAAAGCAAGGACCAGTCCGCCACCGATCGCGGCGGCGCTTGTCAGGAATGTGCGGCGGCTCAGCCGCAGGGGAGAGGCCATACCTCTGCTCGCTGTGCTCGGTCGAATCCGTGAAAACCGCGAACTGCGGCCGCTAACGCAGCAGACTCCGTTCCGCCCCCCAGGGCCGAATCCATAGCAACGCCGCTTGCGGACGGCAACAATCTTGAAAGATTGTGTGTTGTCCAGACGACTCAGGAAACTGATTCGCAAGGCCGGCGCCTGCCCGCGCCGAGGCTGTCCACAGGAGACTTTGAGTTTATTAGAAGTCTTAGAGTACCTTAGCGACTGAGCGGACGCAGCTGGGTTGAGCCGCTGGGGATAATGTCGGGGCAGCCGCCGCTAGGCGACATTGATGGGCGCTTCCAGCTTGCCATGGTGATGACAGCGACCGAGACGCTTGCCAGCTTCCGCCCGCCGGCGCCGGTGCCGCGGGCGCAAGCGCATGGCGCCATCGGTCTTCTCAAGGCGTTGTGGGAGAACCCGCTCGAAGCCTGGACACAGGCGCATTTCGAAACGCCGATCGTTTCGGCCGAGCTGCTCATGGGGCGCGCCGCCGTCGTCTCCGACCCACGCGCCGTACGCCGCGTCCTGGTCGAGAATGCCGCCAACTACCGCAAAGATTCGTTGCAGCAGCGCATTCTTGCCGGCGGTCTCGGCAAGGGTCTCCTCGCGGTCGAGGGCGAGCAATGGCGCCTGCAGCGCCGCACGCTCGCACCGATGTTCTCGCGCAAGACGGTGATGAGCTTTGCGCCGGCGATGGTGCAGGCGGGCGACGCGCTCTTGCAACGTTGGCGCGGCCTCGGCGACGGCTGTGTCGTCGATGTGGCAGCGGAAATGACCGCGCTGACGATCGATGTGCTCGAGCGCACCATCTTCTCCGATGGTCTCGGCCGCAGGCCCGACGAGGTCCGTCGCGCCATGACCAGCTATTTCGACACGATCGGCCGAATCGATCCCTGCGACGTGCTCGGCCTGCCGGACTTCGTGCCGCGGCTGACAAGGGTGCGGGCCGGGGCGACGGTGCGCTTCTTCGATGCGGCGGTCGACGCGATCATCGCGACGCGGCGGCGGAATCTGCAGGCGAACCCCGCGGGCGTGCCGCGCGACATTCTCACGCTGTTGTTGGAGGCACATGACCCCGAGACCGGACGAGGCATCAGCGAGGCGGAGCTGCGGGCAAATATCCTGACCTTCATCGCCGCCGGCCAGGAGACGACGGCGAATGCGCTCACCTGGTCGCTGTTTCTGCTCTCGCAGTCGGACGAATGGCGCGACCGGGTTGCGGCCGAGGCGGATCGGGAGATGGGAGGGCCCCCTGACGGCCTCGCCGAACGCCTGGTAGAGACTCGGGCGGTCATCGACGAGGCGTTGCGGCTCTACCCACCGATCGTGGCCATCAGCCGCGTCGCCATCGGGCCGGATGAGCTTGCCGGAACGCGGATCGCGCGTGGCACGATCGTCGTGGTCGCGCCCTACGTGCTGCACCGCCATCGGCTGTTGTGGGACCGGCCCGACCTGTTTGATCCTAATCGCTTCCTCGGTGCCGCCGAGGCGAAAATCGACCGATTCGCTTATCTGCCGTTCGGCGTCGGTGCGCGCATCTGCATCGGCGCGGCATTTGCGCTGCAGGAGGCCACCCTGGTCCTGGCACGCATCATCAAGAACTTCACCTTGGAGCTGAGGCCTGGCCATTCGGTTTGGCCGTTGCACCGCGTGACCCTCAAGCCCAAGGGCGGCCTGCCCATGGTGCTGCGCAACCGCGACTGATCGGCGGCGCAACCGGACTCCCGCCTGTGGCCCCGGCAACACGGTGTCGTGGTCCTCTTCGGCGGCCGGAGTTTTGAGTCTGGACAAGGCGACCTTTTTTCCTGCCAAATCGTCCTTTAGTGCAAGAAGCCTTCACGGCCAGCGTCGGGGGTATTCCAATGAAAGGCAGTGCGGTCCTTGCCGCGATCCTCCTCGGGGTTCTCGGCGCGACGTCGGCGTCCGCCACGGTGCGAATATCCCAGGATCGCGGCGGCAGGATCATCAACTATCTCTATAAATTCGCCATTCTCCGGGCAGCCGGCGAGCGCATCGTCATCGATGGCACCTGCTCGTCGGCGTGCACCATGGTCCTCGGCGCCATTCCGCGGGATCGAATTTGCGTGACCCAACGGGCATCGCTTGGGTTTCATGCCGCCTGGGAATTCGGGGCTGGCGGTCGGCAAGTGCCCAGTCAGAGTGGCACCAAGTTCCTCTTGGCCACGTATCCGCCGGAGATCCGAACCTGGATCAGCCACCAGGGCGGCCTGACCGGGCACATGATCTTCCTGCGCGGCCGTGAATTGGCGGCGCTCTATCCGACCTGCGGCACGAACGGCACGAACGGACCAAGCCGCGCAGCGGCGAACGGCACAAACGGCGCGAGCGGCACGAGTAGTGCGGCGGCGGCCGGCACAAACGATACGACCCGCGCAGCGGCGGAATGATCAATCGGCCGTGGTCCGGAAGGACCTTCGTGGGTGCGGCCGTTGCCGAGCCGGTCATTTCTTCCTATGTTCCATGATGGATCGGCTCGCTGGAAGCTAGAAAATGCTGGAAGCTGCGTCCGCCGCCCCAACGCGCGGGTCGCGCGTGCCGTTGGTGCTCGCCGCGGCGGTGCTGGGAGCCCTGCTTGCCGGCACGGGGTTTTTATGGGCGCACTACGGCGGCGCCGTCTTCTACGAGATGATCGTTGCCGGGCTTGCTGCGTGCCTTTAGCGAAGCGACCCCGCGAGGAAGCTCGAATGAAGCTTTCAAGGAAGCTCGCATGACGGCACCAACCGCCCGCGCCCTCGTTCTTGGCTCCGCCTTCCTGGCGGGCCTCGCGCTATGCTTTGGCGGGGTCTTGCTCGTCACCAATCGCAATGTAGCAGCCGTTGCCGGCGGCGCATTCCAATCGAGTATAGGTGGCCCGTTCCAGTTGGTCGATCAGAACGGCCGGACGACCACCGATCGGGACCTGCTCGGGCACCCCTCCCTCGTCTTCTTCGGCTTCACGCACTGTCCCGACGTGTGTCCGACGACGTTGTTCGAGGTGTCGGAGGTGCTCAACCAGCTCGGCCCGGATGCCGACCGGGTCGGCGCGCTGTTTGTAACCGTCGATCCGGAGCGCGACACGGCCCCGACGCTCAAGGACTATCTGTCGAGCTTCAATCCGCGCCTGCGCGGCCTGACCGGCGATCCGGCGGCGATTGCGGCGATCTTGAAGGAGTATCGCGTTTACGCCAAGAAAGTGCCGCTCGATGGCGGCGACTACACCATGGATCACACGGCCATCGTCTACCTGATGGACAAGGACGGACGGTTCGTGGCTCCGTTCAATCTCAAGCGCAAATCGGACGAGCTCGCCGCCGATTTGCGCCGCTATCTCTGACGTTTTTCTGCGATCGAAACGGATTTCGAGGGCACGCGTGCGGCCGGCATTGTTGGTGATGACGTTTGCCTCGGGCGTGTTCGGCGTCGGCGCGCTGGCGCTCTTCGGCGGGGCCTTGGCGCAAGCGCCGCAGGCTGCTCCCCAAGCCGCGCCGTTGAACGTGGCGTCCTTGACGGTGAACGTGCCCGGCTTCTGGGACCCGCGCCGCCGCCCCGACCGGCCGGATCTCACGCGTATCAGCGGGATCCGCTTCCTCACCGAGAACGACTACCCGCCCTTCAACTATGTCGGCGGCGACGGCAACCCCGCCGGATTCAACGTCGACCTCGCCCGCATGATCTGTGAGGAGATCAAGGTCAATTGCACCATCCAGGCTCGCCGCTTTGATACCTTGATCGACGCCCTGTCCGAGAATCGCGGCGATGCGGTGATCGCCTCGCTCGGCGCCAACGCGGACACGCGTCGGCGCGTCGATTTCAGCGAGCCGTATTACCGCACGCCGGCCCGCTTCGTCGCCCGGCGCGGCTCGACCGTCGATGATTTTGGGCCGGAATTCCTCGAAGGCAAGACGGTTGCGGTGGTCGCCGGCACCGCGCATGAGGCCTAACTGAAGACCTTGTTCACCGAGGCGGAGGTGCGCCCCTATGCGGACATCGATGCCGCGCGGGCGGCGCTGCGCCGCGGCGAGGTCGACCTCCTGTTCGGCGACGGCATCTCGCTCGCCTTCTGGCTCAACGGCACCGATTCCGGCAATTGCTGCGTCTTTCGCGGCGGCCCTTATCTGGAAAGCCGGTATTTCGGCGAGGGTGTCGGCATCGCCGTGCGCCGCGGCAACGAATTGTTGCGGCAGGGCGTCAATTGGGCGCTTTTTCGCATCTGGGAAAAGGGAAAGTTCACCGACCTTTGGCTGCGCTATTTCCCCATCAGCCCATTTTAGCAGCGTCTGAGAGTGCGTGCGCTCGCATTTGACGCAGGCGCAAGCGCTTCCTAAGACCGCGACCACGCGGGGTTCCGCGTCTGGAGAGACGCCGTCGTGGACGATCTGCGCGCGCTTGCCGAAAATTCTTCCGCCTGGCCGTTCGAGGAGGCGCGCAAGATCGTCGCGCGGCTGCAGAAAAAACCAAAGGACGTCGTGATTTTCGAGACCGGCTACGGTCCCTCGGGTCTGCCGCATATCGGCACGTTCGCCGAGGTCGCGCGCACCAGCATGGTGCGGCATGCCTTTCGCGTGCTGACGGGCGACGGGATCAAGACTCGTCAGATCGCCTTTTCCGACGACATGGACGGGCTGCGCAAGGTCCCCGACAATATCCCGAACAAGGACCTGGTCGCCGCGCATCTCGGCAAGCCGCTCACCCGCGTGCCCGACCCGTTCGGCACCCATCCGAGCTTCGGCGAGCACAACAATGCGCAGCTGCGCAGTTTTCTCGACGCCTTCGGGTTCGAGTACGAATTCATGTCGGCGACGCAGTGCTACACGTCGGGACGCTTCGACGCGGCGTTGCTCGAGGTGCTCGAGCGCTTCGATGCCGTGATGGCCATCATGCTGCCGTCGCTGCGCGAGGAACGCGCGCAGACCTATTCGCCGTTCCTGCCGGTCTGCGAGCGCACCGGCGTCGTGCTGCAGGTGCCGATCGTTGCGCATGATGCGCGGGCCGGAACCATCACCTACGACGATCCGGAAACGCGCGAGCGCATCACGGTGCCGGTGACCGGCGGTCGCTGCAAGCTGCAATGGAAGCCCGACTGGGCGATGCGCTGGATTGCGCTCGGCGTTGACTATGAGATGGCCGGCAAGGATCTGATCGACTCGGTCAAGCTCTCGGGCGAGATCTGCCGCGCGCTCGGTGGCCTGCCGCCCGAGGGGTTCAACTACGAGCTCTTCCTCGACGAGCGCGGGCAAAAAATCTCCAAGTCGAAGGGGAACGGCCTCACGATCGAGGAATGGCTGCGCTATGCGAGCCAGGAAAGCCTGTCGCTGTTCATGTATCGCGAGCCCAAGGCGGCGAAGCGGCTCTACTTCGATGTGATTCCGCGCCACGTCGACGAGTATCAGCAATTTCTCGAGGCCTATGGGCGGCAGGACTGGAAGCAGCGCCTCGCCAATCCGGTCTGGCACATCCATTCCGGCTCCCCGGCGGCGCCCGATATCCCGGTCTCCTTCACGATGCTGCTCAATCTGGTCTCGGCCTCGAACGCCGAGAACGCCGAGACCCTGTGGGGCTTTATCGGCCGCTACTGGCCGGGCCTGAGGCCTGAGACGCATCCCAGGCTCGATGCGCTGGTCGGCTACGCCATCCATTACTTCCGCGATTTCGTGCTGCCGGCAAAAACCTTTCGCGCGCCGAGCGCGCCCGAGCGTGCTGCCCTGATCGACCTGCGCGAGGCGCTGTCGCAACTGCCGGCCGACGCCAGCGCCGAGCAGATCCAGGAGGTGGTCTACGAGGTCGGCCGGCGCGAGCCTTTTCTCGACACCCGCGGCAAGATCAAGACCAAGGACGGCAAGCCGGGCGTCTCGCTCGACTGGTTCAACATGCTCTATCAGGTGCTGCTCGGCCAGGAGAAGGGCCCGCGCTTCGGCTCCTTCGTCGCCGTCTATGGCCTGCAGAACACGGTCGACATGATCGACGGGGCGCTTGCGCGCTCGGCGTGAACCGCCGCGCGTTATCAGATCACCGAGCGCACCGCCAAGTCGGCGCCGAGAATAAGCAGCCCGATCAAGAACAGCAGACGAAACGTTGCCGGGTCGACGCGGACGCGAATCCACTGGCCGAAGAACATGCCGGCGAGGGCAGGGGCCGTGCAAAGGATGGACGCGCCCGCCGCCGTGACGTGAAAGGCTCCGTTGCTGGCCAAGCCGGCGGCCAGCGCCACGGTCGAGACCGTGAATGAAAGCCCCAGCGCTTGAACCAATTCCTCTTTTTCGAGCCCCAGCGCCTGGAGGTAAGGCACGGCCGGGATGGTGAATACGCCGGTCGCGCCGGCGACCACTCCGGTTGCGGCCCCGATGAGCGGTGAGAGCCAGGGCTCGAGGCGCCGGGAGACCGAGACTCGGACATTGGCGAGGCCAATGCCGGCATAGATCGTCAGGGCCAACCCTAGCGCAGTGGCGGCGTGTCGGGCGCTGCCTCCTGCCAACAGGCCGGCCGCGGCCCAGGTGGCGATGCAACTCGCAAGCAGCAGCGGCCACGTCCGGAACAGGATCAGCTGCCGGTGCTCGCCGGCGACGAACTGCCAGACGTTCGTGACCAGCGAGGGGATGATGAGCAGTGCCACGGCCTCTACCGGCGCCATCATCAGGCCGAGCAGCCCGACGGCGACCGTCGGCAACCCCATGCCGGTCACGCCCTTGACCACCCCGGCAAGGCCGAAGGTCAGGGCCACAAGCGTAAGCGCCGCAGGACCTCCAAGCATTGTCCAACCTTGATGCGCCCGGGTCCGGATGACAATTCGGGACTTCTGCAGCGTGGCTTCGCGCTGCACGAAGGGGCGGGTTACGCCCGGGCCGCAAGGCTATGGATGACACGCGGCAGATGCGGAGACATAATGATTTCAACATGATTACAACGGCCCCGGACTGACATCGGTGAATCGGAAATCCGAGCTCAGGGAGCAAACGCATGGGATACCAGAGCATCGAGGTCCGCAAATGGACGCCGAACATCGGCGCCGAGATTTCTGGCGTCGATCTGTCCAGGCCGCTCGGCAACCAGCAATTTCAAGAAGTGCATGACGCGCTGATGGACAATCTGGTCATCTTCTTTCGCGATCAGCAGCTCGACGCGCGGCAACACGAGGATCTTGGCCGCCGCTTTGGCAAGCTGCACCGGCACCCGGCGGCTCCCGCCACGCTTCCGGATCACCCGGAAATCTTCGTCGTCCAGGCGGACGAAAAGTCTAAGCATGTCGCCGGCGAGGACTGGCATTCCGACGTGTCCTGCGATCCCGAGCCGCCGATGGGCTCGATCCTGTATCTGACCGAGGTGCCGCCGGATGGTGGCGGCGACACGCTGTTCGCCAACATGTATTTGGCCTATGAGACCCTGTCGGAGCCGATCAGAAAGCTGATCGACGGTTTGACGGCGATCCACGAAGGCGAGCACGTCTATCGCGAACGGTACACGATCGGCGCTGCCGGCAAGACCTTTCCACGCGCCGAGCATCCTGTCGTCCGGACGCATCCGGTCACTCGGAAGAAGTGCCTCTTCGTCAACCGCTATTTCACGACACGCATTGTCGGACTTCGCAAGGACGAGAGCGACGCGATTCTGCAGATGCTCTATCGTTGCATCGAGACGCCGGAACTATCCATGCGCTTTAGATGGCAACCGAATTCCGTTGCGTTCTGGGACAACCGCTGCGTTCAGCACAAGGCGCTCTGGGACTACTATCCGAACAAGCGCTACGGCCATCGCGTCACGATCTGCGGCGACAAGCCGTTCTGATCAGCCGTCAACTTGCGTCCCTCGCCGGGGATGGCGGCCCAAGTCCAAGTCGGGTGTTTCCGACTCGGGCCGGGAACGCTAGCTCGGATCGGGCGTTATTCAATTCGTGAACAACAAACGGCGTTCTCGCTCGGACCGGTTCGGGCGGCGGCGCATCATTTCGGGAGGACATCATGCGAAAAGTGATACTGGCTTGCGCCGTCGCGGCGATCGCGCTGTCGGCCGGCGCGTCGCGGGTCTTGGCCGCCGGCGAATTCGGCACGTCGGGCGAGGCCAAGCTCATGCTCGAGCGGGCGATCACCGCGCTCAAGGCCAACCCAACCGATGCCATCGCCAAGTTCAACGATCCGAAAGGCGGTTTTCGCGACCGCGATCTCTACGTGTTCTGTTTCGATTCGGCGACGGGAAAATTCACCGCGCATGTGAATCAAAGCCTGCTCGGGACCGACACTAGGGCGCTGAAAGAAAAGGACGGATCGCCCTTGGGGCAGAAGGTGTTCGATGCGGCACAAAAAGAGGGAGTCGTCAACGCCGTGAGCTATAATTTCCCGAAGCCCGGCACCACCGATCCGGTGCCGAAGCAGTCCTATGTGACCCGGGTCGGGAATGAAAGCTGCGGCGTAGGCTATTACAAATAGCTCGCTCGGCAAAATCTTCACCTCCCCCCTCGTGGGGGAGGTCGCTCGCAGCGC
>JBKQHQ010000087.1:0-18532 GCA_052148715.1 Xanthobacteraceae bacterium | reverse complement strand
CGCACAATCTGATCCGAATAGCCCCAGGAAAAGACTCTCTGCGCCTCAAACGCAAAGTCGCCGCGTGGGACGACGACTTCCTCGCAACCCTCATTGCCGCATGATCTCTTCACCCGATTCCCCTGGTGACACCCACCGTCTGCCGAGCGAGAGCCCCGGCGCTCACGGTAATCAGCTACGCAATACCCGTTGAGCACCGTCGCGGGCGCCGGAGAGGTGGCTGAAAGAACAGCGAAAAAACAGCAGGGACGCAGGGGCGCTCCCTTCCCACGTTCGTCATCCATGCCCATTCACATCCGTGCTCGCCGAGCCGACGCGTCTGCGTGCCGGCGACACGATTTGAAACGGGCAAAAATGAATGGTCAAGCTGACAGATGCCGGCATGAATTTTCTACTGGATCAGCAACGCCCGACTTCGGCGCGCCCGCGACAATCTCGTGCCGCATACCCGAGATTGCTTCGCTGCGCTCGCAATGACAATGGAAACCGATAATGCGCTTTCGATTGCAGCGCCCGCGCGCTTTGAATTGTCGGTCGTCCGCCACCCCGCGATTCTGTACGGTCGGCGCAAGAGGCTGGAAAATTTGCCGGGTCAGGCCCCGTCCAAGACCTCGCGCACGCGCTGCGCCAGCTCATGCTTGCGGTAAGGCTTGCAGAGCAGCGCATCGCCGGAATCGAGATCGAGGTTATTGCTCAGCGAGGTGCCCGGAAATCCCGACGTGAACAAGACCTTCAGGTCCGGCCGCTGTTTACGGGCCTCAAGGGCGAGTTGCTTGCCGTTCATCCCCCCCGGCATAACCACGTCCGTGAACAGAAGATCGATCTTGCCCGGATCGGCAATCGTCTGCAGCGCCTTCTCGGCATTTTCGGCGGTGACCACCTGATAGCCCAAATCGCGCAAATGGTTGCCGACCGTTCGACGGACGTCCGGATTGTCATCCACGGCAAGGATGACCTCCTCGCCGCTCGCCTTGCGCACCTCCTGCGCCCGCACAATCGGAGCCTCGCGGGCGCTCGCCGCGGCCTGCGGCAAATAGAGCTTGAAGGATGTACCTCTGCCGACCTCGCTGTAGGCCCTGACATGGCCTCCGGACTGCTTGATGAAGCCATAAACCATGCTCAGGCCCAGCCCAGTCCCTTCACCGGGCTTTTTGGTGGTGAAGAACGGCTCGAAGATTCGCGCCAAGACGTCGGGAGGCATGCCGGTACCGGTATCGGTGATGACGACCACGATGTAGCTGCCCGGTGCGAGCCCTTCTGCGCTCACCAGCTCGTCGGCGTCGAACTGCATTTTCTTGGTTTCGATCGTTAGCCTGCCTCCGGTCGGCATGGCATCGCGCGCATTGATCGCGATATTCACCAGCGCCGCCTCCAGTTGCGCCTCATCGACCAGAACCGACGGCAAGTCGGCGGTGGTATGCACCGAAATATCGATGTTCTCACCCAATGTGCGGGCCAGCAGCCGTGCGGCGTTGCCGACGAGCTCGTTGATGCCGACGAGCTTCGGCTGCAGTGGCTGGCGGCGCGAGAACGCCAACATCTGGCGCGTCAATTCGGCCCCGCGCAGGCTCGCTTGAAGAATGGCTTGCACCTCCTCCATCGCCGTCGCGTTTCCGGCCACTTCTTCCTGCAGCAGATCGAGGTTGCCGATGATGATCAGCAGGAGATTGTTGAAATCGTGCGCCATGCCGCCGGTCAGCCTGCCGACCGCTTCCATCTTCATCGCTTGCTGCAGCTCACGTTCGATCTGCCTTCGTTCGGTCACATCTTCCAGGACCGTCAGAAGAAACTGCGGCTCGCCCTCGAGCGGAATGGATAGCCGTGTTGCCTTCACGATGCGCGGCCCGGCCGCGGTTTGAATCATATGCTCGTCGAAAAACTTTTGCCGATTTTGTAGAACTATCCGATCGTGGGCCGCGATTGTCGCGGCGGTCGATTCTGGGAAGAGTTCCCGCGCCGTCTTCCCGATCAGATCCGCCTTGGGCATGCCCCAAAGTCTCTCGCCGGCGCGATTGACAAGCACGTAGCGTAAATCATCCGCATTCTTCACGATAATGACGGCCGGCACATTTTGGATGATCAGATCCAGGAATTCCCGGCTACGATCGCGCTCTTTTTCGGCGCTCCGGCGCTCCGTGATATCTTCATGGGTGGAGACCCAGCCGCCGCCGGACAGCGGCTGATTGATCACTTGAACGAACCGGCCGCCTGCCGTTTCCCGAACCGCTCTGTAAATCTCTCCGCGTTTGATGGCCGCCAGCACGTCGGAATAGTGTTGCGGCGGGCTGCCTAAGAAATTGCCGGCGCGCTGGCTCGCCTGCAGCACGTCAAGCAGCGTCCAACCGGGCCGGATCTCTGCCGCTGAAAGGCCGTTCATCTCGACATAGCGCCTATTGTACAGAACGAGCCTTGCCGATTCGCCGAACAAGGCCAGGCCCTGCGACATGTTGTTGAGCGCCGTGTCAAGCTGCGTGGTTTTTTCCAGCAAACGCCGCTCCGACTCGTTGCGTCCCCGCCGCAACCGCGTAACGATCTGAAAAATGATGATGGCCGCCGCGCCATCGACCAGCGCGGCCGCCCCGACCAAAAACCTCGATTGGTTGCGCCAATCGGCAAGCACGGCGGGCACGCTGGTGCCGGCCACGACCAGCAACGGGAAATGCGCGACACGTTGGGCCGCTACAATGCGATCCTCGCCGCTCAATTGTCCGCTCAAGCGGAGCGTAATATGTCCGCGGCTTTTCAGCGGCTCAATGACCTCCGTGAACGGCTCGCCAACAGCGGCGTCGATCTGCGGGTAGCGCACCAGCAACACGCCGTCATCGCGAAACAGAGAGATCGACGCACTCTTTCCCAGCGTGATAGAGCTGAAGAACTCTTCAAAATACTTAAGCTCCATCCCGCCCGAGACGATGCCGAGGAGGTCGCCGTTGGGCGCCGTGAACTTGCGGCTGAGATATATCGTCCAAGTGCCATCCGCCGTTCTATTGTGCACCGGCTCGCTCAAAATCCATTCCCGATCTCGGTCGGCCTTCAGCGTCTTGAAAAAGCTCTGGCCGGCGGCGCTTATGTCCGGCATCGGCCATTGGCGCGTCGAACTGAACACCCGTCCATCGGCGTTGATCAGCGCCAGCGCTCCGATATGGGGCAAGCCGCTGATCTTGTGCTTGAGCATCAGGTGGACATCGCGGCCCGACATTTGACGCTCGAAGTCCGCGCTCGAGCGCAGGCCCAGTGATTGCATGCCATCGATGACGCTTGCTTGCACGAGCGTCAATGATTGAAATGACCGGTCGATCTCTTCGGTAAGGACCAAAGCAACGTTGCTGAGCTCACGTTCAGCATCGGCCAAGGCGCGCGCACGCGTGTTGAGCACGAACCAGGCGGTCCCGATCGACAGGGCGGCAATCAGCACGGCGCCGCCGAAGACGATGAGCTTGATCGGAGTGCCGGGCGCGCGTTGGACCGCCTCGCCGCGCTGTGCTGCGTCGGCAACCTGACTGGCGGGCTCGCGGCCGCCGGCCGCGCCATGGCCCAACGAGTTCGACGGGGTCGCGAAATCCATTCTTCTGATCCGTTGCGCAAGGGGACGAAAGAGATTTCAACCCGTCGGCGCGCATCACGCAGCGGGCGCAGAGCCGTGGTTCGATCGTGCCGATCCGCTGGCGCGTGCCATGCCGGTCGAAGATGGTTCACCGGCGCTAAGAACGCTTTAATGGTATAATGCGTATTATTACTGCCCCCGCAATCACCAGTCAGGACGCCTCCAGCACTTCCCGCACCTTCCGCGCCAGGTCATGCTTGCGGTACGGCTTGCTGAGAAACGCTTCGCCGCCGTCGAATTGGACGGCATCACCGATGGACGTCCCCGGAAAGCCCGAGGTGAATAGGACTTTCAAGTCTGGGCGCACTTTGCGCGCCACGTCTGCGAGCGCCTTGCCGTCCATGCCGCCGGGCATCACCACGTCGGTGAACAACAAATCAATCCGCGAGGAGCTCTTGATCGTATCCAAGGCCCCGTCCGCGCCGTCCGCCGTGATCACCTGATAACCGAGATCCCGCAGATGGCGGGTAACGGTCGTGCGCACGTCCGGATTGTCATCGACCGCCAGGATCACTTCTCCGCCCGCCGCCGGCGGCATGGGCGCCGCCGCCACGGTGCTCGCATGGCCGCTCGCCGGCAACGCCGAGGGAAGGTACAGCCTGAACGTGGTGCCTCTGCCGACTTCACTGTAGACGGTGACGTGTCCGCCGGATTGCTTCATGAACCCGTAGACCATGCTGAGCCCGAGCCCGGTGCCCTCGCCGGGACTCTTGGTCGTAAAAAACGGCTCGAAGACGCGCGCCAAGACTTCAGGCGACATGCCCTCCCCGGTATCGGAGATGGAAATGACCGTGTACTGGCCGGGAGCGATCTCCGGATAGCTCGCCGCATCCTCAGCGCCGAACGCCGCCGGCTCGATCGCGATGCGCAGCGTGCCCCCGCGCGGCATCGCATCCCGCGCGTTGATCGCCATGTTGACGAGCGCCGCCTCCAATTGTGCCGCGTCGACCCGTACCGGCGGCAGTGCGCTGCCGGTGTCGAGCTCGACGCGGATGTCTTCGCCAAGCGTGCGGGTAAGGAGCCGGACGGTATCACCGACAAGCTCTTCGAGCTCGACGATTTTCGGCTGCAGCGGTTGGCGGCGCGAAAATGCCAGTAGCTGGCGCGTCAGCTCGGCGCCGCGCAAACTTGCATCCAAGGTCGTTTGCACCATCTCGGCGGCAGCCGAGTTGCCCGTCACTTCCTCCTGCAACAGATCAAGATTACCGATGATGATCATCAGCAGGTTGTTGAAGTCGTGCGCCAGGCCGCCGGTGAGGTTTCCGACCGCCTCCATCTTCTGCGCCTGTTGGAGTTGGCGTTCAATCTGCTTGCGCTCGGTGAGATCATCGATCACGGTGAGCACGAATTGCGTTGCTCCATCGTCATCCAGGATGGGAACCTTGGTTGCCCGCACGATCCGCGAGCCAGCCGACGTCTGGATCACCTGCTCGGGGGCCGATAACGCGCGTCGGGTTTGCAAGATCTTCTGATCTTCGCGGCCCACGCCCTCGGCGGTGTCGGGCGGCAGAACGTCCTGCGCCGTCTTGCCGAGGATTTGCTCCCGCGGCAGTCCCAATAATTTCTCACCGGATTTGTTGACCAGAACGTAGCACAGGTCGCCGGCGTTCTTAACCAGCACAGTCGCCGGGATGTTGTCCAGGATCGTGTGGAGGAAAGCGCGGGTGCGACGAAGCTCATCCTCGACGCTCTTTCGCTCGGTGATATCGACGATCGCTACCAGCGAGGCGGATGCCCCTTGATAGACCAGGGCCTGGGAGAATACCGCGGCGTCGATGCGTTCACCGCTCGCTTTCAGGTGCCGCCAGGTTCGGCCGCTGAGATAATCGCCTTGGCCCGTGCCCGCCAAGGCGCGGACCAGTTCACGATCCTCGGCCGGCCTGATGTCGAGCAATGTCATCGCCAGGAACTCGGCGCGGCTGTAGCCATAATGCACGATCGCGGCGGCGTTGACGTCGAGGAAGCGCAAGCTGTCGCGATCGTAGACCCACATCGGCAGCGGATTGCCTTCGAACAACAGCCGGAACGATTCCTCGCGCTGCTTCAATTCGGTGATGTCGATGCGGACTTTTACGCTGCCGCCGTCGGCGGTACGCCGCTCGTGGATCTTGACCCAGCGACCGTCGGGGAGCCGCTGCTCGAGGGTGGTTTGCGGCCGGCCATGTAATGCCAGGCGTTCGGCAATCCATTCCTCCTCGCGGCCGACCGCATCCGCAAACTGACCCCGCGCGAGGTTCGAGCGCAAAATGTCCTCAAAGCGCAAGCCGGCC
Organism: Xanthobacteraceae bacterium; assembly: GCA_052148715.1. GTDB lineage: Bacteria > Pseudomonadota > Alphaproteobacteria > Rhizobiales > Xanthobacteraceae > JBKQHQ01. The sequence continues at coordinate 12,658 of JBKQHQ010000087.1, read as the reverse complement.
GAGGGTTCGGCCCCCATTTCCGCTGACATTTCGGCGTAGCGTCTATTCCACAGCACGTAGCGGTCATCGGCGTCGAACAGCACCAAGCCCTCGGGCACCACCTCGAAGGCGTCGAGCAGACGGGCATGCGCAGATCGCGCGTGCTGCTCGGCCGCCTCCGCTTCCAAGCGCGCCTCGCGCAAGGCCTTCTCCGCGTTTTGCCGCGACGTGATGTCCTCGTGCGTCGCGACCCAACCACCGCCCGCAACCGGATCGTTGACGATCTGGATAGTCCGCCCGTCCGCCGTCTCGGCAATGTGGTGGACCCGCCTTCCACGGCCTATCACGAACACGACGTCGGCGCAGTACTGCTCCGGATCGTCCGCAAAATTACCTGCCTGTCGACGCAGCGCCAAGATATCGGCCAGCGTGCAGCCGGGCTTAACCGCGCCGGGCGGAAGGCCGTACATCTCGATATAGCGCTGATTGCAGAGAACGAGTCGCGCCGCGCCATCGAACAGAGCAAGGCCCTGCGACATGTTGTTGAGCGCCGCGTCCATCTGCAATTTCTGTCGCCAGATCAGCTCGTCGGCACGCGACCGGCGGCGATTGGTCGCGCGAATGAGCAGCCAGCTGAGCCCTATGAGTATCAGTGTTAGGGCCGCGCCCAAGGCGAGGCCAATTCGGCGCTCGCGACGGACGGACGCAAGGATATCATTGGTCCCGATGCCGACGCTGACCAAGAGCGGATAATCGGCGATGCTCATGTAGCCGAAGAGACGCTCAATGCCGTCGCTCTTGCCGGGTGCGAGATACGCCCCTGCTTTGGCGTCGCGCGAATGCGCAAGCAAGGCGCCATCGCCGATATCCTGTCCGAGTCCGCGGCCATCGAGGGGCCTGCGCGCACGCACGATCCCGTCGTCTCCAACCAGCAGCACCGTGCCGCTCGTGCCGAGCTCGACGCTGTCATAGAACCGCACAAAATAAAGAGGATCAACCGAGACGACGACCACGCCGCCGAAGCTGCCGTCGCCCTCGTTGATGCGTCGGGTGACCTGGATCGACCACTTCCGCGAGATCCGGCCCATGACCGGAGCGCTGATGTAGGGCTGCGGCGCGGACGGATCAAGATGATGACGGAAGTGAGGTCGATCCGACATATCAACCTCACTGCTGATGCCGAGATTCGAAGATCTCGCGACGCCATCCGGTCCCAGCACACTGACCTGCAGGGCCATCCCTTTAAGCAGCGGCGAGCTGTCGAGCCAAGTCGGAAGGCTGTAATTGTTCGGGTGATTGATCCGCTCGGCGATGATGGTGAGGATGAGCTGGTCGATGGCGCCGATGGTCCGCCCGACGTGCTCGCCGAAGGCCATCGCCAAGTTTTTCGCATCCTTACGCGCCTGATCGAGCGCGGCGTCTTCCGAGCGATGGAACTGGAAGATCAGCGCCGCCCAAAGCAGCACCACCACGGAAACGCACAGGGCGGCGATGCCGAAGGGCAACCAGAACGATCTTCCCCTTAGCACGTGCGCGCTCCGCGAGATCCACTGTCGATCAATCAAGCCTGTCGGTCTGCGTCGCGCCGGCAACGGCAACCGGAGCGCCAGTGCAGGTGCGGGACCATCTCCGCCGGCGGCGCTCAGTGCCGACCTATCGAGTTGCGCCGGCCCGGCAAACGATTTTGCCGCTCCGGCATGCGAGCGGACAAAGATGCATTCACCGGGCCCGCGCGCGCGACGCAACGTCCGTGGCGCCGCGGTCAAACCACGCCCATCCTGCTGAGCGTACCCGCCGCATCCTCACGCGTTCTTGGCGACCTGCGCTGTGCCGGTCGGCGCGCGGCGCACCGGGGCACCGGCGCGCCGCGCCTGCATCGTTTCCACAAACCGCTCTTTCGGCATCGGCCGGGCGAAGAAGACGCCTTGCGCCATATCGCAGCCGAGACTCATCAGGCAGCGAAGATCCTCAGCCCCCTCGACGCCTGCGGCGCACACGGTGACCTGCATGCGATGGGCCAAGTCGATCACTGTCTGACATACCCCACGATTGACCGGATTTGATGAGCAGTTCAGGACGAATTGGGGGTGCAACTTCAGCTCGGCGAACAGCAGGTCGGTGATGCTCGACAGCGATGCGTAGGCGGAGCCGAAATCGTCGATTGAGAGGCGAACGTTACAGAGCTTGAGCTGGGCCGCGACCTCCCTGACCCATTCCGGATCGCGGATGATTTCGTCCTCGGTGATCTCGATGATGAGACCCGGAAACCGAGGATCCTTCGGCATCAGCTTTCGGACCAAGGTGACGAAGCCGGGAGCATTGAGAACCGATGCCGGGATATTGACCGATAAGCGCGACGACATCCCTCGTTCGGCAAACAGCACCCAGTCCGCGATGGCGCTGGAGATGACGAATTGCCATAGCGGCCAATAGAGTGGATCCCCCGCCGGCGGCAGGAGCTGCCGCGGCAAGAGCAAGCCGTGCGCCGGATGGCGCCCGTGGAGCAGCGCCTCGGCGCCGCAGACGGAGAGCGATGTCAAGTCGATCTTGGGCTGATACCACAACTCCAACCAGTGATTTTGCAGCATCTCTTGCAGGTCGACTTTCAGATCGCGGCCTTGCTCCGGCGAGGGTGCGTCCGCGGCCGAAGCTTCGTCGACCGGCGACGCCGAGGGCGCCTGCAAGACGTTCTTGAGGTCCGCGGCACGGAACGGCTTCCGCAAGGGCGGCACCATCGTGAGCCCGTGCGCTCTGCCGATCCGCTCGATCTCCTCCAGCGTGGCTTGATCGCGGCCGCTCATGAGGAGCACCCTCCCCTTGAATTTGATCACTTCGAGCTGGCGGATGATTTCGACCGCATCGGACTGGCCAAGCGCCAGGTCGAGAACAACAAGCTCAGGCACGGATAATTTGAGCTCGGTAAAAAAATGAACGGGATTGACGAACTGCCGAGCGGAAATGCCGATCATGCCAAGGACCTTGCAGACGAATGTGCCAATCTGCGGCTCGTCGTCCAGAACAAAAGCCGACTGCACATCTTGTTTGATCACAGCGATGCCTCGCCCAAATATCCCGTATTATGTGGGGTCGAGGATCATTCATCGGCGCTAAGAAGGTTTTAATTGTACGATCTGTACTATTACTACCATCGCGAGCAATTATTAGACTCGTGTTAACCTATCCCCGCCGGCCTGCGAAAAAAGGCTCCTGCGGCGCGGTCGGGCTCGCCGCTGTCGGCGGCGCGCCGACCCGACGGGCGCGACTGGCAAGGTGTCATTGAAATACCCTATGCTGTCTCTTTATCGCCGACTGACGGGAGGAGCGTCGATGCCCAAAACCCTCAACCGCCTCAGCCTCATTGCGCTGATCTGCGCCATCGCCGCACCCGCGGGCGCTCAACTGCTCCTACGTAAGGACTTATCCTATTCGATCGCCAAGACCATCGCCGAGGGCGCGCTGGAGAATTGCAAGAGCCGCGGCTACAACGTCTCGGTCGTTGTCGTGGATCGGGCCGGCGAAACGATCGTTGCTTTGCGCGGCGACGATGCGAGCCCGCACACGATGGAGAATGCGCGCCGCAAGGCTTACACCGCGCGCAGCTTCCGGCAAACGACGACCGAATATGCCAAGAAGTTCGAAGACAACAATCCGGTCGTGCGCCAACAAGTGACCTTGCCGAGCATCATTGCCATCCCGGGCGGCGTGCCAATCAAGGTCGGCGACGACGTCATCGGCGGCGTCGGCTTGTCCGGCTCACCCGGCGTCGACGAGCCGTGCGTGCTCGCCGGGCTCGCGAAGGTCACCGACCAGTTGAGGTGAGCAAGCGTTCCTGCCCCTGGGCGCAAAGGGCGATCGAGTCAGCGCCGGGACGCTTTGGCGCCGACGCGATTCCTCGTCCGGTTTGGCGGCGGCGGACAATTCCGCGTATGTGAATCGGCAGTCGGATGCCGCCTTGTCCGGTTCGCAAAAGCGGTCGCCGACCGGGGTTGCGGGCCGCACCGGCGCGTGCGACAAGCCGCGCAAAATAGCCGTTGTCCGGTTGACGACAGGCTCTTAGCGCAAACCCGTTTGGCCCCGTAGCTCAGGTGGATAGAGCAGCAGCCTTCTAAGCTGTTGGTCGGAGGTTCGAGTCCTCCCGGGGTCGCCAGCGTTAACAGCCAAAAGCTTTTTATATTACGCAGGTTTCTTGCATCGGACGGCGTCCGGCTTTTGTTCTCGCAACGGGAACGAAACAGGTCTTGCGGGACCTTCTTGGACTAAAAGTCCCGCACAAGAGGGTGCTCCGGTAGCGGCGCCTCTCGGCAGCACTATCGGCCGCATCTCCGAGATCGCCGGAGCGATCGCGGCGGCGGTCGAGGAGCAAGGAGCCGCCACGCAAGAGATTTCCCGCAACGTACAGGAGGCCGCGAAGGGCACCACCCAGGTCGCGAACAAGATCACCGACGTGAGCCGAGGCGCCAACGAAACGGGATCGGGATCCTCGCAAGTGCTCGCCTCGGCGCGATCGCTATCGAAGGACAGCAATCACCTGAAGGTCGAGGTCGAGAAAATTCCTCACGACCGTCCGTGCCGCCTAATGGAAGAATGGCATTCGGTAGCCATCGGAGGCGCGCGCTCAAAGTCACCGGGGACTTATTCCGGGCCTCGCGGCTTTAGGAGATGCTCGTCCAATCGGTGCAGAGGTGCGTCCTTGCAATGCGCGATCGATGACCGTGATGCCGTCGCCGAGCAAGGCGGCGGACGGACGGCAGCTTCACGGTAGGGCATCCATGCGATGTGCTGTGCAATTGGTCGGGCTAGTGCCCGTAGCCTATGCCCGTCGCATCCGAGTGGCCTTCGCGTCGTGGCAAGCTTGCCGCGCCCAACCAGAATTCTTCAAGCATGTGCAGCAGGACGCGGTAAGAGCTCAAGTCGGATGGCTTGACCAGATAGCAGTTGGCGCCAACATGATAACAGTTCGTAATATCCTTCTCGGAGTCAGATGAGGAAAGCACGACGATCGGAATGCGTCGAAACCGATCCTCGCTCTTGAGGACGCTGAGCACCTGGCGGCCATCCTTGCGAGGCAGGTTGAGGTCGAGCACAATAAGCGTCGGATGCCCCGGCTCCGACCAGCTTCCCACGCCGTTGAGAAAGTCGATGGCGTCGATGCCATCCTTGGCCACCGACAACTTGATATCGAACCTAGCCGATTCGAGCATCGCGCGCGTCAGATCGACGTCCGCCTCATTGTCCTCGACGAGCAGAACATGGATTGTGTCGGTCATTCCGGCTGTCCTTCGATGGCGGGCATTGTGAAGTAGAACGTGGCTCCGTCTTCCGGCTCGGAGTCGAACCAGATGCGCCCGCCATGCCGCTCGACGATTTTCTTGGCGATGGCGAGCCCGATGCCGCTACCCTCATAACGGCCGCGCTCATGCAGACGCTGGAACATTTGAAACAATCGGTCAGAATATTCCTTGTCGATACCGATGCCGTTGTCCTTGACGCGGAAAACCCATTTTCCGTCACTATGCTCGGCACCGATGTGAATATGCGGCGCGTGTTCGCCGCGAAACTTCAACGCATTCCCGATCAGGTTCTGAAACACCTGCGCGAGTTGTGCCGTATCCGCGCTCACGATCGGCAGCGGGTCGCAGACGATGGTCGCTCCGGCCTCGTCGATCGCCGGCTTCAGAGTGTCGAGCACGCTCTGGACTACGGAATCCGAATTGATCGGCACTGGCACGCTTCCCTGCGAGCCGACGCGAGCATAGGCGAGCAGATCCTTGATGAGGCGCTGCATGTGCCTGGCACCATCGACCGAGTAGCGCATGTACTTCTTGGCTTTCTCGTCCAGGCTCCCGTTGAGGTGCTCGGCGAGAAGCTCAGTGTACATCGACACTACGCGCAACGGCTCCTGCAGGTCGTGTGACGCGACATATGCGAACTGCTCCAGATCGGCATTCGAGCGCTGCAACTCGTCGGTGCGTGCGGCGAGAGATTGGATGGACCGCTTGCGCTCGGTGATGTCCGTGATCGCGCTCAGTATCATCAGCCCGTCGCCGGTGTTGATCGGATTGAGCCCGATCTCGACCGGGATCTGCGTCCCGTTCTTGCGCACGCCATAGAGGTCGCGACCGACACCCATGCGGCGGGCCTCCGGGGCCCGCAGAAAATCCTCCCGGTGCTTCATGTGGGCGAAGCGCACCGACTTCGGCACGAGAACATCGATCGACTTGCCGTACAGTTCCTCGCGGCCGTAACCGAACAGCCGCTCGGCCTCGGCATTGACGAGCACGATCTTCCCGCCCGCGTCGGTCATGATCATGCCGCTCGGGCAGGCTTCAACGACGAGCCGAAACCGCTCATCGGCGAGCTTGCGCTCGGTGATGTCGGTGATAGCGCTCAAGATCATCAATCCGCGCTTGGTACGGATTGGATTGAGCCCTATCTCGACCGGAATCTGGGTTCCGTCCTTGCGCACGCCATAGAGATCGCGACCGACGCCCATCGGGCGTGCTTGCGGCTGCGCCGAGAAATCCTCGCGAAGCTTGGCATGGCTGGCGCGGATCTGTGGCGGAACCAGAATGTCGATGGACTGTCCGTACAGATCTTCCCGCGCGTAACCAAACAGCCGTTCCGCCTCAGCGTTTATCAGCACGATCGTGCCGCGCTCGTCGGTCATGATCATGCCGCTCGGGCTGGCTTCAACAGCCAGGCGCATGATCTCGTCAGAGGCGATTTGATCGGTCACGCGATCTCGGCATCCTTCGTTGCTGGCCTTGCGGCACGCGCCGCAACGAAACGAGCATATCGCTGCAACCTAGCAGGAATACACCCGGTAGGTTAACTTGCTTGCCGACTAGGTGTTCCGACTCACGTCGGCGAAGACGCGCCTCACCGTAGGTGCCGAGCACTTGGAGCAGGCCGTGCGATCCAGGATCAATTTCGGAGACGGCCGACGCCGATCGGCGGAAATTTTGCGGCCCCCCGCCGCAAAAGGTCGGTCGTGCCCTACGAGCGCCTGCCGCGTCGGCAGATCCTGCCCTCAGCTTGCTTGATTGCGGAGCCGCGCGGGCAGCGCTTCAGCCAATGACACCAGGATAGGCTGGCTGCCTTGGTCATCGACAATGACGAATTCATCGGCGCACAGGTCTCGACCCCTCTTGATGGCTTGGGCACACAGCTCCCGCGCCGATTGAAGAGCTTCCGCACGGGCGTGATCGGGGCCCGCAAGATCGACGCCTTGCTCGTCCCTGACGAAATCGGCGCCTGACCTGATGTGGAAATAATAGCGAGCCATCGCCAACGCCCCTCTATGCGACACCTTGGATGCATTCCCGGGAACGATGCATTGATTTGGCTCAACGGCTATTCGTCGCCGCCCAATACCCTTCCGCTTGATCTACTTACGAGATGCAACTGCATACAAGCCACACACGACACGGTCTCAAACGTCTCCCCTTTGCTCTCGGACGGGTCATCAGCGAGCCATCCCTGCACGTTCAAGCCCGTTCTAGGACAGCGATAAATAAAAGCAGCCATAATATATCTTACCTCAGACGATGCCTCGACCATTTGCGTTATCGCAACAGAATGGCGTCGGCTTTGATATGCACTATGCCGACGGGGTCTTCGGCGTGCCTCAAAGGTTGCATCACGTGGAGGAGGATCTCGAAGGCACCGGCGTTGGCCTGGCGATCGTGTATCGCATCATCGAGCGCCAAGGCGGACGGACGACGCAAACCCGAGTTTGCACGCGTGCCCGAACACATCGCGTCGCCGTCGCCTTCGAGGTGCTCGGAAAGCGGGATGCCGTCATGTTCGACTCCATCCCGGGGTCGACAACAAATCGCCGCGTTTTGTTCTTGGCTCCCCGCAATCGAGCTGCGTCAGAACGGCGCGCCGCCTCGATTTCGACCGGCTATAGGTCTTGTGCAACGCGTTCGATCGATTGAACCGCCGTTTTTTGGCCGATGGTCCATATGCGCCCACATCACGAGCGTCGACGCTGTAACTCCCGGCGAAAATCGCCCCCATCCAGGCGTTAACTAATAATTAACTATGAGCTGGTGGACGCCCAGAGCCTGGGCTAGTCAAGATTTGATGCGGCTGAACATCGTACGAAGTGGAACGTCGGATGGTCAGTCGAGTGGGTGCGGCCGGTCTTGCGCTGATTGTTAGCTTAGGGTTGACGTTTGCCCCGAACGAGACCTTCGGTCGATCGGGCTACGGCAGGCCCTTGCCGGTTTCCTCGGGCTATCGCCCATCGGCCCTGCGACCACCAATGCAAGCATCTCGGCGCGCCTTACGATCGCGGCTGCATCGACACCAATTCGGCTTTGGCATCCCGCCCACTGGGCCGGATGGCTCCTTCGCATATGACTATGAACCGTCAGATTATATCGATGCGTCTGATCAGCCCGCGTCCGCCGATCCGGAGCTCGTCACTGGGGCTATTCCGGACGGCGTCAATACGGTTGCGATCGATCGAACGGGATGCCGTTCGCAAACCGTGACGGTTCCTTCAGACGATGGCCGGGAGCGCCCAATAAATATCGTGCGGTGCTAAAGGGCCGGCATTCAAAGGGTAATCGAACATGGGGGGGGGCGGGGCACCGGGTCTGCGGTGCGGTCACATCTCCAAATCCCTATCCAAGGAGGAGCGGTTCATGAACCTGAAGCAAATCGTCGCCATCTCGGTTGTCGCTGCGATGCCGGCGTTTGGACAAGCCCCGACGGACCGCCCCCCTGCAAATGCGCCGAAGCTGACCAAGGCCGACGTTCAAAGGGCCGTCCAAATGATCAGCGGCGACAAGACGAAGATGCAGGCCTATTGCGATTTGTCCAAGCTCAATCAGCAGATGGTGCAGGCCGACGAAAAGACGGTGCAAAAGCTCGGCCTTTTGGCGGACGATTTGACGCACCGGCTTGGCCCCGACTACCTCACGCTGATGCAGGGGCTTGACCAGGCGGACGAGAGTTCTGGCGAAGCTTCCTTCGATGAGATTACTGCTGCCCTCGTGTCGTTGGACGGTCGGTGCAAGTAGGGCGTCCGATTCGGCACGCAAAGAAAAAAGCCCTCGGCAAACCGAGGGCCTTCGCGATGCTGCTTTCCGCCGTCAGCGAGAGTCTAGCGAAACACCCAGGCTGAATGCCTTTTGCCGCGTCGCTCCGAGCGACCGCTTGAGTGACTTGGCGATCTTCGGGGCGGGAGTTTTCGACTTCGCCATCGCCTTCAGCTCTTGAATATCCTGTTTGGTCCATTCGCGACGCTTCGATGCTTTCTTGGCCATGATGCCTCCATTGAGCTCTAACAGCTAATTCTCACGCGCAGTGCTTAGCATGTCAACTAGCTGTGAGAGATGGTGGTTCATCTCGGAAGCCGTCAGGTCGGGAGGTTTGGCCTGATCAGCTATGGTGCATGTCAGTCTCGCAGAGCACCGGTATCACTTTACTGCGATCTTCACCTACGCATTCATTGTGGAAAAGCGTGATCCCGCCTAGCGACTCGCGAGCGTTTCGGGCGGTGTTCTTCTTGGTGTAATGTGGCGTGTGAGGTGTCTCATGGCGTTCATCAAGGAATCGGCAAGCTTTGGATCGGTTGTTTGCTGGGGTTCGGCTTGCGAAGGCAATTTCCACGCGCCGGGTTGGCCACCGGCAAAATCCATCCTCGTGCCTCCGTCTGAATGCATGTGCCGATGTATCGACGAGCTTCGCTGCTTCTTCGGGCGTCGTACAGTAGCGAATTCAAATATGCCCCGGCCGATGCACGATTGAACCGACGGCCTACGAATTTGATATCGATGGCCGCATTCCACGGTGTCAGCGCGGTGGCGATAACGGGAGCCTGCGCGAGCGGGCCTGGTCAGATCCCATGACCGCCGCGATGCGAGCCTCGAGGTCGTCCTGCATGGTGTCGTCGTTCATCCTGAACGAACGAGAGGCCCCAACAAGCCCCGAGATGGCCGCTATGCGCGTAAAAAAGCCGGGCTTGTGCGCCCGGCTTTCCGAAAGTACGTGCGACGATCAATGCGAGAGTCATAGCTGGTCAAAACGAATGACCTGGCCCCGGATCTCGCCGCCGGGATGGGTTGCGGTGCGTACCTTGGGATAATGATAATAGTGCCCACCCAGCAGGTCCGCGGCCTGGGTGTCGGCCAGCGCGGGAAAACCACGGAAAAATTAAGTGGTTAGTGCTGGGTTTCTACGATAACAGTGATAGCGAATCGGCTATTATTATACGTGTACTGGTTGCGTCATCCTTTTCGCGTCATCGCTGGGCGACGGATCAACCAGGCGGTCGCTATGAAGAAGATACTTCTTTCAACTGCAACGTCCCTGGCGGTGGCGGCCGGCGCTTGGGCTGCCGATCTGCCGGCGCCCGCACCCGTTCCCATCAACGCCCCGTTGACCTGGACCGGCTGCTATGTCGGCGGCAACGTCGGCGGTGGTTGGACCGATACGTCGGCTTCCGCCACATCAGGTAACAACTACGGGTCTAATGGCGCAGGCATCGTTGGCGGCGGCCAAGTCGGCTGCGACTACCAAGTGGGTGCCTTCGTATTCGGCGTTCAGGGTCTGCTCGACGGCACCGAACTGGCCAGCGCGACGCCACCCACCAGCGGCGCGCAGCCGTTGACGAACAGCAGCACTATTCCTTGGCTCGCTACGTTGACCGGTCGGATCGGCTTCGCTGTGGTGCCATCGTGGACGCTGATCTACACCAAGGGCGGCGGCGCCTGGGTGCGAGACAACATCTCCACAGCGGTCAGCGCAAACGGCGCGCCATTTGCCTCGACGAGCTATACCGCCAGCGGCTGGACCGTCGGCGGTGGAATTGAATACATGTTCATGACTCATCTGTCGATATTCCTCGAATACGACTACATCGGCCTCGCCGCCAATACGGCGACATACACCGTGCTCCCGGGCAATGTGGGAGCAGGGACAACATTCCCGATCAACGTTGCTCAGAAAGTTCAGATGGCCATCCTTGGCGTCAGCTTCCGGTTCTGACAACGGTCAAGTCATCATGCCCCCGGCGCGGAACTTCGCGCCCAGTCCTTGGGCAGCAGCGTGCCCGAGGACGACCACAGGCGCGCGCGCCCCGGCCCCCGGACCAGAATTCCTCCCAACCGACTATCGAGTTACGCCACGGTGCGGACGCTCATTTTTTAGAACGCGGTCGGCCCTACCGATCCGATCCACCGACGAACCTTGGAGGGATCCGCCTCGTCCATGTAGAAGAAATGCGTCATCACAGGCTTCACGACCTTTTTGCTCCTGTCGCCAGGCGTCATTGTCACAATGCCGCGAAAGACCTTGAGCGATCCGCCGTCCCAGTGTTCGACGATATCGTGACGGGCGGAAAACCCCGTGCGGCCCCAGTGCTGCTCGAGTGGGCGCGGGAGCGAGCGAGCATGCACATCACTTCGCCTCCGTCTGCACCGGGATCGTTGCCTCCCAGGCTCGATCACGTCGAAGGCGTAGGGGAAGGCACCTCCGCCACACCTGGCGACGGCTCGACGCGGGAACGGAGGGTGTTGGGTCGCTAACCCAGACCGGAGCTAGGCGAAGTTGCCGGCGTCGGCGAAATTGAGATACCGCACCAAGTCTTGGAGTTCACGATGGTTATAGACCAGACCTCCGATCGTCGCGCTATATTGGTTACGCTCGGCTTCTGGCCTTTGCTTGAACTCAGTGATTATTTCGGCGAAAGAGCCTTCGATAATCAGCCGCCGGCCCGACGGATCTCCCGGCATCTGTCTGTGCAGAGTGGTGGGGGCGCTGAAGTCCATCTTGGCCTCCGTTCAGCTATGTCGGAAGCCACTATGAACGGGCGGCGGAGCCTGACAATGCGGCCAGCCGACAACTGAATTGGAAGGCTCCCGGAGCGCGGAAACGTGGGTCATCGTCGCCGACGGCTCGCGGGCGCGAGGAAACCTCGGCGGTGTATCAACAACCTGTGAATGGCCCACATGTTGATAAACCTTAGCTGCCGTATTGACGGTAAGCATCCGCTGAGGACCGCGGGGATGCCTTCTTTCGATTATGCTCGGATACAATCAGATAATCAGGCAGCGGCGTCGAGGGAGGTCGGGCGGCGCCAAGTCCAGGGAAGGAGCGCGGCGAGATCGGTGATCTTGTGATCGGCGATGCGGGCCAGCACATCTCCAAGCCATGCTTGAGGATCAACGCCGTTGAGCTTTGCCGTTTGGATCAACGTAAACATGACCGCCGCGCGCTGTCCGCCGCGATCGGAGCCGGCAAAAAGCCATGCCTTGCGGCCGAGGGCGATCCCGCGCAACGCGCGTTCCGCGGCATTGTTGCTCAGGCAGACGCGTCCGTCATCGAGGAAGCGGGTGAAGGCGGCGATCCGTTTGAGCATGTAATCCATGGCTATGGCGACCGCGTTGTGGCGCGAGAGCTTGGCGCGTTCGCGTGTCATCCAGCCGATGAGGTCGTGGACCAAGGGAGCAATTTCTTTCCGGCGCACGGCAAGCCGCCTATCAGGCGACAGCCCGTTGATCGACCGCTCGGCCGCGAAGATGGCATCGATCTTTTGCACCGCCTCGAACGCTATGGGCGAGATCGTGGCCGGCTTCCGATTGCGCGCCTTCGATGCAATATCGGCGAGCTCGAAGAAGTTGCGTCGCCCATGCGCCCAGCAAGCCGCTTCCAGGATCGGGCCCGG
>JBKQHQ010000086.1:0-8542 GCA_052148715.1 Xanthobacteraceae bacterium | reverse complement strand
CGCAAGTCACCAGAATAGGGTCTTGGCATCGTTCCCCCTCGAAAATCGAATCAAGGCGGCTAGCCTCGCTCATTGACAAGCCGTTGGGAATCCTCCCGATTCAATCCGAGCGGAAAATGCTCTAGGTTTCTTGGACGACGCCGCAGGAATCTTGATGGTCCGGGTCGATTTCAGCAAGCTGAGCCTTCTGGTCATTGATGACAGCATCCATATATGGCACATCCTGCGCACCTTGCTGCACGGCTTCGGTACGCGCGAGGTGTATGAAGCGGAAGACGGGGCGGCGGGGCTTGAAGCGTTCACCTACTACATGCCTGACATCGTTATTACTGACTTGGCGATGCCCATCTTCGATGTACTCGAATTGACCCAGATGATCCGGCAACCCGGCGCTAACGCGAACCCCCATGTGCCGATCATCATGCTCACGTGCCATTCGGAAAAGAAGCGGGTCGTAAAGGCCCGCGATGTCGGTATCACCGAGTTTCTGGCCAAGCCGGTCTCGGCGAACTCGCTCTATCAGCGCATTCTGAGTGCGGTCGTCAATCCGCGTCCTTTTGTCAAGACCAAGAGCTACTTTGGTCCGGATCGGCGCCGTAGCGTCAATGACAATTATGCCGGCCCTGAACGACGCACGGGTGGTATGGCCGATCTGATCGGACCGCTCGCGCTATTTGATAAGGCAAAATTAGTGAGCTGACCCGCACGGCAAAATCCCGTGTCGCGGCGTGCTGGCTTACGCGTGTCCGCCGCTCGAGGTAAAGCTGCCGTTCACCCGCCAAAGCGCACCCCGAAGGCCCGGATCGAAATCTGCCGATGCACTGCGCGACGCTCTGCAGCGCTTCGCCCTTGAGGCGTTCGTCGCGCTGGGCGAGCAGCGCGCGCGAGGTGCGGCACCTGCCGAAAAGCCGCGGCCCACGGGTAGAGCAGCCCCTCGATCACCTTGCCTTGCGGGTGGAGCGCCTCGTGCTCGCCCAGTTGTCGAAGACCAGGCGCTCGACTTTGTCGACGAAAGTTTCCACGGTACGCCCTCAACGTCGGGATCAGGACTGGTGAATAGCGATAAAGGATGGGGATAGGTACGGTTGTGCCTGCACGGCGGCGAGGACTCACAGTACGGGAATCTACAGCCCCCGACTGGCTCCCCCTACGTCGAGGGTCAGGGCCGGCGTGTCCGTCGCGCCGGCCCGACTTTTGGTCTTCCGTTCTGCGCCAGAAACGCCGCCGTCTGGCGTCCTGGGCATCCACCCTCGGCGGCAACAAGCAACAGGCAGCAGGCATGATTTCGGTGCAAGAAACCCCGCACGACGAAGTCAGGCGCGTTCGACATGTCCCGGTCTTCGAGCTTGAACGATGGCACCCGATTATCGCAACCGCATGGGTTCTGAGCCGAAATAAAAGCTTCACCCAAGCGTGTACCCGCGCTTATGGCGACGCGAATACGGTGCAGCTGGAGGCCAACGAATGGAGGCGGGTCAGTTTTCTGTCGGCCGCGGATAACCAGGCAAGTCGGGGACCGGTCATGCTGTACCCCTCCGTCTTTGCGGCCTGGGAACGTCTGCAAGTTGAACTCGGCCCTGCCTCCCCGGATTACGCACGCTCGCAAGTCATCGAGCGGTTTCCGGCGCTCGACGACGGTCCTGATCGCGATCGTCTGATGCAGAGCGTTTGGCGTGCCGATGATCCGCATCGCTGCGCCGCTCTGCCGCTTTCCCACGCGGCGTGGTGGCTGGCCACGCAGGGCGGAACCAAACTGGTCATTCTGGACGACTGGAAAGTGTGGAGATCAGCCTTTGAGAAGCTCCGCCGGCTTCTCACCGGCGCACAGATCCTTATCCTGGACAAGGATCGCGACGACGTATCACCGAGGGCGTTTGCGGTGGTCGGTTTTGATTACCCGTGCCGTGCGCTCCTGCGGTCGCCCTTTGTCGCCGGCCGGCATACCTACGTCGCCTGTGCCCTCACACCGCATGAGTCAGCTCAAGGCGACCAATTCTTCGAAGCGGGCAGCGATGCTCCGAGGTGGCAAAATCTGGCACTGGTGTCGTCACATTTCATTCAGTCGACGGGCGGGTAGCGATTTACGAAGCCGCGCTGTCGCAATCGCGATCAGCCTGAAGGCCAGCCGCCGTGGCGTGACCCGCGTGGGTCAATAAGGTATTTAGGTAGGCCTCGTTGAGGAGCCGACCATGGTTCTCGCTGATTATTGGACGCGCCCCCCCTGCTTTCGGCTTTGGTAGTTAACCAAACATGATGAATGCTTTATGAATCGACCGGACAATGGTTTACAGATTGCCGGTCCGTCATGGCAATCCGCTCTCAGTGACGAGCTACAAGGGCAGGTTCTAGTACCATGGCTAGTTTGTATGTCGGGTTCACTTGCGTTGAATGTGGGGACTGCATCCCGGTCATTCGGGGCGGCGCGACGGACGAAGAGGAGATCGCTGCCAACCCTCTTAATGTCATGTGCCCAGGATGCGGCACGAAGACACGATACTATCCGGCGGATGCGCGCCGCTTTTACACCTACAAGGCATTGGCCCGCGACATTGAGCTTCCTGCGCCGCTTCACGGCTCGTCGCCCGTGGGTTTGGCTGTCCTCCCTTCCGAGTGGCAACCAGTTCCCGTCATGCACCTCGAGACGACGTGAGAGCTGACATCTTACTCAGGCAACCAGCTCCGGAGCTGTTTGATCGCCGCATCCGCTGCGGACACCTTCGCATGTACTTTAATGCCTGGGCGCATACGCTCAATTGGGCACGTCCGCCTCGGACCCGCAGACGACGGCCCGCCGGGCCGCAAGGGCCGACACAGGAACCGCGTTCCAAATTTTCTCCCGACGATTACAATCCCGTGAAATGAGAAGGGCCGTGGCGCCAAACCGGCAGACGCCTCTTGCCCTTCCGAGTGGCTCGGCATCGATAAGCTGCTGGTAGAAAACACGGCGCTGGTCACGGAGCATGAAGCTCCGCACGTCCTTTCACCGAGCAAAGCGGGGCCCGACGGCCCCGCACCGAAAATCTGCCGATGCACTACGCGACGCTTTGTAGCGCCTCGCCGTAGAGGCGGTCGCCCCGCTGGGCGAGCTGCGTGCGCGCGAGCTGCGGCACCTGCCGAAAAGCCGCGGCCCGCGGATAGGGCAGTTCCTCGATCGCCCTGCCTTGCGGGTAGAGCGCCTCGTGCTCGGCCCAGTTATCAAAGGCCATGCGCTCGACTTTGTCGACGAACGTTTCCGCCGGCACGCCCTCGGCGAGGATCAGCTCGTGCCCGTCGCACTCGACGTGGTAGTAGGTGAAGACCTCGGGCACGTCGGTCTCACGCACGATCGAGGTGCCGTTCACAAGCGCACCGGCCTGCACCAGAACCTCGCCCACAAGGATCGCATGATCAGGCGAGAGCAGCAGGTCGCGCTCCGGCATGTTGTCGGCGAGCGCCCCCGCCTTGATGCGGATCGGCAAGACCCGCAACGGATCGGCAAACCGCGTCGACACGGTCTGCCGCCCGATCCAGCGCACCGGCACTGCTGTGCCCGCGGAGGTCATCACCAGGTCGCCGATGCGCAACGTCTCCACGGCCGCCTCGCCGTCGGGCGTGCGCACGCGCGTGCCGGGCATGAAGCAGATCGTGATCAGCGTACCGCCGGATCCGTCGTCCGAAACGCCCAAGACGCCGGAATGGGCGTTGCCGGAGAACTGGATGTCTTCCTTGTCGCCGCCCACGGTGATTACCAGCTCGTGATCCGCGGCGTTGAGGGTGGCCGTAACCGTGCTGTGGTCGACCCCGGTGAGGTCGATCTTCTCGATCTTGCCGTTGTCGATGCCCGCAAGCTTGGCGTCGAAGTTGGCGAGACCGCCGTCCAGCTGCAGCTCGGCGCCCGACCCCTCGAACGTGATCGTCGGCTGGTGGGTTCCGTTCCCGGCCGCGTCGCCGATATCAAGCGTCCCGGTGGCGTCGATTTCGACCTTGGTCGACACCGAGCCGGTCGTGTCGATGTCGCCGACCGACAGTGTCCCGCCATTGGCCGTGAGGGAGCCTCCGCCTTCAACGTCACCGGAGATCGATCCAAAGCCGGCGATTTTTCCCGCATCGGCGACGTCAGCCAGAACCGTGCCCCCTTTCAGGTCGAGGGTGGCGCCTGTCGCCACCGTTATCTGATCGGCGGATGCCACCCCTGTTCCGGTCACCGTGAGGCTGCCGAAATCGGCCAGCGCGCCGCCAACGAACAGCGCGCCGCCGTCGCCGATATTGGCCGTCCCGCCGTTGTTGATCGACACCGCGTCGGCAATGACCGTGCCGTCGGCTGCAGTGGTGCCCTCGATCTTGATATGCCCCGAATCCGTCAGGACGCCGACCACGTCCAGCGTGCCGCCGCGGACGTCGAGCGTGGCGCCCTTGTCCGTGATGGCCAGCAACCCGACATTACCGGGGTCGCCGTCGAGCAAGGTGACGGTGTAGGAGCCTACGCCGCCCAGCAGCGCCGTGTCACCGCTGCCGGGCGGGCGTCCCGAGGACCAGTTGCCGCCCTTACCCCAGTCGCCGCCATGCGGGTGTCCCGTCGTGCCGCCGGTACCCTTCCAAAGATCGATCGCCATCGCATAATCCCTTCCGTCAGGCCGTTCAGCGAGCGAGCATCACGCGACTGGTGACTGAAAAGCCCCGCTCGGGCTGCTCGCTCATAGCGCTTTTGATAGTTGTAACCGCCCGAGACCCGATGCTTCAACGAGCAAGCCGTACGATGGTAATGTTTCCCCTAAGAGAAATGTTCGACACTGCCGCAGCCCACATCGACAAGTACGAAAGGCCGGCCCCGACCCATCGGGCACGGCCTTTCTCTAGGCGGCAAGGCGCAATACGGCCGCTTCCAGGACGCCGCAAGCCTTTCGTTAACGATATGCAAACCACTCCGACCCCGCTGATCGACCGGAACTCCCTCATCAACCTGGCCTCCCGGCCGCTTGTCGGCCGCGGCCCTCCGAGATAATGACGCACCATGCATCTGCAGCGGCTGGAGGCGGAATCGATCGAGATCATGCGCGAGGTGGTCGCGGAGTTCAAAAAGCCGGTCATGCTCTATTCGATCGGCAAGGATTCCAGCGTCATGCTGCACCTCGCGCGCAAGGCGTTTCATCCGGCGCCGCTGCCGTTTCCGCTGCTGCATGTCGATACCACCTGGAAGTTCCGCGAGATGATCGCGTTTCGCGACGCGACGGCGCGGCGTCTCAAGCTCGACCTCATCGTCCACGTCAATCAGGAGGGGCTTGCGCGCGGCGTCGATCCGTTCGCGTCGGGCTCGGCGCTCTATACCCATGTGATGAAGACCGAAGCCCTGAAGCAGGCGCTCGACCGGCACGGCTTCGATGCCGCCTTCGGCGGTGCGCGCCGCGACGAGGAGAAGAGCCGGGCCAAGGAGCGCATCTTTTCGTTCCGCTCGCCGGGCCACGTCTGGGACCCGCGCAACCAGCGCCCGGAGCTGTGGAACCTGTTCAACACGCGCATCCGCGAGGGCGAGTCGATCCGCGTCTTCCCGCTGTCGAACTGGACCGAGCTCGACGTCTGGCGCTACGTCCGGGCCGAGCAAATTCCGGTCGTGCCGCTCTATTTCGCCAAGGAGCGGCCGGTGGTGCGGCGCGCCGGCACCTGGATCATGGCCGACGACGCGCGCCTGCCGCTTGCGCCCGGCGAGACGCCGCAGCTGCGGCGCGTCCGCTTCCGCACGCTCGGCTGCTATCCGCTCACCGGCGCCATCGAGTCCGACGCCGCCGCGCTCGACGCCATCATCGCCGAGATGGAGCGCGCCAAAATCTCCGAGCGGCAGGGCCGGCTGATCGACAGCGATGAATCAGCTTCGATGGAGAAGAAGAAGCAGGAGGGCTATTTTTGATGCAGCCCGAAAAAAGCCTGCTGCGCTTCATCACCTGCGGCTCGGTCGACGACGGCAAGTCGACCCTGATCGGCCGGCTGCTGCACGATACAAAGCTCATCCACGCCGACCAGCTGGCGGCGCTCGCCAAGGATTCCGCGCGCCACGGCACCACCGGCGGCGACATCGATTTTGCCCTCCTCGTCGATGGGCTCGAGGCCGAGCCGCGAGCAGGGCATCACCATCGATGTCGCGCACCGCTTCTTCGCGACGCCGCGGCGCGCCTTCATCGTCGCCGATACGCCGGGCCACGAGCAGTATACGCGCAACATGGCGACCGGCGCCTCCAATGCCGAGCTCGCCGTCATTCTGATCGACGCCCGCAAGGGCGTGCTCGACCAGACGCGGCGGCATTCGCTCATCTGCTCGCTGCTCGGCATCCGCCACGTGATCCTCGCGGTCAACAAGATCGATCTCGTCGGCCAGAGCGAGGAAATTTTTGACCACATCGTGCGCGACTACTTGGCCTTCGCCGCGCCCCTCGCCTTCGCGACCATCGTGCCGATGCCGATCTCGGCCCGCTTCGGCGACAACATCATCGACCGCTCGGACAACACGCCGTGGTATCGCGGCCCCTCCTTCCTGCAGCAGCTGGAGACGGTCGACGTAGCGGGCGAGACTGCGGAAAAGCCTTTTCGCTTTCCGGTGCAGTGGGTCAACCGGCCGAACCTCGACTTCCGCGGCTATGCCGGCACCGTGGCCTCGGGCCGAATCAACCAGGGCGATCCCGTCGTCGTCGCCGTCTCGGGACGGAGCTCGCGCGTCAAGGAGATCGTCACCTTCGACGGCGCGGCGGCCGCGGCTGAAGCCGGCGACGCAGTCACCATCACGCTCGCGGATGAGCTCGACATCGCCCGCGGCGACATGCTGGTCGCCCCCACGGCGCGCCCAGAGGTGTCCGATCAGTTCGCCGCCCATGTCATCTGGATGGACCAGGAGCCGCTCGTCCCCGGCCGCTCCCATCTGATGCGCATCGGCACCAGGACGCTGCCGGTGACCGTCACCGGCATCAAATACAAGCTCGACGTCAACACCCGCAGCCACCTCGCAGCGCATACATTGGCGCTGAACGACATCGCCTTCTGCAACCTGTCCACCAACGTGCCGGTCGCCTTCGACCCCTACGCGGAGAACCGCAGGACCGGCTCGTTCATCATCATCGACCGCTTCAGCAACCGCACGGTCGGCGCCGGCATGATCGCCTTCGGGCTGCGCCGCGGCACCAACATCCATTGGCAGCCGCTCCTTCTCGGCAAGGCCGAGCGGGCCGCGCTCAAGCATCAGCGGCCGGCTATACTCTGGTTCACCGGCCTCTCCGGCGCCGGCAAGTCGACCATCGCCAACCTCGTCGAGCAGCGGCTGCACGCGGGCGGCCACCACACGATGCTGCTTGACGGCGACAACGTCCGCCACGGGCTCAACCGCGATCTCGGCTTCACCGAGGCCGACCGCGTGGAAAATATTCGCCGCGCCGGCGAGGTCGCCAAGCTGATGACCGAGGCCGGCCTCATCGTGCTGTGCTCATTCATCTCGCCCTATCGGGCCGAGCGCGACATCGTGCGCGGCCTGGTCGCGCCGGGCGACTTCATCGAGGTGTTCGTCGACACCCCGATCGAGGAGTGCATGCTCCGCGACCCCAAGGGTCTCTACGCCAAGGCCAAGGCCGGCACGATCAAGAATTTTACCGGCTTCGACGCCCCCTACGAGCGCCCGCCCGCGCCCGAGATCCATCTGCACGGCGCCGGCGCGCCGCCGGAGGATCTCGCCGCCCTGGTGTTGCGCACCCTGCGCGAGCGCGCGATCATCAGGGACGCTGTTTAGACGCGTCGCGTTGTCCTACGTGGTCATTCCGGGCTCCCTCGCTACGCTCGGCCCGGAAAGAGTGGCGAGTCAGAGCAGCGTCTGCAAAATCCAGTCTTCTGCAACGCGTTGCAAGCTGCCCTCAGTTCAGCGTACGGATGCGCTCGTTCATGGCGCGCAGCCGCGCGCTCATCACCCGCATCACGCGGATCGCAAAGAACGGCGTCTGCTGCACCAGGAACATGAACCGCTTCTCGTCGACCGGAATGACCACGGTTTTCGTCACCGCGCGGGCGGTGGCGCTGCGCGGACCGCCGTCCACCAAGGCCATCTCGCCGAGCATGCCGCCCGCCGCCACGGTCTCCACCACGAGATTGCCGTCGAGGATCTGGATCTCTCCCGACTTCACCACGTAAAGAATATCGCGGCGGTCGCCCTTCTTGAAAAGCTCTTGGCCGGGCGCAAAGGTGACCGTGTGGGTGTCCTCGCTGAAAAGTCCCAGGAAATTCTCGGCCATGGCATCCTCCCGCCTGATGCAGCAATGGTAGCGAATCTCCGGCGGCCACGGAAGACGGGTGCGGACGGCTATCGGCGGCGAAGGGCCGGCAGAGGCGGCCCCGAGGTTCGATTGAGCCACGGCGCCGCCTCCGCCGTGCCACGCGGTTTGCAGGGACCATGCGTAAGGCTTGAACGGCCTAGGAGCCCGTCCCGGAAATGATGGGGATGGCGGATTTGAGACGGGTGGTGAACTGGGTAGAGCGAGTGAGCATGACCTCACGCGGTGGCCTTAGCGAGCTTGAGCAGATTGTGGACGGTGCAGAT
>JBKQHQ010000085.1:0-61193 GCA_052148715.1 Xanthobacteraceae bacterium | reverse complement strand
CCAACATGGGCGGCCAGGAAAATGCCTTCACGTCCAACGATTACACCGGGTATTTCCAGCGGGTTCCGCGCGAGCATCTGGCGCGGGTCATGGAATTCGAAGCCGACCGCATGGAAGGCCTCGTGCTGACCGACGCAGCCGTGCTGCCGGAGCGTGATGTGGTGCTCGAGGAGCTCAACCAGCGCGTCGGCAATAGCCCGCCCGCCCAGTTGACCGAGGAAATGGAGGCGGCGCTATTCCTCAACTCTCCCTACCACCGGCCGGTGATCGGCTGGAAGCCCGAGGTGGAGAAGCTCAACCGGGATGATGCGCTCGCTTTCTACCGGCGTTTCTACACCCCAAATAACGCCGTGGTGGTGATCGCGGGCGACGTGACGGCCGAAGCCGTCAAGAGCCTGGCCGACGCGACTTACGGCAAGATTCCGCGCCGCTCCGAGCTTGGCCCGCGCGTGCGGCCGCAAGAGCCGCAACAGCGCTCGGTCCGCAGCCTGACGCTCGCCGATCCGCGCGTCGAGCAGCCCCTCATGCAGCGCTACTACCTCGTGCCGTCGCGCTCGACTGCCAAGCGCGGTGAGAGCGAGGCGCTGGAGGTACTTGCCCACATCCTCGGCGGCGGCTCGAACAGCCGAATGTATCAGACCCTGGTCGTTGAGCAGGCGCTCGCCGTTGATGCCGGCGCCTTCTACCAAAGCGCGGCCGTCGATGCGACGCGCCTTGGAATCTATGGGTCGCCGCGCCCGGGCGTTGACTTCGCGCGCCTCGAGCAGGCCATGGACGCGGTGCTCGCCGATCTGATCCAGAAAGGAGTCGGCGCCGATGAGCTTGAACGGTCGAAAACCCGATTGATCGCCAACGCGGTCTACGCGCAGGACAACCAGGCGCAGCTCGCGCGTTGGTACGGCAGCGCCCTCACCACCGGATCGACGGTCGAGAACGTAAAGTCCTGGCCGGACGGCATTCGCGCCGTCACCGCGCGCGACGTGCAAGAAGCTGCCCGCACCTGGTTCAACAAACGCCACTCTGTCACCGGCTATCTGGTGAAGGACACGACCCCGCACGAGGAGAAGCGCTCGTGAAACACTATCGCATGCTCTCATCGTTCCGAAGACCGCTGCAGGCACTCTTCGCGGCGTCGGCCTTGGTCGTGCTGGCGGTGCCCGCGGCTCACGCGGTGCCGATCGAACGGGTCGTCAGTCCGGGCGGCATCGAGGCCTGGCTGGTGCGCGAACCGTCGGTTCCGCTGGTAGCCTTGGAATTCACCTTTCGCGGCGGGGCAACCCAAGACCCGGCCGACAGACCCGGCGTCGCCAATCTCGTCGCCGACACCATCGACGAGGGCTCCGGCGACCTCGACAGCCACGGCTTTCACGAGGAGCTGGAGAAGCGCGCCATCGAGCTCAGCTTCGAGGCCAGTCGGGATTATTTCCGCGGGACGCTACGGACCCTGAACGACCAGCGGGACAGAGCCTTCGACCTGCTCCGCCTGTCGCTCAACGCGCCGCGATTCGATACCGAGCCGGTGGAGCGCATCCGCGCCGCGATCCTCTCGAACTTGCGGCTTGAGACCACGAACCCGGAAGAGCTCGCCAGCCGCGGTTGGTGGGCCGCTGCCTTTCCCGGCCACGCCTACGGACGCCATGTCAGCGGCACGTTGGAATCGGTGGCGAAGATCACCGTGGATGATCTTCGAGCCTATACGCGCCGGGTTTTCGCGCGCGACAATTTGAAAATCGCCGTCGTCGGCGACATTGATGCGGCGAGCGTCGGCATCTTGCTCGACAAAGTGTTTGGCGGCCTTCCGGCCAAGGCCGAGCTTGCGCCGATCCCGGCTGCCTCCCCACAAGGTCTCGGACGCCGCATCGTCATTCCGCTCGACGTGCCGCAGGCGGTCGTGACCTTTGGCGGCCCCGGCATCGCCCGCAAGGATCCGGATTTCATGGCGGCCTACATCGTCAACCATATCCTGGGCGGCGGCGCATTCTCCTCGCGGCTTTATCAGGAGGTGCGGGAGAAGCGCGGCCTTGCCTATGGGGTGTATGACAGCCTGGTCTGGCTCAAGCACGCCTCGCTCATGCTGGGCGGCACCGCGACCCGTTCCGACCGCACCGCGGAGGCGCTGCAGATCATCGAGCGCGAAATCCACCGCCTAGCCGAGACCGGTCCCACGGCGGACGAGATCGCCAAGGCGAAAGCCTATTTGAAAGGCTCCTACGTGCTGGGCCTCGACACCTCGACCAAGATCGCGAGCCAGTTGGTGCAAATTCAGAACGATGATCTCGGCATCGACTATATCGACCGGCGCGGCGGCCTGATCGATGCGGTAACGCTCGACGACGCCCGTCGCGTCGCCAAGCGGTTGCTCGACGCCGGCATGCTGGTCACGGTCGTCGGCAAGCCGCAAGGCCTGAGCTCGACGACCGACAACGGCGGGTGAAGGCCCGCACAGCTGCGCAACCTTGCGCCGTCGATAGCGCCGTTTCCGCTTCGCTGCATGCGGAAACGGCGCTATCGTTATTGATGCCGCGTCTTATTTCAGTTGCAGTTTACGGGCGCCGATGATCGCCGTCACCGATACGATCGCCATCGACGAGCGCGAGATCGGCGAAAGCTTCATTCGGGCGTCGGGGCCGGGCGGTCAGAACGTCAACAAGCTCGCGACCGCGGTGCAGCTGCGCTTCGATGTGCGGCATTCGCCGAACCTGCCCGCTCCCGTGCGCGAGCGGCTGGAACGGCTGGCGGGCCGCCGCCTCACCCGCGAGGGCGTGCTGGTCATCACCGCCCAGCGCCATCGCACCCAGGAGCGCAACCGGCAGGACGCGCTGGAGAGGCTGATCGACCTCATTCGCCGTGCGGCGATCGCTCCGGTTCCGCGCCGGCCAACCAAGCCGACCTACGCGTCGCGCCGTCGCCGTTTGGAGACAAAGAAGCGCCGCGCCGACATCAAGGGTCTACGCCAGGCCAAGCCCGCCGACGAATAGAGGGCTGGGTCGAATCCAACAAAAGTTTGTTCGCGACTTGTTCTCACCGTTTTGCGCATGAGCGACGGTGTGTTTGTAACGCCATGAACCTGCCGCAGCATGCAGGCGTTAAACTGCCTCCCGGGCCTCGCAAAGCGGCGGCTGCGCGAGTAGAAAGCATTCGGACGAAAAAACACGCGCTCATGCCGGTTCGCCAGCTTACCGAGGCCATCATCAACCGCATCGCCGCCGGCGAGGTGGTCGAGCGCCCGGCGAGCGTGGTCAAGGAGCTCGTTGAAAACGCCATCGATGCAGGCGCCAGCCGCGTCGAGGTGATGACCGACGCGGGCGGCCGCAGGCTGATCCGCGTCACCGACGACGGGTCCGGCATGACCCACGCCGACCTTGCGCTTTGTGTCGAGCGCCACGCCACCTCGAAGCTCGACGACGACGACCTGTTGATGATCAAGAGCCTCGGCTTCCGCGGCGAGGCGCTGCCCTCGATCGGCGCCGTGGCGCGTCTTGCGATCACCACGCGGCATGCGAGGGAGCCGCACGCCTGGGGGATCGACGTGGACGCCGGCGTGAAATCGCCGATCAAGCCGGCGGCGTTGAGCGAGGGCACGCGCGTCGAGGTCCGCGATCTGTTCTATGCAACACCGGCGCGGCTGAAATTCCTGAAGACCGACCGCAGCGAAGCCGAGGCGATCCGTGAGATCGTCCGACGGCTCGCCATGAGCCGGCCAGATGTCGCCTTCACCCTCGCCGGCGAAGAGCGCGCGCCGGTCACGTGGCTCGCCGCCTTGCCTGGGGCCGCCGGACGCCTCGCGCGGCTTGGTGACGTGCTCGGGGCGGAGTTCCGCGCCAACGCGGTCGAGGTCGTGGCGGAGCGCGAGGGCGTCCACGTCGAGGGCTACGCGGCGCTGCCGACGCTGACCCGCGCCAATGCGCTCGGCCAATATCTGTTCGTCAACGGACGCCCGGTGCGCGATAAGCTCCTCGTCGGCGCCGTGCGCGGCGCCTATGCCGACTATCTGCCGCGCGACCGGCATCCGCTCCTCGCCTTATTCGTCACGCTCGATGCGCGCGAGGTCGACGTCAACGTGCATCCGGCCAAGAGCGAGGTGCGGTTTCGCAACAGCGGCCTGGTGCGGGCGCTGATCGTGCACGCGCTGCAGGAGGCGTTGACGCGGGAAGGCCGGCGGGCGGCGACGACGGGCGGCAGCGCGACGCTTGCCGCGCTTCGTTCGACCCCGCAGCGCGCCGGCGCATGGGATTGGCGGCACTCTCCGGCCCGCCCCCCGCTGGACCACGCGATGCACACGCCCGCAAGCGGCGCCATGGCGGCCTTGACCCAACCAGGCTTTGCCGAGGCCGCTCAAGCCGCCTTCGACGTGGGCCTGCCGGCAGCCGACACGCGCCCGGCAGCCGTCGAGTCGGCGCCCGATTTCCTCGACCGGCCGCTCGGTGCCGCCCGCGCTCAGGTGCACGAGACCTACATCGTCGCGCAGACGCGCGACGGGCTCGTCATTGTCGATGCCCACGCGGCGCATGAGCGGCTGGTCTACGAGCGCCTCAAAGCGGCCTTGGAGCGCCAAGGCGTCGCCCGGCAAATCCTGTTGATCCCGGAGATCGTCGAGCTCGACGAGGCCGCGGTCGACCGGCTCGGCGCACGCGCCGACGCGCTGGCCCGCTTCGGGCTTGTGCTCGAGCCGTTCGGCCCGGGCGCGGTCGCCGTGCGCGAGACCCCTGCCCTTCTCGGCGAGATCGACGCGAACGCGCTGGTGCGCGACCTCGCCGAGCACATGGCCGAGTGGGACGACAGCTTGCCGCTCGAGCGCAAGCTGATGCATGTCGCCGCCACCATGGCCTGCCATGGCTCGGTCCGCGCCGGGCGCCGATTGCGACCGGAAGAGATGAATGCGCTCCTACGCGAGATGGAGGCGACGCCGAATTCCGGCCAATGCAACCATGGCCGGCCGACCTACGTGGAGCTCAAGCTCTCCGACATCGACCGCCTGTTCGGCCGGCGCTAGGCTGTCATTGCGCGGCGCGCTTGCGCCGAAGCAATCCCGCGAGGCAGGCGATGCGTGACGAGATTGCTTCGCTTCGCTCGCAATGACAACCGGTACGCTCGCACGCGGCCGGTGGGCAGGCCGAGCGGCACTTGACCGGCGCGCCGGGAGCGGCCAAACGTCCTGTCAAGACAAACGAAACAAAGACTTACGGGAGAAATGCGATGCCGAAGACCCGCTGCGCCGCCGCGCTCGCCGGACTGCTGGCTCTGTCCGGGACCGCCGGCGCCCAGGATTGGCCGACGCGCCCCGTCACCATGATCATCCCGTTCGCGGCCGGCGGACCGACCGACGTGCTTGGCCGGGTTATGGCGCAGCGCGTGAGCGAGATCCTTGGCCAGCAGGTGGTGGTGGAGAATGTCGGCGGCGCCGGAGGCATGACCGGCTCGGCGCGCGTCGCGCAGGCCGACCCCGACGGTTACACCTTCGTGCTCGGCACGGTCGGCACCCACGCCCAGAACCAGACGCTCTACAAGAAGCCGCTCTACAGTGCCGAGACCGATTTTGCTCCCGTCGTCCTGATTGCCGAGGTGCCGATCGCCTTGCTGGTGCGCAAGGATCTGCCTGTGAACAGCTTTCAGGACTTCATCGCCTATACCAAGGCCAATCACGACAAGATGACGTTCGGCTCCGCCGGCGCGGGCTCGGCCACTCATCTCGGCTGCGTGGTGCTCAACGCCGCGATCGGCATTAACGTGACGCACGTGCCCTATCGCGGCACCGGGCCGGCGATGCAGGATCTGCAGGGCGGCCGCATCGATTATCTGTGCGAGATCATTTCCACGGCCAAGCCGCAGATCGACGGCGGCACCGTGCGGGCGCTCGCGATCCTGACAAAGCAGCGATCACCCGTGCTGCCGAACTTGGCAACCGCCACTGAGCAGGGGCTCAACGTCGAAGCCTACACCTGGAACGCATTCTTCCTGCCCAAGCATACGCCGGCCGCCATCGTCAAGAAGCTGCACGATGCGACGGTGCAAGCGATGGACTCTCCCGCGGTCAAGGATCGGCTCGAGAGCTTAGGGGCCGTCCTGGTCGCGCCCGATCGCCGCAGTTCGGACTATCTCGCGACATTCGTGCATAGCGAAATCGATAAATGGGCAACGCCGATCAAAGCGAGCGGCGTGAGCACCGATTGATGCTTGATTGATGCTTGCTTGGTGCATGCTTGATGCTTGCTTGATGCTTGCCCGTGCACGGCGTTCCGTTCCCGGTTCCGGGAAAGAACGATGATGCGGGCGAGTCACACTCTCGCCCGCAAGAAAGTCAGCTCGCTGTCGTCGTAGGCACGGCGGTCGAGCTCGTCGAAACCCTCGGGCGCGGCAAAGCGCGCATCAGTCGCTTCCTCGACCACGATCAACGCGTCGCCCGCGAGCCAGGCGCCGGCCCGCGCCGAGGTCAGCGCCTGCTCGGCCAATCCTTTGCCGTAGGGCGGGTCGAGGAAGACGAGCGAGAACGGCGGCAGCGGATGCGCGGGTCCAAGCTTCGTGGCATCGCGGCGGAAGATGCGGGTGACGCCGCCAAGCCCAAGGGCCTCCACGTTCGCGCGCAGTAACGCGCGCGCCTCGACGCCCTGATCGACGAACAGCGCCAAGGCCGCGCCGCGCGACAGCGCCTCGATCCCGAGCGCGCCGGTGCCGGCAAACAGATCGAGGACGCGGGCGCCGGTGAGCGGGTCGCCGTAGGCGTGCGTGAGAATATTGAACAAAGATTCGCGCAGCCGATCGGCGGTGGGGCGGACGCTCGTCGACTTCGGAGCCTGCAGCGTCCGCCCGCGCAACCGTCCACCGACAACGCGCATCAGCGTGGCTTGGGCCGCGACGGCCGCGCTCCGGTCTTGCGTGAGCGGTCGCGCGGCGGCGGGCGCCGTGCCGGCTTTCGCTCCTCGCGTCGCGTTACCTCCTCGGCGGCGATCCGTTCGACCAGCACGTGACGGCCCTTGCGGTCATGCACCATGCCGGAGCGCTTTTTCGCGGCATTGCGCGCCGGCGCCTCGCTGGGCGCTTGTCGGCGCGACCCGTGAAATTTGGTCTTCGGCGCGGTGTCGGCCTCGCGCCAAGCATGACCTGGCGGCGACTTTTTACGCGGCTTCTGCTCCTTCTGCGGCGCCTTGCCGAACGAGCGTCCCTTGCGCTCGTGTGTCGAGCGCTCGCGATCCTCACCTCGCCTCCGCGTCTTTGGTCCACGTTGCGACCGCTCGACGCGCGGCTCGCGAGCGGACCGGGTCGGGGCGCGCCGCGGCTCCTCCTCGGCGTCGCGCGCCAACACCGGCGCGGAGAATTCTGCCCCCGCCTCATCGGCGATGCGCGAGCCGAGCTGCTCGCGCAAATGCCGCGTCTTCACTTCCTCGAGGCCGCCCTCCGGCAGATCGCCGAGCTGAAACGGGCCGAACGACACGCGGATCAGGCGATTGACCTGCAGGCCGAGGTGCTCGAGCACGTTGCGTACCTCGCGGTTCTTCCCCTCGCGGATCGCAAACGTCAGCCACACATTGGCGCCCTGCTCGCGATCGATGCTCGCTGCGATCGCACCGTAGCGGATGCCGTCGAGCTCGATGCCCGCACGCAGCGCATCGAGCTGCGCTTGCGTGACGCGGCCGTGCGCGCGCACCCGGTAGCGGCGCAGCCATCCGGTCTGCGGCAGCTCGAGCACCCGCGCGAGCCCGCCGTCGTTGGTGAGCAGCAGCAATCCTTCGGTGTTGAGGTCGAGCCTGCCGACGCTGATCAGGCGCGGGAGGTTTTGCGGCAACGCGCCAAAAATGGTCGGACGCCCTTCAGGATCGGCATTGGTGGTCACGAGACCGGACGGCTTGTGATAAAGAAACAGCCGCGTCCGCTCGCGGGCCGGCAGCGGCTTGCCGTCGACGGTCACCGTGTCGTCGTCCCTGACATTGACGGCCGGAGAGCTGATGGCCGTGCCGTTCAGCGCGACGCGGCCTTGGCTAATCCAGGCCTCCGCCTCGCGCCGTGAGCACAACCCGGCCCGGGCGATGACCTTGGCGACGCGCTCGCCGGCCTTCGGCGCCGGCGGCTCGGTGTGCGGCCGCGCCGGCGTCACGCCAAGCGCGCCCCCGCCCTCGCTTTCTTGCCCGTCGGTGCGCTCGTGGTCCATGCTGCTCGCCGCCGTTAGCGCATGTTCCGGCAAAGCTTGCCCTCGGGCCACGACCCGAGGGTGGCCACCGGTTTGCCGACAAGAACATGCGTCACATAAGATAGCGGCTGATAACAGAGTTCAGACGGCAAGACGAGCGATGCGGTCGTTCATGGATTTGGCGCTCGACGCAGCCCGCGACGCCGCGGCGGCGGGCGAAGTGCCGATCGGCTGCGTCATCGTGCGCGACGGCGCCATCCTCGCGCGCGCCGGCAATCGCACGGTGCGCGACCGCGATCCGACCGCGCATGCCGAGATGCTGGCGATCCGCCAGGCCGCCGCGCTGCTCGGTTCCGAGCGCCTCGTCGATTGCGATCTTTACGTAACCCTCGAGCCCTGCCCCATGTGCGCGGCCGCCGCGGCGTTTGCCCGGGTTCGCCGGCTCTATTACGGCGCCGCCGATCCGAAGGGCGGCGCGGTCGAAAGCGGCGTGCGCTACTTCGCCTCCCCCACCTGCCACCACCGGCCGGAGATCTTCAACGGGATCGCCGCGACCGAAGCGGCAGCGCTGCTGCGTGCCTTCTTTGCGGCGAAGCGGTGAATCGCGTGCCGATCACTTTTGCCCGCGCGCCGCCGACGCCTCCCCGACCGCACCGGACAGACGCCGATTGATCTCATCAATGATGGCGGAGGGCAGATAGGGCTTCTTGATGTAGGTCGAGTCGGGCACTTGTCCGGTGCGGTCGACCGTGTAGCCGCTGGCGTAGATGACATGGAGCTCCGGAATCACCGCGCGGGCTCGGCGCGCGAGCTCCCAGCCGTCGAGGAGGCCCGCGAGCCGAATGTCCGTGAACAGAACCTCGATCGACGAACCACCATCGAGCAATGCCAAGGCGGCCTCGCCGGACTCGGCCTCGAGCACCTTGAAGCCGGCATCGGCCAGCTCTTCCACGATCATCTCGCGCAACATCGCTTCGTCCTCGACGACAAGAATGTTGCAGGCGCGTGCGGTCTTCGCGCTCATGTGGCGAAAGCCTGCTTGATTGCCCCGCCGCCGGTATCCGCAATTGGTTGCTCGGCAGCACTTGGCTCGTCCCATTTCGGCAAGTAGAGGCGCACCCTCGTCCCGCGCCCCGGCGCGCTGTCGATGGCGACCGTGCCGCGCGATTGCTTGGTAAAGCCATAGACCTGGCTCAGGCCGAGGCCTGAGCTCTCGCCCGGCGCCTTGGTGGTGAAAAACGGCTCGAAGGCGCGATGCAACACCTCCGGCGTCATGCCGGCGCCCGCATCGGCAACGCTGACCTCGACGAAGGCACCGGACAGGCCGGGCGCCAGCGCGCCCGCCTCCTCTGCGTTCACATTGCGCGTCGACAGCGTGATGCGGCCGCCCCCCGGCATGGCGTCGCGCGCGTTAATGGCGAGGTTCAACAAGGCATTTTCCAGCTCGCATGCATCGACGCGCGTCGCCCACAGATCCGACGCCAACTGCATTTCCACCTTGATGTTCCCACCCAGTGTCCGCTCGAAGGTGTCGGCGCTGTGCTCCACGAGTTCGTTGATGTCGGTCTTGCGCGGGTCGAGCGGCTGCCGCCGGCCGAAGGCCAGGAGGCGCTGCGTCAAGATCGCGGCGCGCTCCGCCCCGAGCGCTGCGTTGTCCATCGCCCATTTGACCTCGGCCGCATCAGCAAACCGACGCTTGGCGCGATCGAGGTTGCCCATGATCACCGTGAGAAGATTGTTGAAGTCGTGGGCAATCCCGGCGGTGAGCTGTCCGATCGCCTCGAGCTTCTGCGATTGCCGCAGCATCTCCTCGGTCCGCAGCCGCTCGTCTTTTTCCAGCTGCAGGGCGTGAAGCGCCTGGTCGCGCTCGGCGATACCGGCGCGCAGCGCTTCATTTGCGCACCGCAGCTGCTCGGGCGACGGCACCGCAAGCGCCTTGGGCAAAAGCGGCCACAACCCGATTGCGGTGGCGAGCGAGACCACCGCCGTGAAAACCTTGACCAGACCTTCCATGCCGTAATCAGGCACGAACAGTGTCCAGATCGAAAAGAAGTGGGTCGCGCCGCAGCCCAGAATAAAGAGTGCAAAGGCCCAAAAGACCCAGCCGAATTGGATGTCGGTCCGCTTCGAAACGAAGGCGCCCAGCGCCAGGGGGATCGAGAAATAGGCAAGTCCAATCACAGCGTCCGACCCGATGTGCAGCCAGATCAATTCCGGCCGCCACAGCAAGCAGATGCCGTGCGGCGACAACGTATCGGCATTGAAGATATTGGCGAGAAAGCTCGACATCGGCTTGGCTCCCGGTCTCGCCGGTCCGGGACTGATCCTAGCAAGCAGACCGGCACTATTTTACCGCACAATACTCACGATCGGCACGGCTGAGCCTCGCCAAATCGTCCATCCGAAAGCAACGATGGCCGAAGAGTAAGTATAGCGCAAATCAAGTTTACAACATGGCGCCAAGCCGGTCCTTGACCTCGGCCTTCACCGGATCGGCCGCCCGAAGAATGGCGCTGGCGCGCAGGAAATCGAGCAACCGGAAGGTCCCGACATTCGGGCGGATGACAAGGTCGGGCGCGCCGCGCGCGAGCTTGAAAGCAAGAATCGTATCGCTCATCACTTGCAGCGTGGTGAACAAAGTCTCAAAGGGGTCCGGCACGCCGTGCACACCGATCAGTGAGCCCGAAGGGTCGACCGCGACCACAAGATCGGCCTTGCCGACGAGGTGATCGAAGGGAAGCGGATTGACGGCCGCCCCGTCGACCAGCACCCGGCCTGCGCTTTCGACCGGTTGGAGCAGGCCGGGCAGCGCCATCGAGGCGGCGACCGCGGTTTTTAGATCGCCGGAGGTGAACGCCACCTCGCTGCGGGCATAGAGGTCGGTGGCGATGAGGGTGAGCGGGATCTGGAGCTGCGCGAAATCGTCGGGAACGGCTTCGGGGAGAAAGGCAGCACAGACCTTTTGCGCATCGAGCACCAGCGGGTTGCCCAACCCCGCCGCGAGCGCTTGGCGCAAGCCGAGCGCCCGTGCCGCGGAAAGGCGCCCCCATGTCTGCGAGCTCTTGTGCGCGATCTCGATGGCGCGACGCCGCAATGTCTTGCCGCTGACGCCGGCGGCATAAGCGGCGCCGATCGCGGCGCCGATCGATACGCCGGCAATTGCGGTCGGCCGCACCTCCATCTCCTCGAGCGCCTCGATGACGGCGATATGGGCAAAGCCGCGCGCGCCGCCGCCGCCGAGCGCCAGCGCGAAGCTCTTCATCACGCCCCCGCGAGCCGTGCGAACTCCCACGCCTTGGCCGCCAGCGGCTGGACCATCTGTGCCCTGGCCGGCGCGTGCTCGTTCGTCGCCGTGCCGTCTCGCACGCGCCCGACGATGCCTTGCAGGATCGCCGCGAGGCGGAAGAAATTGTAGGCGAGGTAGACCGGCAGGTAAGGCCGTGGATCGAGGCCCGTGCGCGCCACATAGGCATCCACATAGGCCGCCAGCGAGGGCACGCCGAGCGCGTCGAGGTCCACGCCGAGCAAGGAGCCGGTGCCGGCGCCCGTCTCTGAATGCGGCATATGCCACTGCATCAGATGATAGGAAAAATCAGCGAGCGGATCCCCCAATGTGGAAAGCTCCCAGTCGAGCACCGCCAAAACTTTCGGCTCGGCGGGAGCGATGATCATGTTGTCGAGGCGATAGTCGCCGTGCACGAGCCGCACCGGGCCCGGTGGCGGCAAATGCGCGGGCAGCCAGGCGATCAGTTCCTCCATCTCGCGGACGCGTTCGGTCTCCGAGGCACGATATTGCTTCGACCACCGTTCCACCTGGCGCGCCACGTAGTTCTCGCCGCGGCCGAAATCACCAAGGCGGATGGCCGCCGGATCGAACGAATGCAACCTCGCGAGCGTCGCATTCATGGCGTCGTACACGGCCGCGCGTTCGGGCGCGCTCGAGCCCGGCATGGTCGGCTCCCAGAAAACGCGGCCTTCGACAAATGCCATCAGATAAAACGGCGTGCCGGCAATCTCGGCATCGTCGCAATAAAGGATCGGCTCGGCGACCGGAAAGTCTTGCGCATGAAGTGCGCTGATGACACGGTATTCGCGATCGACCGCGTGCGCGGAGGGCAGGAGCTTGCCGGGCGGCTTGCGCCGCAGGACGTAGCGGCGCGTCGGCGTATCGATCAGGTAGGTCGGGTTGGATTGGCCGCCCTTGAACTGACGCGCCACCAACGGCCCGACGAAGCCGCGTACCTCGCACGTGAGATGGGCTTCGAGCCGCGCCGTGTCGAAACGTAGCGCCTCCGCCACCTCCTTGGTGCCGGTAAACGTGGTCTGCCGATCGATCGCCGTCATGGTCAAGCACCCGCGCTTCAATGAGCCGCGAAGAAAGGCAGCAGCGCTGCCAAGGTCGCGTCCGGATTTTCCTCGCAAACAAAGTGGCCGCAATCGATCGGCTGACCGGAGACGTGGCTTGCCCATTGGCGCCAAATCTCGAGCGGCCCGCTCTGGCTCGGAATACCCGCCGCACCCCAGAGCGCGAGCAGCGGGCAGGTGATCTTCTTATCCGCCGCGCGGTCGGCTTCGTCGTGCTTAAGGTCGATGCCTTCGCCGGCGCGGTAATCTTCACAGGTAGCATGGATGCGGATCGGATCCTGAAAGAACGCGCGGTAATGCGCGAGCGCGCGCGGATCGAACGCCGACAGGTCCTTGGACTTGGTCTGGCTCGCCATCTTCCAATCAAGATACTCGATCGCGGCCTTGCCGAGCAGCATTTCCGGCAGCGGATGCGGCTGGGCCAGGAACGGCCAGTGCCACACCTTCATCGCCATCCGATGGTCCATGTGGTGCCACATC
Source organism: Xanthobacteraceae bacterium (assembly GCA_052148715.1). Lineage (GTDB taxonomy): Bacteria > Pseudomonadota > Alphaproteobacteria > Rhizobiales > Xanthobacteraceae > JBKQHQ01. Next base: position 48,226 of record JBKQHQ010000085.1, on the reverse strand, counting down.
GCGTATGTCGGCACGATGTCGAGCACCGCGAGGCGCTCGAGCCGGCCGGGGTGATCAAGCGCCAGCCGATAGGCGACGCGCCCGCCGCGGTCGTGGCCGGCGAGGCGGAAGCGCGCATGGCCGAGCGCCTCCATCACCTCGACCATCACCGCCGCCATGGAGCGCTTGTCGTAGGGCGAATGATCGGGCCTCGCCTCCGGCACCGCCGACCAGCCATAGCCCGGCAGATCGGGAATGATCAGCGCGAAGCGCTGCGCCAGCGCCGGCGCGAGGCGATGCCACATGACATTGCTCTGCGCATAGCCGTGCAGGAGGAGGAGCGGCGCCCCTGCCCCGCCCGTCCGGGCAAAAATTTTCCCCACGGAGGTGTCGATCCAGCGCGCGGCAAAACCTGGATAGAGGTCGGCAAGGTCACTCATGGAACACCTATGGCGAAGTCGACGTCGGGGCTGAGCATAGCAACGGAATGAGACAAGAAGGCCCAGATTTTGGCCGGGATGATTATCCCCTCTCCGTCGTCAGGTCTGCGATACGCAGTCGGCGGCGGCCGGAACGGACCGCCGATCTTTCGACGATCCGCGAAGATCGGCTGGCAACGCCGCGCCGGCCGGAAGGATTAACATTCCAGAAACCATGGCCTCGAAGTGTGGTTGTCAACTATTCGATTCTCAAATTCAATCTTTAGGCAAATGCTCCGCTCTTGGTGAGGCCGGTTTTCCCACGATGGAGTCCCAGAATGCTGCGATCCTTTGAAATTCAGTACCTGCGCGGCGGCAGGGTTTTGCGCGCGTGCCCATTGTCCAATAGCCATAGCTCTCTGCATGAGTTTAGAGACTTGGCTTTAGGAAGTCTCGTGGGCGCGTTGAAGGAGCGGCCGACGCCCAGCTGCATTTATCCTGACGCAGTGAGAATTTTGTCTATGGATGGCACAGAGGTCTGCGAGGTATACGCCGCTGCTCGCGGCGATCTATGAGCGCGGTGAGCCCTCTGCCTCCGGTTTGGCTGCCAAGCCTCGCGACCAAGTGGAGCGGCTAAGTCCAAACGCTTCGTCCGCACTGGTTCGGGGCATATCGAGGCGTGGGATCCGGGCTAAATGCGTCGAGACGTCCGGAGGGCTTTCCAGATCTTTTCTGAGGTGATGGGCATGTCGAGATCGCGGACGCCGTCGCCCGCGAGGGCGTCGAGCACCGCGTTCACGATCGCCGGCGCGCTCGCAATGGCGCCCGCTTCGCCCGCACCCTTGCTGCCGAGCGGGTTCGTCGTGCACGGGATTTCGGTGAACTCCACATCGAGCTCAGGGAGATCGCCCGCGCGCGGCAGCGCGTAGTCCATCAGGCTGCCGCTGAGCAGCTGGCCGGTGTCGTGGTCGTAGCGAGCCAGCTCGCGCATGGCCTGGCCATAGCCCTGGGCGATCCCACCCTGGATCTGGCCGCGCGCGAGCGTCGCGTCGAGAACGCGGCCTATGTCGTCGGCGGCTACGTAGCGCAGCAGCGTCACGGCACCGGTTTCTGGATCGACCTCCACCTCGGCGACATGGCATCCGTTCGGGAACGTGGGGATGTCGGCCTTGGCCGTTATCTTGACGTCAAGCCGCGAGCCGATCGCGTCCGTTTCCTCCTCGAGCGAAGCAAGCGTGAGCAGGTCGATGTGGCGGTCCCTTCCAGCGACGCCGAAGCGGCCGCCGCGGAACTCGATCTCGTCCACCGAAGCTTGGAGCGCCTGGGCTGCCAGCGGGCGCCCGTTCTCGATCACGCGTGCCGCAGCTTCGACGATGGCGGCCCCTTGCGCGTAAAGGCTGCGTGATCCGCCCGTGCCGCCGCCCGAGCGCAGCAGCGCGGTGTCTCCCTGCTGTACAACGATGGAATCGATGGGAATAGCGAGGCGCTCCGAGAGGACGCGCGCGAACGCCGTCTCATGACCCTGGCCGCTGGACTGGGTCCCGACGTTGAGGACGACGCGGCCGTCGACAAACTGGATCTCCGCGGTTTCCACGGGCGGACCGCCCGTCGTCGCGAGGTAGCAAGCAAACCCGATCCCACGGCGCCGGCCTTGTGCCGCCGACGCCCGGCGGCGTTCCGGGAAGCCGCTCCAGTCCGCGCGATCAATTGCCGAATCTAGAAGCCGGGGAAACGCGCCGCTGTCGTAGACGCTCCCGAGCGGAGAGGTATAGGGCATGGCGTCGGCGCGGATCAGGTTGCGCCTTCGCAGCTCGACACGGTCGAGATCAAGCTCGACCGCCGCCGTGTCGATCAGGCGTTCCACCAGATGGATGGTCTCTGGCATTCCGGCGCCGCGATACGCGTCGACCGGGACGGTGTTGGTGAGGGCCCCACGCACGGTCGCGAACACTGAGCTGAGGGCGTAGACGCTGGGCAGCACCGCGGTGCCAATCACGGTCGGGACGAACGGCGCGAACGTTGACGGGTAGGCACCCAAGTTGGCTATCACCCGAACTCGCAGGGCGAGGAACCGGTGCTCCCCGTCGAGCGCAAGCTCGGCGATTGCCACGGTGTCCCGCCCATGAACGTCGGCGACGAAGGCCTCCGAGCGGTCCGCCGTCCAACAAACCGGACGCCCCAGCCTCTTCGCTGCATGGCAGACGAGGACGTGCTCCGGATAGGGATAGATCTTGCTGCCGAAACTACCTCCAACATCGGGGGTGAGGACGCGCAAGCGGTCGGGCGTCACCTTCAGTGCGGCCGCGGCGATCAGGTCGCGTACCAACCAGCCACCTTGTGTGCTCGTCCGCAGGGTCCAGCTTTGCGTGTCCGGGTCGTATTCTGCGCACGCTGACCGGGGCTCCATCGGAGCGGCTACGAGCCGGTTGTTGACGACGCGCAGCCGCGTCACATGGGCCGCAGAGGCGAAAAGGGCGTTCGTTTCCCCTTCGCGCCCCGTCTGCCAATCGAAGGCGCAGTTCCCGGGAGCTTCGGCCCACAGGGTTGGGGCACCTTGTTCGAGAGCGGCCTCCGGATCGACGACCGCCGACCTTATCCGGTGATCTACTCGAATGGCCTCCGCCGCCGCGTGCGCAGCCGTTCGGTCTGTTGCCACGACGAAAGCCACGGGCTCCCCGGCATGGCGAACAACGCTCTCCGCGAGCACAGGCCGCGGCGGCAAGAACGCAGGCGAGCCGTCGCGATTGGCAATCGTGCCCGCGCAGGGAAGCCCCCCGATGCCTTCCGCGGCGAGATCCGACGCGGTGTAGACCGCGAGGACAGCTTCCTCGTTTCCGACCGCGAAGATAGACTTCACCGATAGCGGTTCTTAGCAGGGCGCGCTACGCAAATCAGGCCATCGCCGCAGGCAGAGGCGGTTCACGTTGATCCAGGGGCGGCCGCGTGACTCAACCGCCCTCGAGAATCCAACGTTCTGGCCCCGCGCCAATCGCGTGGGGCATTCGCGACGCTGTTGGGGTCGTTGGTAGACGAGCGGCGCGAAGACTACACGTTGCGTCCGAAGGCGTGTCGAGCGGCGTCTCGCGCCAGCGGGAGATGAGGCTTCGACCGCCTCGGGCACCTGAAAGCCTTGGCGCCCTGGAGACCGGAGATGATTGAGTTAACGACGAATTTCACTGCGAAATCTATTCAAATATCACGGCTTTGAGAAACGAACGCTTTTGATGTGCAGGGCATGCTCGCGTTACGTCAGTTATCCGGCGAGCCGGTCCGTCTCGCTTTCCTGATCGGACAGAAGGCGTGCATATGCTGAGCTCAAGACGAAAGTTGTATTGGTGGGCAAGGGAAGCGCGCCTATCCGAGCCCTCGTATTTCCGGCAGCTCACCCAGCGATGGCGGACAACTGGCAAGGTCCGCCGGAAATTCGTGATGCCTATCGCAGCGGCAGTGCCCGTCGCCGCTTTGCCGCGACCCGCGGCAAACGAGAACAGAGCGACACGCACAACCTATACTGTGTATTGGACTGAAGCGGGCATCACCGAGGCTGAATCCTTGGTGAACAAACGCAATGTGCATTCGACCGAATACGATGGATTGGACGAAGCCCTCGTTTTGAGTCGCCATGTCAATAATAGCATGGGTATTGTGTGGCTGATCACTTGTAGTGACGGCACCCGTCTAACGAAGTCCGCGATCGAGAAGCTTGTGCGAAAAGCCTAGCGGCTCTCGACCGTCCTATTTGGACCAGAACTGATCATTCGAGCGTTCCGCCGCGCTCCCGCGCGATGGCGCGCCAGCCGACGTCGCGGCGGCAAAAGCCGCCGCTCCAGCGGATGCGATCGACGGCCGCATAGGCGCGCGACTGCGCCTGCGCGACCGTGCGGCCGAGCGCCGAGACGTTGAGCACGCGGCCGCCATTGGCGCGGAGGCGGCCGTCCTCGCGGATCGTGCCGGCGTGAAAGATCTCGACGCCCTCGATCTGCGCCGCCTCGTCGAGACCCTCGATCAGCGAACCCTTTTGCTAGGCCCCCGGATAGCCATTCGCCGCCAAGGCCCCTCGGTGGGCGTAGGCTGTAACACCCACGCGCGACGACGAGGCCTGCCGAAATCCGCGGCGCTGCGCTCCACAGGTGACCTCCGGGCCTGGTAGTCGCCCGCGATGACCGCCGCACCGGGCAACATCAACCCTCAGACTCCGATTACATCTGGATAAGATAACGGACAAAAGACCTCCTCGGCTGCTCTCAAGTGACGCATCGCTCGAGTGGGAATTCCTCAATTGCACGTTTGTAGCAGCGTCCGTAGTTGGCTGATTCATGATGCAGAACTTTGTCTGGAACAAAGCCGGCGTGTTTCAGCACCACTTCAAAGTCGCCGTATCAGTCAATTGTGATTTTGATACCAGAAGCCCTTTGCTACATTATGAAGTGCATATGTTGGTGCACCAAGGTGCATTCCCCCCCCGAATCCAGCCAGAGGATCCTTGAAATGGTTAGGAAAGTCATGGGCGCGGCCATTGCCGTGCTTTTCGGACTGGTTAGCGCGGCGCCTGTTTCCCGCGCCGACGAGATAACGATAACGACTAAGAGGAGAGTAGCAACGGGCGGTAGCGCCGACGCGACTACGGTCTGGTACGGTTTCGCGGTATCGCGCAATGGGAGGGGCTTCAAATCCGACGGAGGCATCTCCGAAGCGGATGAACGCGCCTCGGCAAGAAGCGAATGCGAAAACGCCAGCGGGCGTACTTGCGTCGCGATTTCCGTTCCTGAGTCGTGGAAAGTCGTTGGTTTGCACTGCGGAAACGGCAGTGGTCTCAGCGCCTTCGTAGGCGGATCCTACCAAGGGCTTGCCAAAGACGTCGCGCTGGACAAGGCGAGGGACGCGGGCTTCAGTGAAAGCCAGTGCATAGAAGTATTGAACTACTGAATTCGTTTGGGCATGTACAAAATAAGCACGGCGGGTGAAACCGCCGTGTCTTTATTATATTAAACCTAGCTATAGCTTCTGTTATGAAGCTAATCTACCAAACAGATTTCAAAGGGTTGTTTGTACACGGCCTTGCTTTCCTCGCTGGCAGCATCCGTCAGGGTGTTGCCGACAGAGAGTGGCGCCTACGCCGTTTTTAGGTATCTTATTACCTCTGCTCTTGTCGCTGAAGCCTGCCGATTGCGGTGGCCTCCAACGGCGCACGGCGCACACGCGATGGGCCGATTTACCCGGACACGCTGCGCGACTGGGAGCGATGCACTGGCGCTGACACGAGGATTCAAGGAAACGGTGAAAGCCCGCTCAGCGCGATCTGGCCTTCCGCGAGCGGCTGCTCACCGAGGCCGCCGAGCAGCCGCTCGCCGGCGACCCGGAAACCGGCGAGGCCGTGCTGCGCGATTTACACCAACGCCACGGTCGGCTTTGAAAAAGCTGGCCCGAGAGACGGGAGCGCCGACCAAGAGCTTGATGCGGATGCTCGGGTCGAAGGGAAACCCGCGCGCCAGCAATTTGTTGGCTGTGCTCGGTAAGCTGCAGCGGGTTACAGGTGTGCACCGGTCTGTCGCCCCGGCCGGACGGTGAGTAACAGCGGCCGGCGCCCGCTCAGCCGCCCCGCTCCCGCTCGACGGCGCGCCAGCCGATGTCGCGGCGGCAGAAGCCGCCGCTCCAGCGGATGCGGTCGACGGCCGCATAGGCGCGCGCCTGCGCCTGCGCGACGGTGCTGCCCAGCGCCGACACGTCGAGCACGCGGCCGCCATTGGCGCGGATGCGGCCATCCTCGCGGATCGTGCCGGCGTGAAAGATCTCGACGCCCTCGATCTGCGCCGCCTCGTCGAGACCCTCGATCAGCGAACCCTTCTGATAGGGCCCCGGATAGCCATTCGCCGCCATCACCACGGTCAGCGCCGCGTCGTCGTACCAGCGCAGGTCGAAGTTTTTCAGCACGCCGTCGCGCGCCGCCAGCAACGCCGGCACGAGGTCGGACATCAGCCGCAGCATCAGCACCTGACACTCCGGATCGCCGAAGCGCACATTGTATTCGATCAGCTTCGGCCCTTCCGCCGTGATCATGAGCCCCGCATAGAGGATGCCCTTGTAGGGACACCCCATCGCCGCCATGGCGCGCAGCGTCGGGGTGATGATCGCATCCATGGCGCGCTGGCCGAGCTCCGGCGTCAGCACCGGCGCCGGCGAATAGGCACCCATGCCGCCGGTATTGGGACCCAGGTCCCCGTCGAGCACGCGCTTGTGGTCCTGGGCGCCGGCGAGCGCGACGGCGGTTGTCCCGTCGCAGAGCGCAAAGAACGAGGCCTCCTCGCCGGGCAAGAATTCCTCGATGACGACTTCGAGCTCGCCGGTTCCGCCGTCGCCGAGGATCATGTCGATCGCCGCCTCGGCCTCATTGAGCGTCTGCGCCACCACGACGCCCTTGCCGCCGGCAAGCCCATCCGCCTTGACCACGATCGGCACGCCTTGCGCCCGCACATAGGCCTTGGCCGGCGAGGCGGCGCGAAAGCGCGCATAGGCGGCGGTCGGAATGCCATGCTCCCGGCAGAGGTCCTTGGTGAAGCCCTTCGAGCCCTCGAGCCGCGCGGCCGCCTTGGTCGGCCCGAACGCCTTGATGCCCGCCGCCTCGAGATCATCGACGATGCCGGCGCAGAGCGGCGCTTCGGGCCCGACCACGACCAAATCGATGCCGTTGCCTTTGCAAAAGCCGATCAAAGCCGCATGATCGGCGAGATCGAGCCCAATGAGCTCGGCCTCCTGCGCGATGCCGGCATTGCCCGGCGCGCAATACAGCCGGTCGACCAGGGGGCTTGCCGCCATCTTCCAGGCCAGCGCGTGCTCGCGTCCGCCGGAACCGAGGAGGAGGATGTTCATACCGCCTGAATTCGCCATGCCGAACCGGTTGACGCGGGGTGTAGCATGGGCGATTCCGTCGGCAAGAGAGCAGCGCGATGACCGAGGCCGCCGTCCGCATCAACGTCGTGGAACTGACCGTCTCCGAGCTTTCGGCGGCGCTCAAGCGCACGATCGAGGACGGCTTCGGCTATGTGCGCGTCCGCGGCGAACTCGGCAACGTCAAATACCATTCGAGCGGCCACGTCTATCTCGACCTCAAGGATGATCGCGCCTGCATCGCCGGCATCATCTGGCGCACCACGGCGCCGCGCATAAAGATCAAGCTCGAGGCCGGGCTCGAGGTGGTCGTCACCGGCCGCATCACCACCTATCCGGGCCAATCGAAGTATCAGATCGTCATCGAGACGCTCGAGCCCGCCGGCCTCGGCGCGCTGATGGCCCTGGTCGAAGAGCGCAAGAAGAAGCTCGCCGCCGAAGGCCTGTTCGACGCCGCGCGCAAGCAGCTGCTGCCGTTCCTGCCCACTGTGATCGGCGTCATCACGTCGCCGACCGGCGCGGTGATCCGCGATATCCTGCACCGGCTGCAGGACCGTTTTCCGCGGCAGGTCCTGGTTTGGCCGGTCAAGGTCCAAGGCGAAGGCTCGGCGGAGCAGGTCGCCGCCGCCATCCGCGGCTTCAATGCGCTTGCCCCGGACGGCCCGATCCCGATTCCCGACGTGATCATCGTCGCCCGCGGCGGCGGCTCGCTCGAGGACCTTTGGTCGTTCAACGAGGAGATCGTGGTGCGCGCCGCCGCCGCCAGCATGATCCCGCTGATCTCGGCCGTCGGCCACGAGACCGACATCACGCTGATCGATTTCGCCGCCGACAAGCGCGCGCCGACGCCGACCGCCGCCGCCGAGATGGCGGTGCCGGTACGCTCCGAGCTCGTCACACGCGTCGATGGTCTCGGCCGCCGCGGCTTTGCCAGCTGGCTGCGTAGCCAGGAGGCGCGCCGCACCGAGCTGCGCGCGGCGGCGCGCGCGCTGCCGACGGCCGAAACGCTGCTCGCGATCCCGCGCCAGCGGCTCGACCATGTGGCCGAGCGGCTGCCGCGCGCGCTCACCGCCAATGCCCACCTGCACGTGACGCGCTATTCGCGCGTGGCCACGCGCTTGTCGCCGTCGACCTTGCGCGGCCAGGTCGAGCGCGAGCGGCAGCGGCTGCGCACGGCTGCCGAGCGCACGCACAACGCCCTAGCCGGCTTGAGCGAGCGGCGGCGCGAGCGGTTCGCTGCGGCGCACGCGCGGCTCGCCACGGCGCTGCGCACCAATGTCGAGACCCAGCGCACCCAAATCGCGCGCTGCCGCGAGCGCGTCCAGGTCCTCGGCGAGCGGGCGCATCGCGCCGCCGTGACGTTCATCGTCACCCGGACGGCCATGCTGGAGCGCGGCGGCCAATTGCTCGCCGCCCTCTCCTATCGCGGCGTGCTGGCGCGCGGCTTCACCTTGGTGCGCGACGCGAAGGGCCGCCCGCTGCATTCGGCCAACGACGTGAGCCCAGGCCTCAAGCTCGACATCGAGTTCGCGGACGGCCGCGTCGGCGCCCGCGCCGAAGGCGAGCGCACGAGCTTTCCCCCGCCGCTTCCGCTCAAGCCGCGCCGGCGCGGCGGCGCTGGTGACGAAGGACAGGGGAATCTGTTCGGATGATTGCCATTCGTCTGCCCTACCGCTCGCCTCCACCCGGCGCGAGCAGCTGACAAAACATAAGGGATCCGACATGCAGACGCGGCGGGGTATCCTGATCGACGTGGTTGTTGGGGTCATCGCCGCACGGCTGATCGATCCAGCGCTCGCGGCGGAGCAAACCGCCAAAGACTTCCTTGACGCGATCTACGCCACCTATGTGGGCAAGGACGCCCAAGGAATGCCGCTCGACCAGCCCGCCACCCGGCGGCTATTCTCGCCCGGCCTCCTCAAGCTGGTCGATGACGACGCCAAGCGCGCCAAGAAGCGCGGCGAGGTGCCGAACCTCGACGGCGATCCGTTCGTCGACGCGCAGGAGTGGGAGATCAACTCCTTCACCGTCGACCTGCAAGACGGCGCACCCGGCAAGGCGAAGGCCATCGTCAAATTCAAGAATTTTGACAAAGACGTCGCCGTAGCGCTCGACCTCGTGCAGCTGCAGGGCGGTTGGCGCATCGACGAAATCGCCGGGCCAAGCGGCTCCTTGCGCGCGCTGCTGAAACAGAAATAGCCCCTACGTCGCGCATCCGGCATTTCTGCTGGAGCCGATTGTAATGCAACTATTGCGGCGCGCGGTGATGGCGAGACAAGTGCAAGCCGCCAGCGCTACTCGCTAACCGGACAAGGAGCGTCCAAGACATGCGCAAAGCCTCCCTGGTCCTGGTCGGCGCCGCGGTGGGCGTTGCGCTGACAATTGTCGCGATACAGCCACGTCTCGCCCGGATCGGCACAGGTGCAAGGCCGGTAGACGCGACGACGAACCATCGGCCGCTCGACCTGTTCGGCGATGCGCTCGCGCAAGTGCGGGCCCGCTATGTCGTGAAGCCCGACGACGGCAAACTGATGGAGACGGCGGTCAACGGCATGCTCTCCAGCCTCGACAACTCGAGCTATATCGATGCAAAGTCTTTGAATCATGTGGAGGCCTGCACGGGCCCTGGCTGCCCATTCGGTATCGTGGGCGTCGAGTTAACAATCGAAGATGGACTCGTCAAAGTCGTCACATCGATCGCCGATACTCCGGCTGCCAAGGCCGGCGTCATGGCGCGCGACATCATCACCCGTATCGACGACGATTCGATCCAAGGCCTGACCTTGTATGAACTGGTCGACAAATTGCGCGGTTCGTTCGGCACGAAGATTCGACTGACGATCGTGCACCCGGGCCAGCACAAGCCGATCGAGATCTCCTTCGTCCGCGACGCGATGAAGATGCGCTCGGTTCGCGCCCATCCTGAAGGCGGCGACATCGGCTACATTCGCGTCAGGCAATTCAACGAGCAAACGACCGATCAACTGAAAAAGGCGATCGATGACATCGCGGCTCAGATCGCGCCGGAGAAGCTGAAGGGTTATGTCGTTGATCTGCGGAGCAATCCCGGCGGGCTTCTGGATACGGCAATCTCGGTGGCGGACGCGTTTCTCGAAGAGGGCGAGATCGTTTCGATCCGAGGGCGCAATTCGGAAGAGACCCGGCGCTTTCGTGCGAAGGCAGGCGATCTCACCAACGGCAAGCCGGTCGTCGTGCTGATCAATGCCGGTTCGGCTTCGGAGGCCGAAGTCGTCGCCGGCGCGCTGCAGGATCACAAGCGCGCCACCATCGTCGGCACACGCTCGTTCGGAATGGGATCGGTCAAGACAATGATCCCGCTCAATCCGGGAAATGGGGCGATCCGTCTTACAACCGGACACTACTTCACGCCCGCAGGCCGCTTGATCAAGGCAAATGGCATCTCGCCTGACGTCGAAGTGCCGCAAGACATTCCCGATGATCTCAAGCCCGATCCCAAATCGAAGGGCAATGAGCGGTCCTTGTTGCAGTCCTACATCCCGCAGGATCCGCAGGCCGACAAGGCGTTGAACGTGGCGTACGACCTCTTGCGCGGGACGAGGACCGACGCGGCCTCTCAGCCTACGAAAACGGCAGTCCCGAATTGATTTGCCTTCGTGGGGTAGCCGGTTGGAGCGGCAGCGGTCCCCGGCGCGCCCCCCGCCGAACCGTGGGCAACGACCTGATCGGCCCTCATGATCATCAAAGGGGCGTTCTGACAACTCGTCCCGTCGCTTCGACGAACCAGCGCTCGCTCTTGAACGGCTTGCCGCCGAGCCGCGCCACCAGCCAGTCGGCGACGAGCGTCGACGGGAACGGGCCCAAATTGGCCGCCGGCACGTTGCCGACCGAGTGGCGGCTGTCGGCATAGACGACGAGCTGACGCGGACCTGTCATCGAGTGAATCATCCGTTCGGTGTGCTCCAAGGGGCTCAGCTCGTCCGCCTCGCCGGCCACAACAAGATAGGGACTGCGGATCTTCTCAGCATGTCCCTCCCACGTCAGGGTCTTGACGATCTCGTCGAACTTCGCTTCGTCCGTATAGTTGGACATCCACATGAAGCGCTTCTTGAAGGTCGGTGAGGCCTCCTCGAATATCGTGTGACAGCCCGGCTCGAGACAGGTGGACATGACGGCGGTGGCGGCGATGCGCGGCTCGTTGGCCGCCAGAATGGTTCCGAAAAAAGAGCCGAAGCTCGTGCCGGTAACCCCGATCTTCTGCGCATCGATCTCCGGACGCTGTCGCAGCCAGTCGACCAGCGCCGGCCCGGCATCGATCCAGTTCTGCATCGAGACATAGACGCCGAGCAGCGGGCTTTCGTACTGACCGGGCCCATCGATCGCCAACACCGCAACGCCGCGCTGCATCCAGCGATCGTTCGCAAGCGCCACGCTGGTTTCCTTGAAGCTGTCCATGCCGGGGATGGCGATGACCACCGGCACCTTGCCGCCACTATGGCCGGGCGGCAGGTGAAACCAGGCCGGTATCGACTTTCCCTTGAAAGGTATCGAGACTGCCTCGATCTTGTGGTCCGCGAGCCTGGCGTAGTTGGAAAAGCACGCGCGTTTGCTCTTGTGCAGGTCGATATGAAGCTTACCGGAGTCGTCGTACGGCCACTCGGCCGCGCCATAGTGAATGGCGGCCATGTACCAGTTGTCGCGAGCCGTAATCAGACTGTTGTCGGCTTCCGCCTCGCGCGCCTTGGCCTCCCTGCGCTTGGCCGTGCTCTCGAAGGCCGGTCCAATGTCGGCCATCTTCTGCACGCGCGTGCGGATCCCTGCGAAATCCGCATTCGCTTCCACGCCGCAGGGCGCGGAAAGATAGATCGAACGCGGCTGGTCCCAGTCGATGCCGTTCGCGCGGATGATGTTATCGAGCGCCCACCGCTGCTCGGCAAAGCGTTTGGTCGTCGCGGCGCCGTCGGCATCGGCGGCCGCAAGGTTGTGGCCGGTAGCAACGACTGCTCCGGCTCCTGCCAGCGCGGAACGAACAAAGCGGCGACGGTCCATGACGTTTTCTCCCGGCTTGATCTCGCGTCCTCGTGACCCTGAGGGCTACATCCCGCGCTGGGCAATGTCACGAGTCTCGGTTGGCTATAGATAACGCGTCAAATATCCGGGTTCCTGAAGTTGCTCTAAAAACGAATATTGTAGCCGAGGTTCGTATAGACGCCGACATAATCGTAGAAATAGACACGGTCCGCGACGCCTACCGCTGTTGCCCCAAAGCTGGCGACCAGATTGTCCGTCAGTTTGTAATAAAGCGTGGCATGAGCCCTTCCGCCGATGCCGGGGCTGGTGAACCTATTGGCAAGGCCGGGCAGGACATTGCTTTCCGTTAAAACTACTGAGGCGCCTGACAAAACCAAGTCGGCTCGCACGCCAAACCGGTCGTTGAACGGATGAATGCCGCCCCCGCCCACGAACCCCTGACTGAAATCGATACTGCGCTGCAGAAGGGGGGTTCCGGTCACAATGAAATAAGTCCCCGGATTCAAGATAGTAAGCGGAGAATCCAATTTCGAGTCGTTGTATCCGGCGAGCAGATAAGGTGTGGTGCCAAAGATTTCCACGTCACGGAGCAGATATCGGAGCTTGAACTCGAGCTCGCTCTCCTGCGGGAAGGACCGTTCATTGAGGCCTTCGGAGAACTTCGTGGTCTGCTGTCCGGACCCGGTCCGATAGCTCAGCATCGCCCAAAAATCGTCGTACCCGACCGTGACGTTGCCCCCCAATTGTCCGTAGCCGAAGGACTCCGTCCCGACCTGGTTGCCATGAATGTCCCACACGGGCTCCCACGGCGTTCCGCTGAACCAGCCTTCAACCGCCCCTCCGACCAGCCAATGCTGCGGCGCCGCCACGGTGGGGTCCGTCACGACGAGATTTTCCTCGATTACCCTTCCTTGCACCCTCTCCTGCGCGTTGGCGTGCACGCCCCCGAATAGTGCCGGGGTGATCGCAATGCCTGCCGCGATCGCCTTGACAGCCGACATCGCGCGCCAACCTGGCATGGCAAACTCCTCGGTTACTCGGAACACAAGAGTGACGCCCACAGTGGTATGATCGTAATTCCGATCGTGACCGTTGGCAAAGGGATTTCCACAGACCGCCGCCGCCGCGCGCGCCCGGACGACGCTTCGACATCGTCAGGGCGACCGCTGAGGCGCGGCGGAGCCGGGCAGCCGAGCGGCCAGGATATCGGTGCGCGGGCGCGGACTTAGATGGCGGTCACAGCGGAACGTCCGGCACGCCTCTCCGCTCCCGCTGCGGATTCGTCACCATCGTGACCAGGTAGCGCACCAGCAACGGCGAGTCCGGGCGGATGGAGACTTCCTTCGTGTTCTCGGTTCCGAGCACCTTCACCGTCAGCTTGTGCGTGCCGGCCGAGATATTGGCCTGGGTGAGCTGCGATCCCTCGCCGATCAGCTTGTCATCGAGATAGACCGCGAGCTCGGGTCCGGCTGCCGCCGGATTGGCCTTGTCCCTGGACTCGACCGAGAGCGTGCCGACGAATGAGAGGCTCAAGGTCGATACCCTGCCTTCGGTGACGGTGACGCTGCTCACCTGGCGGTAGCTGAAGGCCGGCGCCACGACGGCGAGAATGTGGGGACCGGCGGGAAGCCGCAGCGTTTCGCCCCGTCGCCACGCGCGCAACTCGCCGTCGACTTCGACCGTGGCGCCCTCAGGGATCGCCCCGGCCAGCTGCAGATTGCCGAATTTCGGAGCGTCGGGCGCCGCCGGCGAGAGTGCCGTCGGAGCCGTCGCGGGAATGCCGGCGGCCGCCGTTGCGGCTGAGGGATTCGGCTTCGCGGCCGGCAGCGTTGCCGCCACCGTTTGTGTGTTCGCCGGCTTGGGCGCAGCGAGCAGCTGAGGCGACGGCGGAGGAACGAGCGCCCCGGTGAGCGATGCAAACTGAACCGGATTGGAGGCCGTCTCCGGATAGAAGTAGACTTCCGGTCGGTGATAGTCGGCGAGCGCTTTCCCGCGCACCTTTTTCTTCTCGAAGATGGTTTTGACCTCGCCGAAGAGGCTCTCCATGTCGACCACGAACGGCTGGCCCTTCGGGACCTTGTTCCGAGCGGCGTAGAGCGCCTGCAGAATCGCGTACGACAGCGCGCCGTGTTTGAGCTCCGGAAATTCGTAGGCGACCTTCTCTTCGTTCGAGGCCGCCAGCAGCGCCACGCGCCGGCCCGAGGAGTCGGGGCCGACGGCGGCATCGACCCGCCCCAGGCCCTTGCTCTGGGGGTCGGCTGCCGCTGTGAGCGAAGGCGAGGTCCGCGCGGCGCTGACATAGAGGCGCATCAGGCCGCTGAAATCCGGCATGCCGCTGTGGCAGGCGTCGATGACGACGGACACATAGTGCTCGCTGAGGCCGCCGAGGCGGCTGGCGAACCATTCCTTTTTCAAGAACGTCTCGTTGGTCTCGCTGCCGTCCGGCAATGTGTAGGTGTCGGAGGGTTGGGCGTCGTGCGGCACAAGGAATTCGCGCGACTGACCGCCGCGTCCCGTCTTCAAAAAGGAGGATCCGGCCGTGTCCCCGGCGGTGACGGCATGGCCGCTGAAATGAATGAGGGCAAGTCCGGGACCCGTGCCCTTGGCCGCGCAGCGCGTTTCCAGGTCCTTGAAGGCAGTCCTGATGTTGGCGCCGGTTGCCTCCGCATTGACCAGCAATTTGATGCAGTCGGGCGTAAAGCGCGACCACGACCGCAGGAAGCTTGCGATCTCGCGCGCATCCGAATCCGCATAGCGCAGATCGGGAACGGCCGGATCCTTATATTGGCTGATGCCGATCACAAGGGCGAAATTACCTGCCATGGCATTGCCGCCGAGCGAAAGGAAAACGGCAGCCAGCAAGCCCGCAACCGCGCCTCGGGCTTTCCTCCTCATCGAACACCTCGTCAGCGGCTCGAAACCCTCAACGGCGTCCATACGTTCAAGTATAGCGCAGATTCTTCGTAGTCGCAGTAGATGGGCGCGCTGCATCGAAGCGGCGACGCCACGAGGGCAACGTGCGCCATTCGGGCTGGCGCCCACTATCCGTAATAGCGTCCGCTCGCGCCAACCACGACCGTAAGCAGGCCAAGGATCAGGTTGACGGTCACCATGAGGCGGATCTGGTCGATGTTCTTCGCCGCCGTCGGCCAGTCGGCCGCTTCGACCGCGCGGCGAAAACGCTGCCACGGCTCGAAATAAAGATGGGCATAGATGAACATCATCAGAATGCCTACCGCCATCATCACAAGGACGTATGTGCCGACCGCGGCGAAACCGCCGAAGCCGCGAAAAACCATGGCAAAGCCGCTGACCAGCAGCACCGCAACGCTAAGCCAGACCCAGGCAAAGAAGCGGGAAAGAACGCGATGCCAGAGCGCGAGACGCACGGGCGGCTCGAGCGGCCCGGCGCTCGGCCGCAGGACCAGCAGCGCGAAGAACATGCCGCCGACCCATATGACGGCGGCAAGGATGTGAAACGCTATCCCGACGATCATGCTTTCTCTCCGCTCCCGCCTCTGCACCACGGTGCGAGGCATAGGTCAACTTTGCCAGCTGATCTCACTCGCCAAAAATCTGCTGACCGAGGGCGGCGACGAGGCGGTTGAGCTCGGCGGCGTTGTCGGCGACGCCGAACACGGTGCGGTCGGGACGCACGAGGGCCGCCGCGCCGGCTTGCCGCGCCATCCAGTCGGTGAAGAGTCCGTCCGTTTCGGCCAAATGGCGGACCGCGACCGCCGGCGTGTCCGCGACCGCCAGCGGCCGGCGGTCGGCCTTGCCGACAACGATCCGCTCGCCGCCGATCCGTTGCCATAGGTCGTGCGCGGACGGCGTCAGCCAGTCCTGGGCTTCATTGCTCGACGTGGCGAGCAGAAAGCGCGGCTCCAAAAGATCGTCGAGCAGCACGGAGCGATCGCCCTCGCGGATGCGCGGTTGCACGAACAAGGTGCCGGCGGCGCGCGACGCTTGCGCCCCCGTATCGATCACGCCGGCGGAGAGATTGGGTATGTAGCGCTGGCGGATGGTCTCGGCCTCGCCGCGTTCGAGCTGCCCGCGCAGCGTCGCGTCGCGGCTGCGGGCGGCATCGAGATCGAGCTCGCCGATGATCTTGCCGAAGTCTTTCGCCAGCGCCACCAGCGCGCGCACGTGCGGCTTGCGCTCGAGCTCATAGCTGGCGAGCAAGCTCGGGCGCGCGCCCGAGCGCAGCACCATGGCAAGCTTCCACGCCAGATTGGACGCATCGCGAATGCCGGCGCACATGCCTTGGCCGAGGAACGGCGGCGTCTGATGTGCGGCATCGCCCAAAAGAAAGACGCGCCCTTCAAGCCAGCGCTCGGCGACGACGGCGTGAAAGCGATAGACCGCCGAGCGCCAGATCTCGATGGCGGCGGGATCGACGAACCGCCGCAGCTGCTCGACGACGTTCTCGCGGCGGCCGAAATCTTCCGGCGCCTCGCCGGGCAAAAGCTTGATCTCCCAGCGCCGCAGATTGCCGGGGCCGACGATGAAAGTCGCCGGCCGCGACGGCCAGCAATACTGGACGCATTTTTGCGGCAGATCGACCGGCCGCTGCAGCTTGACGTCGACGACCATCCACGGTTCGTCGAACGCGAGGTCTTCCAAACTCAGCCCGAGCTGCTTGCGCACGAAACTGTTGGCACCGTCGCAGCCGAGCAGATAGCGAGCGTTGAGAACGCGCGAGACCGGCCGGCCGGCGTCCCGGACCGTGAGGTCGACCCCATCGTCCGCCTGCGTGAAGCCGGTGGCTTCGTGCTCAAGAAACACGTCGACCTTCTCGGCGGCGGCGACGTGGGCGCGCAGCACCGCTTCGACCTGCGGCTGGACGAAGGTGCCGCTCGGCGGCCAACCGAGCGGATGCGGCGGCGGCAACGGATCGAAGATCCGGATGACCTTTCCGTCGACGCCGAGATAGTGGGTTCCCGGATGCGGCGCAGTGAAAGGCGCGATCGCCGCGGCGGCGCCGCAGGCCTGGAAAATGCGCATCACCTCGTGATCGAGGGCGATCGCGCGCGGCCGGTCATAGATCGCGGCGGATTGCTCAACGACGGCAACGCGCAGGCCATAGCGCGCGAGCAGCGCCGCCGCCGTTGCGCCGACCGGTCCGTATCCGACGATGATCGCGTCGTAGGTCATGCGGCCTCGCACCCACCGTCACTGCCAGACCTGGTCCGGCGGCCTGCCTGGGAAAGAGGATGCGCCCCCGGAATCCGGATATACCCGAGTTCCCGCCTATTTGATGCGCAAGTCGCAAACATCCTGCTCGGGTGACCAGCTTTCTTTGCCTTCTCGGGCTACTGTCGAGCTCCTGACAGCGGCGCTTTTACCATGATCGGGCTTATGCGCCTTATTCACAGGGGGTATTCGGCTGCAACCGGGGTTGCCGTCCCCTGCTAAGGTTGGGTTGCATCCGCAGCTCGAGGGGCATCACGTACCGCATGGCCCGGGCACCTCGGTCGCGCGGCGGATCGCTGGAGAACGTTTGATGGCTCGGCTCTTTTCCTTGCTCGGCCGCGCAAGGTCCAGGAATTCCGCCCCGCTGCGGATTTCCGGGCACGTCAAATGGTTCCAGGCGGATGCCGGCTACGGCGTCATCAAGGTCGACTTCCCATCGATGCTGGAGGGCGAGGACGAGGTTTTCGTCCATACCACCCAGATCGCCGATATCGCGCCGCTGTTCCGCGATGAGCCGGTCGAATTCGAGGCGACCCAGACTGCGGACGGGTTCGAAGCCCGGAATGTCGTGCGTCTGGAAGAGAGATACGACGGGATCGTCAAGGATTGGCTCGACGACAGACATTTCGGCTCCATCGAAGCCGAGCTTGGCGGACGTCTGTCCGTCCATGAGAACGATATCGTCGCCGAAGGCCCCGCCTATCTCGAGGCCGGCGAGCAAGTGGACTTCGCCACCAAACGAACCGAAAAAGGACTGCAGGCCATCCGGGTGCGCGTGCGCCAGTCACGCTATGCGCTGGAACGCTTCGCCGAGACCGAGCGTCTGCACCACGGCCCTTTGATCGAAGAACTGGCGGAGATGGCGGAGGCGGAGGATTGGAGCGCCTTGCGCGACCGCAGCAAGCGCAAGCATCCGGTCCTGTTCGATTACGTCCTGCAGACGCTGGGGCGGGTGGTCGAGCAGCACAAGCTGCGGGAAGGCGTGACGGTGGAGGGAACGCCCTTCGTCTGCGCCAATACGGGTCTCGTCACCAATCAGCAGGACGAGATCCTCGCCTTTTTCGAGCCGAGCAAACGCAAACGCCTTACCCAGAAATGGGCCTTGCAAGCATTCGCGCGGGCGAGCGACCGGCGGCTCGCGAGCATCGTGCCGCCTCCGGACATCGCCAGTTATTTCAACGATCCGTCCGAGCTCATCTTCGATACCAGGAAGGAGCTGCGCTACAATCTCGAGCGCCTGGTCGAAGACAACGTCCACCGCTTTCCGGAGAGCCTGCGCGGAGACCTGCCGCGCCTGCGGCAGATCGTCGAGGCGGCGATCAACACGGCAAAGAAGCGCGTGCGCCGCACCTACAAAACGGCCGTGCCGCAGTTTTACCGAGGGAAGATCCAGTTGCTCCTGCCGCTCGCGCTCGAAGACCCGACGCTGGCCGACCTCGCCCTCGTCATGACCCGGGAAAAGGATGCCTATGCGGCCACGACCGTCTTGCGCATGGACCGCGCCTACGCCAATGCGCGGCTCATCGCGCGGCCCGACCGCGAGTGGCTGAAGCCCTGAAAGGCGAGCGCCGGCTGTTCAGAGGCGCCAAGGCCCTCGATCGCAACGAGTGGCGCACCGGCGTTCATGCCGGCCGTTCGCCGGCAATCGCCTTGGCGATCTCGCGCTCGATGACGGCGCGGTCGGTGACCCCGACGGGATCGCGGCGGCTCGGCAGAAAGCGCATGAAATGCGTGAAGTATTTCCGGCTCACCTGCTCGAGGCGTTCGAGCTCCGTAAGCGGGTCGGGATGATCATCGACGCGCAGATCGAGGTCGGGCCATGCCTCCTCGCCGTGGATCACGAGCGCGGCCGACTGCTTGCCCCGCTTGTCGCCGCCCGCTTCCTCTCCCGCGCGCAAGGCCGCGATCAGCCGCCGCGGGAAGGCCAGCGCCCGGTTCGCCGCATAGGCCGCCTTGGTGTCCTCGAGCACACGCGGGCCGGCCAGCATGTTGCCGGCGACGGAAATTTCCAGGCCGGCGACGTGCCCGCACCAATCGACGCATGCCACCCCCGTATGCGCGGCGCTGCGGCCTTGCGCGTCCATGACATGCAGCTGGCGATAGTCGCGCCCGGCGTCGCCCGCAACCAGCCCCTGCACCACCTCGGCGGCGGATCTTCCCTCACCCAAGAGTTTGAGACCGTTGACGCCGAAAAAGGGATTGACCAGCGCCTGTGTCGCCACCGCCCCGACACCGGACCGGACATGCGGAACAAGCGCGCCGACCGCGAAAAATCGCGTCGCAACGGCGATGCCGATTTTCCCGCTCTCGGCGTCGCGAGCAATGATCGACCAGGTCACAGCCCACTCCCTTGGTGCCCGCCTTATCGTACGGCGCATTCAACCGCCTGGCGACGGAGGATTTTGCTCCGGAATGCCTAAGTTTTATCTCGGCAGGACACCTCCTATACTGACGACGTTGCCCGGCCGGATTCGCTGCGACCGGCGCGATCGAGCACCGAGGCTGGCCGCCGCTCGCATCGACGTCGCCGCGACGCCGGATGGCAGGGAGAGAGCGATGCCGAACCCCATTTCCGACCCGCACCGTGTCGCGACGCTGGATGCGCTCGACGCGCTCTACGACAAGCCCTACGAGCCCTCGATCGCCAAGGAGATCGACCATATCAGCTCGCAGTACCGCAAGCTGATCGAGGCCTCGCCGTTTCTGGTGCTGGCGACCAGCGGGCCGGAGGGCCTCGACTGCTCGCCGCGCGGCGACCCGCCGGGCTTCGTGCGCGTGCTCGACAAGCAGACGCTGCTCATTCCCGACCGCCGCGGCAACAACCGCATCGACAGCCTGCGCAACATCGTGCGCGACCCGCGCGTCGCCCTGCTGCTTCTCATCCCCGGCGTCGGCGAGACGATCCGGGTGATCGGCCGCGCCGCAATCTCGACCGATCCCGAGCTGACCGCGAGCTTCGTGATGAACGGCAAGGCGCCGACCTGCGTGATCGTCGTCGACGTGGAGCGCGTCTATTATCAGTGCACCAAGGCAATCGTCCGCTCAAAGCTGTGGGACCCGGCGCAGCATGTCGAGCGCAGGAGCCTGCCGACCCCCGGAATGATTCTCGACGAGATCACCGCCGGACGGCTCGGCGGCGAGGCGCATGACCGCGCGGCGCCGGAGCGGGTGAAGGCGACGCTATATTGATCTGATTTCCTGTCATTGCGAGGGCGCAGCGCAAGTCGGATGTTTCCGACTTGCGCCATCATCATTTCCGAAGTCGGGAACACCCGACTTCGGGCGCGCCCGTGGCAATTTCGTGCCACACGCTCGAGATTGCTTCGCTCCGCTCGCAATGACAAACTTAGGTCGCGGGACGGCTCTCAGGACAAGTTGAACCGTCGCGTCACGTCGTCGGCCATGACGCGGAAATCCTCGACGGCGCGCGAGCGCATGCGATATTGCCGCAGCGGCCGGCGATAGCCGAAAGCCTCGGCGAGGCTAACGTCGGTGCGAATGCCGCGCATGACCTGGTCGCTGCCGAAGCCCGTCAGCAGCTTGGTCTGTACGAGCTTCTGCATATTGGTGCGGAAGTCGACCTGCGTCGGCACGACGGCGAGGCCGAGCAGCGTCGCCTGCAGCTCCAGCATGACGTAGTGATAGGATCGCGCGAATTGGCGCACGCCGTCGAGCGCCAGATAGTCAAGCGCGGTCGGCACCAGTACACCGTCCGACGCGAGCAGCGCGCAGACGATGAGGTTGGCCGCGACCGGCGGCGAATCGAGCAAAACAACATCGTAGATCGGCTTGATCCGCTCGAGCGCATGGGCCAGGCAGCGGGGATCGCTCAGCCGGATCTTGCCGTCGAAATTGCGGTCGGCGGCGAGCAGATCCACCCCTGGCTCGGTCGTGGCGCAGATCGCCCGCGCGAGATCGACCCGCGAATCCCGCAACGCAACATGAATGGTACGGGAATCATCCGGCGCGTTGACGCCGAAACCAAGACCGGCGTGCCCCTGCGGATCGAGATCGGCGACCAGAACCCGGTATCCACGCGAGCCGAGCTCGGCCGCCAGATTGACCGCAATGGTCGATTTGCCGGTACCGCCTTTCCGGTTGGCGATGGCTAGGATCCTCGCTCGCATCAAATCCCGCCCGTTGCCCGGGGCGACCACCTCCGATAACCACGCAAGATTTTCACGTGGAAAATCGCGATCAGCTGATTCGTTTCATAGAACTGTCGTATTCAGTGGACCACGTCTGGTCACGATTCGCCATGCGAAGTAATTCGCATACGAAGGTTGCTTTGGCCGCACGCATGTGGCTTCGGAATTCGCCCGCGCGTGCGGTGACCGCCCCTCTCCTCGCCGTGGGCTCATCTGCGAGCACGTCGTCCGACGGCTCAAGGCGGCTGGTCCGAAAACCACATCGATGTCACGCTACGCGTGCTATGTTTGGTGCATGCCGGTCGAGGAGTCCGGGGCGATGGAGTCGGTTGCATGGAGACCAAGGCGAGATACGTACTGATCGGGCTGTTCACGCTCATTGTCGCCGGCGGCGTGTTCGGCTTCATCTATTGGCTACATAATACCGGCGGGCTGCGCGAGCGCACGGTCTATCGCATCCGCTTCGAGAACACCGTGTCGGGGCTGTTGACCGGAGCCGCGGTTCTGTTCAACGGCATCCGCGTGGGTGACGTGACCGGCCTGAAGCTCGAGCCCGACAATCCCAAGGAGGTGATGGTCACGCTGGCGATCGATCCGGGCACGCCGGTGCGCTCGGACAGCCAGGTCAGCCTCGAATTTCGTGGATTGACCGGCACCGCCACGGTGGCGATCTCGGGCGGCTCGGCGAAAGCGCCGCTCTTGAAAGGAACGCCGGGCGAGCCGCCCACGCTCACCGCCGATCCGACCGCAAGCCAGGACATGACGCAGGCGGTGCGCGACGTGCTGCAGCACGTCGACACCATCCTGTCGCAAAATTCGGACGCGCTGCACAGCACGCTCACCAATCTCGACACCTTTTCCCAAGCCCTTGCGCGCAATTCCGTCGGCCTCGACCAGATCGTCAACGGGCTCGTGAAAATGACCGGCGGCGCCGAGCCAAAGGTGCCGGCGGCCGTCTTCGACCTCAGCGCGCCGCGCACCTTCCCGGCTCCGACCAAGCCGCCGCGCGGCACGCTCGTCGTCGCCGAGGCGACCACCCTGCTCGCCTTCGATTCGCAAAAGATCACCCTTCGCTCGCCGACCGGTGAGATCGAGCACCTCGACAACGGGCAATGGAGCGACAGTCTTTCGCGGATGGTGCAGGAGAAGATCATCCAGAGCTTCGAGAATGCCAAGCTGATCCGCGCGGTCACGCGGCCGAACGATGCAATCACTCCCGAATTTCAGCTGCTGACCGACATTCGCAAATTCCAGGTCACCACAGCTGCCGAGCCGACGGCCGAGGTCGAATTCGGCGCGAAGGTTTTGGGCGCCAACGGCAAGATCCTCGACGGGCAGGTTTTTCGCGCCAGCGCGGCAGTCAAATCGCTGGACGACGCCAATGCGGTCGCCGCCCTCAACGAGGCCTTCGCCAAGACCGCCACCGACCTCGTGATCTGGGCAGCAAGCGTCGTCGAGCGCTAGGGGCACGGCTACGCTGCGGCGCTGTCCTCATGAACGGCCGGCGCCCTGCCGGATCGCGCGCCACACCCGCTCGGGCGTCGCAGGCATGTCGATGTGGCGCACGCCGAGCTCGGAGAGCGCGTCGACCACCGCATTGGCGACCGCCGGCAGCGCGCCGACGCAGCCGGCTTCGCCGGCGCCCTTGACGCCGAGCGGGTTGGTCTTGGTCGGCACCGGGTGGCTCTTCACCTCGATCGGGCTGAAGTCGTGGGCGCGCGGCATCGCGTAGTCCATGAACGAGCCGGTCACCAGCTGCCCGGCGCCGTCGAAGCGGATGTCCTCCATCAGCACTTGTCCGACGCCCTGCGCCACCCCGCCGTGGATCTGACCTTTCAGCAGCAGCGGGTTGAGCACCGTGCCGACATCGTCGACGACGCTGTAGCGCACGATCTCGACCTCGCCCGTCTCCGGATCGATCTCGACCTCGCAGATGTGACAGCCGTTGGGAAAATTCTCGACCGGCGCGTTGTAGACCGCGGTCGCAACGAGCCCGGCTTCCATGTCCTTGGGCAGCCGTGCCGGGTTCGCGGCCTCCCGGGCGACCTCCTGCATCGTCAGGGTTCGATTGCTCTTGAGGCTTGAAAAAACGCCGTCGGCGAACTTGACGTCTTCAAGCTCCGCCTCGAGCAGATGCGCGGCGATCCGCTTGGCCTTGGTCAAGATCTTTTCGATCGCCATATGGAAGGCCGAGCCGCCGGTCGTCGCCGAGCGTGAGCCGCCGGTGCCTTCGCCGAAAAATACCTGCTCGGTGTCGCCCTGCACGTAATACACGTCGTTCGGATCGATGCCGAGACGGTCGCAGACGATCTGCTTGAAGATGGTCTCGTGCCCCTGCCCTTGAGTGACCGCGCCAGAGAACAGCGTCAGCCCGCCCGAGCGGTCGAAGCGGATCTCGGCGCCCTCGAAACCCGCCGCCGCGGCCCGCTCGATGGTGTTGGACATGCCGAGCCCGCGCAGCTTGCCAAGCCTACGCGACTGCTCGCGGCGGGCAGGAAAACCCGCGACATCGGCGAGCTCGATCGCCATGTCCATGTTCTTCCCGAACTCGCCGCTGTCATAGGTGAAGGTGAGGCCGGTCTTGAACGGCATGGCCTGCGGCGCGATGTAGTTGCGCCGCCGCAGCTCGGCGGGGTCGATCCGCAGCTCGTCGGCGGCGAGATCGACCAGCCGCTCAATCACATAGGCGGCCTCGGGGCGGCCGTTGCCGCGATAGGGCCGCACCGGATTGGTGTTCGTGAAAACCGCGGTGATGTCGGCGTGCAGGACCGGTGTCCGGTAGACGCCCGCAAGCGTGCCGGCATTCTGCACGAAGGCCGGCATGGCCGGCTGTAGATAGGCGCCGATGGCGGCGACGGTCTGGATGCGGGCGGCGAGGAAATGGCCGTTGCGGTCGAGCGCGAGTTCGGCCTCGGTTACGTTGTCGCGGCCCTGCGCGTCGCTGAGAAAAGCTTCCGACCGGGTGCTGGTCCACTTGACCGGCCGGCCGGTCAGCTTTGAGGCCAACAGCACCAGCGCCACCTCGTTGAAGATCGGCGACTTCATGCCAAAGCTGCCGCCGATGTCGCCGGCGATCACGCGCACCCGGCTCTCCGGAACTTTGAGCACGGTCTGCGCCAGGTCGGTGCGGAAGGCGTGCGCGCGCTGCAGCGTCGTGTAGATCGTGTAATGGCCGTCGGCGGCCCGATAGTCGCCGATGCAGCCGCGCGGCTCCATGGTCGCGGCGGTGACGCGGTTGATCACGAACCGGTGCCGCACCACGTGCGCCGCCCGCGCAAAGGCCGCGTCGGCCGCTTCCTTGTCGCCCAGGCGCTCGACGAAGCAGATATTGTCCGGGCAGTCGTCCCACACGCGCGGCGCGCCGGGCGTCAGCGCGTCCGCCGTCGCGGTGAGCGCCGGCAGCGGCTCGTAGTCGACCGCGATCAGCTCGGCCGCATCCATGGCCTGCCGATGGGTCTCTGCCACCACGAAGGCCACATAGTCGCCGACCCAGCGCACCCGGTCGTGGACCAGGGCCGGATAGCGCGGCCGATACATCGGCGAGCCGTCGCGCCGCTTCAGCCCACCCGGAACCGGCAGATCGCCGAAGCCGGATTTTTGCCAATCCGCCCCGGTCAGCACCGCGAGCACGCCGGGCGCCGCCTTCGCCTTCGCCACATCGATCGCGCCAATGCGCGCATGCGCGTGGGGCGAGCGCAAGACGCAGCTAAAGAGCATGCCCGGCAAGGCGATGTCGTCGACGTAACGGCCGCTGCCCCGAACGAGTCGCAAATCCTCGTAGCGGGGCACGCTCTGCCCCACGGCGAACTCACCCATCAGATACCTCGCTTATTTGGGACGCCGGATCGCATGTTGCGCGTGTTTACTACAACTGCAGATGCATATTAGCTCACGGCCAAACGGTATCATTGGCCGAAGATACAGCAAAATAACAGCGAGGAGCCGGACGCGCGCGCCTTGCGGCAAGCCATAGCACAATCATAAGCAGTAGACCCTCGCGGCGGAGGGGTTGCGGGCCTTGGGCTCGAATTGCCGCGCCGGGTAAGGGAGCGGTATCGTCCATGGTGGTCGCCCGCCTCGTTAGCACCTCAGCCCGCCGCCGCGCTGCTTAACGTCGCGGCCGGAGGCAAAAATGATTCGCGGCGGAATCTAAATCATCTGCCGGGCGGATATCTGCATCGATTTCTACCGGACCATGTCCTCGCTCTGAAAGCCGGCGATCATTTCGGCTGTCACAAGATTGCTCGCTCTCCCCGAACCTTCCGCCGCGCTGCCGCCGAGCGTTGCCGCCACGCCTCCAATTCGTTTGGCGGCCGGATCCGGTGACTGCGATCGATCGCGCTTCCGGCGGGTTCCGCGCCGTGCCAGGATGCTTGTGCTGAAATTTCTGCTCGGAGGGCCTACGATGCGCAGCGTGCCGTTTCTCATCTGTGCCATCTGTGTAGGATGGCTGATGGCCGCACCGATGCCGCACGGGGCCGTCGCCGAGGACACAGCGCAAGTCCGTGAACTGACGCAGGCCTATAACGCATCCGGGTTGCAGCTCTTTCAAGACTTTACCGCCTCGCCCGGCAACATCGTGCTCTCGCCCTATTCGATCGGCACCGCGATGGCCATGGCGCTCTCCGGCGCGCGCGGCGCAACCGAAGTACAAATGGCCGCCGTGCTCAAGCATCGTCTCCCGCGACCGGAAATCAATGCGGCGAACAGCGCCGCGCTGTCCATTCTCAATGGCTACGACGGGAGCAAAATCCCTCCGACTTGTCCCGGCGACATGCGTCTGAACGGTACGCAATGCGAGACGGCGTTGCTGGCGAACGGCCAATGCCGGTCTCCGCTGCGGCGCGAGGGCGATCAATGCGTGCGGGCCGCGACATTGCCGCCGTCGGCGAGGCTCTTGGCGGCAAATGCGCTGATGCTGACCAAGCGAGGTGATCTCGTCTCGCCGGAATATGCCGCCCTGCTCAAGGACAAATACGCCGCCGAGGTTTTTCAGAATGCGGGGCTCAACGAGATCAACGGTTGGGTCAATCGTAAGACCGAAGGCAAGATCGACAAGATCCTTGACACGCTCGACCCCAACAGTGTCGCCGTGCTTCTCAACGCCGTCTACTTCAAAGCGTGGTGGAGTTCGCCCTTTGACAAGAATTTCACCAAGGACGATGCGTTCAATCTCTCCACAACGCAGATAGTCCAGGTGCCGATGATGCACCAAACTCGTCGCTACGCGACGGTTGCCCGGCCTGGCTACCGTGCGGTGCGGCTGCCCTACGAGATCTCCGCGCTCGGCATGGTCATCGTCGTGCCGGAAGACGTTGATGGGCTCGGCCAAGTCAGCCGCGGCCTTGACGCGGACGAGCTGTCGCCGCTGTTCGCGGCCTTGCATGAAGTCCGAGCGGATAAATTGGTCGCCCTGTCGATCCCGCGCTTCAAGGCCGAGTTCGAAGCCGAGCTTGTGGCGCCGTTTCGGCAAGCCGGAATGACGCTACCGTTCGCGGACGAGGCCGATTTCAGCGGCATCACGGGCCGGCCGCCGTCGGCGGACCGCGTGCGGATCAGCCAGATCGTGCACCGTGCCGTCATCGAGGTGGCCGAGATGAGCACCGAGGCGGCCGCTGCCACCGCGGTCGAGTTGGCCACCAGGGGCGGCCCCGCGCCGCCGGAGCGACCGGAGGTTATCAGGGTCGACCGTCCGTTCCTGTTCTACATCATCGATGACGCGACCGGCGCGATCCTCTTTCAGGGGCGCATCATGGACCCGAGGCAGGCATCGGCATCGCGATAGTGGGGCTTGAGAAGGCAATTGCGTTGCCGACACTGCAGATCCCGCGTGACCCATCACGCGACTCTTCGCGAGCTTGATCGAAGCGGCTCTTTCGGCCCGAACCTTCCGCCGCTGCCGCCCAGCGCTCCCGGCATGCCTCCAATTCGTTTGGCGGCCGGATTCCGTGACAGCGATCGATCGCGCTTCCGGCGGGTTCCGCGCCGTGCCAGGATGCCTCTGCCAAGATTTTTCTGCTCGGGAGGCCTGCGATGCGCGCTCCGCCGTCTTTCGTCCGTGCCATCTGCTTCAGCCTGCTGATGGCCGCACCGATGCCGCGCGGGGCCGTCGCCGAGGACAGAGCGCAAGTCCGCGAACTGACGCAGGCCTACAACGCGTCGGGGTTGGGGCTCTTTCAAAGCTTCGCCGCCTCGCCCGGCAACATCGTGCTCTCGCCCTATTCGATCGGCAGCGCGACGGCCATGGCGCTCGCCGGCGCGCGCGGCGCGACCGAGGCGCAAATGGCCGCTGTGCTCAAGCATCGTCTCCCGCGAGTTGAAATCGACGCGGCGAACAGCGCCGCCCTCGCCATTCTCAACGGCTACGACCGGAGCAAAACCCCTCCGACTTGTCCCGGCGACATGCGTCTGAACGGTACGCGATGCGAGACCGGGCTGCCGGCGAACGGCCAGTGCCGGTTTCCGCTGCGGCGCGAGGGCGATCAGTGCGTGGGGGCCGCGACGTTGCCGCCGTCGGCCAAGCTTTTGGCAGCCAACGCGTTGATGCTGACCCAGCGAGGTTATCTCGTCTCGCAAGAATACGCTGCGCTGCTCAAGGACAAATACGCCGCCGAGGTTTTTCAGCATGCGGGGCCCAACGAGATCAACGGTTGGGTCAATCGCAAGACCGAAGGCAAGATCGACAAGATCCTCGACATGCTGGACCCCGACAGTGCCGCCGTGCTCCTTAACGCCGTCTATTTCAAGGCGCGGTGGAGTTCGCCCTTTGACAAGAAGTTCACCAAGGACGACGCGTTCAATCTCTCAGGAACACAGACGGTCCAGGTGCCGATGATGCGCCAAACCCGCATCTACGCGATGGTTGCCCGGCCTGGCTATCGGGCGGTTCGGCTGCCCTACGAGATCGCGGCGCTCGGCATGGTCATCGTCCTGCCGGACAAGGTTGACGGGCTCAGTCAAGTCAGCCGCAGCATCGAGACGGACGAGCTGTCGGCGCTGCTCGCGGCTTTGCATGAGCTCGGAGCAAATAAATTGGTTGCCCTCTCGATGCCGCGCTTCAAGGCCGCGTTCAAAGCCGGGCTTGTGGCGCCGTTTCGGCAAGCCGGAATGACGCTACCGTTCGAGGACGCGGCCGATTTTAGCGGCATCACGGGCCGGCCACCGTCGGCGGGCGGGGTGAAGATCGGCCAGATCATCCACCGTGCCGTCATCGAGGTGGCCGAGGAGAGCACCGAGGCGGCAGCCGCCACCGCGATCGTCGTTGTCCCCACCGCTGCCTTGCCCATGCGGCCGGAGCAACCCGAGGTCATTAGGGTCGACCGTCCGTTCCTGTTCTACGTCATCGATGACGCGACCGGCGCGGTCCTCTTTCAGGGCCGCATCACCGACCCGAGGCAAGCATCAGCTTCGCAATAGCGGCGCTCGGGATCGAGCCGATCGCCTCGTTAGGGAATGGCCATGACAACGGCGCCGCGCAAATCAATGTTCAAATATATCTTCATCGCGAGCGGCTTCATCGCTATGGGGCTTGCTCCAGCAACTCCGGCTGGCGCACAGACGGATCAACAGCGGGCCTGGTGTGACATCAAGGGCGGCGCCAAGCCGGATGAGGTCATCAGCAGTTGCACGGCAGTGATCCAGTCGGGCCAGGAGACCGGCACAAATCTCGCCGCCGCCTTAACCATTCGCGGCCGCGCGTATCGTGCCAAGGGCGACTACGACCGCGCTATCGCGGACTACACCGAGGCGATCCGGATCGAGCCCAACTATGTCCTTGCATTCTACAGTCGCGGCATCGCGTATTTTAACAAGAGGGATTACGACCGTGCGGTTGCCGATTACACAGTATCGCTCCGACTCGCTCCCGGGGATGTCATTGCCCTGCAAAACCGCGGCCATGCGTATCAAGCCAAACAAGACTACGACAGCGCGATTGCGGACTATAGCGAGGCGATCCGGATCGAGCCCAAGTTTCCCTATGCGTTCAATGATCGCTGCTATGCGCGCGCCCTTGCCGGCCGCGAGTTGCAGCAGGCGCTTGCCGATTGCAACGAAGCGCTGCAGCTAATACCGAATGATATCCACACGCTCGACAGCCGCGGGTTCGCGTATCTGAAACTCGGCGAATTTGACAGGGCAATCACGGACTACAATGCAGTGCTCAAGTTCAATCCACGGCAGGCGGGATCGCTCTACGGCCGCGGCCTCGCAAGACAGAAGAAGGGCGACACCGCCGGCGGTGACGCCGATATCATGGCGGCTAAGGCGATCCGGGCCGACATCGTGGACGAGTTTGCGCGTTATGGGGTGAAGTGAGCGATGGCGGGACGGCTCTGCTCAACTGCGCCGCACTGATCCGGGCCCATCGCTGCCGTTTCACGATCGTTCGCCGCCCCCGCACCAGCCGACGGATCCCGCGATTTGCCGGCGCCGCCGACCGCCGATGACGAATTGCTACCACTGGGGCACGGGCCGATCCATTTGTGGATTGAGCACCGTCACGATCTGACTCGGGACGCGCGAGCGTCCGAGCAACCCGACGGCGATCGGCACCAGGCCGATCGAGATCAAGATCATCGTGATCTGCAAGAAAGCCTTGACCAGCTTGACGATCGTTGGGGCTTTCATGTGAAAATCCCCCGCTTCCTCAATCGGCAAGATCAAGTCCACGGGATACGGCGCGGGAGGAGAGGCCGTCGTCATTCAAATGAATGAGGCGGCAGCGAATTATGAAGGCCTATGTTGATCGGGCGATCACGTCCGCGTGCCTAGCGAAACCGGAAGCTCTGACTGCAACCTCCAGCCGAGTGTCGCGTGATCTCTGCGACTGAAATCTTCGAGGGGTTGACGGCCGTGAAGGCAGATCCCTCGTCCTGCCAGCCCTCACATCGAAATGGATCCTTCCCGGAAGGACGTCCGATCGAGCCAGGCGTTGATCAGCACGGGCTTGCCGGCCTTGGCGGCGGCGCGGGCGCGCACGAGGGCGTCGGGAACCTCGGCTGTCGTCTTCACCAAGATGCCTTCGGCGCCGAAACCCGCGGCAACCTCGTGATAGGCGCTGCGCGCCAACACGGTGCCGACGTCGTCCTTGAGCATCTTCACCTGCTCGCGGGCGATTTGCGTCCAACCGGCGTCGTTGCCGACGACGGCGATGACCGGGATGCCATGGCGCACGAAGGTGTCGAACTCGGCGAGGCCATAACCGCAAGCGCCATCACCGAAGAGGATCCAGATTTCAGCTTCGGGACGGCATAGCGCGGCACCAAGTGCAAAGCCGGCGCCAACGCCGAGCGTGCCGAACGGCCCGGGATCGAGCCAGGCGCGCGGTCCGCGCGGCCGCACCACGTACGACGCGGTGGCGACGAAATCGCCACCGTCGGCGACAAAGACCGCATTGTCGCCGGCCGCGCGGTCGATTGCTCGCAGCAGCGCGATCGGGTTGACGAACTCGCCGGCGGCCGCAGCCTGCCGCTCGATCTCGGCTTCCCGCGCCGCATCACGGGCACGCAGCTCATCGATCCAATCCTGCCAGCGCGCGCCGGTGCCGGCATGATCGGCCAAGCGCTCGAGAAAAAGTCCGGCATCGCCGATCGCCGCGATGTCGGGGCGGCGATTCAAACGCGCCTCCTTGCGGCTGCGGTTGGCGGCGATCAAAGTGCTCGAACGGCGCACGTGCCGACCATAGTCCAAGCGGAAGTCGCACGGCACGCCGGCGAGAATGACGCAGTCGGCCTGCCGGAGCGCCTCGCGGCGCTGGTGGCGGAGCTGGAGCGCGTGATCACGCCCGAGCAATCCACGCGCCATTCCGGAAAGATAGACGGGAATCCCGAGCCTCGCCACAGCGGCGGCGATGCTGGCCGGATCGGTCCCCGCGGCGAGCGTCTGACTGCCGATGACAAGGAGCGGCCGTGAGGCATGGGCGAGGCGGCCCGCCGCCGCGTCGATTCTCGATCGGCGAACGGCCGGCGCCGCGACCTTGCGCGCCCGCGGGGGCGGTGACGTTCTGCTTCCGGCAAACAATTTCGCGAGATGCCGGTTCACATAGAAGCGCAACAGCCGATCGGCGATCGATTGGCCCTTGCCCGAAGCGTCGCCGTACCACTTGCGTACAGTCGCTTCGTCGTAGAGCAAGTCGACCGCGCATTCGACAAAAGCCGGTCCCGGCACACCGCCGCGCGCGATCGCGAAGGCGTCTTCCACGGCCGGGCCGATGTCCCGGACGCGTCGGATCTGCTTGGCGATCTTGACGTGCGGCGCGACCACGGGGCGCTGCTCAATATCCTGCAGCGCGCCGCGGCCGTGCAGCAGCGTCGGCGCGGCGCCGCCCAGCACGACGACAGGCGACTGCGCGAGCTGCGCGTTCTTCAGCGCCGTCACGGTGTTGGTGACGCCGGGGCCGGCCGTCACCGCCGCGACACCGGGCACCCCCGTCAGCCGGGCAACGGCGTCGGCGGCGAATACCGCGGTCGCTTCGTTGCGCACATCGACGACGCGAATGCCGCGCGCCTTGGCGCCAGTGAGGATCGGCGAGATATGTCCGCCGCACAGCGTAAAGACAACGGATACATCATGCACGCGTAGCGCCGCGGCGATCCGGTCGCCGCCATGATCGGCGATCGGGGCCGCGTCGGCTTTTCGCCGCGCGGGCTCTTCCATCAGTGCTCGGTAATCGATCTTGCCGATGCGCGTTTGCGGCAGCTCCCGGCGAAATTCGATGTCGCGCGGGCACGACCATTTGATCAGTTGGGCGCGGCAGTGCGCGATCAGCTCGCGCTCGGTCTCGGGCGTGGCCCGGGTCTGGTCCTTCAGCACCACGAATGCCTTCACCCGCTCCCCCTGCGCGGCGTCGGGCACGCCGACCACGCAGCCCTGCTGAACCAGCGGATGCCGGTAGAGCGCGGCCTCGACCTGCGCCGGGAAGACGTTGAAACCCGAGGATTTGATCAGACGCTTCAGACGGTCCGTGAAATAGAAAAAGCCGTCGGCATCCATCCGGCCGAGGTCGCCGGTGTGCAGCCAGACGCGGCCGTCGTCATGCCGGCGCAAGGTCTCACGAGTCGCCTGCGGGTCATCCAGATAGCCGGTCATGACAGCCGGCCCTGCTAGGCAGATCTCGCCTTCGTGGCCCACCGGCAACTCCTCGGACGTGCCCGGCTTGCAGATCTTGGCGCGCATGTCGGGAAGCGGGACACCGATGCTGCCTTCGCGATACTCATGCAGCGGCATCGCCATGATCGCTGTCACCGCTTCGGTGAGACCGTATCCTTCCCGCAGCTTCACGCTCCCGCCGCGCCGCGCGACGAGCTCTTCGAAGCGCTCCTTGGTCGACCGCGGCAGGGTGTCGGCGCCGGAGAATGCCGCCCGAAGGCATGCGAGATCGGCCTTCGCCAGCGAGGCGTCGCGCGTCAGGGCTTCGTAGAGCGTCGGTACGCCTGCAAGCAGGCTCGGCCGCTTCCGGCGAATGAGCCTGGCCGCGATCTCGGGGCTGAAGATCGGCGCAAGGATCGACTTGCCGCCAGCCATGAACATGGCGTTCACGCATACGCCGAGCCCGAAGCCATGAAAGATCGGCAATATGGCGAGCACCGAGTCACGCGCATCGACGCCGCCCCATGCCGCGACCTGCATGCCCTCGGCAATGAAGTTGCGATTCGACAGAACGATGCCCTTGGGCGTCCCGGTCGTGCCGCCGGAGAAAAGGATCGCGGCAGGATCATGGGTCGTCGTGGGCGCGCGCCGTGCCGCCGGGTATTGTCCGCGCATGAGCGCTTTCCACCACCGCACCCGTGCGTCTGCCGGCACCTTGGCGAAGCGGCGACCCTTGGTCAGCCAAAATCCGAGCGCCTTCGGGCGCGACAAGTAGTCGGGAATCCGCGCCAGGATCAGGATTTTCGGCGAGACGCCCGGTCGGACCGAGGCGAAGCGGTCATAGAGAGCGTCGAGAGTGAGCACGACGCGCGCGCCGGTCGCGGCGAGGTATTGCTCAAGCTCCGGCACGGATGAGAGCGGATGGACGAAGGCCGGCACCGCGCCAAGTTTGTTGGCCGCGTAGAATGCGATAATGCCCTGCGGCGACGTCGGCATCGCAATGACGATGCGGTCGCCTGTCTTGAGGCCAAGCGCGGCGAAAGCGTCGGCGCAAACGTCGATCGACTGGAGAAATTGGCCATAGGACGCGGTCGTGCCCATGAAATCCCAGGCTACCGCGTTCGGCAGGCGCTCCGCCGTCGCAGCCACCGCCTCGTACAGAGTGATTTCCGGATACGGGAGGCTCGCGGGAACGGCTCCGTACCAGTGCAACCACGGGCACGCCTCAGACCCCGACACCTCGACCGCAGCATGGATTTCCGTGAGATCCGCACCCATCAGGATGATGCCCTCTACGATACTCCCACATCGATCAATGAATTGCCGGCGAGGAGGACGGCGCCATGACTCAGATCAATTGTTCTTGCGGGCGCCGTAAGTTGCGATCATCGCCTATGGCGTCGCGACGACCATTCCGGACAGAGTCGAACAAGCGGCGCGTCCTAAGCCGCGCCTCCAATTTCTCTGATCGGATACTGCGGGCGTAATTTGACAGAGCAAGAAACAAATGATTGACACCCGGCGAAACGGCACGACGGATGCCAGGCCTTGGGCGGCATGCAACCCCAGCTTAATGTAAGAGTGTCAAACTCGGACTGTCGAATTGCGATATGATCCATCGCTTGGTATTGAATGGCACAGGCTTGGGCATCATTTCCGATCACCTTTGCGCCCCTGACATCAAGGCTGGCCGGCTTGGTGAGCTTTTTTTCCGGAATGGACCGCGCTACCCGTGCACGTGAGCAAGGCGCTCCGGTCTCATTCTAGTTTTTGAAGGGCCGCCCCTTTGCGCGGGCAAAGCTGCGCGCGCCGAAGGCCGGGTATCCCCGGCCCCCTCCACTCCGCTTCGCGGAAGTCGCGCGGACCGGCGCGTGCCGCGCGGCCCTTCGGGCGGGTGATCCTCTGCCCGTTATCCCTTATTGGCGCGGCTTGTGCGCAGCCGGTCAGCAAGACATGCGACGCCGATCAGACCGGCGCCAGCCAGACTTCCCGTGAGCACGGACTGGCTGCTCAGACCCAGCCCGCCGGTCACAAACCAATCCAGGGTGAGAGCCGCGACGACGCAGCAGAGGAAGCCCAGGGACTGGAATCCGACTTCTTTGATCATTCACTAATTCCTGAATACGTTTCGTGCCTTGGATGACAGCCACCTTAGGTAGCCGCAACCGGGCACGAAAATCGCGGGGACAAATGCTGTGACGGTGTTTTTATACCCTTTTATACCCATTTATACCCAATTATCGATTGAGCGCAAGCGTGATTTCATTCCAGTTGCGAGCAGGCCGCACCTCGCGCGTGAAAGATGCGCGATCGCATCGTGTTCGGAGATGTATTTGAAGTCGGCTACAGCGCGCTCGGTTGCTGGCTGACATCCGAAGGGCAGGTTCGGCCAAGCCGTCACGTCAGCCGCGCTTGTGAACGATCTGGACGATTGGCGCGCGCCATTCCTCGTCCCGTTGCTGTATCACCCCGGCAAAACCCGAGTTCGCCTGCTGCCGGCGCCGAGTCCGTGCGCCAATCAACAGCTTCGGAGCATGCGCCGATTTCAAAGGAATGGGACATGCTTTAGGAGAGATTGGTACCGTAGAGTAGCTGTCATTCCCCGGCGCATCGACGACCACCCCGCGCCGCGCACAAGTGCATGCCCAACACCGTGGATTGAACGGATGACACCGCGAGCGGGACCGCCATGACGCTGTCGCTCCTGGTCGAGCAGCTGTTCAACGGCGTGCAGTTCGGATTGATGCTGTTCTTGATGGCGGTCGGCGTGACCCTCGTATTCGGGATCATGCGGGTCATCAACCTCGCCCACGGCGCGCTGTTCATGATCGGCGGCTATTTCCTGATGGCGGCGCTCGCTTGGACCGGATCCTATGGGTTGGCGGTGCCGCTCGCGCTCCTCGCGGCTGCCGTCGTCGCCGTGCTGCTCGAGCTCATCGTCCTGCGGCCGCTCTACCGGCGCGGGCCGCTCGACCAGGTGCTCGCCACCTTCGGCCTCACCTTGTTCTTCAACGAGGCGGTCACGGTGATCTGGGGCCCGGAATCGATCCCGCTCGGCATCCCGCCCTTTCTCAGCGGCTCGGTCGAGATTTTTCCCGGCACCGTCTATCCGGTCTATCGGCTCGCCGTCACCGGCGTTGCGATCGTGGCCGGGCTGCTCTTGTATCTGCTCATCACCCGCACGCGGGTCGGTGCGCTGATCCGGGCCGGCAGCGACAACCGCGAGATCGTCGCCGCGCTCGGCGTCAACATCAATCTCCTCTACACGCTCGTCTTCGCGCTGAGCGCCATGTTGGCCGCGCTGGCCGGCATCATGATGGGGCCATTGCTGTCGGTCGAGCCCGGATCCGGCGACCCGATCCTGATCCTCGCCCTCGTCGTCGTGGTCATCGGCGGCATCGGCTCGATCCGCGGCGCGCTCGTCGGCGCCTTGCTGGTCGGGCTGTTCGATACGCTGAGCCGCGTGCTGCTGCCGCTTCTGCTGCAGACCAATGCAACGTCGGCCCTCGTCGGCATGAGCGTCTATCTGCTGATGGCGGCCGTTCTGCTGTTCAGCCGAACCGGCTTGTTCGCGGCGGACCGAGGCTGACATGGAACGCGCGCGCTTGCCGGCAAGGTGGGCACCGGGCCGGCGCGGCCTGCTGCTTGCGGCGCTGCTCGCCATCGCCCTGGTGCTGCCGCCGCTCGGCGGCATCTACTACACGCGGTTTGCGACGCTGATCGCCATCTACGGCATGGCGGCGCTGAGCATCGATCTCCTGCTCGGCTATACCGGGCTGATCACGTTCGGCCAGGCGGCATTGTTCGGCATCGGCGCCTACACGGCCGGCATGCTGACGGTCGCCGGCGTGACGCAGGCTCTGATCGTCTGGCCGGCGGCGATGGTCGCGGCAATGCTGTTTGCGCTCATCGTCGGCAGCCTGTCGCTGCGCACGCGCGGCTTCCAGTTCATCATGGTCACGCTCGCCTTCGCGCAGATGGTTTATTACTTCAGCCAAAGCCTGCGCGCCTGGGGCGGCGACGACGGCTTCACGCTGCCGCGGCGCGACACGCTGGGTTTCTTGCCGCTCAACGACCATACTACCTTCTACTATGTGGTGCTCGCGCTCCTGGTTCTGGTGCTGATTTTGTCGGACCGGATCGTCAAGTCGCAGTTCGGCATGGTGATCCAAGGGATTCGCGACAACGAGCGGCGCGCCGCCGCCATCGGCTTTCCGCCCTACCCCTACAAGCTCGCCGTCTTCGTGATCGCCGGCGGCATTGCCGGGCTTGCCGGGGCCCTCATGGCCAATCACACGAGCTTCGTCAGCCCGGCCGTCTTGAGCTGGCAGCTGTCGGGGGAATTGTTGGCCATGGTCATCCTCGGCTCGGCGAATTCGCTCGTCGGCCCGGTACTCGGCGCCGCCTTCTTTCTCGCCTTCCGCGACGTGCTCTCCGATTTCACGGAGCATTGGATGCTGTTCTTCGGACCGCTGCTCGTCGCCCGCGTCCTCCTCGTGCGCGACGGCCTCTGGGGCATGCTGGTGCGGGCGGCCGGAGCGCAGAAAGCCCCCGGCGACGGCCCGCTCGACGACGACACGTCCGGCGCCACCATGATCGAGCCGGAGGCGCTTAAATGAGCGAGGCGCTCCTCGAAATCAGCGGACTGCGCAAGGCTTTCGGCGCGCTGGTCGCGACCGACGACGTGGCGCTCACGATCCGCCGCGGCGAAACCCACGCCCTGATCGGACCGAACGGCGCCGGCAAGACCACGCTGATCGGCCAACTGACCGGCGAGATCCGGCCCGACGCGGGGCACATTCGTTTTGCGGGACGCGACATCACGTTCCTCACGACCGCGCAGCGGGCGCGGCTCGGCCTGGCGCGGTCGTTTCAGATCACCAGCATTTTTGCGAGCTTCTCGGCGCTCGGCAACGTGGCGCTGGCGGTGCAGGCGACCGAGCCGCACAGCTTTCGCTTCTGGCGGCGTGCCGAGCGCATGGCGCGTCTGCGCGGTCCGGCGCGGGCGCTGCTCGCCGCCGTCGGGCTTGGGGCGGACGCAGCCGGAGCCGCGGCGCGGCTGTCGCATGGCCAGCACCGGCAGCTCGAGCTGGCGATGGCCTTTGCAACAAAACCGCAAATGCTCCTGCTCGACGAGCCGATGGCCGGCTTGGGCATCGAGGAATCGCACGCGATGGCGGCCCTCCTGGCGCGCGTCAAGGCGCAGTACACGATCCTGCTGATCGAGCACGATATGGACGTGGTGTTCGCGCTCGCCGACCGCATCTCCGTGCTCGTCGCCGGCCGCATCATCGCCTCGGGCACCGCCGAGGAGATCCGCAACCACCCCGACGTGCGGACCGCCTATCTCGGCGAAGACGATCTGGAGCTCCTCGATGCTGACGATTGAGGGCCTGCGCGCCAGCTACGGGCAGAGCCAGATTCTCTTCGGTGTCGACCTTGAGGTGCGCCGCGGCGAGGTCGTCGCGCTGTTGGGGCGCAACGGCATGGGCAAGACCACAACGATCCGCTCGATCATGGGCATGACGCCGCCGCAGGGCGGCTCGATCCGCTTCGGCACCCGCGAGCTGCGCGGGCTTGCCTCCTTTCAGATCGCCCGCCTCGGCCTTGGGCTCGTTCCCGAGGGACGCGGCATCTTCCCGAGCCTCACGGTGCTGGAGAACCTGACTGCGACCGCGGCGTCGGGCCCCGATGGAAACCGCCGCTGGTCGGTCGAGTCCATCCTTGCGCTGTTTCCCTGGATCGGGGCGCGGCGCGCACAGATGGGCCGGGGGCTGTCCGGCGGCGAGCAGCAGATGCTGGCGATCGCGCGTGCGCTGATGACCAATCCGGAGCTGCTCATCCTCGACGAGGCGACCGAAGGGCTCGCGCCCATCATCCGGCAGGAGATTTGGAAGATCTTGCGCAAGCTCAAGGCCAACGGCCAGTCGATCCTGATCGTCGACAAGAACCTAAAAATTCTCGCCAAGCTCGCCGACCGCCATTACGTCCTCGAGCGCGGACGCGTGCAATGGAGCGGCGACCAAGCTGCGCTTGCGCGCGACTATGAGGCAGTGCGGCGCCTCATCGGCGTGTGAGGCGACGTCGCGCAAAGATAATGCTTGGCGCTACGCAGGCGCTGAGCTTTGATGCGGACAAAGGGAAAGGGAGAAACAACCATGCGATACCTAGACTGTAGGGTGGGCAAAGGCGGCCGAGGCGTCGGCGCTTTGGCACGGTCGGTGTTCCGCCGTGCCCACGCGGTAAGGCCTGGCCTCACATACGTTTTGGCACGGCCGGATCGCGTGGGCACGGCGGATGCGCCGCCGTGCGCCGATCGAAACGTCGGGGCCGCCTTTGCCCACCCTACGCGCGCCTCCAGTCGATCGGCATTCGGATTGGCTCTCGCCGCCGCTACGCTGCTTGCGCTCACCGCGGGCGCACGCGCGGCCGACCAGATCAAGATCGGTCTCGTCAACCCGCTGAGCGGGCCGATCTCGCCCGCCGGGCAAGAGGTCAAGCGCGGCTTCGACCTCGCCATGGAGGAGCTCGGCAACAAGCTCGGCGGCGTCCCGGCCAAGGTCTTCAACTACGACGACAAGACCAGTCCGGCCGAAGCGGTCCAGGTTGCATCCAAGCTGATCGACCAGGACAAGGTCGATTTCGTGACCGGCTTCACCGCCTCGAACACGCTCATCCCGGTCTTCAAATCGTACGTCGATGCGGGCATCTTTCTGCTCAGCACGGTGGCGGGCCCGGCCGAGTTCGCCGGCAAGCAGTGCAGCCCGAATGCCTTCTTCGTCTCTTTTCAGAACGATGACTGGCCAAGCGCCGTCGGCAAATACATGACCGACAAGGGCATCAAGACCGCGTTCTTCATCGGCGCCGACTTCCAGGCGGGCTACCAGCACGTGGGCGGCGCGAAGCGCAACTTCAAAGGCAAGGAGATAGGCACCATCTTCACCCCGCTCGCACAGCTCGACTTCGCGCCCGACCTCGCCCGCATTCGCGCCGAGAAACCCGAGGCCGTGTTCGCCTTCGAGGTAGGTTCCGGCGGGGTCGCCTTCGTCAAGCAATACGCGCAGGCCGGGCTCCAAGGGCAGATCGCGCTTTATTCCGAGGACCCGGTGGCCAATCCGCTGACCTTCCCGGCGGAAGGCGATGCCGCGCTCGGCATCATCATGGCGACGAGCTGGAACGCCGAGATGGACAACCCGATCAACAAGAAATTCGTCGCGTCGTTCGTCGCCAAGTACGGCCGCGAGCCCGCCTTCTTCGCCGCCTTCGCCTACGATGCGGTGAACCTCATCGACTCCGCCGTCAAAGCGGTCGGCGGCAAGATCGAGGACAAGGACGCGGTGCGCGCCGCGCTGCGCAAGGCGGATTTCCAATCCGTGCGCGGACCATTCCGCTTCAACAACAATCATTTCCCGATCCAAGACCTCTACATGGAGATCGTCGAGAAGGACGCGAAAGGAAACCTGAAGAGCGCCCTCAAGGAACGCGCCGCCAAGGACTGGCAGGATCCCTACCACCAGGAATGCCCGCTGCAGTGACGACGCATCTCCCGCTCATTTGAATGAAACCCAACCCCTCCACGTCATGGCCGGACTCGTTCCGGCCATGACGTGGAGGGGTAGTTTCAAGAACCGCAGCCCGCCTTCGTCAATGCTTCTCGCGCACGCCGAGGTCGATGAGGCGCGAGAGCACCTCATCGCGGAAGTAAGGAAGCTCGTCGAGATAATTGACGAATGAGACGGCGATGCCGCGCATGCCGGCCTTGCTGATATCGGCGAGCCCCTGCGCCACGCGATCGGGCGTGCCGACGAACGGAAAGCCGCCGATCGCCTTCGAGGCAAAATATTCTCGCTTGGCGGCGTATTCCTCGGCCGGGACGGTCTGCGGCGTGATCTGCTTCAGCGCCAGCATCTGCTCGACCGCGCCCCAGTCGGCGTTCTCGATGATGGCGTAACGGTAGTAGTCCTCGGCCTCCTTCTGGGTCGGGCGGCAGATCACCTGACCGACGGTGTAGACCTCGATTTCGCGGCCATAGCCGCGGGCTTGGCTCTTGATGTCCTCCACGCGCTTCGCATTCGCCTCGATCGAGGAGCGCGAGTCGGAGGTCGCCGTGAAGAACGCGTCGCAGTTGCGCAGCGCGAAGGCCTGCCCGGTCCCCGACGAGCCGGCATTCATAATGATCGGCCGCGTCTCGCCGTAGGGTTTGGGAAAAGCTCGCACGCCTTTCAGCTTGAGAAACTTGCCTTCGAAATCGAAATCGCCGGGCGCCGACCAGGCTTGCTTGACCGCATCGAGCCATTCCTGCGCAAACTCGTAGCGCGCCTCGTGCTCGCGCTGGGAGACCCCGAACATCTCGAACTCGCCTTCGTTCCATCCGACCACGAGGTTGAGGCCGAAACGACCTTCGCCGATGTGGTCGACCGTGACGAACTCCTTCGCCGCGATGATCGGATTGAACAACGGCGCGTGCACCGTGCCGAATACGGTGATGCGCTCCGTCGCCGCCAGGAGGCCCGCGGCCCAGGTGACCGTCTCGAGCGTCGCGCCGTGAAAATCAGTATCGCCGCCATAGCCCTTCCAGCGGCCGATCGGCAGCATGAAGTCGATGCCGGCGTCTTCCGCGAGGCAAGCCAACTTCAGGCAATCCGGCCAGCTCGCCGACCAGCGCTCCGGCACCTTGGTAGCCGAGCGGCCGGACGAGCAGTTGGCGCCGAAGACGCCGATCTTCAGCGCGTTGCCGTTGTAGAGGCTTACGCGTTCGCGCATCGATGCACTGCGGGCAAGCAACGTTTCTCTCCCTCGGCAGAGGCTCGATAGTTTCACCGGGCT
Source organism: Xanthobacteraceae bacterium (assembly GCA_052148715.1). Classification (GTDB taxonomy): domain Bacteria; phylum Pseudomonadota; class Alphaproteobacteria; order Rhizobiales; family Xanthobacteraceae; genus JBKQHQ01. The sequence continues at coordinate 6,678 of JBKQHQ010000085.1, read as the reverse complement.
CGCAGCCCGTCAACGCACGACCATCATGCGCGGCGCTGGCCCGTGGCATTCGGCTTTGGGGCTTGTCGCCAGCCTGCTGCGACATGGTACTAACCTCCTTTCCCGCCTAGGAGCAGCCAAGTGAGCGCAACCGTCGGCGTCGAGCAGGACGCATCCGAACGGCCGATCCGGCGGGACCATATTCCCCTCGGCATTCTCCACATGATCGGCGCGACGCTGCTGTTCGCCGGCAGCAGCGCGGTATCGAAGTGGCTGGTCGAGACCTATCCGATCGGCGAGGTGCTGTTCGGCCGATCCTTCGTCTCGCTCATCGCCTGCAGCCTATTCATCCTGCCGCGCCGCGGCCTGATCGTATTTCGCACGCATAAGCTGCGTGATCACGCGCTGCGCGGCGTCTCGCAAGCGACCTCGCAGACCTTCCTACTCATCGCCTTCAGCATGATGCCGCTCGCCGGTGCCGTGGCCATCAATTTCTCCTCGCCGCTGTTCGCCACCCTGGTGTCGATGCTGGTGCTGAAGGAACCGGTCGGCGCCACGCGCTGGGCGGTACTCCTCGTCGGCTTTCTCGGGGTGTTGATCGTCGCCCATCCGGGCGCCGACACCGTGCAGCTCGGCTCCTTGTTCGCGCTGATGAACGCGGTGCTCTACGGCAGCGTCACCGCCGCCGTGCGCCGCATGACGGCGACCGAATCGACCGAGACGCTGACGCTCTATCAGATGAGTTTTCTGACCGGAGGCTTCGCCCTGCTCCTGCCCTTCGGCTTCATCATGCCGACGTGGACCGTCGCCGCCGTCATGGTGCTCAACGGGCTTGCCAACGCGCTCGGGCAGTTTTGGTGGACCCGCGCCCTCCACCTTGCGCCGACCTCGGCGGTCGCCCCGTTCAATTACTTCACGCTGGTATGGGCCATCGTCCTTGGTTTCTTGATCTGGGGCGAGCTACCGACGACGAGTTTGCTGATCGGCTCCGCGATCGTGGTCGGCTCCGGTTTCTTCCTGCTGTGGCGCGAGTCGCGACCCAAAACTCACGTGTAGGGTGGGCAAAGGCGGCCCCGAAGTTTCGATTGGCGCACCGCGCCGGGTCCGCCGTGCCCACGCGATCGGGCTTTGCCAAAAAGGACATGAAGTCGGCCTCGCCGCGTGGGCACGGCGGAACGCGCACCGTGCCATCTAGCAACGCCCCGGCCGCCTTTGCCCACCCTACGCCTGCGAAGCGATCACGCGCGCCATCAACTACCGCCCTTGCGCAAAGGCGCATCCGCCTTCGGCCAAAGGCCGGAAAACTTCTTCCTTCGCAATGGTGCGTACCGGTTTGTAATAATCCCAGGCATATTGGCTCTCGGCGGGCGATTTGACCTGATAAAAGGTCAAATCGTATAGCACGCGTCCGTCCGCCCGTATCGATGCCGGTCGGCCGAGGTAATCGACCGGCATGCCGCGCATCTGTTGATTGACCTTTTCTCCGTCATCGGCGCCCGCGGCAGCAACCGCCTGCAGATAGTGCCGCACGGAAACGTAGACCGCGGCTTGCTCCTTCGTCGGCATCCGATGATGGCGAGCAAACATTCTTTGCGCAAATCGCCGGCTCGCCTCGTTCTGATCCCAATAAAATCCTTCGGCCACGTTGAGGCCCTGCGCCGCCGTCAATCCAAGCGCGTCAACGTCCGTTATGAAAACCAAGAACGCGGCGATCTCCTGCTGCAGGTTGAATTCATGCGCCTGCTTTACGGCATTGACGGTGTCTTTGCCGACGCTGGCAAGGCCAATGATCTTGGCGCCCGAGGCCTGCGCTTGCAGGAGGAAGGAAGCGAGGTCGCCGGCACCCAGCGGAAAGCGCACGCCTCCCAAAACCTTGCCGCCGCGCTTCTCGATGGCGGCCGTTGCATCGTTCTGCAGTGACGCACCCAGAGCGTAGTCGACCGCCATGAAAAACCAACTATCGCCGGGCGTCGACATGGCGCCCTGAACGACCGCGGATCCGAGCGCATAGGAATCGTCGGTCCAATGCGTGGTGTAAGGTGAACAAGCGGTTCCCGTGAGCCTCGACGTCACGGCACCGCCGACCAAGAGTGTCTTCTTGGCATTGCGAACGATCTCTTGGACCGCCAGGGCCGCCGACGATACCGGCATGTCGGCGATCGCATCCACCTTCTGCGTATCCAGCCATCCCCGCGCGATGGTGGCCGCCAGATCCGGCTTCTCGCCGAAGTCGGCGTCAATGACCTCAACCGGCTTGCCGAGCACAGTTCCGCCGATATCCTCCACGGCGAGGCGGGCGGCCGTCGCGGCGGCGGGCCCGCTGGCGTCGGCGCCGACCGCCGTCTGATTGCTCAAGACGCCGATCTTGATCATGTCGTCCGACACCTGCGCCATCGCGGTGGAGATCGGCGCCAGCGCGCTGCCGAGCGCCACGGCGACGCAGCAGCCTCGCGCCAGCCTGCCCAACTTTCGTCTGGCTTGCGACCGCAGCGGCAAGCCTCTGCTTGGCGCGCGGGTACTGGTGGTCGTCATTTCTGCATCCTTCTTTTCGCCAACGCGTCCGTCCACCCGCGGAAGAGACCTAATCGGAATGAAAGGCGTTGAGCCTAGGCGGTGCGCCGTGAAATCCCAATTCTGCCCATCTGCTGACAACGCGGGCATAGGTTTCCTGCCGCAGCATTGTCGCCTTCGGAAACCTATCGAGGTGGCGATGCAGCTTGCATGCGTCGATGAGAACCTTCGATCCATAGGGTCGCGCTTCAGGCGGATATTGACTTGGATCGAGGCCGGTCGACCAGGTGTTTCGCAGGATGTCGATGTCGCTTGAAGGGTTGCAACGCGTGCTGAGCGCCCACATCACCTGGTCGAAGTCGGTCGGATCGACATCTTCATCGACGGCGATGATCCACTTCGTGTAGTAGGCGGCGGCCGGGCATTGCGCCGCCAGCGCGAGCGCCTGCGCGACGTGGCCGGCATATCTCTGCTTCAGCGACACGATGACCATGCCCCAGCCCGAGGCCGCGGCGGGATGTGAATAAGCGCCGACGATCCCGGGGACGCCAATTCTTTCCAGATCGTCAATGATGCGCGCCGACCGCATGATTGCGTAATAGGCGCCGATCTCGCAGGCCGGGTACCTCGCCATCAACGCCGCGTTGATGACGGGGGATCGCCGGCAGTGCAGCGCCTTCACCTCGATCACGGGCTGCGGCGAGCGCTCGTTGCCGTAATAGCCGGTGAACTCGCCCAGCGGTCCTTCCATTTCGGTGTCGCCGGGATGCAGTAAGCCTTCGATGACGATTTCGGCGTTGGCCGGGATCGGCAGGCTGACATACTCGGCCTCGGTCAGTTCGACGGGCCGTCCCATCATGCCGCCGGCGACATCCAGCTCCGACTCAGCGGAGCTCATCGTTTGCGCACCGACCATGAAGAGCACCGGATCGACCCCATAAGCGGCAACGACCTCGCAGGGCTCGCCGCGCTCCCATTGGGCTTCCCGATCCAGCCGGCCGTGCTTTCCGGGCGAGCAATACAGTCCGACGCGCGCAGGCCCGTGCAGCATCTGCCGGTACACGCCCACATTGATCCGCGCCGTCGCCGCATCGCGCGTCAACGTAATATCGCCGGTTCCGATATAGCGGCCGCCGTCGCCGGGCCAGAATTTTGGGATCGGCAGGGCCGTCAGATCTATTTGATCGCCGGTCAAGATGAGCTCGTTGACGGGAGCCGAGCCGCTCGGAACCATCACGGGCGCAACTCGCCTTTTCATGATATCGCGCGTCGCCGCGATCATCTCCGGCGTCGACAGGGCGGGGTCGAGACCAACCGCCAACGCATAGCGTTCCTTGCTGGCGCCCAGCATGTTGGACAGAACGCGCGCGCCAAAACGATCGCCAACCAGATTCTCGAATAGCAACGCCTTGCTATCATCGGACGAGGCAGCCACGAATGTGATGGCCGCCAGCTCTTCGTCGGGATCGACGGCTGCCGTGATCCGCCTGAGCTGGTCGGCGGATTCAACCAGCTGCAGCCACTCGCGAAGATCGCGCCAAGGGACCGGCCGGCCGAGGCTCGTCTTCGTGAACGGCTCGGCGCTTGCAAATGAAAGCTCTTCCACTATTGCGGCTCCCTATTCGGGCGGCATCGAACCGGCGAATTCCAAACGCCGTCGACATTTCTCAGACCGCCTGGCCAATGACGCTGCTGCTTCTGGCAGCGCCCGATCGTATATCATTGGTTCATCATAGCCGCGAAAGGCATCAAATGGGCTAGGTTCGGCTGGCAGCGACTACCCGCGGCCGTCTGCCTTGTCGCGCAGGATGGCGGCCGTTCCGGTAGTCGCCATGCGATCCATAAGAGGCCTTGACCTCGGGTGCCGAACTGTGTGGTCCTCCTCACCGGCCTCGGATCATGCGACGGCAAACACCATGGCATTCGACCTCATTCTGCGCGGCGGGCGGATCATCGATCCCTCGCAAAAGCTCGACCGCGTCGCGGATATCGCCTTCGCCGCCGGCAAGGTCGCCAAGATCGGCGAAAATCTTGCGGCGGACGGCGGCGCGGACGTGCGGGACGTGTCGGGCCACATCGTCACGCCCGGATTGATCGACCTGCACACCCACGTCTATTGGGGCGGCACGTCGCTCGGCGTTGATGCGGAAGATTTCTGCCGCCGCAGCGGCGTCACCACCTGCATCGATACCGGCAGCGCCGGACCGGAAAATTTCTTGGGTTTCCGCAAGCACGTGATCGAGCGGAGCGCCGTGCGCATCCTCGCCTATCTGCATGTGTCCTTCGCCGGCATCTACGCTTTTTCGCGCACGATCACGGTGGGCGAGAGCGAAGAGCTGCGGCTGATGGCGCCCGCGGAGGCCGTCGCGGTGGCGGACGCCAATCGTGACGTCATCATCGGCATCAAGGTGCGCGTCGGCCGCCATGCGAGCGGCACCTCGGGGACCGCGCCGCTCGACATCGCGCTGCAGGCGGCGGACGAGGCCGGCCTGCCGCTGATGTGCCACATCGACTCTCCGCCGCCGAGCTACGAGGAGGTGCTCGAGCGCCTGCGTCCCGGCGACGTCCTCACCCACGCCTTCCGCCCGTTTCCGAACGCGCCGGTCGATCACCAGGGCAAGGTGAAAGAGGCGGTGCTGCGCGCGCGAGCGCGCGGCGTGCGCTTCGATATCGGCCATGGCAAAGGCTCGTTCGCATTCAAGACCGCGCGCGCGATGCTCGCCAACGCCTTGTATCCCGACACCATCTCCTCCGATGTGCACGCGCTCAGCATCGACGGCCCGGCCTTCGACCAGGTGACCACGCTCTCGAAATTTCTGTGCATGGGGATGCCGCTCAACGACGTCATCGCCGCATCGACCATCAACGCCGCCATGACGCTCAAGCGCCCCGAGCTCGGCAGCCTCAAGCCCGGCTCCGCCGGCGACGCCACCGTCCTCTCCATCCGCCAGGGCAGCTTCGACTACGTCGACGTCGTCGGCGAGCACCTGCAAGGCGACCAGCGCATCATCTCTGAGGCCGTCGTGCTCGGCGGCCACTGGTGGCATCCGCAGGACAGGCAACAATTCCGGCCAAAAAATTAGCTGAGGTCGGCCTTTGTCAATCTGAAATGACAACCCCTCCACGTCATGGCCGTGCTTGTCACGGCCATCTACGACTCCTTGGAGCGAAGGAAGCCGTGGATGCCCGCGACGAGCGCGGGCATGACGAAACCTCTCTCACTTTACAACCAAGGTCACGGCTCGCCGCCGGCTCAACCGAACTCCGGGCCGGTGATGGCCATGACGCGGCTGGGGTCGTCGAGCGGTTGTGATCGCCCGAGCAGCATACGCATGTAGCCGCGCTGCACGGCGAAGCCGCGCGCGGCGAGCCACGCCTGGACCTTGGCGTGGCGATCCGGAACATCAATGAAGACCGGCCCTTCGATGGCGGCCAACGCCGCCTGCAGCAGGCGAATGGCAATTTCGGCATCCTCGGCGATCAGGGGACCGACCTGCGTGGCGCGCCGGCCTTCGCGACCGAGCACGAAGCCGGCGATCTTGCTGCCCGCGACGGCGACATGGGCGATCAAGGGTTGCCGTTGCAGCAGGGTAGCGAGCAATGCGCTGCGATCCTCGCCGAACACCGGCAGATCATAGCCGGCGATCGCTTTGAGCTCGGCCTGGCCGGCCCGTTTCACTTCGGCGGTCGGCGACGCCACGACGCGGCCCGCGAGCGAGCCAACCTCAAAACGCGCCAGCGGATAGATGTCCTGGAAGCCGAGCGGCGCGTAGACGGTGCGGCCTGCCGGCGTCGCATCGAGGCCGGCGACGGCGTTTTGCGACACGAGCCAATCGATGCGGTTGCGCATCAGCTGCGAGGCCAAACCCTGGCGGCGCTCCCGGCTCGTCACCAGTACCATGCAAATCCAACCAAAACTCGCGCCGTAGGGCACGACCGCCGCGGACGCCACCAGGCCATTCCGCCGCACCCCAACCGCGGCGCCTTGCTGCAGAATCAACCGCCAATCGGTTTCGTTCTGGTTCCAGCGCGCCTCATCCGACAGCAACTGACATTGCGGCGCGTCGTCAACGTTCAGCTCGCTTATGTCGATCGGCATCCTGCATCCCCGCCCCGGCCCACCCTCTCACCAGACAGTGCTATTCTTCACCTCTCCCCGGCGGGGAGAGGTCGGCGCGCGTTGGCGCG
>JBKQHQ010000084.1:0-34622 GCA_052148715.1 Xanthobacteraceae bacterium | reverse complement strand
GCTTTTGGGCCAGGGCCTCGTCTGGCAAATACGAACCCAACGTCGAAGAGCTGCGCCACATCTTCACCGAGGCGCCTCGGATCGCCGAGCGCATCGCCGCCTTTCGAACCGATCGTATCGTCAGGATTACCGCTGGCGAGACACCGGTTCCGCTCGGCCCCGGCGGCAAGGTCGTGCTTCACCTCGTGCCCGTACCGGCATTCGCTGACGGCCGGTTGCTGGACGTGGTGTCGGCGGTCGCGGCGGGCACGCATGTTCCTCTGCCACTCGACGGCATGGGGGCCGGAAATCGCCCGGGCATCAATATCGACGGCTTTCTGAACTATGCGGACCGCCCTGCCGGAGGCCGGCAAAGTTACGCGCAGTTCTTTCGCTCGGGCGCCATCGAGGGCGTCGGCAATCTCAGCAAGCGCGACGCCGACGGAAATCCTTATTTCGTGGCGGCCGAGTTCACGAACAAGGTGGTTCTCGCTTTCCGTCAATATCTTAGTGTGCTGCAGGCGTTCGATGCGGGGCTTCCCGTATATGCGTTTTTGTCGCTGTGCGATGTCGCCCAATGCTTCTATCGCTACAGTCCCGACGGTGCGGGCTGGTCGGATGCGGGTCCTCTAAACCGAGAAATCCTCGCCCTACCTGAACTCTACATCGACAGGTTCAGAACCGACGTTCCTGCATTGATGCGCCCAGTGTTCAACATGCTCTGGAATGCGTTCGGTTTTCAGCAATGCGAAATGTACGACGGACAGGGCGTCTGGAAGGGCAAGTGACAGGCGCGCGGCTCCTTGAGGTCCTGTCCCGGCTAGATGCCGGGCGATGGGAAATCGTCGATGCATGAACTCCCGCAGACGTTGTTCGACGTCTATGCGCTGGCGCTGCCGCGCGGCCACGGTTTCGGGAACCGCCCGCCTATTGGGGCGTGGCGGAGCGAAGACGATCTCGCCTGCGGTGTGCTGACCAGAGACGTCGATGACGGGCGCTTTGGTGTTCTCGTGGTGCGCCGGCGTCAAGATCATGTCTGGATGATCACGTTGCAGCGGCATGAGCTCCCGACTGCCGCGGAGGCCCGGGCGATGATGGAACTGGGGATGAAGGAGGGCGCTCCGCCTGAACCGATCCCGGCGAATACGCAGCACCGTCCGGCGCTCTATGATCTGCAAGGTCGCGAGCCGAGCGCAGTGTTCAAGCTACTCACGCAGCCAACCCACCACATCGCCGCATGGTTGCTCAACCAAGTCTACTTGGCGCTACCGAACCCGGACAGAAGCTGGGCGGGCGATTGCCAGACGGGCAATTTTCACACCCGACTCTGGGAGGCGCACCTGCTCGCCTCCTTTCGGGAGCAAGGGCTCCTGGTCACGCAGCCCTATCCATCCCCGGATTTTCACGTCGAGAACAGCCGCGGCGACGAGGCTTGGATTGAAGCGGTGACGGCGAACCCGCCGGTGCCCTACGATCATGTGAATTCAAAGCCGACTGAGCCGCCGGGGGACGTGCGCGAGCGTTTTTTGGGACCCGCGGCAGTGCGGTTCGCGAAAACATTGGGAAACAAGTTGCAGCACCGCTACGACCGTCTGGCGCATGTTTCGGGTAAGCCATTTGCGATCGCGCTGGCCGATTTCCATGCGCCAGCGTCGATGACCTGGAGTCGGGAGGCGCTGGTCGGCTATCTGTTTGGAATGCACGCTGAGAGGGCTGAGGCGGGCGGTCGCGCCGTCGCGGTATCGAACCCGTCTTCCCATCTGCTGGGCGAGTCGGCTTTCCCAGCCGGTCTGTTTCGCAACGCAGACCACAGCGAGCTATCGGCAGTCGTTTTCACCAATGCCTGTGCGATCAGCAAATTCAACCGTGTTGGCGTGTCGGCCGGCGCTTTGGCGAAGGGTCTTCGCTATGTCCGATTTGGCAAATTCTACGATCGAACGCCTGGTGCGCTTGACGGCATCCCATTCTGTCTAGACATCACCAGCGATGAATACAGGCGGCTCTGGCCGCAAGGCTATGAGCCGTGGTCGGCGGAACTCGAAGTCTTTCACAACCCTTATGCTCAACGCCCGCTTCCTCGCGTGCTGGTGCCTGAAGCGACGCATTGGTTCGAGGCTGAAGGGGAGATCGTCTGCGAGGCGCATTACGAGACCTCAGTCCTTTGGTCAAAGACGTTGATCCAAAACGACAGCGATCCGATGCCGACTCTAGGCGACTTTAAGCGGCCAGCGGAAGCAGACGTCTGATTGGTGATGGCCACTGCGCGTGGGCCGCCTGGTCTCGCTTCCGGCAATATGAACATGGTGGCATTGGCCGGCTCCAGGCCCCTCGCGCCGTGCTCAAGGCGGCCGGCCCATAGGGGGCAATTGAATGTTCCTAAACTGTTCTCGTCCGGGGCGCGGCGTCGTCGAGCGGATTTAACTCTTGAAATGGCCGGGTATTGGCCGTACATAGGGGCAGGAGAATTGCCATGGCAAACGTAGCGTCGAAATCAGCCGCCGGCCGCACCCGCGCACAGCGTCTTGAGACGCGGGTGACGGCGGAGCAGAAGACGCTTATCGAACATGCCGCCGCCCTTCAGGGACGGACGGTCACAGATTTCGTGCTGACCAGCGTCCAGGATGCCGCACGGCGGGCCATTGAGGAGCATCAACAGCTCGAACTGTCGGTTCGCGACAGCGAAGCGTTCGTCGACGCGCTGCTCAATCCCAAGCCGGTGAATGACCGCCTGCGCGAGACGGTGCGCCGCTATCGCGAGGCGACCGGCGTATAGGTGTTGGCTGGGCCACTCGACGGCGCGCGGATCGAGGTCCTTGGGCCGCAGCATGACCGCAATACATTCGCTAGCGGAGCCGAGCCGCTCGACCGGTATTTGCGAACGCAGGCCGGACAGGATGCGCGGAAGAACCTGGCGGCGCCTTTCGTCCTCGTCCTTTCAGATGGATCGATCGGCGGATACTACACGCTTTCGTCGACCGCATTGAGGCTCGCGGAGCTTCCGGAAAAGGTGGCTCGCAGGCTTCCCCGCTATCCTCTCGTCCCTGCTACGCTGCTGGGACGCCTTGCCGTTGATGGACGACTACAGGGACAAGGCTGTGGCAGGTATCTGTTAGCGGACGCGTTGCACCGCGCGGTTCGTAGCGAGATCGCCTCGTTTGCCGTTATCGTGGACGCCAAAGATGAGGCGGCCCGTCAGTTCTATTTGCGTGAGAGCTTTCTGCCACTGCCCGATCAACCGATGAAGCTCTTCCGGCCGATGGAAGACCTAGTGAAGCTCTTCGAAGGATAACGTTGCGATGGCCGGTTCCAATTCCACAGCAGGAGGTCGCGCAACCGAAGCTGGGATGTCGTTCCAGGCGATGGTGGGCACCTGGCTGGCCGCGCAACTCGTGACCGATATGCCTGTTGGTGCCCGCTTCGGTCTAGGCGCTGATCTCCGACCGGTTGAGCTGCAGTTCGAAACTGGAGACGCTCTGGACGACGCCGTACTGCGCTTAGCCGATGGTGGCGCGATCTATTTCCAGTGCAAGACGCGACCCGCTTTGGAGCGAGGGGCCGACTCGGCACTGGCGAAGACGATCGGGCAGCTCGTCCGGTTCGCCGCAGAGCAAAGATCAAAAAACACCGCCATAGACCCGACGCGCGTCGCGGCGGTGCTCGCAATTGCAGACAACGCTCCTCGATCTATTGATGCGCTCGATGAGGCTTGTCGGAATTTCGACCGAGGGGAAACGTGGCCTGCCGTTGTCGCGAGGGTCTCGGGTGCGCAAAACGACGCACTCGCTGTCTTCAGGGATCACGTGGCACGCTCGTGGCAGGGCGTGTTCGGTTCGGATCCAACCGAGGATGACCTGGTTGATCTCGCGAGGCTTTTCCGAATCCGTCGATTTGGTGCTGACGCAGCCAGCGCCGATTGGCGCGAAGCCACATCCCTGGTCGGTTCGCGCCTCTATGAGGGAGCAGACCAAGGAGCGGCGCCGACGTCAGCACTGCTTGGAATCGTCAGGCAGCTTATTCGGAGCGGAGCTGCCGCGGATCGAAATGGCTTGGCCCGTGCGCTTCGATCTGCCGGCTATCCCGATAAGCGGGCGCCCGGATTCGATCGAGACATTGATGCTCTTCGCCGCTACACGAACGAGGAATGCGAGCGGCTCGTTCGCCACACGCGACTAGAGGCGGACCGTCGGGTTCCGCTTGGCCGCGAATGCCTGCCGGCACTCAAAGCCGCCATCGACAGCGGAAGCCTTCTCGTCATCGGCGAGCCTGGAGCGGGAAAGACCGGGGTTCTCGTCGCTCTGGCGTGCGAATTTCGGACGCAGACCGCCCCGTTTGTCTTTCTGTCCGTGGATAGGCTGGCCGGTATCTCCAAACTGGCAGATTTGAAGAGCGAACTCGGGCTTACGCACGATCTCCTCGATGTCCTTGAAGCTTGGCCGGGTGGTGAGCCAGGCATCATCATCATCGATGCTCTCGACGCCTCGCGCGGTGGACCGTCAGAGGCAGCCTTCGCATCGCTGATCGAACTCGCGCTGCCAAGGCTCGGCGCGAGATGGTCGATCGTTGCGTCGATCCGAACCTTCGATCTGCTGAATGGCCGTCGGTTCCGCGAAGCCATGCAAGGGGCTCCGCCGAACCCGGCATATGCGGAGCAGAAGCTGGGTCAGGCGCGTCACTTCCTGATCAAAGCTCTGTCGCCGGGTGAACTGAGCGAAATCGCGGCCCAAGCGCCGCAACTCGGCGATCTGATTGAAACCGCGCCACCAAAACTGAAGCTGCTGCTGACGAACATCTTCAACCTTTCGCTCGCCGCCGACCTCATCAGAGGCGGTGTCACGTCCCAAGCCATTCGCACAGTTGCCACCCAATCGGAGCTCATCGATCGATACGAAGATGAACGGCTGCCCACACAGCCGCTAAAGCGGGCCGCGTCGGCGGCGATAACCGCGATGGTCGGAAGTCGTCGCCTGACGGTTCCGCGGATCGCTGTTCAGCATGATGCCCTCGATGGCGTTCTTCAGTCGGGTGTGCTCGTGCCTGCTGGCGATTTGGTGGCGTTTGCCCACCACGTTCTCTTCGATCACGTTGCCGGTCGCTACTATCTCATGTGGAGCGAGATTGACCGGCTCCTGGGGCAGGTTTCCGACGATCCCGGAGTGGGGTTGCTGCTCGGGCCTGCGTTGCGTTTTGCGATGGAGCGCATCTGGCAGTTAGACGATGCAGCGAGATCGCAATCTTGGAGACTGCTCAACAGCATCACGTCATCGCAGATTGTGGATCCCGTGGTCGCGAGCGTCGCCCTTCGGACAATCGCAGAACGTGTCGAAAGCGAAGCCGACGTAGCCGGATTATTAGCAATCATCACAAACGCAGCGGACCGCCCGTCGGCTGGTGCGATGCTCTCGCGGTTGGCGCGCTTCGTCGGAATGACCTTCACCGACAGAACTGTTCAGCCGGCAGTCGGAAGAGCATGGTCGAAGGTTGCCGAGGCTGGGGCCAGCTTGGGCGATCGCAATTTCGCTGACGCGGCGCGTTTCCTTCTTTGGTCGCTGTATGAACGGGCCGATTTCAACGATGCAGCTTTTGTTGCCGGATTCGGTTCAGCGTCTCGGGCGCTCCTCAAACTGGCATGGTCGCTCGATCCCTATTTTTCGCTGATCGCGATCGCCGGAATCCGCTGCGTCGCAAAGAGCTACGGCTCGGACCCGCAAGCCTCCCGACACCTTCTTCAGCAAGTCCTCGATGATCCGCACTTTACCGAACACGCGCATAGCGAGGCGCCGTGGTTGGCCGAGGGCGTGCCGAACATTATTTCGTATGATGCAGACTTCGTGGCGACGATCTACTCGACGTTGTTTGGGAGGGATGCCCCGCAGGATGGAAAGAGTTGGTTCGGAGGGCAGCCCAGCCGTATCATGCCGCTCTCCACAAATCGGAAGCAGGAATACGAGCACGCACACTGGCATTTGAATCGCGCGCTGAGAGCATTCCTTAGCGCTGCGCCAAAGGCTGGCGTTGCCGCCGTAATCGGCGCCGCCAAAGGTATGGCGCGAGACAAGAGTCGGGGCGAAACCCCGCTCACCGTTCTTGAAGTCGATATCGATGGAGGCATCGTCCGGGTTATCGACGAGATGCTTTCGCTCCAAGACTGGCGGCGAGGCGGCCGCCGGACGGGATCGGCCGAGGATGACGTCCTAACCACTTTCGTCGATTTCCTCGTGAAAACCGATGCTGAGACGTTTCGCAGCGCCGTTGACACTGCCGCGGCCAGTGAGGCCGGAGCCGCTATTTGGGCCCGCCTCCTGCGGATCGGCTCCGAACGTGCGGGTGTGGCCGACGATCTGCTGTGGCCGCTCGCTGCGACACCGGCGTTCGCCAGCATCCGGGGACTTGCCAGGGACGCCGTCATCTACCTCGGTGCGACCTATGCTCTCCGCTCGCCCCGCGAGCGGGAGAAATTTGAGGCGGCAGCACTTCAGTCGCATCTACTGGAAGATTCACCGGCAGGGAGATGGTGGCGGTCGCTTTTGTCGCGGCTGCTTTCGCTCGTCCCAGAAGACGCGCTGATGACCGCGGAGATGAAGCAATTTCGAGCGGGGTTGGCCACTGAGAACTTGCTCCGTGGCAATCCAGCTTTCGTTTCAATCGAGACGCGTTCCGGGCCGGCCGAAGACATCACTGACTTTCTGCTCGCCCGCGACGGTGTCGATTTGGAGAATGAACCAGACCTTTCGGTCCGGGCAGCAACGCGGGTGCTCGAAGAGAGCCTGAAGACGCAGACTGGCGCGGATGCGCAAGTAGACGTGGTCGGTCTCTGGCATCTGACGCGTGAACTGGTGGAGATCATCGATCGGGCGGTAAACCCCGCGCCGCACACGGAATTGCTGCACTCGAGTTGGGGAGCCATTAGCAATGCGGTCGAGCGGATAAGTACCAGCGATACTTATGATCCGACGCATGAGGGACATCCCGATCTCGACGTGCTGCTTGCGCTCGTTTCTCGCCTTGGACGGAGTGCGTACCCCGAAGAGCGCGCGGAAGACGACGACGGCGGAATGATGGCGTGGGGCAATTGGGACGTCCGCGTCTATGCAGCCGCTTCTACCATGCGGCTGGCCCAGCGCTTTGCGATCAACCGCCCCGAGATGTTGGACGAACTCGAAGGTTTTCTTCGCGATCCCGTGCGCACCGTTCGACTACAGGTGGCCCAGTCCATCAACGGCCTTTGGGATGTCGCGCGAGACCGAATGTGGTCGCTGGCGGAATACGTCGCTAAAAATGAGACCAGCACGGGCGTCCTTGGTTTTTTTATCTCCGGACCGCTGCAACGTGTCGCCGGTGCGGACTCTGAGAGAACTGAACGGCTGCTTTCGGACATCCTTAGCCGGATGTCGGCGGCCCAAGGGGGCGAGAAGCGGTCGGGAAGGAACGACTTTGAAGAAGCCGCGGGCAATCTCGTGGCGTGGCTATGCGTGAAGGCAGACAGTGCGCGGGCATGGACCCAGTTCGCGATCTGGATCGACGATCCAGTCGTCGGTGACCCCTTTCTCTGGGCTATGTTGTCCAGTCTGCGTGAAGTGCTCTTCTTTGGCTATCGGGCGCAAAGCAATGTCGAAGAGACGGCGATGCGTGCGCGCGCGCAGGCCGTGCTGGATCGGATCGTTACAGCCTCCGTCGTTGCTAAGGAGAAGTCAGAGCCGGTCCTTCGGTCGGCCGAGGCCTCCGACGCGGATAAGGCGTCCATGGAGGCGCTTTACATCGCGGCCGATCATCTGCTCGACCACGCCTGCAATCAGTTGTATTTCGGCTCAGGGGCGTTTCGACAGTCGAACGACCGATCCCCCGGCATCGTCGACGCCCCTGGCAAGCAGCGCTTCTTGGAGGACTATCGAGGCGCTCTTGATGCAATCGGCGAGCATGGCTCGGCACGAACCATCCACCATCTCATCGATCTCTATGTGTTTCTCGTCGAGGCGTCGCCGGCGGAGGTTTTCGATCACATCGCCGCCATCCTCACAGGACCAGCCGTAACCGAGAACTATCAGTTCGAGTCTCTTGGCGCGGACGCCTTGGTCGCACTCGTGCGAGTGTATCTTGCGGATTATCGATCGATCTTCGAGGATCCTGATCGACGCGCACGACTCGTCACTGTCCTGGAGACCTTCTCGGCGGTGGGCTGGCCGGACGCGCTAAAACTCCTCTACGAACTCCCGGATCTACTGCGTTGAGCGAAGAAGCCGCGATCGCTGCGTTCCGGGCAGCGCTGCGGCGCGCGTTCGAAGACTTTCAGGCCGACGAGCAACGTATTCGCGGCCAATATGCGCGGGCTGTTCAGGAAGGTGAGGCGCCTGCCGGCGCTGAGGATGACGAGCTTCTGGAGAGGCCCACGCGCCGTTTCCTAGTTGATCGCATGCTTCGCGCGCTCGATTGGAACCCCGACGATCCTCGCCAGGTCGTGGAGGAGGCGAGGAGCTGGGATGCTGACGACGAGCGACTGTACTTTGATTATCTTGGCATCGCGCCCGAAACGCGAGCGCCCGTCGTGCTGGTCGAGGCAAAGGCATATGACGTCGGTGCCGCGCGCCAGCCGCGTGGTCGAAATCTCGATGCGCGAGGAATGGCTGACCTAATCAGCGGCGCGATAGGTGACTTGAAATCTGGAAGGAAGGACCATCCGATCTTGGCCGAATGGGCTGAGTGGTTGAACGATCTTCGCACGTATGTGAGATCGCTTGACGAACTCGGCCGCTCGACGCTTCGCCGAGTGGTATCGACCGCAGGTCGATGGGTCGTGGTCTTCGAGGAGCCGGTGGATGTCTTCACCGGCGAAGGCCCACCGAATGTCGGGTTGATACACTGCTTCGTCAGCATCGAGGACATACTCGACGGACATGCAGCGCTGTTTCGGCTTCTTCATCGGCCGAGACTCGTCGATACGCTTCCGCTCACCTTGTCTCCTGCGCAAGCTCTTGCTGCGCTCAGCCCGGCTGCGATTTCTCGTATCTTCAGGGGAGTTGTGGCCGTCACCCGAGAGAGCGGTGGCAGTCGACGCACTTATCCGACCCGCTCGATCTGGCCCGCGATCATAGCGATTACCGCGGATCGGCCATTTGCGATCGTGGACGATGCTGGAGTGGTGTTGGAGGATCCGCGGGAACCCGGTCGCATGGCCGAGTTCGTTGACTCTCTGTCTGCGAATGGGGCCGCGTTCGAGGCGCGTCTGCTCCAAATGCTCGGTCGACCGGACCTGGCGCCTGGTCCGATGACCGAGTTCCCGGGCTTTCCTCGAGGCCTCGGAAGCCGCAAAGCTGCCCAGCCCGACGTCACGCCGATTGCGGGGTCAACACCGGCGATTGTCCGCGAGCGTGGCGCCAATGATGTGATTTTCGTCACTCATATTGGCGGTCCGCATCCCGAGTACGTGATTGCGACCGGTGAACACTGGTTTTTCAAAACGGCGGAGCCGTTCGGTCCTGCTTGTGAATTCCACGAATGGCCAAAAGCTCGCGCCAAAGGCGTTGCGGACGCTCAACCTCTCACAGGTCATTCTGAAACGTCGTACACCCAAAGCGGCGATGACATCCATTGCGCACATGAGGAACTGCGTGGGTTGCGCGCTGGGCGGTGCAAAATTGCGATGCTGGAGAGCCACCTTTGCTGCCGAGCCTGTCGATTCAATTCGATATGTTGGGCGGCAGACGCGGGACGACTCCCATGCCCGGCATGATGTCGCTGATAGGGGCACCGTTCCCGTCGCTGTCTGCGTCGGAGCAGTGGGGCACCTATGAGATGCATGACTCGGGCGCTTCGAGGGCCGCCGTGTGAGCGGTGATCCAACCGAAGGCCTGCGGCTGCTTGCCAAGTTCGCCGATGGCGACCTCACCGAGACGCTTGCTCGGATTGAGGGGAATGCCAGAGGCCTCACTGCCGACCGCGCCGCCGCCTTTCTGAACGATCAAGGTAGCCGGAGGGTGGCGAGGAACAGCAGCGCGTGCAGGGCGCAGAGCAGACCGAACGCCGCGACGAAGGCGCCTGACGTCGACGCCAGATCTGCCGTGGCCGACAGGCGCCACCCGAGGAAGGCCGCGCAGAGTGTCGTCAACGTCGGGCCGCCGAGGCGCTGCACGATGTTCATGGCGGTCGTCGCCATCGGCAGGTCCTGGCGCGCCACGGACGCATAGCCCGAGGTGATCGACGGAATGCCGATGGCGCTCACGCCAACGCCGCGAATGAAGAGGCTCGCGGCCAGGACGGTGACGACGAGGCCGTGCTGGGCCAAGAAGACGAGCGGCAGCGTTCCGGCCAGGGCCAGGAGCGCACCACACGCGGCGAGCTTGCGGATGCCGAACCGCTGCGTGAGACGGCCCATGAATGGATAGGTGCACATCATGCCCAGCCCCAGCGGCACCAACAGCCAGCCGGTTCGGCTTGGCGACAGGCCGCAGGCGCGGACCAGATAGATCGGAATCAGCATCTGGCCGGCGAAGGAGATGCCGTTGACCATGAACATGGCGGCGATCGAAGCGGAGAACACCTTGCCCTTGAGCAGCCGAAGGTCGATCAACGCGGCGTCGCCCTTGGCCCGCGCCGTGCGGTAGAACAGCGCGAACATGATGATGGAGACGGCCAGCGCCGCGACGCCGATCCGCTCGCCCAGATGGTCCGAACCGTAGAGGAACAGCACCAGCCCCGGCGACAGCAGGGCCAGCCCGAGCAGGTCGAGGCCGCGCGGCCGCGTCTCCTCCCGATCGTTGGGCAGGAATGCCGCCGCCAGCGCAAGCGCCAGCACGCCGACCGGCAGGTTGATGAAAAAAAGCCAGCGCCAGGATGCGAACTGGAGGATGGCGCCGGCGATGACGGGACCCAGCAGCGGCGCCAGCAGGACCGGCAGGGCGGCGACGCTGACCACCTGCGCCATCTGCCTGCCGGCAGCGCGGGCGATCAACATTTGCGCCATCGGCGCGAGCAGTCCGCCGCTCATGCCCTGGAGGATACGGAAGGCAATCAGCGAATTCGCGGACCATGCCAGGGCGCACAGGGTCGAAGAGAGGGTGAAGGCCGCGAAGCACCCGAGATAGAGAGCCTTGGCGCCGATGCGGTCGACGAGCCAGCCGTTCAGCGGGAGCATCAGCGCAAGCGCCAGCAGATAGCCGCTCGTCACCCACTGGATCGCCGCAAGGCTGACGTGCAGATCGGCGGCAAGGCTGGCGAGCGACACATTGACGACCGTGGCGTCGAGTTGTGCCATGAAGGCGCCAATGGCCGCGACACAGACCACTTTCCAAACGCCGGGAGCAAGACGATCGGCTTGATCGTCGCCGCCGGACAACGCCGGGCCGCTGTCCTTCGATGAAGGACTCATGCGCTCATGAACGCTCCGGCGAATTGCCGCCATGGAAGCGGCCGAATTGCCGCGCGAGGAGCAGGCCCATCAGCAGAATGCCGAGCCCAAACGGTATGACGTCGCGCGTGGTCCTCAATCCAAAATCGCCGACGCGGCAGACGAGGACGTAGCCGACGACGATGTTGAGAACGCCCCAGAGGACGTTCACGGTCGACGAGGAGAGCCCTTGCCCCGGCGGCTTCGCGAAGGGGCTTTGGAACGGTTCTCCCATCACGCCGCTGACGAGATGAGGAACGGCGTTCGTCAAAAAGGCGCCGCCGAAGAAATAGGATACGAGAGAAAGCCACTCCATTGTCAGCCGCTCCTCTTTCCGAGCTGGTCGATGATCGTGACGGTCATGGGTGAGCCTTGTGGTTGCTAAAGCATGATCCCGCAAAAGCCTGCCCTCGGGCTTGACCCGAGGGTGGATACCGGTTTTCGGAAAAGATCATGCTTCGACAATAAGATAGAGCGCGATGACGACGCGAAGAAAAGTCATCGTGCTCTAGCCGTCGAGGAGGCGTTTGAGGAGTTCCACGGCGCCGGCGAGCTGGCGCTGCTCCTGTGCGGTCAGCCGCGCCTGCAAGGTGCGAAGCAGCCAGTCCTGCCGAGCCGCTCGAGCCGCGCTTACCCAAGCGCGGAAATGATCGGTGAGCGAGATGATGGTCTGGCGCCCGTCCGCGGGGTCGGGCGCGCCCGCCACATAGCCGCCCGCCTCCAGGGCCGCGATGATCGCGCCCATCGATTGCGGCCGCATGGCCTCGGCCCGGGCCAGCGCGCTCCCGGTCGTGGGCCCGTCGCGCTCCAGCCGCAGCAGCACGGACTTTTGCGCCGAGGTCAGGTCGCCTACGTCGGCCTGCTCACGGAAGCGCCGCCTGAGCGCGCCGATCACGATGCGGAGCTCCGCGGCCAGGGCGGCGGCTTGAGCGCTTTCGGAATCGGCTCGTTTTGACTTCATCCTGCCACGATGGCGGCTGTGTTACCTTTGCGGGGTCCATCGCTGCGGCGCGGGCGTGCATGGGAATAGGGATCAAATGCCGAAGCGCGAACGCGGATGGGTGAGGGTCAAGGTCCTTACGCCGGGGGAAAAGGCCGCCGTGGCCGCGGCCTGCGAGCGCTTTATCGCTGAGAAACTAAAGCCCCGGTTCTTGCCGAAGATACGCCGGAGCAAGTTCAACTACGCTGTCGACATCTTCGGCAAATGGCGGGGAAACAAGTACAGCTTCATCACGCGCTACCGTTCGGGCTTTCCCGACAATCTCGGCGAGGAATTCGATTCGGCGTTTACGCGCCTCGACCATGTCGAGCAATGCATCGCGGAGACCCGATTTGACGTCATGTGGCACCGGCATACAGGTCAGTGGTGGCGCCTCCATTCCTCTGTCACGCTCGATGAAGCGCTGCGCCTAATCGAGACCGAGCAATTCCTGCAGCCGTCGATATGAATGCCGGAAGCCCGCCTCAATCGCATCGTCTACGACATGACATCGAAGCTCCCGGCCCGATCGAGTGGCACTAATGGGGCTTGATTTCGCTGCGATAGATGTCATTTTGAGGCACATGCAATCCTTAATCTCGATCCGGAGGAATCATGGCCAAAAAGACCTCCAAGCGTCGCGAGTGGACCAAAGATGACATTCGCGAACTGAAGGCGCCCGCCCGTCAAAAATCCCCGGCCGGTAAAGTCGGGCGGATTCTCAAGCCAAAGAAAGGGCCGACCTCGGTGTCACTATCGGAGATACGCAGAGCGGTGCGTGCCGTCGATGACGCGACCTAACCGATTCAATGACTACGACATAGCCGTTTTTATCAATTGTCCTTTTGATCGGGCCTATAAGCCGCTTTTCGATTGTCTCGTTTTCGCCACGATTTGCTGCGGCTTCCGTGCGCGTTGCGCGCTCGAAATCGACGATGGCAGTCAGGTTCGGATAGACAAAATCTTTGCGGCGATCGAAGAGTGCCGATTTGGCATTCATGATTTGTCGCGCACGGAGTTAGACAGGGCTACGAGGCTGCCTCGTTTCAACATGCCCTTGGAGCTCGGGATGTTCTTGGGTGCGAAGCGATTTGGCGATCGACTTCAAAAGCGCAAGCAGTGCCTCGTTCTCGACCGCGACTCCTTTCGGTATCAAAAATACATTTCCGATATCGCCGGACAGGATATTCGGGCGCACGGATCGAGTGAGAAGAAGGCCGTATCTATCACAACAGATTGGTTACGTAACTGCTCCGGTAAAGCCACACCTGGCGGCAGCGAAGTATACCGCCAGTACGTTCGCTTCAACTCGCGGCTCCCAGCCCTTTGCCGCGAGTTGCGACTGAGACCCGTGGAGGTGACCTTTAATGACTATACGAATATCGCGACCGAGTGGTTGAAATTGCAGCGTACCAAGAGGTGACCGGCGTAACCGGGCTCCCCGGCAGGTTGGGAATCATTCGTGTCACTTGGGAGATTCGAGAACAACGCCGGTCGTGCCAGGTCGTTGGCCAGCAACCTCATGCCGGCGCAGCCACGTCATCGAGAAGTCGAATCTGACCCCGTCGCGGCGTTTGGCGGAAGGTCGAGGAAGTTTTAGGCGCCTGCTTGGGCGGATTGGGTACCTTCGGATAACTTTCCCGGAACGGGAATACGCAGACACCACGCAACCCTTACCGAGGTCCTGCAGATCGACCGATCGATATTGATTGGTGCTAAAATCAACGGGATTCCGATTCCGCGAAATTCCCTTTTGAAATCAAAAGCGCGGATTTCTGACGGATCACTGTGGGCGCGGCTGTCGGCATGTCATCAAGTCCTCTTTGCCCCCTCGAGCTTGCGCGACCTCCGCGCCGTTACTCCGTCGCGCGGCGCGTCGACCCCCTGATGTTTCACGTGCTCGATGAAGGCGCGAAGTTTCGGCAACACCTGTCGTCGGCCAGGGTGGTAGAGAAAAACGCCCGGCGTCGTGACGGCGAAAGGCTTCAGCAGCCCCTGTAATCGGCCGTCGGCAATCGGCGCTTTGGCGAGCGGGCCGGGCACCTGTGCAAGTCCCACGCCTTGGATCGCCGCGCCGAGGAGGGTGGGGTAGTCGTGCGCGATGAGCGGGCCTGACACGATCGCCTCGACCGCCTTGTTGCCGTCGACAAAGGGCCAGGGCGCGAGCGATCCGTTCGAGCGGCGTATGCGAAGGCAGGCGTGCTGACGCAGATCGTCGATGCGCTCCGGCCGCGTCCGCTGGCGCAGATAATCGGGGCTGCCGACGACCACGAACGGGAAGGGCGGCGTCAGCCGCACGACGATCATATCGGGCGCGATGAACTGGCCGAGACGGATGCCGGCGTCGAAGCCTCCCGCCGCGAGGTCCACCATCTCTTCGCTGGCGGCGATCTCCAATTCGATCTCGGGGTAGGCCCGGCAAAAGGAGGCGATCACCGGATCGAGGATCAGCGGGACGACCGCGCGGGGAACGGCGAGCCGCAAGAGCCCGGTCGGACGTTGCCCCAGGTCACGCGCCGCCTCGCCCGCGGCGACGAGCTCAGCGAAGGCGGGCGCGGCGCGGTCGAGGAAGCGTTGGCCGGCCTCGGTCAAGCCGACGCTGCGCGTGGTGCGAGCGAAAAGCGCCGCGCCGACCCGTGCCTCGAGCGACCGCACCGCCTGGCTGACAGCCGACGGCGTGACGCCGAGCGCCGCCGCCGCACGGCGAAAATTGCGGTGCTTGGTCACGGCCAGAAACGTCTCGACGCCTTCGAGCGCGCCCTGCCGGACTGTGAAGTTCTGCTTCATAGCCCGTCGACATTATCGCGAATAGTCGCTCGCAGGAAGCGGTCGTACATCCTAACAGCAAACCAGGAGGCACCCGATGCCAACGAACGATGCTCTTGATGGCGTGCGCGACCACTATCGCGCGACCGGCCTGACCGAGCGGCTGAAGACGGCGCTCGCCACACTCGGGCCGGAGGAACAGCGGCTCACGCCGCCGCAGCTGGCCGCCCTCGACCAGTTTCACACCCGCGGGCTCGCGGCCACTGCTGAGCTTGCCAAATTGGCCGGGATCACCGCCGATACGTCGGTTCTGGATGTCGGCTCGGGCGTCGGCGGGCCGGCGCGTTTTTTGGCGGCGACCTGTGGCTGCCGGGTCACCGGCGTTGACCTCAGCGAGCCATTCGTGGATGCCGCACGCTATCTGACCGAGCGCACGGGACAGAGCGCGCAGGTATCGTTTGAGGTCGCCAGCGCACTGGCGCTTCCCTTCGACGGCGACCGTTTCAACGTCGTGTTGCTGCAGCACGTGGCGATGAACATCGCCGACCGGGCGCGGCTCTACGGCGAGATCCGGCGCGTGCTGAAGTCAGGCGGCAGATTCGCGACCTTCGACGTCGTGTTGAAGAGCGGCGAGCCGCATTATCCCGTCCCCTGGGCGCGAACGCCGGCAACGAGCTTTCTCTTGACAGCCGCCGCGACGCGCGAGGCGATCGAAGCGGCCGGCTTCCGCACGCTGGCATGGCAAGACGACACCGAGGCCGCCAAGGCCTGGATCGCGCAACTGCGCGCGTCGGGGCCGCCGCCTTCACCGAATCTCGGCGTGGTGATGGGGCCGGACTTCGCGCAGCTTGCCGCCAACTTGGCACGGAACCTCATGGAAGGCCGGCTCGGCATCCTGACCGCGACGTTCGAGGCCGCGCCACTCAACACCTGATGGGGATCCAAATGTCGCCGGCGATCATCTTCCAGATCCATCTCGTTCTCGGTTACGTCCCCTGGCTGCTGTGCTTCGGCGCGTATGTCTGGTCCAGGCTCAAATCGGTGAACCCGGTCGAGGCGCAACGCGCCATCGCGACGCTGCACAGCTTCCGCTTCTTCGGGCTCGTCTTCATCCTTCCCGGCGTCGTCGGTCCCGATCTGCCCGCCGGCTTCGCCACGCTTGCCGCCTATGGCGACTTCGCTACCGGGGTGCTCGCCGTGCTGGCGCTTCTCGCCGTAAGAGTCCGTCCGCTCTTTTGGCTGCTCGTCGGCGCTTTCAATCTCGTGGGGGCGGCCGATATCCTCATCGACTACTATCACGGCAACCAGATCGGCCTTCCGGCGCTGGCGGGGCAGTTGGGCGCAGCTTACGCGATCATCATCATCTACGTGCCCCTGCTGATGATCACGCACGTCGCCGCCGTCTATTTGCTGGTGCGCCCACAGGGTCGGCAAGCGGCGGAGTAGCACCATGCCGCAAATACATCTGAATCAGGAAACTGATAGGCCCGATCGCTTTGGCGCTGCCACCGACACGGCCGTCTACGCGGGCCCGGCGGCCCAAGCTTGGTTCGCCGGGGGTGAGCGCGTCGGTTACGACCCGAAAGCTCGCGCCATCGTTGCGGCGCAAGACGCGCCCCTCAGAATTTTCTTGAGCCGGGAGGGAGATCTTGCCCAGGCCGCTTCCTTCCTGCCGGGATTTCCCGACGGCTCATTCGGGCGGGCGAAAGTTCGGCCGCATTTGCCGAACGCTGCCGCGATGCCGAAGCTCTTCGTCGACTATGTCGGCATGGGCGGCTTCGGCGAGGGGAGCCGCCGAGCAACTCACGTAGCGATTATGGCGGTCCCTGTCAGCCCGGCCCGAAGGGCGGCGCCCGAAATCCTGTTCTGGTTTTCCGGACTCAGGGCCAAAGCAGGTCTTGATATGTCCGGCCAATGGCCGTACATTCATGGCAGGAGAAGAGACAATGGCCAAACCAGCTTCCAAGCCGACTCGCGGCCGCGTCCGTGGTGAACGACTGGAGACGCGCGTCACGCCTGACCAGAAGAGCCTTATCGAACGCGCTGCCGCACTACAGGGTCGGACGGTGACAGACTTCGTGCTGACCAGCGTGCAGGACGCCGCCCGCCGCGCTATCGAGGAGCACCAGCGCATTGATCTGTCGGTTCGCGACAGCCAAGCGTTTGTGGAGGCACTCATCAAGCCGCAGCCCGTCAACAACCGCCTGCGTGATACGGTGCGTCGTTATCGTCGAGCGACCGGCGCTTGACGAGTGAGTGGCGCTGCCGACGACGCGTTGCGGGTCGAGGTGCTTGGTCCGCAGCACAACCGGGCTAGTTTCGAAAGTGGCGTAGAGTCGCTTGATCGGTATCTGAGGGTTCAGGCCGGGCAAGATGCCCGCAAGAACATGGCAGCGCCATTCGTTTTGGCGCTGCCTGGCGGTGCCATCGGCGGTTACTACACGTTGTCGGCAACGGCCGTGAATCTCGCGGAATTGCCAGTACAGACTGCTCGGAAACTGCCGCGTTATCCGCTCGTTCCAGCGACCCTTTTGGGTCGGCTTGCGGTAGACCGGCGCCATCAGGGCAAGGGTTACGGGCGCTTTCTGCTGGCCGACGCACTCTTGCGGTCCGTGCGCAGCGAGATCGCGTCCTTCGCCGTCATCGTCGACGCCAAGGATGAGAATGCCCGGAGGTTTTATGAGCGCGAGAGTTTTTTGCCATTTCCAGATCAACCGATGAAGTTATTTCGGCCGATGGCAGACATCGTGAAGCTGTTCAAATAGATCATCGCTACCGAGGTGAAGGGCAGGAGCTTGCAGTCGAGTTGATCGGGTGAGCGCGATGCTCGCGCGCCACAGAAAGCTTCAATACTGATCGTGTCGGCGCAGCCACGCCGTCGAGAAGTCGAATCCGACCTCGTCGCGGCGTTCGGCCGAAGGTCGAGGAGATGGTGGGCGCGTGTCAGCGTCTGCCGGTTCCCAGGTCGTCCGAATACCCGGCCTTCAGGCGAGACCATTGGGCGGTGGGACGCCCATCGGTACGGGTCGCTTGTTTGCCTTCAAACCGTTGTGGCCAGCCGGTCGGCGAGTTCTCCCACGTCTCTTGCCGCCCGTAGACGGTCAAGTCGAGCAAAGCAAAGCTGTTGTCCATCGGCTCGACGCCGCGTCTCGTCGTCCAGTAAGTCTCGAAGACACTGGATCCTTGTCGCAGGTAGCAAACGATGTGCATCATGCCCACGCGGCGTCCAACCAAGAGCGCGTCGAGCGAGTCCTGGGCCGAGTACCAGGGCATCTCCCAGCCCATGAAGTTGCGGTACAAGACGCTCTCTTCGTACGGGCCCTGGCAAAACGTGGCGTAGGTGACGTCGCGGGAATGAATGTAGGACAGCTCGCGGACCTGCGATGTATCCCAGGTGCACCCCTCGCACTGCTCCGCCGCCGGGTGGCCGGCTTGCCACATGAAGTAGTAGGCGATGAGCAGGCGGCGTCCCTCAAACGCATCCAACAGTGTCACCGGCCCATGTTCGCCAATGAGCGGTGTCGCGCCATCCACCTCGACCATGGGGAGCCGTCGGCGGGCGGCTGCAATGGCGTCGCCTTCTCTTGTGTGAGCCTTTTCGCGAACCCGCAATGCGTCCAGCTCCGCCTGGAAGGCGCTGCGATCGACCACCTTCGGGGCTCCAAGTTCATCTCTCATAAAGGGTTTCATCGTTCGCTCCGTTTCCGGTTCATGTGTGTGGTCAGCGTTCTGCTGTCCGTTGGGCAGGTTCGGCACCGTTCGAAGTAGTGAAAGTGCGATCAAGACCGTTGCGCACCGCTCCGCCGCCTGGAGATCAGCTTCAACCAAGGCGCCAAATGGAAGGCGCTCATCAACATGTACATCGGGGCCATTCCGGTCAGCGCAGAGCCATGCCCGGCCGAGCAGAGCATGTCCATCGGGCCCCCGCCGAGAACGCCCGTCATCAGCGCCATGATTGCGAAGGTCGGCGCAGCTGCGAGGCATAGCCATTTGGCTATGCTGAGCGCGTCCGCGGCGCCCTCGTCATCACAGCTCGCGGCGCCGGTCGAGTTGGCGTGATAGGCCGCGGTCATGCCTTGGCGCCTGCGTCGGGGTTGCGGAAGGCGGCCTCTCCGGCGTCCGACACCTCGACCCACTTCGGGTCGGGCGAGGCCTCGGCGCCGTAGTTGTCGTGCCAGTTCCACCATTTGTAGGGCGGGCTTTGCGGGTAGCCCTCCGGCGAGTCTTCCCACGTCTCCTGGCGGCCGAGCGGCGTCGCGTCGAGGTAGCTCCAGATGCTCCCCATCGCCTCGTCGCCGCGGGAGTTGATGAAGTAGGTGCGAAAAACCTTGTCGCCGTTGCGGAAGAACACGTTGTGGCCGTGCCACTGGTCGACGCCGAAGTCGGCGTCGAAGCTGTCGGTGATGGTGTACCAGGGCATCTCCCAGCCCATCCGCGCCTTCAGGCGCGCGATGTCCGCCTGCGGCGCCCGTGAGGCGTAGGCAAGCGTCGTGTCGCGGGCGTTCAGATGGGCGAGATGGCCGACCTGATCTGCGCCAAGGGAGCAGCCGCGGCAGGCATGTTCGGGCCAGCCGAACACTCCGGGTTCGAAGAAGGCGCGGTAGATGATCAACTGCCGGCGGCCCTCGAACAGATCGAGTAGGCTCGCCGTGCCCGCCGGCCCCTCGAACGCGTACGCCTGCTCGACGGCCATCCACGGCATCCGCCGGCGTTCGGCGGCCAAGGCGTCGCGGGCCCGCATCTGGGCCTTCTCCTTCACGAGCAGCTGCTGGCGCGCAGCCTCCCATGCTTGCGGCGACACGACGGGTGGCAGCGTGTGCGTGGCGGGCTGTCCGCCCCTCCGATCGTTCTCAGGTGATTTAGTCATGGCCGTTGTAACCTCCGAATTGGACGAGCTCCTGGCATTCGGGCTGAAGTGATACTCCATCGCTGCCGATTGCTCGTTGAGCTAATTTGGCACCGGGGTATCGGACCGTGGGAGTTACAAGTGTGACGGGATTCCGATGGACTCGCACCGTGCGGACAGCTCCGCAAAGAGTTCTGGGCGCAAAGAACGCACCGCGGCGCCAATTAGGTGATCGGAGAGAGGGCTGTCCGCCCAGGATGGTTAGGCAACTGTCAGCCTTGGGCGTCGGTGTTGCTCAGTCTGCCGCGGCAAAATGCGCCATCTGGTCCGCGTGTGCCGTCCCGAAGGACCGGCGCGCCGTGGCACGCACGACAGGACCGGCTACCAACTGAAGGGAATTAGCGCGCGGATCCGCGCGTTGCGAAACCAGAGGCCGCCCCAGGCAAGAATCCCCAGATAAACGCCGAATAGAGCGTGCGTGAAAAGTGGATCGGCGTGGCGGGCGTGCGACGCGACCGCGCCGCCGAAATAGCCGGTCAGCAGGATCGCTCCCAGCACGGCTGTTCGCGGAAAAGCGTATAGCGCGGTACAAACAAGTAAAATGACTCCGAGCGCGGTGAGTGTGGTGGGATCGGCAGGCCAACCGATTTCTTTTGTCGCGTCGATGACGAATTGCGGCTGGAACAGCTTCATGACGCCGTCCATGAGGCAAAAGGCGATGATCAGGCCACTGAGGGTCCATCCGGCCCACAGCGAGGCCTTGGCCTGTCTGGCGGATGTTGTATCGAGATGTTCCGATATGGATGCCATGACGTCGTTCTCCGTCGCGGTGTGGTTATAACTGAGGCGACAAGTCGCTCTCGCGCCGCCCTACTGCCGGATATCCGGCTCCACGAGCTTTGCGAGATTGGCGAGTGACTGCTGCCATCCGAGGTAGCACGCTTCCCCCGGAATGACGTCGGGCAGCCCTTCCTGCACGATCGAGACCTCCGTGCCGACGGACACTTTCTTGAGCGTCACCGTTACCTGAATGGTGCCGGGCAGGTTGGGGTCTTCGAAGTTGTTCGTGTAACGGATGCGCTCATATGGCACGAGCTCCAAATATTCACCGCCGAAGGAATGGCGGTCGCCCGTGGTGAAATTGCGGAACGACATGCGGAACGAGCCGCCGACTTTCGGCTCCGAGTGATGCACGGTCCCGGTGAAGCCATTGGGCGGCAGCCATTTGGCCATCGCATCCGCTTCGAGGAAGGCGCGATAGATCTTCTCCGGCTGGGTTGTCATCACGAGATGCAGGCGGACGGTGTTGGGCATGTCGTTCTCCTCTGGCCGTGACGTTGCAGGGGGTAGGACGATCAGCCCCGGGGGATGGACAGGATCGGCATGACCTCCACCGCTTCGCCGGGGAAGATCGTGAAATGCGGATGGCTCTCGAACAGCATGGCCGCGGCCTCATGCGATGGCGCGCGCACGACGGTGAACGCGCCCATCTCGTTGGCGACGTCCTCAATGCCGCTGCCCGACACGCGCTTGGTCCGGCCGAGCGGGCCGCCCGCACCGACCACCGCGGCCTGATGCTTTTCCATCCAGGCTTGCCAGGCGGTGATGCCTTTCTGTTCCCGAGCTTTGCGCTCGGGCTCGGGAAGCGCCATCCATTCCGCCATGCGGGGATTGTTCTTGCTGCCGAGAAAAATCGCGAGATAGGTACCAGTCGGGGTCATAAGGCTTTGCTGTCCTTGTAGGTGGGGGATCGAAACAGAAGCTCGATGTAACGGTGCAGATGATCGACGCTGGAGATCGCGATCTCCGCACCGCCTTTGGCCTTGGCGAGAATGAAGGCGCCCTGCAGGACCGCCTGTGTGTGCAGCGCGAGGCTCCTGGCGGTCCATCTCGCGCGGAGGCCGTGAAGCTTCATCGCTTCGGCGATGTCGGCTTCGATCTTTTCGGCGTGACCGCTGATGCTGGCATCGCAGGCATCACGGATGGCCGGGTTGGTGTCGTACACCTCTTGCACCATCGTGCCGATGAGGCAGGTAAATTCCGGCACCGCGCCCGCAAGGAGGGAGCGGCGGAATTCGATGTAGCCGAGAACCCGGTCGAGCGGATCTTTGTGCCGGTGATAGGGGGCGGCCGCGAAGAAGGCGCCGGTCTTCTCCGACCAGTAATCCGCTGCCGCCACGCCAAGAGCTTCCTTGTCATTGAAGTGATGGAAGAACGACCCCTTGGCGACGCCGGCGCGGGCGCACAGCTCATCGACCGTCGTCGCGGCGTAGCCTTTCTCGCGGATCACGGCCAAAGCCGCGTCCAGTAGCTTCTGCCGGACGGGCGTCATGGGGCGGGGCGCGGCTGGGGCGTTGGCCATAGGGTCATTTATACCGACTGGTCGGTATAAATGCAAGCGATAATTTCAACGCTGCGGCTCCTCACTAAGGGAGCCTCCGTTTTTCCCTCTTGACTCACATATCTGACCGGTTATACGTTCAATCAATAGCCAACGAGTTATGTGTCCCGATGCCGAATACCCACGACGTGCTTTTCAGAACGCTCGCCGATCCGACGCGGCGAGCTCTCTTCGAGCGGTTGTGCCGCGAAGGAGAGCAGACGGTCGGGGCCCTGACGGCTCGGTCCGGCGTCTCACAGCCTGCCGTCTCAAAGCATCTCGGGGTTTTGAAGCGGGCTAAGCTGGTGCGCGACCGGCATGAAGGTCGCCAGACGCACTATAGCGCACAGCTCGGCGCCTTGGCCCCGCTGATCGATTGGACAAGCCAGATGGCCGGCTTCTGGCAAGGCCGGTTCGACCATCTCGAAGATCTGCTCAAGAGGATGGACCAATGAGCAAACCCGCGACCGAAACGCTCTCCGTCGTTGTCGAACGGGAGATACCCTTTCCGCCGGAAAAGATCTGGCGCGCGCTCACGCAACCCCACCTGATCGAGGAGTGGCTCATGAAGAACGATTTCAAGCCTATCAAGGGTCACAGTTTTAGTCTTCGTGCCGAGTGGGGCGCCGTCGACTGTCAGGTACTGGCAATCGAGCCGAACAAGACGGTGTCCTACACGTGGGGTGCCTTAGGTCTCGAGAGTGTCGTCACTTGGACCCTCACCCCTACCAGCACGGGGACCCGCCTGCGCATGGAGCAGTCGGGCTTCCGGCCGGATCAGCAGCAGGCCTACCAGGGCGCCAAGTACGGGTGGCAGAAGTTCTTTGCAAACCTGGAGCAGGTCTTGGCGCGGACGGATTGAAGTCTGCGCACAATTCAAAGCCCGGCCCTGTTTACCGAGCGGCACACACCCTGAACGTGACAACGGAGGAATACCGATGAAGATCAAGTTGACCAGCGTGTACGTGGACAACCAGGAAAAGGCTCTGCGTTTCTACACCGAAGTGCTGGGCCTTACCAAGAAGGCCGATTTCAGCAACGGGCCGTTTCGTTGGCTGACCGTGGCCTCACCCGAGGAGCCGGACGGAACCGAGCTGCAACTCGCGCTCAACGACAATCCGGCCGCCAAGGCCTACCAACAGGCCATTTTCCAGCAGCGCCAACCCGCGGTCATGTTCTACACCGACGACGTCAAGGGCGACTACGAGCGCATCAAAGCGCGCGGCGCCGAGTTCGCCATGCCGCCCACGGAGGTGACCGGCGCGACCATCGCCCAGGTGAACGACACCTGCGGCAACCTCGTTCAAGTCACCCAGCTGAAGCGTTGGTAGGGCGGCGTTCAGCAGCATGCAGCCTTGGTGAACGCCGATGTCCACCGTCTGCACGGCGGTGCATGTCGGCGCTCCCGTAGTGCTGTCGCGGCCGGACAGTTGCATAGCGTGGGCAACCGAGGATAGCGGTAATGTGAGGCGTGTCGAGGAAGGAGCTAAAGATCCAATGAACCCATCGGAACGTATCGACCAGCTGATCGCAGAAATCACGGACTGGCGCGGCAAAACGTTCGCCGGCATCCGCAAGAGCATCCTTGAGGCCGATCGGCAGATAATCGAGGAATGGAAGTGGATGGGAAGCCCGGTGTGGTCTCGCGACGGAATAATCGCCGTCGCCAACGCCCACAAAGGGAAGGTGAAGCTTACCTTTGCCCACGGCGCGGACCTCCCAGATCCTGACAAGCTCTTCAACGCGGGCCTCGACGGCAATGCGTATCGGGCGATCGATTTTTTCGAGGGTGATAAGATCAATGAGCGTGCCCTGAAAACTCTCGTCCGTGCCGCTATTGATTACAATCAGGCCAAATTGAAGAAGAAAGCGGCTGCAGGCGCTCGAGCGAAAGTACGCAAAAGTAAGAAGACATGAAGCTATAGCCTTCTCTCAATAATTGTCTCGCCGACTTGGGGGCGGCTTCGTCCAGGTTTTGGACGACGACCCACGATAGGTCATTCACGGAACGCCTCTCGTCTGGGGCGTCTCGTAGCCTAAGCTCTTCGCGCACGGCTTCGGCAAACTTTGCCGGTGAGAGAGGCTTCGACTACGCGCGCGTGGAGTCGACGGGGGTCTTGGAGCCGCTGCCGGCGGTGGAGCCTCGCCTGGGTCGGCGGACGGCTCTCACCTTGCCGCTGCTTCCGCCTCCGCAGAAGAACTGATCGCCGCCATCGGACTCAAGCCCCGACACGCCCACTCCGGGCGGCATCTCGAGCCTGTCCACGACCTCTCCTGTTCGCGGGTCGACGCGCCTCACTTCGCTCTCGTCCCCCTCCCAGGTGCCGTGCCACAGCTCACCGTCGACCCAGGTGACCCCGGTGACGACGCGGTTGGACTCGATGGTGCGAAGAATCGCCCCGGTTTGGGGATCGATCTGATGGATCTTTCGTCCCTGATGCTGCCCCACCCAGAGCGTTCCTTCGGCCCACGCGAGCCCCGAGTCACCGCCCCCGCCGGGCGCCGGGATCGTCGCGAGCACATGGCCGGTCGTGGGATCGATTTTCTGGATGCGATCCTCGGCGATCTGAAACAGGTGATGGCCGTCGAAGGCCGTGCCTGCGTGCGCGGCGACATCGATCGAGCGCACCGTCTTGCCGCTCGCCGGATCAAAGGCGTTCAGCTTGTCTCCGGACGCAAACCAGACGTGCTGGCCGTCGAAGGTGACGCCATTCACGCGGTCGGCACCCGGAAAGGGTCCATATTCTCGGAGGATTTCGGCATCGGTTCGTTTCATGTTTCCATCCTAGTCGCTCGGTAGCGGACCGGGGAGTAACAAGATTGTCGGGATATTCGGCACGGGCGGGGTCATCCAACGACGCGCCCGCCCGCGCCCGAGCGGCTGCACCTTGCCTGCTGCCGCAAGCTGGTCGAGTGACCGCTGCACGGTGCGCGCGCTGGCGCCAAGCGCAATCGCCAGGGCCGAGCTCGACCACGACTCGCCGTCGGCGAGGAAGGCGAGCACGGCCGCATACCGGTCTTCGACGGGCGGCGCCAGCACCACGACCTCGCGCGCGCGGCGCGGCGCCAGCGCGAAGCCTTGCTTGGTCGCGCTCACGTCTGCCAGCGGCCGCAGCTCCACGCGAAGCCGCCCGACTTCGACCCGCAACCGTGCGCGATGCGATTCATCGGCGTGCTTCGCCCGGAAGGCGCGGGCGACGAGCGTGCTTCTTGGCACGTCCGCGGGCCAGGCTTCGCCCAGCGCGCGTGCCAGCGCGAACAATACCGGGCGCGTCGCGAGCGAGACCACCAGGCCTGCGTCCTGCACGACATGGCGGCAGGCGTCCACGACAAGCGCCCCTGACGCCAGGAGCGCTTCGACCTCCTCAAGCAGCAGTGGGCGCTCCTCGCCCCGCGCGATCAGGCGGGCGGCGGGCGTGCTCAGGACGCGGGACGCGCTTTCGACCTCCGCCGTCAGCGCGGGGATGCCCGCCGCGCGCGCGGCGTGCGCCGCCCGAGTGAGCGCCGCGCGCGCCGCCTTCGTCTGCAGGCGCCGAATTGCGATTCCCGCAACCACCAGCTCGTGGGCGGCCCGGGACGCGGGCGGAAAGGGCGCGGGGTCAAGCTCGGCGAGCGCACGCTCGGCCTCGTCGAGGCGCCCGATCAGGAGCAGGCGGCGGATCTCGAGATTGCGCGCATGCGCGGCATTGACGCGGTCGCCGTGCGCTTCGAGCGTCACCCGCGCGGCGTCGAGCGCCTTCACGGGCCAGCCCAGGTCGCGCGAGACGAGCGCGATCTCGGCCTCGGCGACGACACACCTGGCGCGGGCCACCGCCTCTTTCGGACCGAAGGCGCGCGCGGCACTTCGCAAGAGAGCCTTGGCCCGAACGAGATCGCCGAGCTGCGCCATCGCGATGCCTCGCAGCGCCAGCGCAGGCGCGTCGTCACGTAGCGCGACCCGCTTCAGTGCGCCGAGGGGATCACCCGCCGCGAGCGCGCGCGCCGCGGCGTTGATCAGCGAGTCCATCGGAATCCCGTCACACTTGTCACTCCCACCGTTCCATATCCCGACCTAATCTATCTCGAGACCAACAACCAGAACCTCAACAGGCAGAAGCTCAACAACGCGGAATCAACCCAACCTTGGACCAATAGGAGAACACTATGAACGGCATGAACATCGCGGGGAAGACAGTCTTGATCACCGGCGCCCACCGCGGCATTGGCCGCGCCCTCCTCAACGAGGCGCTTAGACGGGGGGCGAAGCGGGTCTATGCGGGTACTCGCGGCGCACTGCAAAGCGACGATGAACGCGTGACGCCCCTGACATTGGACGTGACCAGCGTTTCGCAGATCCAAAGGGCGGTCGACGAGGTGGGCACCCTCGATGTCCTCATCAACAACGCCGGCGTCGCCGTCTACGACGACCTGAGCAATCTCGAGGTGATCGAGCAGCACCTGGCGGTCAACTTCCTGGGTTTGCTCAAGGTGACGCACGCATTCTTGCCGTTGCTGCGACGCTCCAAAGGGGCCATCGTCAACAACCTGTCAATGGTGGCGCTCGCTGCTTTGCCGATCATACCCGCCTACTCGATGTCGAAGGCGGCCGCGTTCAACATGACGCAGTCGCTGCGAGCGCTCTTGGCCGGCCAAGGCGTCAACGTGCATGCCGTCGTCCTTGGCCCCATCGATACGGACATGAACCGGGGCTTCGACATACCCAAGGCGTCGCCCGATTCCGCGGCGCGGGGCATCTTCGACGGGCTGGAGAGAGGTGAGGAGGAGATCTTCCCCGATCCGGCGTCCCAATCGATGGCGGACGGGTGGCGCAGCGGCGCGGCCAAAGCGCTCGAGCGCCAGTTTGCAGCATTCGCGCCGGCGAACGCGGCTTGAATGATGTCCCTTATGTCGCAACCGAACCGATAGGAGCCAGTCATGACAAATCAGAATTTCACCACGACTTTCTCGGTGGACCAATCTCCGCAAGAAGTCTTCGACGCCATCAACAACGTTCGTGGCTGGTGGTCGGGAGAAATCGACGGCCGTACCGACAAGCCCGGTGCCGAGTTTACGTACCGATACCAAGACCTTCACCGCAGCACCCAGAAGATCACCGAACTGGTGCCAGGCAAGAAAGTCGTGTGGCACGTCCAGGACGCTCAAATCAACTTTGTCAAGAACAAACGGGAGTGGAACGGCACGGACGTTGTCTTCGAGGTCACCAAGAAGGGCGACAAGACCGAGCTGCGCTTTACGCATGTCGGCCTGGCTCCCGCCATCGAATGCTACGGCAAATGTGCCGGCGCATGGGGCTTTTATGTCAACGACAGTTTGCGCAGCCTGATTACGACCGGCAAAGGGGACCCCAATTAGAAAGAAAGTTGAGCAGGGGCCCCGGTCATCGCGAGATGGCCGGGGCTTCGGCTGTCTGATGCTCTTTTTTCGATCCGGGCTCCCGATTCAGATCCGCGAAATCTCGAAGGTCGAGGGGGCGAAGAGCTCTTCGACCTTGACCTTACGATCGACCAAACCCTGCTCGTAGGCATATTGGGTGAGCGCTTCGATCTCGGGCAGGCTTTCGTGCACGCCGTAGCGCCAGAAATCACGTCCCATGACCGCCATGGTGGCGGTCGTCTCCGGTTCCAGAAACGGCAGGGTTACCATCAGGGCGTTGACGTCGACGAGGTCGGCCATGGCCAAGGTCTTGGCCTCGCAGAACGCCTTGTAGACGCTGGTGGGCAGCCAGGGATAGCGTTCGACCAGGGTCTTGCGGATGCCGATGAGGTGCATGACCGGAAACAGGCCGCTCTTCTTGTAGTAGGCAAGCTCGGCTTCGCGCGTGTTCGGAAACAAGCGCGCGATGTGCTTCTCGCCGGCGAGAAACGACGAGGGCGCCCGCGCCGTGAACAGCGCGTCGAGCTCGCCGGCCCTGAGCATGCCGACGAGCGTCCTGTCGTCGGGGATCGGCTGCAGATCGATTCCCTTGATTGGCTTGAGGGGCGTGCGCTCATCGCGTCCCGGCTCTTCCTGGCCGCCGCTGCGCCAATGGATCTCCGATGGCGCGACGCCGTATTCGTGCTGCAGCAGCCCGCGCATCCAGACGACGGCCGTGATCTGATATTCGGGGACGCCGATCCGCTTCCCCCTCAGATCGGCCGGAGCGCGGATGCCGGCATCGGTGCGCACATAGATGCCGGAGTGCCGGAAAATGCGCGACACGAAGGCCGGAATGCCAACATAGGGTGACGTGCCGTCGGCGACAGTGCGGATGTAACTGCTGAACGACATCTCCGACACGTCGAATTCCTGATAGCGGAAGAGGCGGAAAAAGATCTCTTCCGGGTACAATGGCAAGTAGGTGACGGCGCAACCCTCGACCTTGACGCGGCCGTCCAGGATCGCGGATGTCCGGTCGTAACGACCGCAGGCAATCGTTATCGGCACCTCAACCATGTTGCCCTCTCCAGTTGTCCTGATAAGGCGGCCCGCGAACAGGGGCCTCAGATCCGCGGCTTGATCGACCGTACTGGGCTCTCTTTTCGCTGTGAAGCGATTTATGCCCCGCGCTGCATTCCCGACAAAACGCTGTCCACGGTTGTTGCCCGCTGATCCGCACCGGACCTTGTGAGAACGAACGGGGCGGGGAAGAAGGCCTTCCCGCGTGGCCGAGCCGATCGGTGCATGCTAACCTGCGATCGCCGGTCCACGGGAAGCGACCAATGATACCATTGTTTGCAAGGACAACGGCGGCGCTCTGTGCGTTGCTGCTGATGACGCTTGCCCCTGGCGTGTCGCTCGGCGCCGAGGGGGTCTACGACGTACACGTCATCCTCGAGCTAACCGGCGGCGGCGCGTTCATCGGCAATTCGGAGCGGCAGGCCATTGAGTTCGTCGAGCGGACGGTCAATGCCGGCGGCGGGGTCGCGGGGAGGAACCTGCGCTTTGTCTTCCACGATAATCAGACGAATCCGCAAGTCTCGGTTCAGCTCGCGAATGAGGTGCTTGCGGCGGATCCCGTGGTGGTGATCGGCCCGACGATTCTCGCCGACTGCAACGCCATGGCCCCGCTCTTTCGCAACGGTCCGGTGCTGATCTGCATCACGCCAAGCTTCGATCCGCCGCAGGGCTCGTACCTCTACTCCGCGGATACGTCGACGCGGAGCGACGCGATCGCCGGGATTCGATATTTCCGGGAGCGCGGCTGGAAGCGGATCGCGGTGATCACGAGCATCGACGCGACCGGGCGGGACGCGGAGAAGAACCTCGCCGAGATCGCACGGTTTCCCGAAAATGCCGATGTCTCGCTCGTTGCGAACGTCCATTTCAATCCCACCGATGTCAGCGTCTCGGCGCAGATCGAGCAGATCAAGGCCGCCAACCCGCAGGCGCTCATCGCCTGGAGCGTCGGAGCGCCGATTGCAACCGTGTTTCGTGGGCTGCGGGACGCCGGCCTCGATATCCCGGTCGGCACCAGCCCGGGCAACGAGGTCTATCGCCAGATGGAGCAATTCGCGCCGTTCCTGCCGAAGGAGCTCTATTTCTTCACCTCGCCCTGGCCCGCCCGCGGCGATCCGAAGGTCGAGCTCGAGCCGGCGGTGGTGGAGAAGCAGAATGAGTTCTTCCGCGCCTTCCAGGATGCGGGACTGGCGCCGGACCAGGGTTCCAACGAAGGCTGGCAGCCGGCGATGCTCGTTGCCAGCGCCTTGCGCACGCTTGGTGCCTCCGCCACTGCCGCCCAGATCCAGGACTATCTGCAGCACCTCAAGGGTCTGGTCGGGATTTCAGGATTCTACGACTTCGCGGAGACCCCGCAACGTGGGCTCGGCGTCAAGAACACCCTCGTGAGCCGCTGGGATCCAGCGGCCAAGCGCTGGGAAGCCGTCAGCGGACTCGGCGGAACGCCAATCACCAGATGAACCTGCGCGCTCGCTAGCCGGACGAACTAACAGCATGTTCCGGTGGATCTGATGCGGCGATTTTCACCTCTCCCCGCGAGCGGGGAGAGGTCGGAGCAAGCGCACACTTGCGCTTGTTCCGGGTGAGGGGGCTGCTCCGCGAGTCTGAGTCTGTGGAGGGCGCCCCTCACCCGCCATCCTCGCTGGCGCTCGAATGGCGACCTCTCCCCGCTCGCGGGGAGAGGTGAGTAGCGTCGCTGTATCAAATTCACGGGAACATGCTTTTAAACCAATTGGCCTTCGCTCAATGGGATGTCGCGCAACGTGCTCGGTGCAAATAGCTCCTCGATCTCGACGCGGCGCTTCGTCAATCCCTGCTCGTTGGAGTATTGCAGCAGCGCCTCGATCGACGGGCGGTTTTTGTTTATGCCGTAAGGGTACCAGTCGCGGCCGATGATCGATTGCTCCTCCTCGATCAGCGGCTGCAGCCAGGCGAACGACGCCTTCGGCGAGCCGGTCTCCGCCAGCAGGCCATAGGCGTAGTCCTTCGCCTTGCACAGTGCCTTGTACAGATTAAGCGCCACCCACGGATCGCGCTCGTAGATGTCGCGGCGGATCACGACCGTGTGCATGATCGGATAAATTTGTGTGCGCCGATAGTAGTCCTTTTCGAGCTCGGCATAGTTGGGAAACAGGCGCTGCACGGTGGGGCTGCCGCGCCGGAAGGACAGCGGGTTGTTGGCGGTCAAGAGAAAATCGAGCTCGCCCCGCTCGAGCAAATCACCGAGCTCGGTGCCCGCAGCGGCGTGCGTGATCCGCACGTCCGCCGGCGGCGCCACGGCCAAGCGGTCGGCACGGCCCTGCACCCAGTCGACCTCGTTAGGCTTCACGCCATATTCGTGCTGCAGCAGGCCGCGCATATAGACCGCGGCGGTCATGCTGTATTCGGGCACACCGCCGCGCCGGCCCTTCAGATCGCCGGGCCGCTTGATGCCCTTCTGCGTGTTGATGAAAAAGTAGCCGTGCCGAAACACGCGCGACGGGAAGGCCGGGATGGCAACGAACGGCGCCTCGCCCGCGCCCACCAGCATGGTGTAGTTGGACAGCGACATTTCCGCCGCGTCGAATTCCCGGTACTGCAGCATGCGCCAAAAAATCTCCGCCGGCTGCAGCGCGAGATAGTTGAGCTCGATGCCTTCGGCCCGCACGGTCCCATCGCGAAGGGCCTGCGTGCGGTCGTAGGGCCCGCACGCAAAGGTGAGCCGCAGCTTGCTCATGGTGGAGGTTTCCGTAGTATTGGCGCCGTCGGCAAACTGTCCGGGCGCCGGGATGCTGTCAATGCCGAGGCGCGCGGCCCCCGGGCTTCACCATTCGAATAAAGGAAGGCTTTTCGACCACAGGACGGTCGGTTGCGGGCGCTCCTTGACTGTGTGTTATTCTTGCAGGCGCAGAAGCTCGGCTTGGTGGTGCTGACAGCGAATATCAGCGACTACGATATACTGCTCGAACTCAGTCCGAGGGGGAGTGCGCTGTTCTACCGCCAGCAGCAAGGTCCACGCTTTCTCGAGCCGAAAAGATAGTCAACGCAAGGAGGTCGAAAATGAAGCTGTATGGATTTGGTCCCACGCGTTCGTTGCGAGCACTCTGGGGTCTTAGGGAACTCGACGCGGATTTCGAGTTCGTGCCCGTCAACCTGTTAGCCGGGGAGCATAAGCGTCCCGAGTTTTTGCGCCTCAATCCGGCGGGCAAAGTTCCCGTCTTGGTGGACGGCGACATCGTGATCCCGGAATCAGCTGCGATCGTGCTTTATTTGGCGGATAAATATCGAGACAAAGGATTGTTGCCCGCGGGTCTCAAGGAGCGGGCGCAAGCGTATCGCTGGGTCATGTTCGCGGTCACGGAGCTTGAGCAACCGCTCTGGCGCATCACCAAGCACGCACGGCTTTATCCCGAAGGCAAGCGCCTGCCGGCCGACATCGCTCTGGCGAAAGAGGAGTTCGTCGCCATGGCGACCGTGCTGGATCGCCATCTTGAGGGATGTCAATTCATCGTCGGCGATGGTGTCACGATCGCGGATTGCGTGACGGTGTATCTGATCGATTGGGCCAACGAGCTGAAATTAATCGACGGATTTCCGCGATTGCATGCCTATCTGGAGCGGATGTATGCGCGCCCTACGGCACCAGAGCGCATCGCCGATGCCTTCGCAGCAATTCAAGCGGCGTGAGGGCGGGTGTCGGTGGCTTCCTACCGTGACTAGGGTTGGCGGTCCTTTGAGGCAGACACCGAATCGACCAATTGTTAGAATCGCGGCCGCCGGCAAATTGGGATAGGAACGCGGTTTTGGCGGGGTCACTCGGTCCACTGCGGATCGACTTTCCCGGTCTCCGCGTAGGCCTTGAGCCGGAACATCAGGTGCCCCCACATCGAATTGCAGCTGGCGCAAAAATCGGTGATCTCCCGCCAACCGCTCTGCGTGAAGCGCAGCACGGTCGCATCGGCTTCGCGCGCGATGTTCCACGTCAGCGTGGTTCCATTCCATTCCGGTTGGTCGCCGTGACAGGTCCAGACGACCTGCTTGCCCGGCTCGAGCTTCTCGATCCTCATGCGGAAAACCATCCCGCGCTTGTCGAAGCCGAACTCCGCCTTGCCGCCGACCTTCGCATCGGCCTCGCTGTCGGCGGTCCACCAGCCTTGCAGGCCCGCCGACGTCGCAAGCGCCGCGTAGACCTTTTCCGGTGATGCGTTGATCGGCACCTGATGCTTGAACTCAGCCATGATGTTTTGCTGCCTCCTAGGTTGGATTGACGAGTTGGGTGAGACCACCGTCGACCATGAGCTCGGAGCCGAGGCAGTAGCTCGAATCGTCCGAGGCCATGAACAGGATGGCCTTGGCGATCTCCTGCGGTGTCCCTCGGCGGCGAAGCGGGATCGTCTTGGTGATGACCGCGGCGATCTGCTCGGGCGTGGCGCCCGGCATCCCGCCTTCGCGCGAGATGATCGGCGTGTCGGTCATGCCGGGGCTGACGACATTGACCCGGATGCGGCGGGGCAACAATTCGACGGAGAGCGATCGCGCCAAGGCGCGCACGGCGGATTTGGCGGCCGCATAGATCGAGGTGAGCATGCGGCCTTGCTTGTCGGCGTCCGCCGAGCCGACGAGGATCACCGAGGCGCCGTCACGCAGATACGGTAGTGCCTTTTGGACGGTGAAGAAGGCGCCCTTGAACAGAATGTCGGACAATTCATCGAATAGCTCCTCGGACAGGCTATCGACGGGAGCGAATTTGGCGATGCCGGCATTGGCGAGGAGGATATCGATCTTGCCGAAGCGCAGGCCGGTCTCGGCGAAGAGGCGATCGAGATCGGCGAGCTTGCGCACATCGCCCTGCACCGCCAGCGTACCGCCGCCGAGCGAGCTCGCTGCCTGATCAAGCGTTCGGCGGTCCCTCCCGAAAATGACGACCTTGGCGCCATTCGCCACGAGATCCTGAGCGGTCGCCAAGCCAATTCCGCTATTGCCGCCGGTAATGACGGCCACCTTGTCCACAAGCCTCATGAACGCCGCCTCCCTGGCGAGCAAACGGAAACGCCCCCGCCGCGTCATTAACCGCTCACGATCTATTGCGCAAGGCAAGGATTGCGCAATAGATCGTGAGCGGAAGGAATCACTTGCGCAAACGAGACCCTGCGGTGTAAGCTCGGCGTCGCACGCGTTGGAAGGAGTGTTCGCTCGATCGATGGCGCCGCAGGCCGGTCACAAGAATCCGAATCGGATGCACGAGGTCTTCAAGGCGCTCGCCGAGCCCCAGCGCATCGCGATCCTGCGGTTGGTCCATGAACAGGAGCTGCCGGCCGGTGAGATAGCGTCGCGCTTCAAAACGACGCGGCAAGCGATTTCCCAGCATCTACGGCTGCTGACGAATGCCGGTTTGCTCGAGTTGCGCCGGGACGGGACCAAGCGCCTCTACCGTGTCAATGCGGAGGCCTTCGGCGACTTGCGAACCTATCTCGACACGTTTTGGAACCAGAGCCTCTCGTCACTGAAGCTGCGGGTCGAAGAAGAGAAGGGGACGCGGCGTGGCGGCAAGTGAGCCGATCGTCAAGGAGATCTTCATTAGGGCGACCCCGGAGGAGATATTTCCGTACCTGACGCAGAGCGAGAAATACATCCTGTGGATGGGCTTGGCGGCCGAGATCGACGCGCGCCCGGGTGGCATCTTCAAGGTCGACCCCAACACTCTCGACGTGATCCATGGCGAGTTTCTCGAGGTGAGCCCGCCCAAGCGAATTGTGCTTCATCGCGAAGTCGTGTGGGTTATTTTTTGTCAATTTCGATCAATGCCCTTTGTGTTTCTGCTACTGTTGAGGCTGTGGGCATGTGGGCAACGCTTGCGTTGTCCAAGCGAAGCGGCATGACC
>JBKQHQ010000083.1:0-20194 GCA_052148715.1 Xanthobacteraceae bacterium | reverse complement strand
GACACCGGCAACGGCGGCAAGACGCACGCTTTCTTCAAGGCGCCGAAGTCGCTCAATGATCTGTTGGCCGGAAGAAGCGCTATCGCCGAATGGGCGAAGATTACTTACGGCTGGCTCGGCCGCGCACCGGACTACAAAGCATCCTTCCTGGCGACGCTCGGCGCCAATGCGAAATTCTACGATCCCTACACCGACAACGCGCGACGCTGGTACAAATTCAGCCAGGAGCGCGTGCCGTTCGTCAACCACGCCATCATTCATCCGCCGGTCGATCGCGATCGGCCACCAAATGAAGTCGCCGACGTCTGCTGCCACGTCGAGAAGGAAACTGACGCCGGCATCGTCGTGTCGGGCGCTAAGGTCGTGGCCACGGGCTCGGTGCTCACCAACTACACCTTCGTTGCGCATCATGGTCTCATTCCGGTGCAAGA
The DNA here is from genome assembly GCA_052148715.1 of Xanthobacteraceae bacterium. Lineage (GTDB taxonomy): Bacteria > Pseudomonadota > Alphaproteobacteria > Rhizobiales > Xanthobacteraceae > JBKQHQ01. The sequence goes on along the minus strand of JBKQHQ010000083.1, from coordinate 19,763 downwards.
CAAGAAATTCGCCGTCGTGTTCATGGTACCGACCAACTATCCGGGCGTGAAATTCATTTGCCGCACCTCCTACGAAATGACGTCGACGGCGATGGGCAGCCCGTTCGATTACCCGCTGTCGAGCCGTATCGACGAGAATGACGCGGTATTCATTCTCGACAAGGTTCTGGTGCCCTGGGAGAACGTCTTCGTCTACGGCGACGTGGAGAAGGCCAACAACTTCTTCCCGCGCACCGGCTTCCTGCCGCGCTTTGTCGTGCACGGCTGCACGCGGCTCGCCGTCAAGCTCGATTTCATTTCCGGCCTGCTGCTTAAGGCGGTCGAGGCGGCGGGCACCAAGGACTACCGAGGGGTGCAGGCCAATGTCGGCGAGGTGATCGCCTGGCGCAATCTGTTCTGGGCGCTCTCCGACGCCATGGTGCGCAACCCGAAACCGTGGATCGGCGACTACCTCCTGCCCAACATGGATCCGGGCAACGCCTACCAGATCATCGCCACCATGGCCTACAGCAAGGTCAAATACATCATCGAGCAGACGGTGGCCTCCGGCCTCATCTACCTCAATTCGCACGCCAGCGATTTCAAGAACCCGGAGCTGCGGCCTTATCTCGACCGCTACCTGCGCGGCTCCAATGGCTACAAGGCCGAGGAGCGGGTAAAACTCCTGAAACTGCTGTGGGACTGCCTCTCGACCGAATTCGGCGGGCGGCACGAGCTCTATGAGATCAATTATGGCGGCTCGACCGAGGAGATCCGCCGCTATTGCCTGTTCGGCGCTCAAGCCTCCGGCAACGCCGACCGCTTCAAGGGTTTTGCCGAAGAATGCATGGCCGAATACGACCTCGACGGCTGGACCGTGCCGGACCTGACCGATCCCGGCGCGCTCAGCTATCACGTCATGGCCAAGGAAGCGTGGGGCGGATAGACGGCGGCTATTGAAACAGGAGCCTCTGCACGTCGCGGCCGGACTTGGGCCAATCATTAATTGCCGAAGTCGGGAACGCCCGCCCGGCGGCGGTGGTGGCGAAGGAATTACTAAATACAGGGTCGCGGGCATTCTTGTAGGGTGCGCAAAAGGCGCGGCACGCGCCGTGGGCACGCGGATGCTTGGCCCTCCGCGTGGGCAAAATCGAGCGGCGCGCAGGGTAAACCTCTCGGCCACAACAGGCGATTTTGCCCACCCTACCAATCTTGTCGTGGAATTAAATACAGGCGATTTACAGGCGACGCGCGAAGGCGCGAGGGTTGCCGGCGGCGATGCGCGGCGCTCGCACCGCGCTGCCTCCGCGCGCGACGCCTCTGCCGCGCGCGCTTGTTGTCTGCGCTCCAGCTCGATCACCCGCTTCTCGAGGTCGGCCGCCCTCTCGATGGCTCGGACGGCGGTTATCAAATCCATGACCTGTCTGGCCTCACCGGGCGACAGGATGCTGCCGGCGCAGGCGGCGACGACCGCTTGCGCGGCCTTGGCCAGGTCGCCGGCGCTCGCGATCTCCGGCAACTCGAAGACGACCGGGCGATCGCGCCGCGCCGGCAAGATGAGCCCGACACAAAAGCGCAGCGCAGCCGAATCGCCCGCCAAGGCCTTGGCGATGAGCGTGCGCATCAGCGCCTCCGCCGAGCCCTCAAGCACGGCCTGAAGTGCGAGCGTGGCCTTGTGCGGGACCCCTTCGGCCGTCCCCGTCGCCGTCCGCCTGAGGGCGGCGCGCATGATTTCTCGCCACACATTGGCATTGCGGGCATTGCGATCGTCGGCTCCTCCCGATTTGGCCGCGTTGCCGGCTGCCGCAAGCTGCCTGATGCCGTCGCCTACGGCGGGCGGCAGCGCAGCGGCTTGCCGCGCACGGCCATGATTCGATCAAGTCAGGCGCCATTCTACCATCTACAGAAACGGTGTCAATACCGTTTCTGTAGATCGCGCGTTGCTAATGCCAGCGATCGGGACCGCACCTTGCTTGGTGTTGGATGGGGTGGATTACCGGCAGTTCAGGAGCGACCGGCCCGGTCCGTTATGTGCCCGGAGCCGCCCTTGATCGGACATTCGGCCCCGGACTCTTGCTGATGTGCACTTCTTGTTGACCTCATCGGTGCAACGAGGCGACCAGCGCGTCAAGCTGATCCAGAGTCTCACGCATTCCGCGCTCCATTCCGGAGGCGACGGCGCCATCCAACGCTTCCTTGCTGGGGAACAGCTGGTGCAGGGTGAGACGCGTCCTGCCCTGGCTCTCCACGAAGGTGGCGGTGACTACGGCCTCGCCCGCGTCGCGCATCCGCTCATACAGCTGTGTGAGGACCAGCCGTGAGGGCGGATTCACCTCTACGTACCGTCCTGAAAACACCTCCGGCTTCTTTGGGTCGCGCCCGAACGCGTAGCGGTAGGCTCCTCCGACGCGCAGGTCGGACTCGCACTCGAAGAGTGACACGCCGAGGGACTTGGGCGCCCACCACCGTTTCAGGAGCTCCGGCTTGGTCCATGCGTCGAAGACGATATGCGCCGGTCCATTGAACGTGCGCGTGACGACCAGCTCACGGTCGGACGTCCGCTCCACGGTCGTTTCGTTTGTCATCGTGCCCTCACCTTTTCTTGCCTGCAGCATCCGATCTCTCCATTCGCTTGAGCTCCTCGACGAGCTCGTCCAGTTGCTCGAACCGCTCTTCCCAGATGCGCCGGTAGCGATCGAGCCATTTGTGCAGTTGCTTCAGGGGTTGCGCGCGTAGTCTGTAGAGCCGCTGCTGCGCGCGCGGCTCCACCTCTACCAAGCCCACATCCTTGAGGATCTTGAGGTGCTGGGAAACCTGCGATTGCCTGAGCCCCAGCCGGCCACGGATGTCGTTCACCGGCCGAGGTCCCGTGCGAAGCAGCTCGACGATTCGAAATCGATTGGGCTCGCCCAGCGCGGCAAGTGTCTCCGGGCTCATGCTCCGTATATCATCATGCACGAATATTCATGTCAACGAATATATTATGGCGACAGAATCGAGCACGGCACCGCACGGGCAGCCCGGCACAGACGGGGGACCTGCATTTGAGCTAAGGGCCGTCGGCCTTCAGGAAGGCCGCGCCGCCGCACTCGGACCGAGGATCGCTTCGACGGCGGCACGCGCGCGGGCCGCTATCTCGGCATCGGTCGGCGGCTCGCGAACCCGCAGCAACAGCCTGACCAGCATATCACCCCACAATACTGCGATGAAACGCGCCACCATCGCGACAGGGTCGCCCTCGCGAACGAGGCCTTGTGCTTGGGCCTTTGCCAGCCATTCGCCGACGGCGCGATGGTTGGCTTCGCGCCCATCGCGATCAAGCGTGCGGGCGATCTCGGGCGCGCTATCCGACTGGGCGATTGCCAGCCGATAGATCGCCAACACGTCGGGGTGGCAAACGCCGCGCAAGATCGAGGCGCCGACTTCCGCCAGGATTGCGGCGACCGCCTCGCGGCTCTGCGGAACAGGTGCCGCCGGATCGAGCACGTGGCGCATGCGGCCGGCGCGCTCGCGAATGCAGGCAGCAAGGACGGCCTGCTTGTTCTCGAACAGCGCATAGAGATCGCGCTTCGACATCTTGGCGCGCTTTGCGATCTCGAGCGTGCTCGCGCCCGCGAAGCCTCGATTGCGAAAAACCGCAAACGCGGCCTTGAGCACGCGTTCGCGCAACGAACTCTCGGGACCCCTGGTCCGCCCGCTTCTGGCGGCTTTGGGCTTTACCGCGCGCATCTTTCCAAAAACCTCTTGCATTGGCACCAAGTCGTACCGTACATAGGACTTCGATGGTACGGTCCAGTACCATTTCGGAACGAAACCTCCTCAACCGGGATCGACCGGGCGATGCGAAAGGACCCTTGCGATGATGCTCGCTCTCACCCTCTTGGCCCTCATTGGTTCCCTTCGGTTGCGCAAGCGAGCCGAGCCTTCGGCTGATCAGAAAGGACAAGCCACATGACACTCATCCTCTTACAGACCATCATCCAGTCGGTCTCCTCGACGCTGCAATGGATCGGTTTCCACACTGGCATCAGCACCCTGCCGGGCAGCAAATCACGGCAATGGCGTTGGACCATCGGATCGGCCCTCATCTTCGCTGCGTGGTTTGTCGGCATCGTCCTGTTGGCGGCCGACAACGTCTTCCGCAACGACGCGCCGCGCATTCCGATCGCGCTACTCTCGACCCTGGCGGCCGGATATCTGCTACTGCTGTCGGTGACCTTCCGCGGCATCATCGCCGGCATTCCACAGCATTGGCTGATCGGCATTCAGACCTTTCGGATCCTGGGCGGCGTGTTCCTGATACGGTACTTCCAGGGTGAGCTGCCGGGCATCTTCGCAATCCCGGCCGGGATCGGCGACGTCGTGACGGGAATTCTGGCGCCGTTCGTCGCCTATTGGTGGTTCGTCGGCAAACCCTACGCACGGTACGCCGCCATCGCCTGGAACCTGTTTGGCATGGCCGATCTGGTCAACGCGGTGCTGATCGGCACGCTGACCGGAGGCGGCGGAGGCGGCATAGTATTCCCGATCGTGCTGGTACCGATCTATGCCGTGCCGCGCGCTTTCCTCATCCACTCGTATTCGCTGATCGACCTCATTCGCAAAGCGTCGGAGCGCATCAAACTTGCAGCCGCGTGAACAGCTCGCCTGAACGGAAAGGGATCGGATCACCGATCCCTTTCGCGCGTCCGGTACGCCGCCGGCTTGGCGCGATTGCGCGCAGGCGCGGCCATGCTGCACCGCCCCCGCGCGTGGCTCTTGGTGCGGTGGAGGAACATCGGGGTGCAGCTCGGGGACCAGCGCTTGCGAATCAACGCGGGCGCCAGCGGTGAATTACGCCCTTGCAGCGGCTGTGCGCGGTCATACCAAGGGTCAAAACATATTCGACAGACCCAATGCGACAACCTCTCGGTTCAATTGCTACGATAGGCGGGTGTGCCGGATCAATCCTCGTTTCTTTGCAATCGGCGGGCGCCGTCAGCCCGACGCGTGGAGCGGACGAATGTGGTTTAACCTCTATATTGCGGCCGCAGCGGCGACGGTCCTGGTGCCCCTCGCGCTGCTGCTGCACACGTTATCGCCGTCACCCTTGCCGAGGCCGGAGCGCTACAAAGGGCCCCTGCCTACCGCCACGCCTCCAAAGGAGACGGCCGTCCTCGCTTTGGTTACTGGTGTGAACCACCGGGTTGCGGCCTACGGCTATCGCGGCGGCTCGTTGTTCGAGCGGCGCGACTTTTCGATGGCCGGAACCTTGGTTAAGCATCCACAGGGCGACCTGCTCATCGATACTGGCTTTGGCCGTAACATCGCCGAGCAGTTTGCAACGATGCCGTTGTTGTTCCGAGCGATGACGTCCTACAGTCTGTGGAAGCCTGCCGCAGACCAGCTCAGAGCCGCCGGTTACGACCTGAAATCGCTACGCGCCATTCTTCTGACCCATGCGCACTGGGACCACGTCAGCGGCCTGCCCGACTTTCCAGGCGCGCCGGTGTGGGTGACGCCGCAGGAGCACGAGTTCATCAGAAAAGGGGGGAGCGGCCAATTTGGCAAGCCTTTTCCCGGCATACGATATGAGGAGTATGGGTTCGACGGCGGCCCCTACCTCGGTTTTCCTGCAAGCCACGACATCTACGGTGATGGCGCGATCGTCGTTGTGCCCGCGCCCGGGCACACGCCTGGTAGCGTGATCATATTCGTGACGCTGCAAAACGGAACGCGCTACGCATTCGTCGGCGACCTCGTCTGGCAGCTGGAGGGAATTACCCTACGTGAGGAGCGCTCCTGGGTTGTCCGCCAATTTGCTGACTCCGCCGAGGAGGGCACGCGCGAAAACCTGCTGCGCATGATCGCGATCAAAGAGCGCCTGCCCGACCTGAACATCGTACCTGCGCACGACATGCGTGCTTTTACCAAGATGCCGTCGCTGGCTCCCTCGAGCAGCGAGACCGTGGTTACCGACTGCGGTGCATAAGGACCGTCGGGGAAACACCAAGACAAGTTGCAAAGAAAGGATAACGATCCACGCGCATCGAGCTGCGGCAACAAACCGGCGACGGCAACGCCGGATCACCTTCCTCAGCAGCAGCCGCGTGCCGTAACCTGCCTTAGCGCCAAGGCGGGAAAAACGATGGCAAAATCGACGATGGCATTCGGGTTGCGAGCCCAGAGCGTGCAAAGCGATGCGGCGAGCATCGAGACCAGCAAGTCGTGGATCGTCGCGACAGCGGTGCTTTTCATTCTCACGTTCGCCTATGGTGCCCCATTAGTGGCGGCGGTTGCCCTGAAGGAAATCGCAGCTGACATGGGCGACACGCGATCAGTGCCCGCACTGGCGGGTTCTCTCGTGTGGCTCGGTTCAGGGCTCGGAGCCATCGGATTTGGCCGGATTTCTGAGCAAATTGGGTTCAAATGGATGACAACATTCGGCGCCCTTATGATCGGGGCAGGGCTGGCATTGTCGGCGATAGGGGGGGCATCGCATCTGATCATCGGCCACGCGCTCTTTGTCGGTGTCCTCGGTAGTGGGGCAATCAATGTCCCCCTGATGATTTACGTGAGCCGGTGGTTTGACCGCCGGCGCGGCTCCGCCCTCGCATTCGTCACAAGCGGGCAATACATCGCCGGAACAATTTGGCCTTTCATCATCGTATTTGGTGTGCAGCACGCCGGTTGGCGCACCACGATGATGGCAATTGGAGTAGCGACCGCCGTCGCCATTGCACCAATCTCGCTCATTTGGCTAGCCCCAGTACCCGAGCAGAAGGCAGCGCTTTCTGGAGCACTGGCCGGTCGCCGAAGTGCCCCCGTCTTGAGGTTTTCCCCGTCCGTCCCATTCGCACTGCTATGCATCGCTGGATTTCTGTGCTGTGTGCCAATGGCAATGCCATCGGGGCACCTCGTGGCGCTTTGCAGCGATCTGGGCATCAGACCGGCACAAGGAGCCTTGATGCTCTCCGTCATGCTAGGCAGCGCATTCCTCAGTCGCCAGCTCTGGGGATGGCTTGCCGATCGTGTCGGCGGTCTGCGCGCAATCCTCGGGGGCTCAGTATGTCAGGCGCTCGCGCTTAGCGGCTTTCTCTGGACTCAGGATGAGGCCGGGTTGTTTGCGGTCTCAGCCGCCTTCGGTTTCGGCTTCAGTGGAATCATTCCGGCTTACATCGTTGCCTTGCGCGAGATGTTTCCGGTCGAAGAAGCGAGCTGGCGCGTCCCGCTTTGGTTTTTCATCAACCTGTGCGGCATGGCCCTGGGCGGCTGGTTGGCCGGATTTATCTATGATCACATGGCCTCATATGCGCCGGCCTTTACGGCCGGCATTGCTTTCAACATTGCCAACATCGCCTTGATAGGGTGGATGGTCGCGCGGCAACAAATGGAAAGTCCGCATTGAGCATGGGCGATTGATCTTCTGGTGAAATCCGGCCCTTCATTGGTGGCCCGCTTTCGATACCGTTAGGACCAGACAGGGCCGTTTGGTCCACGATCGATCCCTACGGCCCAGGCACAGCAAGCGCCGTCGCAACCAAGGTAGTTTGGGGGAAGGCTCAGGGCATGGGCGTCCGTCGGTGCCCACGCCGCTAAGCCCCCGTCAAGCGAGACCCGGCCCGGTCAGCGTTCTGCGGCACGCCAACGCAATGACGCATCAGAGCTTGTTGTCGAAGGCGTCCTGGATGAAATCGTCGAGCATCCGGTAGGTCTGGTGTGCGGCGGGGGCATTGAACTCGGCGATGCCTTTCATCATGGTCTCCTCTTCGGAGAAGGAGTGCAACCGGCCGCCAAAATCGAGCAGCTGCCAATTGGCGCCGGCACCGTCCAGCTCGGCTTCGAGAGCATCACGGTCGGCCTTCGGCGCTACCGGGTCTTTGGAGCCGTGGATCACGAACACCGCGGCTTTGATGTCGCCCTTCTTCGCCGGTAGGGTGGTTTGCAGGTCCCCATGGAGGCAGACCACCGCGTTGACGTCGGCACCGCTGCGCGCCAGCTCCAACACGTTGCCGCCGCCGAAACAGAACCCGACTGCTGCCTTCTTCCTGCGGTCGCCGATGCCGCGCTTGTCGGCCTCAGTCACCATGGTGGTGAGGGCTGCGCTGACGCGTTTGCGTCCTTCGACGCGATCGGCGCGCACCGCCATCATCCATTCCTGCGAGGTCGGCGGGCCTTCGCAGGTCCTGCCCTCGCCGTACATGCAGCCGACGAAGGCGACGTACTTGTCGCCCGCCATCTTCTGTGCCCGCTTGATGGCGTCCTCGGTGACACCGAGCCAGTTCGGCATCACCAGCAGTAGCGGACGTTTGCCGCTGACCTTCTCATTCCATACCAGCGCGCCTTTCGCCTTCACGCTGCCGGCCTGATAATCAATCCGCTCGACTGTCACGTTGGGCCTCCTCGGTTTGCATACCGCGCGATCATCGTTGAGGCCCAACAATGTGTCCAGGGCCCTCTGCGATCAGCGCTTCCGGGCCGAGGTCCGGCGTGCAACGCGGACATTGACCGAGACGGCAAGGATGAGCGCAGCGCCGGCGGTTTTGCGGTTTGGTGCCGCGTCCGAACTCACCCCATCATCACGTCCTTCATATAGACGCGGTCGATCGGCTGATCGATGTCCTTACCGGCGCGCTCGAACCCCTTGCGCCAATCCTTGACGTGGCGGAGCATCCATAGGCGGCTCGCCTCCTTGTCGTGCCGGTGGATTGCATCGACGATCATCTGATGCGCCTGGATGAGACGCGGCACGCCCTCCTTCACCTTGCGCAAGACGATCTCGGTGGTCGGAAAGATCAGGAGTGCCGACGGCTCGCGCGCGAGCTGCAGCACACGGTTCTGCGAGGCCTTGGCGATCAGTGAATGGAATTGCGTGTCCAATTCGGCGACCGCGTGCGGATCTCGCGATGCCTGCTCCGTGCTTGCGACATTCGCCTCGAGCTCGGCGATCATATCCGCCGTCGCGTGCTCCGCGGCCTGCTCGACGGTCGTGACCTCGAGCGCCACGGTCGCCTCCCAAAGCTCCCTGAACGTGACGTCGTGCAGCAACATGGCGCGGCTCATGCGGGTCGCCAGCCGGCTGTAATGCGGAAGGCTGGCGGTCAGCCGGCGGCTTGAATCGCGGTGGATCAGGCCGCCCTGCTCGAGCAGGCGGATGCCTTCGCGCACCGTCGAGCGGTTGACGCCGAACTGCTTGACGAGCTCGGCCTCGGTGCCGATCGGCTCGCCGGGTCGGATGCGCCGGGCCAGAATCTCCCGCTCGATCGCCTCCGCGACCAGCTGGTAGGCCGGTATCGCATTGATTCGATCGAACTTTTCGCCTGCTTCACTCATCGCCGATGATTCCCGCGGTCAATTCTAACTACGCCGTTTTCAATTCGGAGTCTCTTGACATGATTATCCGATTGTCCGACAATCATATTATATGCTTGACCGCTGCCGCTCGCAACCCGCGTCGCGGATGGGCACGAGCGCGCAGCAGCAGCGGGACCAGGGAGGATCCGAAATGAAGCTATTTCGTCATGTTGCATTTGCCGCCGCGTTGTTGATCAGCGGCGGAGCCGGCGCCCAGCAGATGAGCGACGGCGTCATCAAGATCGGCGTCATGAACGATATGTCCGGCCTCTACGCCGATATCTCCGGGCCCGGAGCAATCGCGGCGGCGCGCATGGCGGTCGAAGACTTCGGCGCGGCGCAAAAGGGAATGAAGGTCGAAGTCATCGGGGCCGATCATCAGAACAAGGCGGATGTCGGCTCGAGCATCGCCCGCAAGTGGTTTGACGTCGACCAAGTCGACGTCATCGTCGACGTGCCGACCTCATCCGTGGCCCTCGCGGTCAGTGATATCGTGCGCGAGAAGAACAAGGTATTGCTGCTCTCGGGCGCGGCGAGCTCCGACCTCACCGGCGCAAAATGCTCTCCTAACACCGTTCACTGGACCTACGATACCTGGGCGCAGGCCAACGGAACCGGCAAGGCCGTGGTGCAGACCGGCGGGACCACGTGGTTCTTTATCACCGCCGATTACGCCTTCGGCCAGGCGCTCCAGCGCGATACGACCGCGGTCGTGGAGAAGAACGGCGGCAAGGTTTTGGGCTCTGCCCGCCACCCGCTCAACACCAGCGACTTCTCCTCCTTCCTGCTGCAGGCGCAGGCATCGAAGGCGAAGGTCGTCGGGCTCGCCAATGCCGGCGGCGACACCATCAACGCCATCAAGCAGGCGGCGGAGTTCGGCATCGTCCAGGGCGGGCAAAACCTCGCCGGCCTCCTGGTTTTCATCAACGACGTGCATGCGCTCGGCCTGCCGACGGCGCAGGGCCTGATCTTGACTGAAGCGTTCTACTGGGACCACGACGACGCAACACGCGCCTTCGCCAAGCGGTTCGCGCCGCAATACAAGGGCAACATGCCGAGCATGGTGCAGGCCGGAGTCTATGCCGCCGTGCTGCACTATCTCAAGGCCGTCGAGGCACTCAAGAGCGACGCCGACGGCAAGGCCGTGGTCGCAAAAATGAAAGAACTGCCGACGGACGATCCGCTGTTCGGCAAGGGCGTGATCCGCACCGACGGCCGCAAGATCCACGACATGTTCCTGTTCGAGGTGAAGAAGCCCACGGAATCGAAATATCCCTGGGACTATTACAAGCTGCGCGCCACCATCCCGGCCGCCGAGGCCTTTCGTCCCCTCAATGAAGGCGGCTGTCCGCTCGTAAGCGGCTGACAGCCGCGTCCCCTGTAAACAGGTACAGCAGGCCTATGGCTGGTTTAGCGAAGGCTTCGACACGGTCGATCTGAAGGAAGCGAAGGCGTTGCTCGATACGTGGCGTCTCGAGCGCGCCCTGGGTCCCTCTCCATCCTGATCATCGCGGCTGCGCGCAACGCGTCGGGTGTGCTAGACCTGAGCCGGCGGACCGGCCGATGGCGGGAGGGAACATGACCGCAGCCGAACACTATGCCGCGCGGGTCGATGCGGTTCTGGCACAGCGCGCGCGGCTCCGCGGGGCGGAGCCGTCGGGCGATCTCTTCGGCAATCTCGAGCCCGACCATCCGCTGCTCAAAGCCGATCCGCGCCGGCCGCTCGACGCCAATCTCAAGGCGCTCGCCGATCTGATTGAGCCGTCGGACGCGATCGTCGATGTCGGCGGCGGGGCCGGGCGCATGTCGCTCCCGCTGGCGCTGCGCTGCCGCTCCGTCACCAATGTCGATCCCTCGGCAAGCATGGGCGCGGCCTTTCTCGCCAACGCCAAGGCCGCCGGCATTTCCAACGTCGGCCTCGTTCAGAGTGACTGGCTCGCGGCGGACGCGCCGCAAGGCACCGTCGCGCTCGCCAATCACGTCACCTATCTCACGCGCGACATCGTGCCCTTCATCGAGAAGCTCGAGCGCGCCGGCTCGCGCCGCGTCATCCTGACCGTCAACGCGCCGCCGCCGCCCGCCTGGAACCGCGTGCTCTTCCAGCTCGTCCATGGCGAGGCGGAGGAAGTGGTGCCCGGCCATGCCGAGCTCATGAACGTGCTGTGGGAGATGGGCCGGCTGCCCGATCTCACGATGCTGCTGTCGCAGAACGTGCGCCTCACCGTGCCGCTGCCGAGCCGGGCGGCCGCGCTCGCCTTCGCCGTGCAACGCGTCGTCAACGAGCAATGGGCGCATTGGCCTTTCGCCGCCGCGTTCGAGGCGCGCATCCGAGCCACGGTGGAGCAGCATTTCGACGACCTTTACGCACAAGGCGCCGACGGCTTCACCCCGCGCTGGATCAACCTCGGCCGCGAGGTCCTCATCACCTGGCAGCCGGGCAAGTAAGCGATAGTGGCTCCGTGTTAATGAGTCCACGCTCTGTCTGCGCCCAAGGTGTGACCATAGCGGCATTCGGCACAACGCCGTTTCTGCAGATCACGCGTTGCTATTGAACGGATTGATCCGGCCAACATCGAGGATCCCATGCGCATCGACGCGATTGCGGTCGGCAAGAACCCGCCACACGATGTCAACGTGGTGATTGAGGTGCCGATTGGCGGCGAACCGATCAAATACGAGATGGACAAGGCCGCCGGCACGTTGGTCGTGGACCGCTTCCTCTACACAGCGATGCGCTACCCCGGGAATTACGGCTTCATCCCGCACACGCTTTCGGGCGACGGCGATCCCTGCGACGTGCTGATCGCGAACACGCGCGCGATCGCGCCCGGCGCGATCCTCAGCGTGCGCCCCGTCGGCGTGCTGATCATGGAGGACAACGCCGGCGAGGATGAGAAGATCATCGCCGTCCCCTCACGCCACACCACGGCGCGCTACGACCGGATCGAGAGCTATACTGACCTGCCCGACATCACCGTCATGCAGATCGAGCATTTCTTTGCCCACTACAAGGACCTGGAACCCGGCAAGTGGGTGAAGATCAAGCGCTGGGGCGATGCTGTTGAAGCAAAGCGGATGATCGTGGACGGAATCGAGCGGGCGAAGAAGTAGCGCGGCGCAAGGCCTCGGCGCGGCCGATCGTCGGATCAGCCTTCAGATAGTCGCGCTTTTACTTTGTCGCCGGCCGTCGTTCACCGCCACCGCATCGGCCAGACCGGTATCGAGCGCCGCGCGCAGGCGCTGCCATTGCGACTCGTCCCCGGGAAGACCGAGGCGCAGGCGCGTGGGCTCAGCAGCAAAGCGGCGCACCAGAATGCCGGCGCGCCCGAGCTGATCGAAAAGTCTTGGCGCTGCCGGCGTGCGCACCAGCCGGAACAGCGAGGTTCCGCCGACGACATCGAGCTGTGCTTGCGTCAGAAGCCCGTCGAGCCGGCACGCCGCTTCGGCAAGCGATGTGCGCGTCGCGGCGATCCATGCCGCGTCGGCCAAGGCGGCGGTGCCGATCGCCAGCGCGGGTCCGCTTACCGCCCACGGGCCAAGTCGGGCGCAAAGCCGCGCCGCGAGCGCGGGCGCCGCGAGCGCGAAGCCGAGCCGCAGGCCGGCCAGGCCGAAAAATTTCCCGAACGAGCGCAGCACGACGATGTTGCCGCACCCCGTTTGGTCGGCAATGCCGGCATCGAGCGGGCCGACATCCATGAACGCTTCATCGACCACCAGGAGGCCGCCCCGCGACCGCAGCGCGGAGGCACATGCGAGCAGCGCCTCCGTCGACACGATCCGCCCGTCCGGATTGTTGGGGTTGACGACGATGGCGAGGTCGGCATCGTCGAGCTGAGCCATGTCATTCACTTCGCTGACCGCATGCCCCTGCAGCGCCGCCGCGCGCGCGTGCTCTGCATAGGTCGGCCCCAGCGCCACGGCGCGACCCGGCGGCACGAGACCCGCGACGAAGGGCAGCAGGATCTGCGTACCCGGCGCCACGACCATATGGGCAGCGGACGGCGCGCCGTAGGCGCCGGTCGCGGCCGCCGCCAGCTGATCGACGGCATCCGGCTCCGGCAGCCGCGCGAACAAATCAGGTGGCAAGGGGGGCAGCGGGTAAGGATACGGATTGATTCCGGTCGACAGGTCGATGAAGGGTTCCGGGGCATTGGGGAAAAGCCGCCGCGCGGCGGCGAGACTACCCCCGTGCTCGGGCGCCGCCGTATCCCCATGAGCGACCATGGCTGTTGAGCTTACCTTCTTCGCGCTGCTGATCGAGGTCATTTTCGGCTATCCCGATCAGCTCACGCGCGCGGTCGGCCATCCGGTGATCTGGATGGGGAAACTGATCGACCTCCTGGATCGCCGGATGAACCACGAAGGCATGGAGCCATCGCGGCGCCGCTCGGCAGGAATTCTTGCCGTCCTGCTCCTTATCGGCGCGGTCGGCGCCACAGCCTTTGCGGTGCAGTATGCCCTGCTCCTCCTGCCGTTCGGCATTGTTGCGGCAGCTCTGCTCGGCAGCACGCTGATCGCCCAGCAGAGCCTGCACACCCATGTCGCGCTCGTCGCGGTCGCGCTCGACGCGGGCCTCGCGCAAGGGCGAGGCGCGGTGGCGAAGATCGTCGGCCGCGACACCGAAGAGCTCGATGTGGCGGGCGTTTCCCGCGCCGCCATCGAGAGCCTCGCAGAAAATTTTTCCGACGGCGTCGTGGCGCCGGTCCTGTGGATGATCATCGGCGGTCTCCCGGGTGCCGCAATCTACAAGGCGATCAACACGGCGGATAGCATGATCGGCCACCGCACGCCGCGGCATGAGATTTTTGGCTGGGCCGCCGCCCGGCTCGACGATCTCATCAATCTGCCGGCGTCGCGGCTGACGGCACTCCTCATCGTCGCGGCAGCCGCGATAACGAAAGACGCTTCGGCGCCGAACGCGTGGCGCGCGGTGCGGCGCGATGCCTGGGGTCACCGTTCGCCGAACGCCGGCTATCCTGAAGCCGCCATGGCGGGAGCGCTCGGCCTGGCGCTGGCGGGCCAGCGCAGCTACGGCGGCGTGACGGTCTTCGATGCCGTGATGGGAGACGGGCGGCGTGAAGCCAACACCGCCGATATCCGCGCGGCGCTCAAGCTCTACCGTCGCGCCGACGAGATCCTGCTGTGGATCGTGGCGGCCTTGATGCTGGCGGTAACGGCATTGGCCTTCACCGCGCAAGACTAAGGAGACGGTCGAGATCGATATGCGCCGCGAGATGGCCGGCGATCCGGTCGAGCGTCGCGTCGACCAAAGCCTCGTAACCGATCGCCGCCGGGCCCGCCGCAAAGCGTTTCAGCCACGCCGAGCGCTGCCGGTCGTCGGCAAAGAGCCCGTGGATATAGGTGCCGATGATCCGCCCATCCGCCGATATGGCCCCTTCCGGCGCACCGTCGGCGAGGCGGGCGAATGGACGCGCGCAATCGGGGCCATCGGTCATGCCCATGTGCATCTCGTAGCCGGCGAACGAAATTCCGTCGCCGGTCGAGCCGCGCACCGGCTCGAGCCGCTTGTCGGCGCTCAGCACGGTATCCACGTCGAGCAGGCCGAGGCCTTCCAGATCCCCGGCGGGCCCCTCGATGCCGTGCGGATCGCGGATCGTGCGCCCGAGCATCTGATAGCCGCCGCATAGACCCAGCACCGCGCCGCCGCGCCGCTCATGGGCGGCGATGTCGATGTGAAAGCCGGCGTCACGCAGAGCTTGCAGATCGGCGATGGTCGCCTTCGAGCCCGGCAGGATCACGAGGTCAGCATCGCCGGGGAGCGCCGCGCCCGGGCGAACGCGTACGAGGTCGACCGCGGGCTCGGCATCCAGCGGATCAAGATCATCAAAATTCGCGATCTGCGGCAGGATCGGCACCGCGATCCGGATGCGGGCATTGGGCTTCGCCGGCCGCTCCGCTTGCAGCGCCAGCGCGTCCTCCGCCGGCAACAGTCGCGCGTCGGGGAAGAACGGAACGAGCCCGAGCGGCTCCCATCCGGTCGCCCCGGCAATTTTCGCCATGCCGTCCGCGAACAATTTTGGATCACCGCGGAATTTGTTGACCAGAAAGCCGCGGATCAGCGCCGCGTCCTCCGCATCGATGACCGCCTTGGTGCCGACGAGGCTCGCGATCACGCCGCCGCGGTCGATGTCGCCGACGAGTACGACCGGCACGCCGGCGGCACGCGCGAATCCCATATTGGCGATGTCGTTCGGCCGCAGGTTCACCTCCGAGGCGCTGCCGGCGCCTTCAATGAGCACGAGATCGGCCTCGCGCCGCAGACGGGCGTAGCTGTCGAGCACGAACCGCATCAGCTGCGGCTTCATCTGCTGATAGGCGGCGGCCTTGGCGGTCGCGTGCACGCGGCCCTGCACCACGATCTGCGCGCCGACCTCGCTCTGCGGCTTCAACAGGACCGGGTTCATATGCACGCTCGGCGGCGTGCGCGCGGAGCGCGCCTGCAGCGCCTGCGCGCGCCCGATCTCGCCGCCGTCGGCCGTCACCGCGGCGTTGTTCGACATGTTTTGCGGCTTGAACGGCCGCACCTGCCTTCCGCGCAGGGTGAATGCGCGCGCGAGGCCGGCGACGATCAGCGACTTGCCGACATCGGAACCGGTGCCCTGGAACATCAGCGCGCGGGCCGCCACGCTCAGAACTCGATGCCCGGCTGTGCCTTCACGCCGGCGGCGAAATGGTGCTTGACCAAGCTCATCTCGGTGACGAGATCGGCGGCCTCGATCAGCGCCGGCTTGGCGTTGCGACCGGTCACGACCACGTGCAGCCCGCCGCGACGCGCGGCAAGCGCCGCAACCACCTGCGCCAGATCGAGATAGTCGTAGCGCAGCGCAATGTTGAGCTCGTCGAGGATCACCAGGCCGAAGCTTTGGTCGGCCATCAGCTCCAGCGCCTTCGCCCAGGCGCGCTCGGCCGCCGCGACATCGCGCGCCCGGTCCTGCGTCTCCCAGGTAAAGCCTTCGCCCATCGTATGCCACGAGATTTGATCACCGAAGGCGGCGAGCGCGTCGCGCTCGGCGGTGTGCCAGCCGCCCTTGATGAATTGCACCACGCCGACCCGATGCCCGCGGCCGAGCATGCGCAGCGCGAGGCCGAAGGCCGCCGTCGATTTTCCTTTGCCGGCGCCGGTATGCACGATGAGGAGGCCTTTCTCGATCGTCTTTTCGGCGACCTCGGCGTCCTGCACCGCCTTGCGCTTCGCCATCTTGGCGCGGTGGCGCTCGGCTTCGGCGGCTGCGGCTTGGTCGGGCGGGTTGATCATGCGCTTCCTTTCACGATCAGCGGCAGCCCGGCGACGACCAGAACGACGCGGTCGGCGCGCGCGGCAAGGCGCTGATTGAGGAGCCCTTGCCGATCACGGAAGCGCCGCGCAAGCGCGTTGTCGGGCACGATGCCGAAGCCGACCTCGTTCGCGACCAAAACAATGGTGCTGTCGCGATGCCGCAAAGCCTGCTCCAACGCCTCGGTCTCTTGATCCAGATCCGCCTCCACCAGCAGGCGGTTGCTGAGCCAAAGGGTCAGACAATCGACCAAGACCGGCACGCCGGGAGGCGCGCCCTTAAGCGCGCCGGCAAGCTCGTGCGGCGCCTCGATCGTCCCCCAGCCGCCGCCGCGCCGCGCCCGATGCTCCACAATGCGCGCCGCCATCTCGTCGTCGCCGCCCTGCGCGGTCGCCAGATAAAGCCAGGGCGGCGGCAGCGCCGTGATCAAACTCTCGGCGTAGCGGCTCTTGCCCGATCGGGCGCCGCCGAGGACGAGGGTCAGCCGCGCCGCCGTCACGGCAGGATCGCAAAGGCGCGCGCCGGAAAACCCAGCCCGTCTTTGACCTTCGGCCAGGTCACGACGATCAGCGCGCCTCTGGCGGGGATCTTGTCGAGATTATCCATGACCTCGATCTGAAAATGCCCGTGCTGCAGGATATAGGTCTCGGAGTCCATCTTGTCGGTCGTGTCGGTGTCCATCGACTCGTGGCCGGTGGCGGTCACGCCGCGCTTCTCGTACAGAAACTTGATGGTCTCGAGCGACCAGGCTGGAAACTTCTCGCGCTTGAACCGCTCCGGATTGGCATCCCAGTCCTTCGACATGTCTGTGCGCAGCGCCACGAACGCGCCCTTCGGCACCCGGCCGTGCTTGCGTTCCCACGCGCGCAGATCGTCGAGCGAGAACGCGTGGTCGGGGTCTTTGCCGAGCAGCGGCGTCGCATCGAGCACGACCAGCCGCAAAATCATCTGCTTGAGCGGGATCTTATCCATGGTGATCCCGTTCTCGGCAAAATGCGCCGGCGGATCGACATGGGTGCCGTATTGCCCGACCATCTCGTAGAAGGTCGTATGAAAGCCATCCTTGGCAATGGTGTAGGGCTCGTGGGTTTTGGGATCGGCGGCCGGCGTCATCTTGGCCTGGCCGAAGCCCGACCACACCGGCGTATCGGGCGAAAAGCTGTGCGTCAGGTCGACGAAGCGCTTGCCGGCGATCGTTTTGTAGGCGCGCTCGAGCTGCGTGTCGGCGTGCGCCGCCGTGACCAAGACAACGCCCATGCAGAGCGCAACGATGATCGGCAACGGCTGCGCGCGGACTGGGGCCATAACGAAACGCATCTGTCCCTCCTGACATTGCGGATGCTGCCGGTGACTCTGGCCTGACGAGGCGTCTCACGCAAATTGCGAGAGGCGGACGAGTTGGCGCCATGCATTGACAAACGACGCGCCGCCCCTGTTAAGTGGCGGCCGTCGACGGTCTCTCACGTGAGAGCGAATAGGGAATGCGGTGCGGAACGCTTGTTCCAATGCCGCAGCTGCCCCCGCAACTGTAAGCGGCGAGCCCGCACCACTTTGCCACTGGGAAAAAGCCCGGGAAGGCGGTGACGGGCGCCAAGCCGCGAGCCAGGAGACCTGCCGTCGACGCGATTGTGGCCCGGGCGGGGTGCCCTCGGCGCCGATCGGCTTGCCGTCCTGCACCCGGAGTGGGGCCCTCGCCCCGCGGAGCCGCACCGGTGAGCGTTATCGATCAAGTCATTGCCGATCCGCCAGGAGATTCCGACGCCGCGCGCCGAGACGCGACCGTCTATGTCTGCATCACCTGCCGTCGGCCTGACGAGCCGGAGAGCGAGCCGCGCCCCGGTGCGATGCTGGCCGAGGCGACCGCACGCGTCGCCGCAGGCACGGCGGTCGCGGTGCGGCGCGTGCGCTGCCTCGCCAACTGCAGCCGTGGCGCGAGCGCCGCCATGCGCTGCAACGGTTCCTGGACTTACCTGTTCGGCGGGCTCGATCCATCCTGCGGACCGGCGCTGATCGAGGGCGCGCGCTTGCTCGCCGAGGCACCGCTCGGCTTGATGCCGTGGCGGGGGCGGCCGGAGCCGCTCAAGCGCGGGCTCATCGCCCGCATTCCCCCCATCGACTTCGAAGAGGAGCGCGAATGAACGCCTCGCTTGCGCGCGTGCCCTGCACCATCGTCACCGGCTTTCTCGGTGCCGGCAAGACCACGCTGATCCGCCATGTGCTGGCGCATGCGCGCGGCCGCCGCCTCGCCGTGATCGTCAACGAATTCGGCGATGTCGGCATCGACGGCGAGATCCTGAAGGGATGCGGCGACGCGGCCTGCCCGGAAGAAAACATCGTCGAACTCGCCAATGGTTGCCTCTGCTGCACCGTCGCCGACGAGTTCGTGCCCGCGCTCGATCTGATTCTCGCGCGCGCGCCAGCCGTCGAGCACATCGTCATCGAGACTTCCGGGCTCGCGCTGCCGAAACCGCTGGTGCAGGCGTTCCATTGGCCGGCGATCAAGAGCCGGGTCACGGTCGACGGTGTGGTGGCGGTGGTCGACGGCGAGGCCTTGGCCGCCGGCCGCGTCGCCCCCGATCTCACGGCGCTCGCGCGCCAGCGCGCCGCCGATACTGCGCTCGACCACGACGATCCGATCGAGGAGGTTTTTGCAGATCAGATCACCTGCGCCGACCTCGTGGTGCTCAACAAGCGCGATCTCCTCGGCGCGGCCGGTGCCGCGGCGGCGATGGCGACGATCGCCGGCGTGCTGCCGCGCACCGTCAAGGTCGTCACCGCCGCCGACGGCAAGGTCGATCCGGTCGCCCTCCTCGGTCTCGGCGTCGGCACCGAGGACGACATCGCCAACCGCCGCACCCATCACGACGACGAAGCCGACCATGACCATGACGACTTCGACAGTTTTGTCGTGCGCTTGCCCGAGATCGACGATCCGGCGGCACTGACCGCCCGCGTGGCCACCGTCGCCGAGACGTTCGACGTGTTGCGCGTAAAAGGGTTCGCGGCGGTCGCGCGCAAGCCGATGCGGCTTCTGGTCCAAGCGGTCGGGCCGCGCGCCACCCACCAATATGATCGGCTGTGGACGGCGGCCGAGGCGCGCGAAGGCCGGCTGGTCGTGATCGGACTGAAGGGCCTCGACCGCGACGCGGTCGAGCG
>JBKQHQ010000082.1:0-28324 GCA_052148715.1 Xanthobacteraceae bacterium | reverse complement strand
GTCAAGAACAAGCTCGCGCCGCCGTTCAAGCAGGTCGAGTTCGACATCATGTACGGGGAGGGGGTCTCCAAGGTCGGCGAGCTGGTCGATCTCGGCGTCAAGGCCGGGGTCGTCGAGAAATCCGGCGCGTGGTTCTCCTACGACAGCCAGCGCATCGGCCAGGGCCGCGAGAACGCGAAGACGTTTCTCAAGGGCAATCCCGAGATCGCCGGCAAGATCGAGGCGGCCATTCGCCAGAACGCGGGCCTCATCGCCGAGAAGATTTTGGCCGGCGAGGAAGGCGAGGGCGATGACGACGATGATGATGCCGCCGAAGCCTGACCCGGCGCGGCGGAATTGGTTGCTCGTCACCCCGGAGTGCCGTTAAGCCACCCACAGCTGTCATCCCGGGCCTCGTGCCCGGGACCCTTTGTGCAACTCGCTCCGGGCGTTGGAATGTTGGTGCCGCGGTGCTCGCTTGACACGCCGGCGTTTGTCGAGCGATGGGTCCCGGGCTCGAGGCCTGGGACGACGGTCGTGGGTTCTGTCAGCGCCGCGCACGCCGAAGCGGTATCGTTGGTATTTAGATCGGGGGCGCGCAACGCCGTCGCCGCATAGCGAAAACCGCCGAGAAATAGCGGCTCGCGCGGCCCGGGGCCTTCCTGGACAGGGTTCGGTGCCACCGCTAGAAACCGCGGTTCAGCCGGCGCAAGATTTTTGGCCGGCGCGCGCGGGATGGTGATGAGCGGCGTCAACGAGATTCGATCGACCTTTCTCGATTATTTTGCCAAGGCCGGCCACAGCGCGGTGCCGTCCTCGCCGCTCGTGCCGCGCAACGACCCTACCCTGATGTTCACCAATGCCGGCATGGTGCAGTTCAAGAACGTCTTCACCGGCATGGAGAAGCGCCCCTATGTGCGCGCCGTCACCTCGCAGAAATGCGTGCGCGCCGGTGGCAAGCACAACGACCTCGACAATGTCGGCTACACGGCGCGCCACCACACCTTTTTCGAGATGCTCGGGAATTTTTCTTTCGGCGACTATTTTAAGGATCGCGCGATCGAGCTCGCCTGGAACCTGATCACCAAGGAATTCGGTCTGCCGGTGCAGCGCCTCATGGTCACCGTCTATGTCGACGACGACCAGGCGTTCGATCTGTGGAAGAAGATCAGCGGCCTGCCGGATTCGAAAATCGTCCGCATCGCCGGGTCGGATAATTTCTGGGCGATGGGCGATACCGGCCCCTGCGGCCCGTGCTCGGAGATTTTTTACGACCACGGCGAGCATATCGCCGGCGGACCGCCGGGCTCGCCCGACGCCGACGGCGATCGCTTCATCGAGATCTGGAATCTCGTGTTCATGCAATATGAGCAGCTCGTCGCCGGCCAGCGGGTGGATTTGCCGCGCCCCTCCATCGATACCGGCATGGGGCTCGAGCGCATCGCTGCCGTGCTGCAGGGCACGCACGACAACTACGCCACCGATCTGATGCACTCGCTCATCCGCGCCGTCGGCGACGCGACCGGCGTCGATCCCGACGGCGCGCAAAAGGTGTCGCACCGGGTGATCGCCGACCATCTGCGCGCGACCTCTTTTCTGATCGCCGACGGGGTGCTGCCGTCGAACGCGGGCCGCGGCTATGTGCTGCGCCGGATCATGCGGCGCGCCATGCGCCACGCCGAGCTTTTGGGCGCGCGCGAGCCGCTGATGTGGAAGCTCGTGCCGGCGCTCGTGCGCGAGATGGGCCAGGCCTACACCGAGCTGCAGAGCGCCGAGCCGCTGATCACCGAGACGCTCAAGCTCGAGGAGACGCGCTTTCGCCACACGTTGGAGCGCGGTCTCGCGATCCTCGATGCGGAGAGCAAGAACCTCAAGCGCGGCGACAAGCTCAGCGGCGAGACGGCGTTCACGCTTTACGACACCTACGGCTTTCCGCTCGATCTCACCCAGGACGCGCTGCGCCCGCGCGGTATCGGCGTCGACCTTGATGCGTTCGATGCCGCCATGGAGCGCCAGCGCGAGAAGGCGCGTGCGTCATGGGCGGGCTCCGGCGAGGCGGCGACCGAGGCGGTTTGGTTCACGTTGCGCGAAAAGCTCGGCGCCACGGAATTTTTGGGCTACGAGACCGAGCGCGCGCAAGGCGTGGTGGCGGCGCTGGTGAGTGACGGCGCCGAGGTCGCCGAGCTCAAGGCCGGCCAAGCAGGCGCGGTCGTGCTCAACCAGTCGCCGTTCTATGCCGAATCGGGCGGCCAGACCGGCGACCAAGGGCTCATGCTCGGCGACGGCGTGCGGTTCAAGATCACCGATACGCAGAAGCGGGCCGGAGATCTGTTCGTGCATTCCGGCATCGTCGAGGAAGGCACGCTGAAGGTCGGCACCGCGCTGATGCTTGAGGTCGATCACGCGCGGCGAAGCGGCATTCGGTCCAACCATTCGGCTACCCATCTGCTGCACGAGGCGTTGCGCCAGGTGCTCGGTGACCACGTCGCCCAGAAAGGATCGCTGGTGGCGCCCGACCGTCTGCGCTTCGACTTCGCGCATCCGAAGCCGATCAGCGCCGCGGAGCTCGAGCGGGTCGAGGATCTCGCCAACGACGTGGTCTTGCAGAACGCCCCGGTTACCACCCGGCTGATGGCGGTCGACGACGCCATCGCGTCGGGGGCGCGCGCGCTCTTCGGTGAGAAGTATGGCGACGAGGTGCGCGTGGTCGCCATGGGGGAGGGCAGTGGCAACACCATGGGCTGGTCCGTCGAGCTGTGCGGCGGCACCCATGTGCGGCGCACCGGCGATATCGGGCTCATCTCCGTCGTTGCTGAAAGCGCGGTCGGCGCCGGTGTGCGGCGGATCGAGGCGCTCACCGGCAGCGTTGCGCGCAAGCACGCCAACGGCCAGATCGCGCTCGCCAAGGCCGCGGCGGCCGAGCTGCGGGTGCCGCTCGAAGAGGTGCCCAACCGCGTCGCCGTGCTGCTCGACGAGCGCAAGCGGCTCGAGCGTGAGCTGACCGACGCGAAAAAGAAGCTTGCCATGGGCGGCGGCGTCAAGAGCGGCGCCAACAACGCGGCCGACGGCATGCGCACCGTCGGCGAGATCAAGTTCTTGGCGCGCGCGGTCGAGGGCATCGACATCAGGGACCTGCGCAGCCTCGCCGATGAAGGCAAGAAGCAGGTCGGCTCCGGCATCGTCGCCATCGTCGGCGTCACCGGGGAAGGCAAGGCCGGCGTCGTGGTCGGGGTCACGCCCGATCTGACCGCGCGCTTTTCCGCCGTCGATCTGGTGCAGCGCGGCGCCGAGGCCCTCGGCGGCAAGGGCGGCGGCGGCCGCCCCGACATGGCGCAAGCCGGCGGCCCCGACGGCTCCAAGGCCAATGCCGCGCTCGCCGCAATCGAGAGCGCCATCGGCGCCGGCTAAGAAGGCGTGCGTCATCTGAAAACGGTCGTGCAAAGTGGCACCGTCGCACCACGAATCGTCATGCCCGCGCTTGTCGCGGGCATCCACGTCTGTCCGGCGCCACAAACAACAAGTCGTGGATGGGCGTGACAAGCACGGCCATGACGCCGAGGGCTGTTTCAACATCCGTTACCGCGCCTAATCGGGTTAAGCTAATCGAGCGATGCCGAGCACCAAGGCCCAGGAACCAAGCTTGCGCCGGCGCGTCTATGTCCTGCTCGAGCACGGCGTGGTGGGGGACCGCCGGACCAGCGCCGTCAGCCGTGCGTTGGTCTTGCTAATTCTCATCAACCTGATCGCCGTAACCTTGCAATCGGTGCCGGCGATCGATGCCGATTACGGCCCGCTATTCTTCGCCATCGAGATCGTCTCCCTCGTCGTCTTCACGGTCGAATATGCGCTGCGCCTGTGGGTGGCGAGCGAGCATGAGCCCTATGCGGAGCATTCGCCGCTACGCGCCCGCTGGCACTACGCCACCTCGCTGCCCGGTCTTGTTGATCTCGTCGCCGTGCTGCCGTTCTGGCTGGCGTTTGTCGCGCCGGCTGATTTGCGCGTCCTGCTCGTCTTCCGCGTCGTGCGCTTCCTGAAGCTCGCCCGCTATTCTCCCGGCGTGCGCTCGCTGCTCGATGCGCTCTACGAGGAGCGCCGCGCGCTCGGCGGCTGCCTGATCATCCTGCTCGGCGCCACGCTCCTCGCGGCCTCGGTCATGCACATGGTCGAGCGCAACGTTCAGCCCGACAAGTTCGGCACCATTCCCGACGCCATGTGGTGGGCGATCGTCACGCTCGGCACCATCGGTTACGGCGATGTGGTGCCGGTCACGGCGCTCGGGCGCCTGGTCGCCGCCGTCACCATCGTCGCCAGCCTGATCATGATCGCGCTGCCGGTCGGCATCGTCGCGACCGCCTTTGCCGAGCAGATTCACCGGCGCGACTTCATCGTCACCTGGGGCATCATCGCCCGGGTGCCGCTTTTCTCCGGCCTCACCGCCGGCGAGATCGCCGACGTGATGCGCTTGCTGCGGGCCGAGACGGTGCCGGAAGAGCAGGTGATCACGCGCCGGGGCGAGCCCGCGCATTCGATGTATTTCATCGCCCATGGCGAGGTCGAGATCGAGCTCGAGCAGGGTCCGATCCGTCTCGGCATGGGGCAGTTCTTCGGCGAGATGGCCGTGTTGCGGCGCGCGCCGCGCTCGGCCACCGCCTTCGCCACGCGCCGCACGAGCCTGCTCGTGCTCGCCGCCGCCGATCTCCACGCCCTGATGGAGCGCCAACCGCGCATTGCCGAGCGGATCCGCGCCACCGTGCGCGACCGCACCGGCGGGGTCGTCAACGAGGCGGGCGAGGTCGTCGTGGAGGAGAGTGAACACAAGCCCGCCGGCCGTGCGGAAGACGTCAAGCCCTAGCCGCGGAAGCGTCGCCGGCCATGTAAGCCGGCAGCCATTGCTCGAAGCGCGCGCGCAGGGTTGCGAGCTCGAGTGCTCGTTCCCCGGGAAGCAGCAGCGCGTCGCCGCCGGTCATGCCCAATCCGCGCGCCGCAACCGCGGCGGCCTTGGCACGGCGCAGCACGGGCTGCACTTGCGCGGCCGGCAGAGTGATCACGTAGCGGCCTTGGTCCTCGCCGAACCAGAAGGCATGGGGCGGGATGCCGGCGGGAGCGGGCTCCAGCGCAGCGCCGATGCGGCCCGCCATCGCCATCTCGGCGAGCGCGATCAGCAACCCGCCATCGGATAGATCATGCACGGCGGTGACGACGCGCTCCTTGATGAGGGCACGGATCAGATTGCCGTTGTGGCGCTCGGCACCGAGATCGACCCGGGGCGGGGCGCCTTCCTCGCGGCCGCAGATGTCGCGCAGATAGAGCGATTGGCCGAGCCAGCCGCGCGTGTCGCCGATCAGCAGGATCGCCTCGCCCTCGCGTTTGAAGGCGAGCGTCATGGCTTCCTTGAAATCGTCGAGCAGACCGACGCCGCCGATCGTCGGCGTCGGCAGGATGGCGCGGCCGTTGGTCTCGTTGTAGAGCGACACGTTGCCGGAGACGACCGGGAAGTCGAGCGCCGTGCAGGCCTCGGCAATGCCGCGGATGCAGCCGACGAGCTGCCCCATGATCTCCGGCCGCTCGGGATTGCCGAAATTGAGATTGTCGGTGACCGCGAGCGGCCTTGCTCCGACCGCGGTCAGGTTGCGCCAGGCCTCGGCGACGGCCTGCTTGCCGCCTTCAAACGGATCGGCCTCGCAATAGCGCGGCGTCACGTCGGTCGTCAGCGCAAGCCCCTTCGGTCCCTCGTTGACGCGCACGACGGCGGCGTCGCCGCCCGGCCGCTGCACCGTGTTGCCGAGAATGATATGGTCGTACTGCTCGATGACCCAGCGCTTCGAGCACAGGTCGGGCATGCCGATCAGCCTTTCCAGCGCATCGGCGAGCGGCATGGGCGGGGTCACGTCGGCCGCTTCAATAAGCTCGCGCTGCGGCGGATCAACAAACGGCCGGTGATAGACCGGCGCCTCGTCGCCGAGCTCCTTGATCGGCAGGTCGGCCATCACCTCGCCGCGGTGCTTGACGATGAAGCGCCGGCTCGGCGTGGTCGTGCCGACGATGGCGAAGTCGAGACCCCATTTGCGAAAGATCGCCTCCGCCTCCTTCTCCTTTTCCGGGCGCAACACCATCAGCATGCGCTCCTGGCTTTCCGACAGCATCATCTCGTAGGCCGTCATGCCGGTCTCGCGGCACGGCACCTGATCCAGATCGAGCGTGACCCCGAGATCACCCTTGGCGCCCATCTCCACGGCCGAGCAGGTGAGGCCGGCCGCGCCCATGTCCTGGATCGCGATCACGCAATCATTGCGCATGATCTCCAGGCACGCCTCGAGCAACAGTTTTTCGGCGAACGGGTCGCCGACCTGCACGGTCGGCCGCTTCTCCTCCGCGTCGGCGGCGAATTCCGCCGAGGCCATGCTGGCGCCATGGATGCCGTCGCGGCCGGTCTTCGAGCCGAGATAGACGATCGGCATGCCGACCCCGCTCGCGGCGGCGTAAAAGATCTTGTCGGTCTCGGCGAGGCCGACCGCCATGGCATTGACCAGACAATTGCCGTCGTAGCGGGTGTGAAAGCCGACGAGACCGCCGACGGTCGGCACGCCGAACGAGTTGCCGTAGCCGCCGATGCCGGCGACGACGCCGGCGACGAGGCTGCGTGTCTTCGGATGCGACGGATCGCCGAAGCGCAGCGCATTCAGGCAGGCGATCGGCCGCGCGCCCATCGTGAACACGTCGCGCAGGATGCCGCCGACCCCGGTCGCCGCGCCCTGATAGGGCTCGATGTAACTCGGATGGTTATGGCTCTCCATCTTGAAGACGACGGCGAGCCCGTCGCCGATATCGATGACCCCGGCGTTCTCCCCCGGCCCCTGGATCACCCAGGGCGCCTGCGTCGGCAGCGTCCTGAGATGGACCTTTGAGGATTTGTACGAGCAGTGCTCGTTCCACATCGCCGAGAAGATGCCGAGCTCGGTGAGCGACGGCGCCCGGCCGATCAGCTCGAGGATGCGCCGGTATTCCTCCGGCTTGAGCCCATGTTGGGCCACGAGCTCCGGCGTGATGGGCGGTTCGTTGGGGATCATGCGCCAACAATCTTCACCCCCCCCCTCGTGGGGGAGGTCGATCGCAGCGCAGTTGCGCTGCGATCGGGAGAGGGGGCTTCTTCGCATGATCCTCGATTGTTCAGTTTCAGCTTTGAGGGCCATCGAGTTGAATTGGCGTAGACAAAAGAGATTCTTTTGAAGAAACCCCCTCTCCCGGCGCGCTTTGCGCGCCGACCTCCCCCACGAGGGGGGAGGTGAAGGGCGCCGCGCATCCGGCGGTCACGCCGCATCGGACAGGGTCCGCGTCAAACCGGCAAAGAGGGCGCGTCCGTCGGTGCAGCCCAGCGCCTCCTCGACGTGGTTCTCGGGGTGCGGCATCATGCCGAGCACGTTGCGGCTTTCGTTGACGATGCCGGCGATCGCGTTGAGGGCGCCGTTGAGATTCCACGCCGGCGCCAACATGCCGTCGGGCGCGCAGTAGCGAAACACGACCCGCCCCTCGCCCTCGAGACGCGCGATGGTCTCGCCGTCGGCAATGTAATTGCCCTCGCCGTGCGCGACTGGGACGCGAATGACCTGACCCGCGTTATAGCCGCGCGTGAATGGCGTGCCGGAGTGCTCGACGCGCAGATAGGCGTCGCGGCAGATGAAGCGCAGGCCGGCATTGCGCATCAGCACGCCGGGCAACAGCCCTGCCTCGCAGGCGATCTGAAAACCGTTGCAGACCGCGAGCACGAGCGCGCCGCGTGCCGCATGCGCCCGCACCGCGTCCATGATCGGCGCGCGCGCGGCGATCGCGCCACAACGTAGGTAATCGCCGTAGGAGAACCCGCCCGGCAGCACCACGAGATCGACGCCCGCCGGCAGCGCCGTATCGGCGTGCCAGACCATCGCCGGCTCGTGCCCGCAGACGAGCCGCAGCGCGCGAACCATGTCGCGCTCGCGATTGATGCCGGGAAAGACGACAATGGCGGATTTCATTGCGTCTCCACTCCCGTCGCGTCCCTGGCCCAGTTCTGCACTTTCTCGCCGCTCAGGAAAGCAAGCGCCGCCTGCTCCTGCGCCGGCGTCGGCGCCTCGCGTCCAACCACCGTCGCGACCACGGCGTCGCATTTGTTGTTGAGCGCGATGGTGAGTTCCGCCTGCGACGGCGCGAACCGGTTGTCGACCCGAAACGGTCGCACGCGCCCGCGCATGAACCCGACCGTCACCGCGTGGCCCGGCGCCAGCGCGACCTTGGCTCCTTCGATCAGCTCGGTGTCGCCGACGCGATCAATCTCGTCGTCGTTGGAGACGCCGGTTGCACAATTACAAAAGCCGACCTTGGCTCGTAGATAGAGATCAAGCTCCGCGCCGCAATGGGCGGCGGCACAGTGAAAGGCGCGGCCGTGTCCCCACTGATCCATCCGGAACGGCCATTCGACCTCGGTCCAGGTCGCGGGCGCATCGCTCGGCAGGCGCGCCGCGCTGCCGGTCGCCGATGTGTCGCTTGCCAGTAGCGCGGCGAATGGAACGGCGAGGAGCGCGCGCGCATGCATCGCCGTCACCCGACGACCTCGATGCGATAGTTCTCGATCACTAGATTGGCGAGGAGCCTTTCGGCGGCTTCTCGCAGCGCGCTTTCCGTGCGGGTCTTGTCGGCGCTCTCGATGTCGATATCAAACACTTTGCCCTGACGAACGCTCGCCACGCCCTCGATGCCGAGCGCGCGCAGGGCGCCCTCGATGGCCTTGCCTTGCGGATCGAGGATGCCGCTCTTCAGCGTGACGGTGACACGGGCTTTCATCTTTCGATTCTCACACCGGCGTCCGCGGCCGCCCCGAAGGATATTTCGGTGAGGCGGGAACGTTGATCTTTACCTCTCCCGCGAGCGGGGAGAGGTAAGAATCCGGCATCAAACAACACGTCCCTCTCACGCTCGCAACGGCGTGGATTATCCCTTCACCAGCACGGGCCCGCTGCCGCGCGGCGGCTCGTTCTCGCCGACGATGCCGAGCCGCTTGGCGACCTCCGTATAGGCTTCAACGAGCCCGCCGAGATCACGGCGGAAGCGGTCTTTGTCGAGCTTCTCGTTCGACTTGATGTCCCACAGCCGGCAGGAGTCGGGGGAAATCTCGTCGGCCACCACGATCCGCATCATGT
The DNA here is from genome assembly GCA_052148715.1 of Xanthobacteraceae bacterium. Classification (GTDB taxonomy): domain Bacteria; phylum Pseudomonadota; class Alphaproteobacteria; order Rhizobiales; family Xanthobacteraceae; genus JBKQHQ01. The sequence goes on along the minus strand of JBKQHQ010000082.1, from coordinate 19,175 downwards.
CGTTTTCCCACAACCGGCCGCATTCCATCTTGAAGTCGACGAGGCGAATTCCGACGCCGAGGAACAGGCCGGAGAGGAAATCATTGACGCGAATCGCGAGCGCCATGACGTCGTCGATCTCCTGCGGCGTCGCCCAGCCGAAAGCGGTGATATGCTCCTCCGACACCATCGGGTCGCCGAGCTGATCGTTCTTGTAATAGAACTCGATGATCGAGCGCGGCAGCTGCGTGCCCTCTTCGATGCCCAACCGCTGTGACAGCGAGCCGGCGGCGACGTTGCGCACCACCACTTCCAGCGGGATGATCTCCACTTCGCGGATCAACTGCTCACGCATGTTGAGCCGGCGAATGAAGTGCGTCGGCACCCCGATATCGTTGAGGTGCTGGAATACGTATTCGGAGATGCGATTGTTGAGAACGCCTTTGCCTTCGATCACTTGGTGCTTCTTAGCGTTAAAGGCGGTCGCATCGTCCTTGAAGTGCTGGATCAGGGTTCCCGGCTCCGGTCCCTCATAGAGGACCTTCGCCTTGCCTTCGTAGATGCGGCGACGGCGGCTCATCGGAATGTACCGTGGTTTGAGAATGTCCATGAATGCCGTGGCTCCAGTTGCGGTTCAGATCCGCGGCGGCGGGACCGGACGGTACGACGCACGTACGCAGCGGCCTGTCCGGCCACAACGGCAACCTAGCCCATCATATAGGGCAGCACAACGATTGAGGTAGTCTTAACAGCGCGGCGGGGGACATCGGCCTAACCGGAATCGCCCGTCGGTTTGCCTTGACGGGCCGTGATCGATATGCCAGGCGACGAGACGCCTTCGGATCGATGCGGATGAGGGGCTTGCGCATGACCACGTTCGACAAGCGCGAGGATGATTTCGAGAAGAAGTTCGCGCACGACGAGGAACTGCGGTTCAAGGCGGTGGCGCGGCGAAACCGGCTGCTCGGACAGTGGGCGGCCGAGAAGCTTGGTCTTAAGGACGCCGCGGCCGACGCCTATGTGAAGGACGTGGTCGGCGCCGAGTTCGGTCCCGGCGGTGATGACGACGTCTTTCGCAAGATCCGCCAGGATTTCGACGCCAAGGCCGTGGCGCAATCCGATCACCAGATTCGCCGCACCATGGAAGAGCTGCTGGCGAAGGCCGTCGAGCAGATCAAGACCGTTGGCTGAGATGTAGGATGGGTTGAGCTCTTGCGAAACCCATCAAGCGATGTGCGGCAGCGACGGGTTTCGCAAGAACTCAACCCATCCTACGCGCCGGGCGGCAGTGCCTTGGCCAACAAGTCATCGAGCACCGGGATGACATCCGCCTCAAGCTCATCCGCGCGCGTCGTCAGGATCCGATAGCCGCGTTCCATCAGCCACGCGTCGCGCGCGCGCCGCGCCGTGGTGGCGGCCTCGCTCTCGTCATCAGGCACGAGCTCGATCACGGCGCGCAGCGGGAACGACACGAAGTCGGCAATGTGCGGTCCGATCGGCACCTGCCGCTTGAAGCTCAATCCGGCAAAGCGCCGATCGTTGGTCAGCGCCTCCCATAATTTGCGCTCGGCATCGGTCGGGTTGCGCCGAAGCAGTCGCGCCAGGCCGCGGACCGGCCCGCGCTCGTTGGGAACGCGCCCTTGCGCATGCTCGGCGAGCAGCGTGCGCAACATTTGTGCTTCCTCGCCGTCGAGCACGCCGCCGCGCGCGGGTCCCTTGCGGCCCTCGGCGATCGCCATGATCACGCCGTGCAGCGTCTGGATATCCTGCCGCGTCGGTTGCATGCGGTGAAAGATGTTGCGCAGGTTCACCTGCATGGTCGCGCGCTTCTCCGTCGGGCGGAAGAACTCGACCTTCTCCAGCTCGCGCTCGATGCTGGCGAAGAACGCCATCAGCTGCTCTTTCGGTGCGGGGCCCGATTTTTTCGGCATGGCGAACGGCAGCGTGTTGCCGGTGACGAGCTTGAACCACTCGTAGGCGATGATCAGCACGGCTTGCGCCAAATTGAGCGAGGCGAAGGCCGGGTTGACCGGCAAGGTGATGATCTGGTCGGCGAGACCGACTTCGTCGTTCTCCAGGCCATAGCGCTCGCGGCCGAAGACGACTGCTATTCTCTCGCCCGCGGCGATGCGCGGTGCCATCAGCATGGCGGCGGCATCCGGTCCGATCACCGGCTTCGCCTGATCGTGCGCGCGCGCGGTGGTGGCCAACACCAGGGTGCAGTCACCGATCGCGGCCTCCAGCGTGGCGAAAAGCTTTGCCTCGTCGAGGATGCGGTCGGCGCCGGAGGCGGCGGCGCGCGCGCGCGGATTGGGCCATCCGTCGCGCGGCTGCACCAGCCGCAACTCGGATAGGCCGAAATTCGCCATGGCCCGGGCCGCCGTGCCGATATTCTCGCCGAGCTGCGGCTCGACCAGAATGACGGTTGGACCCGCCACATCGGCCCACGTCTTGCTTGTGTCGGTTCCTGCGCCGGGCATTGCGTCCTCTGCCGCGGTATAGGCCGGCCGCGGTCGAGGAGAAAGTCGAGGGAATGACCAGGGAAACTAGGGCAGGGGCGCTTTCTCGATCCATGGGGCGGTGCTAGACAGCGCGTCGCAAGCTCCATGTCCTTACCCGGCGCAGCGAAAAGGCTTTTTGCGAATGGCGAAGATCAAGGTTGCGAACCCGATCGTCGAGCTCGACGGCGACGAGATGACCCGGATCATCTGGCACCTCATCAGGCAGAAGTTGATCCACCCCTATCTCGACGTCGAGCTCCTCTATTACGACCTCGGCATGGAGGCGCGGGACAAGACCGACGACCAGATCACGATCGACGCGGCCGAGATGATCAAGAAGGTCGGGGTCGGCGTAAAATGCGCAACCATCACGCCGGACGAAGCCCGGGTGAAGGAATTTCACCTGAAAAAGATGTGGCGCTCGCCGAACGGCACCATCCGCAACATCTTGGGCGGGGTCATTTTCCGCGAGCCGATCATTTGCAAGAACGTGCCGCGCCTGGTGCCGGGCTGGACCAAGCCGATCATCATCGGCCGCCATGCCTATGCCGATCAGTACCGCGCGACCGACTTCAAGGTGCCGGGCAAGGGCAGGCTGACGATCTCGTTCGTCGGCGACGACGGGCAGAAGATCGAGCATGAGGTGTTCAATTTCCCCAGCAGCGGCGTCGCGCTCGCCATGTACAATCTCGACGATTCGATCCACGACTTCGCGCGCGCCTCGTTCAACTATGGTCTCCTCGTCGGTTACCCGGTCTACCTTTCGACCAAGAACACGATCCTCAAGGTCTATGACGGACGCTTCAAGGACATCTTTCAGGAGGTGTTCGATCGCGAGTTCAAAGCCGAGTTCGAGAAGAGGAAGCTCACCTACGAGCATCGGCTGATCGACGACATGGTGGCGGCGTCGCTGAAATGGTCGGGCGGCTATGTCTGGGCCTGCAAGAATTACGACGGCGACGTGCAGTCCGACATCGTGGCCCAGGGTTTTGGCTCGCTCGGCCTGATGACGTCGGTGCTTATGAGCCCTGACGGCAAGATCGTGGAATCGGAGGCGGCCCACGGCACGGTGACGCGACACTACCGCGAGCATCAGAAGGGCCGCGAGACCTCGACCAATTCCGTCGCCTCGATCTTCGCCTGGACCCGCGGCCTCGCGCATCGCGCCAAGCTCGACGACAATGCCGCGCTCGCACGGTTCGCCTCGACCTTGGAGAAGGTCTGCGTCGACACGGTGGAGGCCGGGTTCATGACCAAAGACCTGGCGCTGCTCGTCGGCGCCGATCAGAAATGGCTGTCGACCACGGGCTTCCTCGACAAGGTTGACGAGAACCTGCGCAAGGCCATGGCGTAGCCGGCCGTGATCGCGCGTGATCGCGCGCTGGGTCCGCGCTTGCGCGGGGAAGAACGGTTACTGCGCCTTCGGAATGGCGCGTACCTTGCTTTCCGTTGACCATTGATCGGCCCCGCCGCATTCTATGGTGGGGCGCATCGGACCTGGGAGCAGCCGCATGGCAATGGAGGCACGGGAAATCGAACGGCTGATCAAGGCGCATATCCCCGATGCCGAGGTGACGATCCGCGACCTCGCCGGCGACGGCGACCACTATGCCGCAACCGTGATTTCCGGCGTCTTCCGCGGCAAATCGCGGGTGCAGCAGCACCAACTCGTCTATGAGGCGCTGCGCGGCGAGATGGGCGGAGCGCTGCACGCGCTGGCGTTGCAGACCGGGACGCCGGACGCTTGAAAAGCGGGGGGAGCAGCCCTGCGCGCCCTTGCGTTTAAGCCGTTATATACCGATTATCTTGCTATGTTCCAGCTTTGGCCAAGAAGGACAGGATAAGCAAGGACAAGACATGAGCATCCAGGAATTCATTCGCAACGAGGTGTCCGGCAACGACGTAGTCCTGTTCATGAAGGGCACGCCGCAGTTCCCGATGTGCGGGTTCTCGGGGCAGGTCGTGCAGATCCTCGACTACCTTGGCGTGCCGTACAAGGGCCTTAACGTGCTCGACTCCGGCGACCTGCGCGAGGGCATCAAGGCCTATTCGCAATGGCCGACGATTCCCCAGCTCTACGTCAAGGGTGAGTTCGTGGGCGGCTGCGACATCATCCGCGAGATGTTCCAGGCCGGTGAGCTGCAGAGCCTGCTCAAGGAGAAGGGCCTCGCCGTGAAGGACGCCGCGCAGGCATCTTAATCTAGCACGTCGGGTGGGCAAAGGCGGCCGAGGCGTCATTGCATTGCCGCGGCAAACGTTCCGCCGTGCCCACCAGATGACTGTCTGCTCGTTGATGGCCCCGACCGCGTGGGCACGGCGGATCCAGCGCGGCGCATCAATCGCAACCGCGGGGGTCGCCTTTGCCCACCCTACGCAAGCCACAGTGCCGCGTCAGCGCGAGTAGTACTCGACGACGAGGTGGGGTTCCATCTGTACCGCGTAGGGCACTTCGCCGAGTTGCGGAATGCGGGCGAGCTTAGCGGTCAGCTTGTGGTGGTCGACCTCGATGTAGTCGGGCACGTCGCGCTCTTGCAGCCCGGTCGCCTCCAGCACCAGCCCGAGCTGTTTTGAGGCTTCCTTTACCTCGACCACGTCGCCGACCTTGAGCCGGAAGCTCGGAATGTTCACCCGGCGGCCGTTCACCTTGACGTGGCCGTGGTTGATGAACTGCCGGGCGGCAAAGACGGTCGGAACAAATTTGGCGCGGTAGACTACCGCATCGAGCCGGCGCTCCAAAAGCCCGATCAGATGCGCGCCGGAATCGCCCTTCATCCGGATCGCCTCCTCGTAGATGCCCTGGAATTGCCGCTCGGAGATATTGCCGTAATAGCCGCGCAGCTTCTGCTTGGCGCGCAGCTGAACGCCGTAATCGGAAAGCTTGCCCTTGCGGCGCTGGCCGTGCTGGCCCGGTCCGTATTCGCGGCGGTTGATCGGGCTCTTCGGGCGGCCCCAGATATTTTGCCCCATGCGGCGATCGATCTTGTACTTCGCCTCATTGCGCTTGGTCATCGCGTCCTCTCAAAAGCGTCGATTGTGTGGGTCGAGGAACCGCGCCCTCCTCTGTCCCGGACTTTTTCTGTCTGGAACCGACAGGTTCGTCGCCGAAGCGCCGGCGCAAACCACGGGTCGCGAAACGCCGAGCGGGCCCGAAGGCCCGCAAAGCGCGCGGTCTTTAGGCGGAAAGGCCGCGGCTGTCAAATCTCGGCGCTGCCGCAGCCGGCTCCGCGACGCCCAATCCTGGTGCTGCGAGGCCGAACCGGGCGAGCGCCGCCTCGAGCGTCGGCGAGGGCGACCGTCCCGACGTGAAGCGCAGCTGCGGCGGTACGGGCGGACGGCCGTCAACGGCGGAGCCGAGCAGATCGGCGACCCGGCGCGCAATCGCCGGCGCCGGATCGATGAAGGTCACCGGCCAGGGCGCCAGACGGCGCAGCCGGTCGAGCAGGAGCGGGTAGTGCGTGCAGGCGAGAACGACCGTGTCGGTGCGCGCGCCGCCGTCATCGAGAAAGCACGGCGCGATCTCGGCGACGATGGCGTGGTCGGGAGCGGGGTCGCCGTGCAACTCGGCTTCGGCAAAGCCCGCCAACCGCGCCGAGCCCACGAGGCGAACCTCGCTGCCATTGGCGAACTGGCGGATCAGCGCCTTGGTATACTCGCGGTTCACGGTCGCCTCGGTGCCGAGCACCGAAACGCGCTTGCTGATCGAGGCTGCGCAGGCGGGCTTGATGGCCGGGACCGTGCCGACGAAGGGAATTGAAAAGCGCGACCGCAGCTGCGGCAGGACCAAGGTCGAAGCCGTATTGCAGGCGATCACGATCAGATCGGGGCAATGCTTATCGATCAGCTCGGCCATCAAGGCGAGCACGCGAGCGGCAAGCTCACTTTCAGCTACCAGCCCATAGGGAAAACCGGCGTCATCGCCGACATAGATGAAACGCGCATCCGGCCGTGCGGCGGCGACTTCCCGATAGACCGTCAGCCCGCCGAGGCCGGAATCGAACACCAGAATCGTGGAAGCCAGCATGGCGCTTGCATACGGCGGTCCGACCCTGCGGTCGAGCCCAGAGAGTCATGGACCGTGCGGCAGGGGGGCCGCGCGGTCCATGATCAGAAGAGCGTCAGAGCTGGGCTGCTTCGATCAGCTGCGGCCGCTCTTTGACTCGCTCAGGCCGCTGCTGTTGCTGCTGCTGATCGCGATCCTTGTCCTTGCGTTTCTTCGGACGGCGGGCCCGCGGCGCCACCAGCCCGCTGACGACCGTGAACGTCGCCAGCAGCATGGCCGCAAGATTGCCGTCGCGATACTCCGCAAAAGCGACCGCGCCGATCGCATAGGCCCAGAAAGGGAACGCCAGAGTGGAGACGAAGGCATTGGTGAGCCAAGCGTCGCCCTCTTCGCGCACGTACCAGATGAAAAGCGGGGTCAGGACCATGCCGGCGATCAGCGCCCCGGTGGCGAAGGTGACGACGGGAAATCCCGCCATCATCGCGCCCTTACCGCCGGTTTTCAGCGACTGCTCGAGGATGGCGTTGATGAAGATGAAGAACGCAATCACCTCGGCGGGCACGTATTTGGCAACACGCTCGAGATAATTGTCGGCACCCTGAATGCTGGGGCCCATTCCCGGAGCAAGGACACCCTCAAGCCCCGGCATCGAGACGTCGATGGCGCTCACATACTGCGGCACCCGTACCAACCGACCCATACCAACCCCCTCCGCTACGGTGTTCGACTCTGTGCGAAGACGGTAAAACAGCACCTAGAACGAAGCAAACTTGTACTTGCGAAAAGTTGTGGACGCGGCGTGGACAGCGATCGGGGCAAAACCCGCTGTGATCAGGCATTTCCGAATACGCGCGCGAAGATCGTGTCGACATGCTTGAGGTGGTAGCGGAGGTCGAAATTCGCCTCGATCTCGGCCTCGCTGAGGCTGGCGCGGACGTCCGGGTCAGCCTTGAGCAGGCTCAAGAAATCGGCTTCGCCGCGCCACACCTTCATCGCGTTACGCTGCACCAGGCGGTACGCATCCTCGCGCGCCACCCCCTTTTGCGTGAGCGCGATCAGGACGCGCTGCGAATGCACCAGACCGCCAAGCCGGTCGAGGTTTTTCTGCATATTTTCCGGGTAGACGACGAGCTGCTCGATGACGCCGGCGAGCCGCGTCAGGGCGAAGTCGAGCGTGACGGTCGCGTCCGGGCCGATCATGCGCTCCACCGAAGAATGGGAGATGTCGCGCTCGTGCCACAGCCCCACGTTTTCCATCGCCGGGATCACATAGGCGCGCACCATGCGGGCAAGGCCGGTCAAGTTCTCGCTCAACACCGGGTTGCGCTTGTGCGGCATGGCCGAGGAGCCTTTTTGCCCGGCGGCGAAGAATTCCTCGGCTTCGAGCACTTCCGTGCGCTGGAGGTGGCGGATCTCGATGGCGAGGCGCTCAACAGAGGACGCGACCACGCCGAGGGTGGCGAAATACATGGCGTGCCGATCGCGCGGGATGATTTGTGTCGAGATCGGCTCGACCGTCAGGCCCATGGATGCCGCCACGTGCGCCTCGACGCGCGGATCGACCTGGGCGAAAGTGCCTACTGCGCCGGAGATCGCGCAGGTCGCGACCTCCTTGCGCGCCGCGACGAGGCGTTCGCGGGCGCGGGCGAACTCCGCATACGCATAGGCAAGCTTGAGACCGAACGTGGTCGGCTCGGCGTGAATGCCGTGCGAACGGCCGACCGTCGGCGTGTACTTGTATTCGAACGCCCGGCGCTTCAGCGCGGCGAGCAGGCGATCGGTATCGGCTATGAGCAGATCGGCGGCGCGCACGAGCTGCACGTTGAAGCAGGTGTCGAGCACGTCGGACGAGGTCATGCCGGCGTGCACGAAGCGCGCCTCCGGCCCGACGATCTCGGCGAGATGGGTCAGGAAGGCGATGACATCGTGCTTGACCTCGCGCTCGATGGCGTCGATGCGGTCGATGTCGAAGCGGGCGTCGCGGCCATTCTCCCAAATACGCTCGGCCGCCTCCTTCGGGATCATGCCGAGGGTGGCCATTGCATCGGCGGCATGCGCCTCGATCTCGAACCAGATGCGAAACCGCGTCTGCGGGTCCCAAATCTCGGCCATCTGCCGCCGGCTGTAGCGCGCGATGGTCATGCGGCCTCGCCGCGCGCGAGCGCCGCGGCGTTGCGGATCTCGCTGATGTTGCGCCGGTAGGCCTCGGCGCCGCCCTTGAACACCGCGGAGCCGGCGACCAGGACATTGGCGCCCACAGCGGCGACCAGCGGTGCCGTCGTGGCGTTGAGGCCGCCATCGACCTCGATGTCGATGCTGCGGCCAAGGATCATGGCCTGCACCCGGCGCACCTTGTCCACGACCTCCGGGATGAACTCCTGCCCGCCGAAGCCCGGGTTGACCGACATCACCAGGATCAGATCGACGACATCGAGCACGTATTCGACGGCGCTTTCCGGGGTTCCCGGATTGATCGACACGCCGGCCCGCTTGCCCAGCGCCCGGATCGCCTGCAGCGAGCGGTGCAGATGCGGCCCCGCCTCCGCATGCACGGTGATGCGGTCGGACCCGGCCGCCGCGAAGGCTTCGAGATAGGGGTCGCAGGGCGCGATCATCAGGTGCACGTCGAGCGGCTTCGTGGTGTGCGGCCGCAGCGCCTTCACCGCGCCGGGCCCCAGGCTGATATTCGGCACGAAATGGCCGTCCATGACGTCGACGTGGATCCAGTCGGCGCCCGCCGCGTCGACCGCGCGCACCTCCTCGCCGAGCTTGGCGAAGTCGGACGCAAGGATCGAGGGGGCGATGATCAGCGGGCGAGGCATAAAATCTCTCCTGCGAGCCGTTGGCTATCACGCGGACGGGGAGCGGGCAACGCGCGGGGCCGGTTGGCGGCGGCCCGTCGCGGGGCTCCAACGGCCGCCTCCGACTGCCGCGGTGGTCGTTCCTTGCAAGCTTGCTCGAGAGCATTGCCTGACCCCTCGCCGAAAGGCTATGCGCGGCCGGCGCGACGAGGAGCGCGCCGATGCTATGGCCAAGACCGACGCCATCGTGCTGGGGGCCGGCATTGTCGGTACCTCGGTCGCCTTGCATCTCGCGAAGAAGGGCCTGGCGGTCGCGCTGGTCGACCAGCGTGGTCCGGGGGAGGGGACCTCGTACGGCAATAGCGGTATCATTGAAGGCAACACGCTCTTCCCGCCGGCATTTCCCTCCGATCCGGCGGCCTTGCTGCGGATCATTCTCAAGCAGGCGCCGGAGGCAAACTATCACTTGTCCTTTCTGCCGCGGGTCGCGCCATGGTTTTTTGCTTTCCACGCGGCGTCGTCACCCAAGCGATTGATCGAGACGGCGATGGCGATGCGGCCGCTGCTCGGCCGCGCACTCCCCGAGCACGAGGTTTTGCTCGCCGAGGCCGATGCGCAGGGTTATCTGCGCAAGGAAGGCTGGCTGAAGATCTACCGCACCCGCGAGGGTCTTGATGCCGGCGCGCGGGAACGCGATCTGGCGCGCAGCCTAAAACTTCCTCTCCGGGTCCTTGACCTAGAGGGCGCGCGCGAGCTTGAACCCGCGCTAGCGCCGGTGTTTCGTCATGCGGTCTTTTGGCCGGAGGCCGCGAGCCTCACCAATCCGCTCGCCGTCACACAGGCCTATGCCAAACGATTCTCCGCGCTTGGCGGCCTGCAGATCGAGGGCGACGCGCGCTCGCTGCATCGCGACGGCACGCGCTGGCGCCTCGATACGGCGCAAGGTCCGATCGATGCCAAAGACGCGGTGGTGGCGCTCGGGCCTTGGGCGCCCGACCTGCTCGAGCCGCTCGGCATTCGCCTGCCGTTGGGTATCAAGCGCGGCTATCACCGGCATTTCCGGCCGCGCGGCAATGCCGGCCTCACCCGGCCGGTGCTCGATGCCGAGTTCGGTTACGTGATGGCGCCGATGGAGCAGGGGATTCGCGTGACCACCGGCGCCGAATTCGCGGCCCGGGACGCGCCGCCGACCCCCGTGCAGCTGGCGCGCCTCATGCCGCGCGCCACGCGGTTGTTCCCGTTGGGCGATCCGGTCGAGGCCGAGCCGTGGCTCGGGTCACGGCCGTGCTTTGCCGACTCCCGTCCGGTGATCGGGCGCGCGCCCGGCCAGGGCGGGCTGTGGCTCGCTTATGGACACGGGCATTGGGGCCTCACGCTCGGCCCTGCGACCGGGCGGCTCCTCGCCGAGATGATGACCGGAGCGACGCCGTTCTGCGACCCCGCGCCCTATCGGGCGGAGCGGTTCGCCTGATCGCAACAGGGACCAGAGGCCGAAGTCAGTGTCGGCAATCAGAAAATCTTTCTGACCACTGATTTTTCCGACTCTTGACCCTTGCCGATCGTTGGCTTTTCGATCGATTGCCGGCGCGGCGTAAGATCCTCCCTCGGCGCAACTCGGGGCGGCGCTGAACGCGGTTGCGCTTCCGGCCCACGATTGGCTGTGGCAAGATGCATACGCAACGGATGCTAGGCTGAACGTTCATGATGCGCTTTGTTGCGGTTGTCGCCCTTCTCGTATGGACGGTGGCGATGGTGATTTTGGTGGTCCACCTCCTGCCGGGGGTCCACGGCGAGCGGCGCGTCGCACTGGTCATCGGCAACGCCGCCTACCGCTCCATGCCGCGATTGCTGAGCGCGAAGAACGATGCCGAGGACGTAGGCAAGTCGCTGCGCGAGCTCGGATTCGAGACCGTGCTTGCGACCGATCTCGATCGCGCAGGGATGAACGAGGCGCTGGAGCGCTTTACGCACACGGTGCTCGGCGCGGACATCGCGCTTGTCTACTACAGCGGCCACGGCCTGCAGTTCGCCGGCACCAACTATCTGGTGCCGACCGACGCGCGCTTGAGCGCCGCGGGGGACGTGAACCGTTCAGCGCTGATGCCGGTCGATGATCTGGTCGATGCGCTGCAAGGCGCGCGCGGCGCGCGGGTGCTGGTGCTCGATGCGGCGCACGCTAATCCGGCCGAGGACGAGCTCAAGCGTCGCCTGGCCTCCGCGCCGGGCGCCAATCGCGATGCCCTTCTCACCCACGGCCTCGGGCGCATCGCCCCCGGCAGCGGCCTGATCGTTGCCTACGCGACTCAGTTGGGCGATGTCGCAGCCGACGGCAGCGCACGCAATAGCCCGTTCGCGGCGGCGTTCTTGCGTCTGGTCGGCACGCCCGAGGTCGACCTGAAGCAAGTTTTCGCCAGCATTCGGGACGAGGTGGCGCGCGCGACGAACGGACGCCAACGGCCGGAGCTCGCAATCACCCTGGAACGGGAATTCAAGCTGAAGTCGGCGAGCGCTCCGCCGGAGGCCCTGCCGGCTTCCGGGCCGGGCACGGCATCCGTTCCGGCGGAAGCAATCGAGGCGGAGCGCGCCTGGGCGACCACCAAGGATACGAGTAGTCAGTTGCTGCTTGAGGATTTCATCCGGCGCTTCGGCGACAGCCGCTATGCGGCGCAGGCGCGTGCGCGGCTGGAGGAGCTGAAGAGGGGTCAAGATAAGGGCCAAGTGGCGGCGGCCACGCCCGCCGTGCCGCCGGCACCGGGGCCGGCGGTTGGCCAGCAGGTCGCTGCCGCCGCTTTGGTGCAGCCGGACTCACCCTGCGGGGGAAGTGTCGCGACCCTGGTTTCGCTCTCGTCGCGCGCGGTGGCGCCGCTGTCCGCCGCCGAGGAATGCGGCTTGAAGCCGAAGGATCTGTTCAAGGAATGCGCCAAGTGTCCCGAGATGATCGTCGCGCCGGCCGGCTCCTTCACCATGGGCTCGCCCGAGAGCGAGAAGGAGCGCAGGTCCTCGGAAGGCCCGCCGCACTTGGTGAGATTCGCCCAACCCTTCGCCGTCGGCCGGTTTGCTGTGACGTTCGATGAATGGGATGCGTGCGTGGCCGACGGAGGCTGCAATGGTTACAAGCCTCCCGACCTTAATTTTGGTCGCGGCCGGCGGCCGGTCATCAACGTGTCGTTCGAGGACGCCAAGGCCTACGCGGCTTGGTTGTCGAATAAGACCGGCAAGACCTATCGGCTGCTGAGCGAGGCCGAGCGCGAATATGTTGCCAGGGCGGGGAGTTCGACGCCGTTCTGGTGGGGCGCGTCGATAGCGCCGAACCAAGCCAATTACGACGGCAACTACGTCTACGGCAGCGGCGTCAAGGGCGAGTATCGACAGAAGACGCTGCCGGTTGACGCGTTGTCGGCCAATCACTTCGGCCTCTATCAGGTGCACGGCAATGTCTGGGAATGGGTCGAGGATTGTTACAACGCCACCTATGCCGGAGCCCCGGCGGACGGCTCGGCCTGGATTTCGGGGGACTGCAACCGGCATATGCTGCGTGGAGGCGCCTGGAACTACGCCCCGGCAAGCCTGCGCGCGGCGATCCGTCTGCCAAGCGCTCCGAGCGAGCGGCGCCCTTATTTTGGGCTCCGCCTCGCCAGATCTCTCTAGGCGTCTACCGTTCGGCCGGAGGCATTGCGGCGTGCTGGCGTGTGCGCTGGAATCGGACGACTTGCTGGGCGGTCGCGCGCTTCAGGCGCTCGAACGTAGCGACTCCGCGCTCGATCTCGTGGGGCGAGATGCGGCCTTGTCCGGTGCGGAGCAGCAGGATCGCCTTGGCGGTCCGCCACGAGAGCCCGACTGCCTTGGCGAAAATCAGCGCCAACTCGGCACGATCCTGTATCATCGCTCGCTCGACAACGGCGATCGGCAGGTCGCATAGGACCGCCAGCGAGGCGGTCGTCTCCTCGAACTTCCCGGCCCTGGCAAAGGCCTCGACCGCGCTTTCATCCAGGCGGCCGGTCGCTCGCAGCGCGTCGACGTGCGCGCACGCGGCAAGGTAATCCTTGGATTCGGCTTCGGTCTTGGCCTGGATCCGCTTGGCTACCTCGGCAACAACGGTTTGAATTTCACGCGCCGGATGGCAGTTTGCCGCCTCGAGCTTGTTGCGGACGGCTTCCGACGCTTTGGCGAGCAGCTTGAGGAAGTGGTGGCGCGGAATGTCACCGCGCGAACCGAGGCAAACCGCGAGTCCTTCGTCACCGCCGGATCGGCTGACCAGCGTGGCGTAGCCGCTGTCCGAGAATTTTGCTCCAACGTTCTCCACCGTGCTGCGCACGACCCGCTGATCACCGCGCTCGACCAGTACGTCGGTTACGGGCTCGCTGAGGGACTTTCTTTGCGAGATCGCAAGCAGGTGCTGCTGGCTTTTCGTTCGGGCGTTATCGACAAGAGCGGCCTCGCGTAGGCGCTGAGAATACATGAGAACCGGCACCGCCACATCGATTGCATCATCGAAGGCCAACGTTTGAATCACGATGGGCGGCGCATTGGGGAGCTTTGCAAGGCGGGTCGCGAGTATGACCCGAGCCGACACCTCGATCGTCGCTGCGAGGCGGTTGAAGACGTCGTCGAATACGGCGATCTGTTCATTGGAGTATTCGGATGAACCAAAGATGAAGAGATCGGTGACGTAGTGCAGGATATCGGCCCGCCCCTTGGGCGTGCCGTGCCGGAGGGCGTCTTCCAGTTCATTGACCAAGGTCGTCTGGGCGATCATGTGTCGGACCGATCATTCCACCGGGTGAAGGTGAGTCGTTCATTGCCCGTGCTTTTTCCCCCGGGGCTCCCCCCTCAGGCTGACTTTGCCTTGATCGCCCTGCTCTCCACGTCCGCGAAGTTGAGCTCGCAGGCGGGACGCGGTTGGCCGAACAGATAGCCCTGTGCCTGGTTGCATCCGGCGGCGATCAGGAGCTCGAATTGCTCTTCCGTCTCGACACCTTCGGCGGTCGTAACGATGTTGAGACTTCGCGCCAGACCGGTAACGGCACACACGATGGCGGCACAGGTGGGACGGCTCGATATTTCATTGACGAACGATTTATCGATCTTGATCTTGTCGAACGGGAACGCTTGCACATAGCTCAATGAGGAAAATCCGGTGCCGAAATCGTCGAGCACGATGCGCGGGCCGAGGCTTCGCAACTGATGCAGGAGGCCGATATTCTCGGCACTCTTTTGCAACAGAACCGACTCGGTGATCTCCAGCTCGATCCGCTCCGGGGCGAGCCCGGAATCGCGGATGGCGGTGGCGACCACGTCCACAAGATTGCTCTTTCGAAACTGAGCCGCGGACAAGTTGACGGCGACGTTGAGGTGGGGTGCCCAACGGGCGGCCTCGGTGCAGGCCTTGCGAAGAACCCATTCGCCGAGCTCGGCGATCAATCCGGTCTCCTCGGCAAGCGGGATGAAGTCGTCCGGACCGACTATCCCGCGCAGCGGATGCCTCCAGCGGACCAAGGCCTCCGCTCCGGCGAGCTGGCGTGTCGCGCTGTGGATCACGGGTTGGTAGTAGAGCTCGAATTCGTGGCACGATATTGCTTCGCGCAGCTCCGCTTCGAGTATCCGCCGCGACCACGCCTCGGTCTCCATCTCGCGCTCGAAGAACCGGTATCCGTTGCGGCCGTTCGATTTGACCTTGTAGAGCGCCAGATCCGCGTTGCGCAGAAGCTCGTCGGCGCGGGTGCCATGGTCCGGCGCCATTGCGATACCGATGCTTGTCCCAACGATCACCTTGTGGCCATCAAGGTCGTACGGCGCGCTAATATTCTCCAGCAACCTGTTCGCCAGAATAATTGCGCTCTCTTTCTGATTGGAATCGGTAGTCTGCAGTATCGCAAATTCGTCACCGCCAAATCTCGCCACGGTGTCTGTGTCGCGCGTGCAAGTCCGCAGCCGCCGCGCCACCGCCTTCAGCAGCGCATCGCCGAAGGGGTGCCCAAGCGAGTCGTTCACGTCCTTGAACCGATCGAGGTCCAGCATGAATGCCGCGAACCGCTCGCCGCCTTGCTGCAAGCTTATCAGCGCCTGCTCGATCTTCTCCTGAAAGAGCACACGGTTGGCGAGACCGGTCAAGGCGTCATGGCGCGCCATGTAGGCGATCTGCGCGTCGGCGCGCCGCCGCTCGGTTATGTCCGTATGCGTGGTCACCCATCCGCCCTCCGCCATCGGTTGGCGCAAAATGGCGATCGCGCGGCCGTCACTCAGCTGCTGGATCTCATGCGAGGGCTGCGTGACCGGCGCCAGCCGCTCGCGGAGGTACTCGTCCGGGTCGGTTCCGGCATAGATGCCCTCCTCGATGCGGCGGCACACGATTGCGCGCAGTGTCGTCCCCGGCTTCACCTCGTCGGGCGCCAGGCGATACATCTCGGCGTACTTTTTGTTGCAAACAACGACCCTCTGCGCGGCATCGAACATGCATAGGCCCTGGGTCATGTTGGCGAGCGTCGCTTCGAGCTGGGCGGACTTTTGTCGGGCACGGCCTTCGCTCGCGATCTGCGCCGCCTCCGCCGCTTTTCTTGCCGTGATATCGACCCGGATCGCCAAGTAGGCGACAGGCTTGCCGCGCGCGTCGGGTCTGGGGACGATGGTCGTGTCGACCCAATAGTGCGAGCCATCCTTCGCCCGGTTGCAGAGCTCTCCGTGCCAAACCGCGCCGCGCGCGATCGTGCGGTACATGTCGCGGAAGAACTCTTTGGAATGGCGGCCGGAATTGAGGATGCAGTGATCCTGGCCGAGCAATTCCTCGCGCGCATAGCCGCTGATCGCGCAGAACTTCTCATTCGCGTAGGTGATGCGTCCCTTCACGTCCGTGACGGCAAGGATTACCACTTGATCGAGAGCGTATTGGAGCAAGGCCAGTGCGTGATCGGCGGCTCCGTCGCGCGCGTGGGCTTCGCGGCGCTCGGTGATGTCCATCAACGTTCCGGCAGCGCGACCGGCCGCTTGAGCGACGATTCTATCCCGATGCGCGCTGATCATCGAACCTCCTCCAGCTTCGTCAGCCAACGCAGTTTCTGGTGACGTGCGTCGCTGTTCATTTGAACGAGCGCGCCGAGCGTACTTGCTGTGATCATCGGGCAATGCTTCGACGGCATCGGTTTCGCATGCGTCATGAGGTGGCGGCTCTTGAAGAAAGCCGCTGTCTTGCAGAATTTGCCGGTGAGAGCGAAGAAAGCATCCGAGCGCCGGGCAATCTCTCAAGGATAAATGCCTTGGACTCTCTCGATGTGACGATCGCCGGCTGATCGATCAGGTCAAGCACCAAGCATGCCCGGATGCGGCCGTCGCTGCTCATGATGACTGTCCTTATGGACTCGGGATGGCTCTGCGCGGTCTTGATTCTCAAGTCGGTCGGTGTTGCCGCTCACCCGAAGGTTGATCCCATAGTGCGCCGAAACGGCGAATTTTGCGTGAACCCGATCAGTGCAATGAAGGCTCCCACGGTGCCAAGCCGGGCGTCATTCGAGGCACATCGGCACTTTTGGACGCATGAATTGCGCGAAATGATTGTGTATTAATCGAAATTAGCGCTTTGGTGGCAACCGCAGGCAGCGTCGGAACGCGCGACAGCCGACAAAATTCCCCCGCGCACCTGACCGTCTTGCGGTCTTCGAGCCGATTGAGCCGTGAAGCGGCATCAGGGGCGTCACTAACGATCGTTCGGCGCGGGTATGTAGTACCGCGTAGGCGCCGCGAGGCCGCTATCATCAGTAAATTTCTTACTATTCAATCGGCGCGATTGATTCGGGGAATCGCCCATGACCGGTCAACATCTGCTCGAGCAGTTTCCGGTTGTTAGAACGCAAAGTGCGGACGAGCTAAGAGCGGACGTGATGAGGCTCGCTGGCGCGCGGAATTTTGACGTGCGGCTAGCCGACGGGCGGCTCGATGCGAGGGTCAACCAGTGCAAGCTACACGACACCTCGTTTCTTTACACCACGTTCGGTGCACCAGTCCGAATAGAGTTTCCCGGAGTTGACTTTGTTAGAGTGCAGCTCGTCCTGAGGGGAAACGCCGCTGCGGTGGTCCAAGGCAGGCAAATCATGGCGGCGCCCGGGGAATGCTGGACCATATCCTCCAATGAGGAGCTGATCCAGAATGACAGTGCCGACTTTGCGCACGTGATGCTGAGGATAGGCAGCGACGCACTCATTGCGAAACTTGGCGCCTTGATCGGGGCGCAACCCAAAGGCCCGTTGCGCTTTCATGAGCCGGCGGGTTTCGTTGGAGAACAGGAGCGTCTGCGTCGGTTTGTGCTTTATCTTGTGCACGAACTGGACGTCGGCCAATCGCATCTTCATGCGTTGGCGCTGGCGGAAATGGAACAGGTGCTGATGGTGGCATTTCTTTGCGGCAACCGCCACAACTTCAGTGATTTGCTCGATCGGGAACCTCAGGGAATAGCGCCGTGGCAAGTCCGACGCGCGGAGGAATTCATCGCCGCCAATTGGAATCAGCCGATCACGATCGAGGGACTCGCGAACGCTGTCGGCGCCAGCGTGCGCACCATTTTTAGATGTTTCAAGCAAAGCCGCGGTTTTGGGCCTATGGTATTCGTGAAGCAGCTTCGGCTCGATCATGCGCGGGAGTTTCTGAACCGCGGTGACGCCGACACGACAGTCACCGGCACGGCTCTCTCGTGCGGATTTCATAACATCGGTCACTTTGCGGTGGATTACCGCCGGGCGTTCGGCGAGCTGCCTTCCGAGACTCTCAATCGAGCCATGGGCCGAAATTATGTCGCGGAGCGCAAGGCATCGCGCCCTCCCAACGCTACGCCCACGTCATCGTAATAGATCTGCCGGCCGATCGAGTGGCTGCTCGATGCGGTGTCGAAGCGTGCGATATCCTACAAACTCCGCCTCTTGTGTCTTCCTTTGATACCGCTTCCCTCGATCATCTCCCCCTTCTCGGGGCGGCGCGCCAATTGCACTGGAGCGACAGCTGGAGCATCAAGTCTTGGTCCCGGACGAGCGTGGTCTGTAGGTGTTACCGCGTAGATGCTGCAAGCCCGCCAGCACCAATCCGTTTCTTACTATTGAGCTAGTGATTCGGAGAATCGCCGATGACCGGCCGACATCTGCTGGAGCAATTTCCGGTAGTTAGAACCCAAAACGCAGAAGAGCTGAGAGCAGCCTTGATGGGGTTCTCTGGTGCGCGAAAGTTTGCCGTACGGCTAGGTGAGGGACGGCTCGATGCCAGGATCAACCAGTACAAGCTAAACGACCTGTCGTTTTGGTACTGCACATTCGGAGCACGGGTCCAAATCGAGTTCCCGGAGGCCAATTTTTTTAGACTACAGCTCACCCTGCGGGGAAATACCGCCACGGTCGTGCAAGGAAAGCCAATCGTCGCGGTGCCTGGAGAATGTTACTGCGTACCCTCCAATGAGGCTCTCATCCAGGATGACAGTTCTGACCTTGCGCACCTCGTGCTGAGGATAGGAAGCGACGCACTCACTGCGAAACTTGGCGCTTTGATCGGCGCGCCGCCCAAAGGGCCGTTGCGCTTTGATGAACCAGCCGGGTTCGGCGGGGAACGAGCGCGAAGCCTGCGTCGGCTGGTGCTCTTTCTCGCGGACGAATTGGACGCGGGCCAATCGCACCACCATGCTTTGGCGCTGGCGGAAATGGAGCAAGCGCTGATGGTGGCGTTTCTTTGCGGCAACCGCCACAACTTCAGTGATCTGCTCGATCGGGAGCCTCAAGGGATAGCGCCGTGGCAAGTCCGGCGCGCGGAGGAATTCATCGCCGCCAATTGGAATCAGCCGATCACGGTCGAGGGGCTAGCGCAAGCTGTCGGCGCCAGCGTGCGCACCATTTTTAGATGTTTCAAGCAAAGCCGCGGTTTTGGGCC
>JBKQHQ010000081.1:0-132592 GCA_052148715.1 Xanthobacteraceae bacterium | reverse complement strand
CGCATTGCCGGGCCCCGCCTCCGTTGCCTATCAAATGATCCGTGAAGCTTGACCGGCAACCGGCGCCTCCCCATGGGGATTTCCCTTGGTCTCCCCCTCTTCAGCCAGGCGCTGGCTGCAAATAAGGCCTTTCTTATTGACCACCCCCTCCGCTGCACGCGGACATGGAGGAGAGATAATCAAGAGTGCGGAAGCAACTGTTATCCCAGTTGCCATTCCAATATCTCCAACCCTGACTATCTGTAATACGGCCTCGGTTGGGGCCGACAACCGTTTGAGCCTGCGCGGCCACTCCCGAGAAAGCCAGCAGCGCTGCGGCAACGATCAGCTTATTCCTGGTTAACATGATCATTCTCCTGAACTGACCGATGGCGGGCCGCCCGGGGCGGCAACGGTCTATCGTAAGTTTGACCTGGCCCCAACCAGCGGCTCTGCCACAAGCGTCGCCCCTTCAGCGCGAACGCCCGCCGACGATCGAAGTTGCGCGATCGCGATAGTTTGATAGCAGCTGCCGCATTTCCGCGCGCCGCTAAGCACTTGCTGTTCTGTGTCATTGCGCCATGCATGCCGACGCCCGCACGCGAGGTGCCTACCCGGCCGGGAATGGGTGCACGAAGTCAAACGCGACGGATTCCGGATGATCGTTCGCCGCGATGACGACCGCGTGCGAAGCCGCCGCAGTCCCGCGTCCTCTGGTTATGATCTGCGTTGTGTGGCGGCTTGCTCCGTGGACGGCTGTTGTCGACCGGCGGCCAATTCGGCTCCCATGAGCGAGCGCGCTACCTATCTACCTGCCGGGCTTGTTTTTCGTGACGGCGCATCGGCCGCGTGCTAAAAAAGCGGGTCCAGGACGCCAGCGCCCGATGATGACTTGCGAGGATATTTCCGGAACTTCAATCGGCGTTCCGCGTTCTGCCAACGGGCGATAGACTGTGGCCGAACCGCGGCAGCACGAGGCTCATTGCTGCCCGGCGATACCGCCGCACCATCGGGAGGAAATGTAACATGCGCAAGTTGGCTATGCTTGCCGGCTTGGCCGGCGCTTCGATAATGCCGCTGATGACGGGCCAAGCGCTGGCCTTCCCCGGCGGGACGCAATCGACCGCAGCCCGCATCGCCCCGGAAGTCCAGGCTGTGCAATACGACGAGTACCGGTATCGGTCGTACCATTACCATCCAGCGCCTTACGGCTCCGCGCCTTACGGCCGGCAGTCACCCGATGGGAGCCCTATCGATAGCCGGGGTTGGAGATATTTTAATGGCTATTGGCACAGTGGTTGTTTCAATCTTAGCTATATGTCCGATGCCGACGCATGCGCAGGAGCTGGTAGGCGCTAGGATTTGATGCCGCGATGGGCGATAGCTAGGC
This sequence comes from Xanthobacteraceae bacterium, assembly GCA_052148715.1. GTDB lineage: Bacteria > Pseudomonadota > Alphaproteobacteria > Rhizobiales > Xanthobacteraceae > JBKQHQ01. The sequence goes on along the minus strand of JBKQHQ010000081.1, from coordinate 131,223 downwards.
GGCCATCCGCCGAAGAGGGCGTCAACACCAGAGGAGGTCCGACCTCCGGTGTTGACTTTGTGCGGGCGTCACCGACGGCTTTTGCCTGAGATCCCAGCGCACTTCTATTCGCCGACTGGGGTCAGATGCTGTTCTTATCAACCACCCCCGTGGCCGGCACACGCGTCCGCGGACGAGAGATAACCAAGAGTGCGGAAGCAAGAGTTATCCCAATTCCCGTTGGTATATCTCCAACCTTGACTGTCGATAACGCGGCCGTTGCGCTCGTAGGCCGTTTCAGCATGCGCAACCGTCATCGAGGACGCGACGCCGAAGAGCGCCGCGGCAATGACTAATCTGTTCCTGATCAACATGGTCATTCTCCTGAGCTTGACTTACCCACGGCAGGGCACCGTGGCTACGAGCCAGACATAGGAGGTTCGGCGATTTTTAAATCGCCACAATCGCAAAAGGACCTTTGCGTATTCCTTAATAATCTAATCGGGCGCCTTTCGCATTTCGGCCTTTTTTGTTTTCCCCGCGGCAAAAAAAACGAAATGGAAGAGTCGCAGTCACGACGATCAAGCTGCCTAGCCTGGGCTAGGGTCGCCCTAAAGGGCCTCGCTGACGAGCGCTTCAAGCACTTCCATGCTCTCAGGGACTGCGCACAAACGGGACGCGCTCAAGAGCGCACAACGACAAAAAGGCCGCACGAGGCGGCCTTTAAGTCGGAGGAGCCAAGCTCGGCTAGAACTTCAGGCGCAAGCCCGTTATCCCCATGACTTGCGATTGCACCTGGGTGCCGTTGGTGTAACCGCCGGCAATTCCGTCCCATACCAGGCCGGCATACATATCGACGTACTTGTTGAACGCATAGTCGGTGACGAAGGACGCGCTCTGGAAGTTACCGCCGCAGTTGCTCGAGGGCGTAGCGACCACAGTCGCGCCTTGATTGAGCTTTGTCGAGGAAGTGGGATTGCAAACCGTCGGTCCCGACGAAGTTTGCAGGCCAGCGTACCCGGCGTTAGTCGTCGACAAAGTCCCCGCCAGCCAACTATTGCGCTCTTGGTAGTAGTAGGCGCCCGTAAAGGTCCATTGGTTGACCGCATATTTTGCGCCCACCCAGAATTGGTCGATCTGCTCGGGCGTCAAGAAGCCGAAGTTGTTCACGTAACCCATGATATAGCCACCGGCCTGGCTGGTGCCGTTAACAATCTGGTGGCTGGGGTCATTTTGCGTGACGTGCTCCCAGCCGCCATAGACTGTCAGCGTCGATGCCGGCGCCGGCGCCTTGGTGTAAGTGCCGGATTGCAAACCGCCGAGGTTGAACACGTACTTGGCCATGACGCCATAACTCTGATTGTCCGAAACCCTAGTGTTGGTCTGATTCTCGAGGCCGACCCCACTTAAGGCTTGGGTCGGGGGTATGTTGCTTTGTGGTGTAACAGCGAACGGCCCCAGTACGGCGACCCCGTCTTTTACGCTGGTGTATATCCCGTCGACCGAGAGACCGCCGAGAACGTTGTGCAAGCCGACATCGGCCGACCAGGCCCCCTGCTGTGAGGCATCATTCATGCCGGTCGAAGCCATCGCGGCGGCATGGAACGGACCGCTGTCCCAGACATACTTGATCGCGTTGTCCCAGCGGCGGTTCTCGGTATCGCCGCCCCCCGCAAGGGAGCCGTAGAAGCCGATCATCGAGAACGCAGGGGATTGATTTTGCGGGTCGTACACCAGGAAGTCATCGAACTCCAGCGTCTTGAGGCGTCCGACCGTGACCGTGCCAAAGACGGGATGACTCACGCCCGCAAAGACGTCGCCATTGAGCAGCTGGCCGTAAAAGCCCCCGTCGCCAAACCCTCCCGCGTTTCCCAACGTTTGGCTGTTAGTTCTAACAATGCTCCCGGGAGCACTGATGGACTCTCCGGACCACGGATTGTAGAAGGTCTGGAGACGGCCGATGGCCGTAAAGCCATATCCCATGGATTTTTCGACATTCACGCCAATGTTCGATATATCGAGGGCGTTACCGGCGATAGCGCAACCCGCACCCGGTGAGACGTTAGGGGTGCTAAATAGATAGTAGTCGGGAAGGCCATTGCCGGTCATAGGAGAGACGGCGCTTCCGCAGTACGCCCCGACGTCAATCGTTCCGAAGAAGCTGACCTTCACATCACCGACGACCGGAGCCTTCACATCCATATCCGCGGCGTAGGCCGCGGGTGCTAAGGCGGACAGCGCGGCCGTTGCGACCGTTCCGAGCAAAATGTTTTTCATACGCGTCATGGACGTCTCCCTTCTATGTGAGGACTGAACCGAAACGCGGAACTGTTGGGGAACGCGGAACTAGTCGGTCCGTGCTGGCGCCAGATTGGGGCGATTCGCTATCCGGATACCAGCGATTTAGGCGACAATGGTGCAATTGTAGGCGGCCGTTGCATAAACGTCACAAATGTCGCGTAACTGGCCGCTTTTAGCGGCTCGCATGCCGGATAAATCTCGGGACTGGCAGCTCCCGGCTGTGGATAACTCACGGGACACCGATTGAGTTTTCTGTCGCTCCCGCCGATTCGGGGTGGATGCGCACCAGGCCCATAGCGGCGCAACTCGGTTGCGCCATGTCGGGGACTGGTTGGACTGGCGGCCCGCTTGTCCGGGCAAGTCCACGGTAGAGGAGCTTCGCGCGTACCCCGGCCTTGCAATCGCGGGCATGTCTAGGCGCCTAGTCTTGTGGCATAAGTGCGTGGAGTGCGGGCGGTTGCTGAATATGCGCCCGGGTCAAGGTGGTCGCACCCGGCATCTGCGATACTTCGAAACCGCCGAGCGCGTACACGAAGTCGATTGCGCTGTCGGGTCAAAAGGTGGGGCGACGACTGCAAACCCGCTACAGCGCGGTGTAAACTGCCGCTGGGTGGACGCCTTGCAGACCTCAGCTTGACGAGCTGTTGTCGCCTCGGCCGGCGGGCGCAAGATCGGGACGAACATGAGATTGCCGATCCTCATACTGGCGACGACCTGTTGCGCTCTAGCAGCGGCAAGGGCCGACGACGATCCACCCGAAGCGAACAAGGCGTGTTCCGAGTATTATTTTGGATACGCGCAATTCTCACGTAATCTTGAAGCAGGTGGTAAATATTACACCGCGGCCAAGGAAAGGTTGCAGATTCTAATATCCGATTGCCAGAAAAGCAGAAAGTATTGTGTGAACACGTTGAATAATATACAAAAGGCGATTGAAAAAAACGAAGGCCAGTCGTTGCCGACAGAGTTCGCGTTAACGTGCCCGGGATCAACGGCCGAGCAGCCGGGAGTGCCATCGGCTAACGATAAAGCTGAACCGCCAGAAGCTATTAGTGCGTGCGCTGCTTATCAGCATGTGCTCGATTATCTGTTCGACAATACGGGAGAAGGCAAGACAGCCGAGGCGGACAAGATCTTGGTCGCACCGTCCAAATTGCGCCGCACGATGTCCGACTGCGGGAAGAGCCGCAGGTATTGCTTGAACACTGCAGAGGTGGTCAACAGAAAGAGACGGGGAAATCCTTTGCCAGCAGGCTTCACTTTGACCTGCCCGCAAAAATGAGATTTTCGTTCCTGACCCGTCCGAGCGCCAGCGAGGATGGCGGGTGAGGGGGCCTCTCCACAGGCTCAGACTCGCGGAAAGTCCCCCTCACCCGGAACAAGCGCAAAACTGCGCTTGCTCCGACCTCTCCCCGCAAGCGGGGAGAGGTGAAGTAAGTCGGTGCGTCGATTTCACCGGAACATGCTTTAGGCAAAGCCAAGCCTCGAGCGCCGCAACAATTGTGGCGACGCTTGGATCGCCGAGTTGCGGCGACGACGGCCGAGTGTAGGCCGCTGATGCTTACCGCGACTAGGCCGGATCGCAAAATTCAGCTGATGATTGGTATCCCGTGTTCTTCCGATTGGCTTCATCAAAAGCAAGAACCCAATCTACGATCCAGCTTGCATCGAATCTTCACCGCCCGACGAGTGGACCAAGTTGCTCGACCGCAAAGCTCGCAGGCGGTTCGCCGCGCTGCCACATTTCCCACATGGTCATATAGGCCGCCTCGATATGGCGCCGAAATCGGTCGGTGTCGAAAAGCGGGTGAGTCAGTCGGTTCGCTCCAAGCCCGCGCCGAATCGATTGGAGGCGGGGCGGGTCAGTGGCCAGTCTCAGGGCCAAGCCTTCATATTCTTCCAAAGAATTCGTCACGAGCTCGGGCAATCCCACCGCATACAGCAGGCTTGCCGCAACCCGTCCCGCAAAGGCTGCGCCTTCACATGTCAGCACCGGAAGGCCCCCCCACAGCGCGTCGCTCGCCGTCGCGCCGGCGTTGCACGGCAGCGTGTCGAGAAACAGATCGGCGAGACGGTGGCGCGCCAGATGCTCGTCGAATGGCAAACGGCCGGCGAAGATGAGCCGGAGCGGGTCGATGCCGCGTGCCTGCGCTTCCTTGCGCAGGTTCCGCTCGGCGCTCTCGTTGTCGCGCAGCAGCCACAATACGCTGCCTTCAATCGTACCCAAGAGCCGCATCCAGACGCTGAACACGTCGGGAGTGATCTTCCAGTTATTGTTGAAGCAACAAAAGACGAAGCCATTCTCCGGAAGCCCGGCTTCCTGCCGCGAGGGCGCCGCTTCAGCGATCTTCCGCTTGGCGTCGTTGACCTGATAGCAATCCGGCAGGTGAACGATCCTCTCCGTATAGAACGGCTGGTGCTCGAGCGGCACCGCCGTCTTGTCGACGATGATATAGTCGATGAACTCGGCCCCCGTCGTGCCGAGAAAGCCGAGATAGCTTGTTTGGATCGGCGCCGGACGATACGCAAGAATGCCGGGCCGCGCATCCTGCGTATAACCCATTAGATCAATCGCAATGTCGACCTGCAGATCGTGAAGGAGCTTGGCGACTTCCTCATCGCCCTTTCTGCGGACATTGTAAAACCGATCAAATGCCGCGACGGCCCGCTTGCGCGTTTCGCTTCCGTCATCCACTCCAAATGACACGCCGATGATCTCGAATCGCGAGCGGTCGTGCCGCTCAAATAGCCCCGCTATTAGTTGCATTATTGGATGCCGGCGGAAATCTGCCGACAGATAGGCGACCCGCACCTTTCCATGGCGCCACGCCGCCCCGGTCCACAATGGTCGAGGGGGCAATGGGACCTTCTCCTCGATATAGTTCCTGGCGCATTGCAGTTGCAGCCCGGGATCATCGCTGTAACCGAGCAGCACGAAGGGAGGAATGATCGACTTCTTGCCGAAGACGTGTGCATTCAGCTCCGCGGCGATCCGTGCCCGCCGGCCCCAGTCGCAGAGCTTGATCACACAGTCCGCGGCTGCGCCGAACGCATGGGCGTGATCCGGCTTCGCAGCTATCGCTCGGTCGAAACTCGCCAGAGCCTCATCCAAACGCCGCAGCTCCCAAAGCGCATTGCCTCGGTTATTAAAGGCTTCCGCGTGGTCGGCTCTGAGCGCGATCGCCCGATCGTAGCTCGCCAGCGCCTCGTCCAGACGCCTGAGCTCCGCAAGCGCAATGCCTCGGTTGTTAAAGGCTTCGGCGTAGCTCGGCTCGAGGGCGATCGCTCGATCATAGCTCGCCAAAGCCTCGTCAGGACGCTTCAGCTCGCGAAGAGCATTCCCTCGACTGTTAAAGGCATCCGCGTAATCCGGCTTGAGGGCGATCGCGCGTTCGCAACTCCCCAAAGCCTCATCTGGACGCTTCAGATCCGAGAGCACAATGCCTCGGTTGTTAAAGGCTTCGGCGTAGTTCGGCCTGAGCGTGATCGCTCGATCGTAGCTTGCCAAAGCCTCTTTCGGACGCTTCAGCTCGCGAAGGGCATTCCCTCGGCTGTTAAAGGCTTCCGCATAATCCGGCTTGAGGGCGATCGCCCGCTCGCAACTCGCTAGAGCCTCGGCTGGACGCTGCAGCTCCCGTAGCGCAATGCCTCGGTTGTTAAAGGCTCCGGCGTAGTCCGGCTTGAGGGCGATCGCTCGATCGTAGCTCGCCAAAGCCTCTTCCGGACGCTTCAGCTCCCGAAGCGCATTCCCTCGATTGTTAAAGGCTTCCGCATAGTCCGACTTGAAGGCGATCGCCCGATCGTAGCTTGCGAGCGCCTCATCGACCCGCTTCAGCTCCTGCAGCGCGTTGCCGCGGTTATTGAGGGTCTCCGCTTGGGTGGGATTGAGCGCGAGCGCCTTCTCGTAGCTCGCCAAGGCCTCGTCGAGCCTGCCGTGCGCGGAGAGCATAGCGGCCAAGTTGCCGTATGCCTCGGGATAGTTCGGCTTGAGGGCGATTGCCCTGGTAACCAGCTCGACCGCTTCCAAGAAGCTGCCCTGCTGGTTGCGCAAGACTCCCAGAAAATGCAGCGCATCGGCGTCGTTGGGCTGTACCGCCAGCGCCTTGAGATAAAGGGCTCTTGCCTGATCCAGCCGGCCTGCCCGATGGTGACCCAACCCCTCAATGACGAATTGCGGACGCGCAAATGCGGAGGTGTGAGACTGTCTTGCTGCGGCTCGACGCTGTTTGCGGTTCACGCGGGTAGTCCGAAAACACCATTGATCGGTCGGCGAGGTGGCCTCAAGCTGGTGCTAGAACAAACACGGCACGACTCAACGCACCCGCCGATTCGGTTTTAAGTAGACTAGCACCGGTTTCGATAGTGAGGTACGGCTATCTGCAACATCGAATAGAGTTGGGCCGCCTGCCGCGAGCCAACTCCCCAAGTGTTGTGAAGCTTTTCGAGGACGCTTAATCCTCGGCGGAGGGCGGCGCGCCGGAGAACGTGCGCGAGGGTTCCCAACGACCCTTTGCACCTATCGCGGGTTGTCGGAGAATCGTCACCGCCCGACGAGCGGACCAAGTTGCTCGACCGAAAAGCTCGCGGGCGGTTCGCCGCGTTGCCACTTTTCCCACATGGTCGTGTAGGCAGCCTCGACGTGGCGCCGGAAGCGGTCGGCGTCAAACAAAGGATGCGTCAGCCGGTTCGTGACCAATCGTTTGCGATATCCTTCGAGGAGCACGGGATCCTTCGCCAGCCGCAGCGCTAGCGCTTCATAATCCTCAAGGCTGTGCGTGACGAGTTCCGGCAGACCGGCTCCATGCAGTAGGCTTCCAGCCATCCGGGCCGTAAACGCGTGGCCGGAACAAGTAATCACGGGTAACCCGGCCCACAGCGCGTCGCTGGCAGTCGCCCCGGCATTGTAGGGCAGAGTATCCAAAAACAAATCGGCAAGGCGGTAGCGTACCAGGTAATCCGCGTACTCGACTCTGCGCATAAACATCAGTCTGCCGGGGTCGACGCCCCGGTATTGCGCCTCGCGCCGCAAATTGGCCTCGGCCGTGGCATTGTCGGGGGATAACCACAGCACGCTGCGGTCGACCGCTTTCAACAGTCTCATCCAGATATCGAACACTGGCGGCGCGATTTTCCACGAGTTGTTGAAACAGCAGAACACGAAGCCCTCGCCCGGCAAACCGAGAGCTTCCCGCGCCGGCATGCGCGATGCGATCGGACGCTTGCTGTCGCTCACTTGATAGCAGTCGGGCAGATGAACGATATTTTCGGTATAATAAGACCGCTGATCGAATGGCAAAACGATCGCGTCCGCGATAATATAATCGATGAACTCAGCTCCCATCGTCGCGGGAAACCCGAGATAACTCACGTGGATCGGCGCCGGGCGATACGCCAGAATGCCGGGCCGCGCGTCGTGCGTGTATCCCATCAGATCAATCACGATGTCGACCTGTCGATCGTGAAGGAGCTTGGCAACTTCCTCATCGCTTTTGGTGCGGACATCGTAAAACTGATCAAATGCCGCGACGAGCCGCTCGCGCATCTCGCTTCCGTCATCCACGCCGAATGACACGCCGATGATCTCGAATCGCGAGCGGTCGTGCTGCTCAAACAGTCCCGCCATCAGATACGCCACAGCGTGCCGACGGAAATCCGCCGACAGATAAGCGACCCGCAACTTGTCATGGCGCCAGGTCTCGCCGGTCCACAATGGCCGCGGGGGCAACGGAACCGTATCATCGATATAGTTCCTGGCGCATTGCAGGTGCAGTCCGGGATCGTCGCTGTAACCAAGCAGCCCAAAAGGAGGAACGATCGACTTCTTGCCGGAGACATGTGCATTCAAATCCGCGGCGAACCGTGTACGCCGGTCCCAGTCGCAGAGCGTAATCACACAGTCCGCGGCTCTGCCGAACGCATAACGGTGATCAGCCTTCGCAGCCACCGCTCGGTCGAAACTCGCCAGAGCCTCATCCAAACGCCGCAGGTCCACAAGCACAACGCCATGGTTGTAAAAGGCATCGGCGTAGTCCGGCTTGAGGGCGATCGCTCGATCGTAGCTCGCCAACGCTTCATCCAAACGCAGCAGCCTCCGAAGGGGATCGCCTCGGTTGTTAAAGGCTTCCGCGTAGTCGGCCTTGAGCGCAATCGCCCGCTCATAACTCGCCAGAGCCTCATCTAGACGCTTGAGTTCCGAAAGCAGAATGCCTCGGTTGTTATACGCTTCGGCGTAGTGCGGATTGAAAGCAATCGCTCGATCGTAGCTCGCTAGAGCTTCATCTGGACGCTTCAACTCCCGAAACGCATTCCCCCGACTGTTAAAGGCTTCCGCGTAGTCCGGCTTGAGGGCGATCGCCTGCTCGCAACTCGACAGAGCCTCATCTGGACGCTTCAGCTCCCAAAGCACAATGCCTCGGTTGTTAAACGCTTCGGCGTGGTTCGGCTTGAGGGCGATCGCTCGATCGTAGCTCGCCAAAGCCTCGTCCGGACGCTTCAGCTCGCGAAGGGCAATACCTCGATTGTTAAAGGCTTCCGGGTAATCCGGCTTGAGGGCGATCGCCCGATCGTAGCTCGCCAGAGCCTCATCTGGACGCTTGAGCTCCCAAAGCAGAAAGCCTTGGTTGTTATACGCTTCGGGGTAGTTCGGCCTGAGGGCGATCGCTCGATCGTAGCTCGCGAGAGCCTCATGCGGACGCTGCAGCTGCCGAAAGGCATTCCCCCGACCGTAGAAGGCTTCGGCGAAATTCGGCTTGAGGGCTATCGAACGTTCGTAACTCGCCAGCGCCTCATCAGGACGCTGCAGCTCCAAAAGCGCACCTCCCCGATTGTTGTGCACGGCAGCAACGTTTGGATTTATCCGCAAAGCGGCATCGATTTGGCGCACGGCCTCGGCGAAATCGCCACGTTGAGCGTAAACGACCCCTAACAGATGCAGGCAATCAAATTGCTCGGGTTGCGCCTGCAGGATCCGCCGATAGATCTGCTCCGCCTCTGCCAGCCGACCGGCCTGATGGAACGCTATCGCCTGCTGGAATGCGGCCTGGAACGTTGTTGGTTGTCCGTTCATGCGTATTTTTCACCCGCTTCGTTCAACGTTCCTTCAAGCCCCTGAGGCGCTCGGACGGTCGGATGCCATGCCTGACCCCGCCCAACAACGTTGCCCGCGCCTCACGGCGGCCCTCCAATGTGCCGGACGCTGGGGCAAACTAAGGCGCGATTCACCGCGCTCCCGATTCGGTTGGGAGTAGACTAGCACCGGTTCGATAGTGAGGTTGCGGCCATTTTGGCAGCATAGTGGACGCGTCTTGGTCAAGACCCCGGGTGATAGCCGGCCGTCTTGCAGGCCTCAGTTTAACAACATCCCCTTTCGCGCCCGGACGCGGACAACCGACCGAAGCGTCCGCGGGATACCGGCGCCTCCCTCTCCAAATCGGCGGATTCGAACTGGATCGCGCATGCTGTTGAGTCGCTTGCTCGCAAACTTCACAGCGAGTTGCCGGCTTTCGTCGCCTGCGCCTCGGCCGACGGTTCGATTGTAGTCATTTGTTGCAAAAACGTGAGCATGCTAGGGAAGCGACAACAGACCGAGGTTCCGAGTGTTGTAAGGTGTAGCACGTCATGCATCGGCGACAGATCATCGTTGGACAAAAGCGCGCAAGCGCGGCTGTCATTGTAGCGCTGGTTGCGCTAGCGTCGGCGGTCGCGGGTTGCTCAGCAAACTTGAGCTCGAGCCCGACCCTCGCCTCCAATACGAACGGCGGCTACCCGGATAAACTGCTGATCGGTCCCGGAGGCCTGTTCGATAACTCCGCGCCCCCAGTCACGACCGCGGCGCTATCGTCGCCGGAGGGCAGCTGTCCCGTGGTCAGCATCCGGGACGGGGCGGGGACGATGAGCGTCGATGCAGGGGCAAAATCGGCAGGCAGGCCACGTTACGAGGGATTGATCGGCAGCACATTGCGCGAATGCGCGACCCTCGGAGACTCGATTCGCATGAAAGTCGCCGTGCATGGCCACCTGATGGTCAGATCGGCGGGGCGCGGCGGGCAAGTCGAGATTCCCATACGCTACACGATCGTGCAGCAAGGTCCGGAGCCAAAGACCATCGTCAGTAAGCAGGTTCGTGTCGCGGTGACGATCACCCGCGACCGGAGGGACGTGGATTTCAGCAGCATTGCCGACGATCTGATCATTCCCGCGACCGGGACCCCGGCGCCCGGACCCGTCGTTGTGTATGTCGGCTTCGACGCGCCCGGATGACCCCCGCCGACTGACCTGCGGCGGCCGAGTTCACATCAGCTCAGCTGCGGCCGCCCGGTAAACCCAGCGGAAATCTTGCTGGAAGTGCTGGTACAGCATCTCCCCGCCCAGCGCGCTGAGGTGATCGTTGTCGTTATAGAAGACGCCCTGGGGACCGAACGGCCAGCATTTGTCGCGGTCGCAGAATACTTCCAGAGGATCGATCATCCTGGCGTTCGGGAACCTCGCCACCACGCGCCGCAGAATCTCCACGGCCTCGTGGCGCCGCCGTTCGACGTCGGATCGATCGAGGGCGCAGGAGTCGCGCGACTGTCCGTTCATTTGCGCCCGCAGCAGGCAATTCGCGATGGGGCGCCTGAGCTCCGGCACCGGCCCCATGACGAGCAGCCGCCGGCGCGGGGACAGCATCGTCAGCAGATCGGCGAGACCGCCGCGGAGCATATCGGCGTAGTCGTTCCGCGGCCGATTGCCGTCTCGCCACAGCATGCGCGGCAGCTCGGCGTCGCCGTCCGGCGTGTCCTGTCCGTTGTAGAGCGACCACCGCGCCGCCAAGACGGCGCCCACCACGGGAGTCGCTTGCTGCCGCTGGATCCAGCCCAGAATATCGTCATTGTCGTCGGCGCACGTTCGCAAGACGAAATAATCGATCTCGATGCCGAGCAGCGGCGGGCACGACGGTTTGCCGAGCACGATCGACGTTTGATTCTCGTCGCGCGCCGACCATTCAGCCACCGGCTTCAGCATCAACGCGTGGGAATCGCCCCAGAACACGACGCTCGGTTCTCCCGCGGCGCCGACGACGCATGGCGCGATATATCCGAATTTCGGGGCGCTCTGGCGCGGCACGCAATCCGACACGTTGCGGGACGGCCGGGCCGTCTCGACCGCTTGCAAGTCGCGATCGGCCCCAGGGGCGGGCGCCAGCATCCACGCACCCACCGCAATGAGTGCCGAGCCGGCGACGCCGGCGGCCACGATGCGGCCGCCGAAGGCACGCGTGATCTGCGGCCGCCGCAATGTCTTCAGCGGCCGCTCGAGGAACAGGTAGGTCGGGATCGACAGCGCCAGTGCCGCGACGGACGCGGCGACGTCTTTCCAGAGGCTGTCCTGTCCGATCGCCAGCGTCCGCGACAGCTCCGTCAGCGGCCAATGCCAGAGGTACCAGCTGTACGACAGCACGCCGACCGCCACCGCCGGGGGGCTCGCCAGGATTCGGATCAGGCGAGATTTCTCGTCGGGGACGCCCGAGGCGAGCAGGAGGAACGTACCGATAGTGGGCAATAAGGCCGCCGCGAGCCCCGGATAGCTGATGTGCTCGTTGTAGAGCAGGATCGAAGCCGCGACGGCCAAGAGGCCGACGAGCCCGCACGCCGATCGGAATCGCTCGGGCACCAGAATCTCTTTGAGAACCGCAACGGCGAGCAGGCCGCCCAAGGAGAATTGCCACGCCCGCGACATGACTGAAAAGAAGGCAAGGCGGTGATCGGTCTTGGTCAGGACCGCGAGCGTAACGTAGGAAGCGAAGATCGCGACCAGGCCGAAGACTACCAGCGCACGCGTCGGCCTCCACTTGCGCCAGACGGCCAGAGAGATGATCGCAGCCGCAAACGCCGGCGCCAGTAGATAATATTGCTCCTCGACCCCCAGTGACCATGTGTGCAGCAGCGGGTTGATTTCGGAATGTACCGAAAAGTACTCCGTGCCCGACGTGAAGTGATAGTTCGAGATCATGGCCGCGGTCGCCGCGGCGGAGCTGGCGAGCTCGCCGCGTTCCTGCGGCAGCAGCGGAAACAGTGTCGCGAGCGCGAGCGTGGCGACGGTGACCAGCAGCAGAGGCGGAAAAATGCGCAGAATGCGGCGCGCGTAGAAGTCGGTTGCCGAGAAAGAGCCGGCCAGCATCTGGCCGACGATCTGCTGCGTGATCAGGAAGCCCGAGATCACGAAGAATATATCGACCCCGACGAAGCCGCCGCGGAAGCCGGGAATATGCGCGTGAAAGGCGACAACCGCGATGATCGCAATCGCGCGCACGCCGTCGATGTAAAGCAGCCGCGGAGGTCCGCGAAGGCCTGCCACACCGGCGCGCTCGGCCGCCACTTTGCCACCCGACGTCCTCCACGACGGGATTTGAAAGATGCGGCTCAAGCCGCGGCGTAGATAAGGTGCTCCGCCGGAGCGCGGGGCCGCGTCTATTTCCGAGCTAACCAATGGTCCGAATCTGCCGTTCAAGCCGAGAGGATCAATTTAGCGCCGTCACGGCCGGTTACTGTGGTATTTGGGTCACGGCCGACAATAATCACAGGGTTGTTCACGAATTCGGCGGCGTCGTGCGCCGGAGCGATTCAGCGGTCATGTTCCGGGCGTCGGACGAAAGCTCGTTCATCGCCGGATCGGACATCGACGGCGGCAGCATGGCGTGGTGACATGGGGCCGCGATCGGCATCTGCAGAAGGGCTTGCCGGCCCAACCAAGCTCAGAGGGAAGGAAATGCGATGACTGCGCCGACTTTATCCGACGGAGTTTTCCAGATCGGCTTCGTGGTTCCGGACCTGAAAGCCGCCATCTCCTTCTTCAAGGAGAAGCTCGGCGTTCTCGATTTTTTGGTCATCGAGAACGCACAGATTCAGGATCAGACCTATAACGGCAAGCCGGCGGATCTGCACAAAAGCCTCGCCTTCGGCTATTGCGGCCAGATCCAGATCGAATTGATCGAGCCGCATTCGGGCACCAGCACCTATTCGGAGTTCCTGCAGCAGAACCCGCAAGGCGGGATGCAGCATTTCGGCATCATGGTCGAGGATTACGACAAGGCTGTCGCCGACATGCAGGCGCGCGGGTTCAAGCTCGTGCAGACCGGCCGCAACGGCGAGACCCGCTTCGGCTACTTCGACACCAGCGCGGCGATCGGCGCCCTGACCGAGGTCGTCTATCTGCGCCCGGAAGAGCGGCAGGGGCTCGAGCGCCTGAAACGCAAGCCGGCCTGAGGGCAGGTCTTCTCCGAAATCCGCTTGGGGCACATATCGTACCGCACCCAGCATCCGCTCCAAAAAAACGCCTAGGTAGCTCAGGGGTAGAGCGGCGGCCCGAAGAGCCGCGCGCCGATGGTTCGATTCCATCTCTAGGCGCCACAGGACTGGCTGTGGTCAGCGGGCGATCCTTGCAAGATTGCCGTCGTGGGGTTCGATTCCCCACAGCTCCACCATTCTTCTCGGGTCGTCCAACGGCAGGACCAGCGGTTGTTACCCGCCGAATGTGGGTTCGAATCCTACCCCGAGAGCCATTTTTTGCGGCGGTCGTCTAACGGTCAGGACCCGTGCTTCTCAGGCACGACGGTCGGAGTTCGAATCTCCGTCGCCGCACCACCTCGGTACACGCCACCAATGCGAAATCCCGTCGATGCAACGCCGCGTTCGTCACGCCGCATCCGCTGGCCGCACGCGCTCACCCCTTGTGATAGTCTACGATCTCGACGTCGTGGGCGTCGCCCATTGGAGGGTTTTATGCATCGCATTGCTCCGCTCGTCTTGGCCATAGTGGTGCTCTACGGGCCGACGATCACCGCCGCCCAGGTTCAATCCGGCAGCACCGGCGGGACCATCGGCAAGCAGGACAAATCGGCGTCGGGCGGAGAAGAAGCCCCTCCGCCGCGTCAGAGCGGCGCACCGAAATCGCGTCAGAGCACTCTGCGCGAAACGCCGTCCGGTGGTTCGGTGTCGGGCCGGTGGCGTTGGACCGCGGACTGCCCGAGCGGGCATTGGCACGGAGAATTTGCCGTCTCCGAAACATCCGGCGGACAATTTACCGGCGAGTATGCGGGGACGACTTTCGGCGACGACGGCACGATCACCGACGGACGCGTCAACGGCGGTAGCGTCTCCTTCACGCGCCACGCGGCTTTGGGCATTACCCAACACTGGATCGGCCGTCTCACGTCCGGGCACATCGCGGGCTCGCTTTCGGGCAACGAAAGCTGCCAATGGCAAGCGAGCAGGACGTGATGGAGAGCGCCGAACCGAAGCTTTCGATGGAGCGCAAGCGGCTTTAGGGAAGTAGCTCAGTTGGTGGAGCGTCGCGCTCTGAACGCGAAGGCCGTGGGTTCGAGCACTACCTTCCCGGCCAATCACGCCGCCGCGGCCGATTCTTTAGTTCAACTTCAGCGGCGTACGGTGGGCAAAGCGAAGCGTGCCCACCGAATCCGCGCCGCTGGCGGAGCGGCTGTGCTTAAGAATCACGTGGGCACGGCGCTGTGCGCCTTTGCCCACCCTACCCCGCTCTTTCAGTTCAACATCAAGCGATTTAGTTGCGGTGCGGAGAGCGGATATCGGCCGGTATGCAAAACCCCAGCACGCGGCTTCGACCCCCGCCCGCAACTCCACGCTCTCATAGCTCTCAACTCTCCGCCAATTTCTTGCGGGTCTGGCGTACTGCGGTGCGTGCTTGGCTTCCAACCAAGCGGTAGGAGTTCGATCCTCCTGGCACGCACCAAAGCTCCCTTCGTCTACTGGCTAGGATGCCTCTCTTTCAAAGAGGCGAAAGCGGATCGAAACCGCTAGGGAGCACCAATATTTTCAAATACTTATCCGTGGCTCCGCGCGACGTGTCCAACGGATGTCCAATATACCGGGATAGACGTAGGTGGACCGGAAGCCGGCGGCAGGGCCTTCCGCCTAATGAGGCCAGTCGGGGTCCTGCGTCCAGCATCGCGCGCGGATCATCCGCTGCCGTCTACCGATGCCGGCTCAATGCGGTGGAGTGATCGCGTGAGCGGCCCATCGCATCATCGCTTCGATCGAGCCGTCGTCCGTCTCTGTCACGCAGCTGAAATCAAAGCTTGGTATCGCTCGGTCCTCGCAAAAAGGAGGCGAAACAATGAAATCCCATTATTTGATTCGGACCAGTGCGGTACTCCTGCTCGTGGCGACCACCGGCACGGTGGCCGCGCTCATGGCGACCGCCGGCACGGCGGCCGCGGGAACATGCGCAGTCGAATACATCCGCACCGCTTGCCCAGGCAAGGAAGCGGAGAGCTATTCGAAATGCAACGGCACGCAAACCTGCGTGCTGCCTGAGCCCGCCGATAGCGTTGCAGCTTGCCAGGCTGCCGCGTTGAAGGCATGCGCCAACGACCGCCTGTTGATCACAAAGAGCAAAGTCATTCATGCCACGTTCGACGGCAAGGCGGTGACGTCGGCGTCGGGCAAGGATGACTTTTGCGTCGACTACGCGAATCGGGCTAAAGAATTCGACCAGTGCGCGAAGTGAACAGCGACCTGAAGTCTGATCACAGAGGTTCTTTCGAACCGACCAAACACACTCGCAGTCAATCGGGCATAATAGTCGGCGGCAAAGCCCGCGAGCTTGCTCTTTGGCGAAGGAGCGGCGCGGGTGGGTGGTTGCTTTCGACAACCGCCCGCTAGCGGAGCCTATAATCAAAATCGCGGACAGAAGGGGTGCTCTCCACAGGCTGAGACTCGTGGAGAGCCCCCTCACCCGGAACAAGCGCAAGAATCCCCTTGCTCCGACCTCTCCCAGCAAGCGGGGCACGGTCTCGAACCGAATAAATCTTAAAGAAGAAACCGGCGTCAACGAGCGCGCTTGTCGCCAGAGCCGGTCGACTTCAGGTAGTTCTTTGTCCACGCGCTCAAATCGCACGGTAGCGAGTCGACCGAGCCGATGACGTCGGCGATGGCGTCGAGCGACGCCGGCTGGCACCGGCTCAAGCCCTCTGCCTTCGTCAGCCACTCGCGCACCACGTCAGATTTCGACCGCTTGCGCCGGCGCGACTCGGCCTCGATGTGGGCCACCAATGCTTCGGGCAATCGAACCGGCAATGTCTTCATGACGAGGCGTATTACATCGTCGGCGTAGGCGCAAATACAGTTCAAGCTTGCACCGGACAAGCGTGCGTAGGGAACACCGGTACGAAAACTCTTGGGCGAGTGGCGCAGCCGGTAGCGCGGCAGATTTTGAATCTGAAGGTCGGTGGTTCGATTCCATCCTCGCCTGCCAAACGTGACGTAGCTCAGAGGGCCAGAGCGTCCCGCTCATAACGGGAAGGTCGGATGTTCGATGCATCCCGTCACGACCAGCTCTTTTTCTTCACTTCCCATCGCCGTTGCACGGCGGGAAGTGCGCCCCGGCTTAGCTCAGTGGGAGAGCGACGGATTGTGGCTCCGTAGCCGGCAGTTCGATCCTGCCGGCCGGGACCAATACTGGGGGTGTAGCTCATCTGGTAGAGCGGCGGCTTCCAACTCCGCGTCGGAGAGGGTTCAATTCCTTCCTCCCCCGCCAAAATTCTGGACATTCACGTGCACGGTATGCATTCCGTCGCGTAACCACTGCAAAAATTGTCTGCCGGGGCCTGTTCCCACCGACCCGATCCGGCGCTAGCTTGCGACGGCGCCAGCGTACCCAAAGTCCCCGCCGCTCGCCGCGGGGAAATTCCGGGGCACGGCGGTCCGGCTTCATTCACCTCGCAGGGGAGGACATCTCGCGATGAGCCAAAAGTTTTCCCTCAACGTCAACGGCACGACGCATTCCGTCGATGCCGATCCCGACATGCCGCTGCTCTATGCGTTGCGCAACGACATTGGGCTGAACAATCCGCATTTCGGCTGTGGGCTCGCGCAATGCGGCGCGTGCACGGTGCATCTCGACGGGCAGCCGATCCGCTCGTGCGTGACGCCGCTCGCGGCGGTCGGCAACGGCAAGATCGTGACGCTCGCCGGTCTCGGAACGCCCGAGAAGCCGCATCCGCTGCAGAAGGCCTATGTGGAGGAAGAAGTGCTGCAGTGCGGCTACTGCATCAACGGCTGGATCATGACCGGCGCGGCGTTGTTGCGCGACAAGCCGAAGCCGACCGACGCCGAGATCAAGGAGGCGCTGTCGGGCCTCAAGTGCCGTTGCGGCACCCATGCCAGCATTCTGCGCGCGATGAAGCGCGCCGCGCAGATAATGGGCTGAGGGAGATCGTCATGACAAAGATCGATAAGCTCGCCACGTTCTCCCGCCGTGCCCTGCTGAAGACCGGCGGCGCGCTGGTCGTCTCGATCGGCATGCCGGTCGCCTTCGATACTGTGCTCGCGATCGATTCGGCCGCCGCCCAGGGCACGCGCCCGCCGCTCGTGCCGAACGAGCTCGACTCCTACATCGCCGTCAATGCCGACGGCGGCGTCACGGCCTATTTCGGCAAGATGGACATGGGCCAGGGCCTGTTCACCGCCATCGGACAGATCGTGGCGGAGGAGCTGGACGTTCCATTCGACCGGGTCACGGTCATCATGGGCGACACCGACTTGACCGTGAATCAGGGGGGCGCATCCGGCTCGACCGGCGTCCAGCTCGGCGGCAAGCAGATGCGCGTCGCGGCGGCAGAAGCACGCCGCCTGCTGGTGGAGATGGCGGCCGGCAAGCTTGGTGTTTCGGCCGAGCAGATCACGGTCGCCGACGGCATCGCCAAGGTGGCGAGCGAGCCGGCGCGCAGCGTCACCTATGCGGAGCTGATCGGCGGCAAGTATTTCAACGCCCAGCTCGACTGGAACAAGCAGATCGGAAACCTCCTCTACGCGCCCGGCAAGGCGAAGCCGAAGGACCCGAAGGACCACAAGATCGTCGGCCAACCGCTGCCGCGCGCCGATGTCGCGCCGAAAGTCTTTTGCACCGAGGATTTCTGCACCGACGTCAAGCTGCCCGGCATGCTGCACGGCCGCATGCTCCGCCCGGCCGTCGCCGGCGCCGTGCCGGTGAAGGTCGACGAAGCCTCGATCAAGGGGATTCCGGGCGCAAGGGTCGTATGGGATCAAGGCTTCCTGGGCGTGGTCGCCGAGAAGGAGTGGGACGCCATCAAGGCGGCGGAGGCCCTCAAGGTCGAGTGGTCGGATGCCAAACCGCCCTTCCCCAGCATGGCCGCACTCTATGATCACATCCGCAAGGCGCCCGCGCGCAAGCGGGAGGTTGACCCGAAGCAAAGCGGCAATGTCGAGGAGGCGTTCAAGACCGCCGCGCGGGTGATCGAGGCGGAGTACGAATGGCCGTTCCAGTCGCATGCCGGCATGGGGCCCGCTTGCGCCCTCGTCGACGTCAAGGACGACGCGGTGCGTTGCTGGACCGGCTCGCAGAAATCGCACTTCGTGCGCGACGGTCTGGCAGCAACACTCGGCGTGCCCGTCGACAAGGTGCACGCCAAATGGGTGCCGGGCCCGGGCTCGTACGGACGCAACGACGCCGACGACGCGGCCATGGACGCGGGCGTTCTGTCGAAAGCGGTCGGCCGGCCGGTGCGCGTGCAATACATGCGCGAGCAAGGCACCGGGTGGGACCCGAAGGGGCCCGCCTCGGTCCACGTGGCGCGCGCGGCGATCGATGCGACCGGCAACGTCATCGCCTACGACTTCCTCAGCAAGGGTTTTTCGCGCATCGACGTCTATGTCAATGGCGCGAAGCCGCTCGATACGCTCGCCGGGCAGACCCGGGGCGTTGCCTTGAGCTCCGGCGACGGGTTCGGCTGGCCGGCGGAAGCCTACGAGTTCGCCAACAAGCGCACGGCCTGGGAAACCGTCGCGCCCTTGCTCGACCGCGCCTCGCCGCTGCGCAGCGCGCACCTGCGCGACCCGGTCGGACCGCAGATCCACTTTGCCAGCGAGTCCTTCATCGACGAGGTGGCGGCGGCGCTGAATCTCGATCCGGTGGAATTCCGCCTGCGCCATATCAAGAACCCGCGCGACATCGCCATCATCAAGGCGGCGACAGAGAAGGCGGGGTGGCAGCCGCGACCTTCGCCGCGGCGCGACCAGACCGGCAACAAGGTGGCTGGCCGCGGCCTCGCCTATTCGCAGCGCAACGGCACCCGGGTCGCCATCGTGGCGGAGGTCGAGATCGATCGGCAGACGGGAAAAATCTGGGCGCGCAAATTCACGGTCGCGCACGATTGCGGCCAGATCATCAATCCCAAGCAGGTGGTCAAGACGGTCGAAGGCAACATCGTGCAGGGCGTCAGCCGCACGCTGTGGGAGGAGGTTACGTTCGACACCAGGAATGTGACCAGCGTCGACTGGCTGACCTATCCGATCCTCGACATCACCGAGACGCCGGAGACGATCGACGTGGTGTTGATCAACCGGCCGGAGGTCGAGCCCTCGGGCGCGGGCGAGCCGTCGATTCGGCCGGTCGCCGCGGCGATCGCCAATGCGATCTTCGACGCCACCGGGGTGCGCATCCGGCGGGTGCCGTTCTCGCCCGACCGGGTCAAGGCCGCGTTGTCTTGAGCCTGCAGCCACGGCTTTAGTCTGCTATGACGAACCCGGCACACCGACGGTGTGCCGGGTTTTCGTGGATCGAGCCACCATGCCGCCGACCAACATCAATCCCAATCCGTTCACCACGCGGCCCGAGATCGAGGGCACGTTCGGCGTCGTGACCTCGACGCATTGGATCGCCACCGCGGTCGGAATGGCGATGCTGGAGCGGGGCGGCAACGCTTTCGACGCGGCGGTCGCCACCGCCTTCACGCTGCAGGTGGTCGAGCCGCATCTCAACGGACCCGGCGGCGATGTGCCGGTGCTCGTCCACGACGTGCGGCGCGGACGGCCGGAAGTGATTTGCGGCCAAGGACCGGCGCCCGCAGGGGCTACCATCGCGCACTACCGGGCCGAAGGCCTCGATATCGTGCCGGGCACCGGCCTGCTCGCGGCCTGCGTGCCGGGAACGTTCGAGACCTGGATGCTGCTCTTGCGCGACTACGGCAGCATGCGGCTTGCCGACGTGCTCACGCCGGCCATCGGCTATGCGCAGAACGGCCATCCGCTGGCCGAGCGGGCGAGCGCCACCATCGCGACGGTCGAAAAACTGTTCCGCGAGCACTGGCCGACATCGGCTGCGGTCTACCTGCCGCACGGCGAGGTGCCGGCGCCCGCCTCCCTCTTCGCCAACACCGCGCTCGCCGCGACCTATGCCCGCATTCTGCGGGAGGCGGAGCAGGCCGGCGCCGATCGCAACCAGCAGATCGAGCACGCGCGGAAAAGCTGGTCGCACGGCTTCGTCGCCGAAGCGATCGACCGCTTCTGCCGCACGCAGGAGGTCATGGATGTCAGCGGCGCGCGCCACCGCGGCGTCCTCACCGCCGACGACATGGCGCGCTGGCAGCCACGTGTCGAGGCCCCGCTCACCTACGACTACGGCCGCTACACGGTGTGCAAGGCCGGCCCGTGGAGCCAGGGCCCGGTCATGCTGCAGCAACTGGCGCTGCTCAAGGGTTTTGAGCTCGACAATCTCGACCCGGTCGGGCCCGACTTCATCCATCTGCAGGTCGAATGCGCCAAGCTTGCCTATGCGGACCGCGAGACTTTTTACGGCGACCCGGACTTCGTCGACGTGCCGATGCGCACACTGTTGTCCGACGCCTACAACGCCGAGCGCCGCCGGCTGATCGGCGAGCGGGCATCCTTGGAGCAGCGGCCCGGCACGGTCGAAGGCTACGGCGCGGTGGTCAAGCTGCGGCGCGAAGCGGACCAACGTCCCGGAATGGCGGCCATGGGGGCCGGCGAGCCTACCGTCGGCCGGCTCGGCCAAGTGCGCAACGATACGGTACATTTCGACATCGTCGATCAGGCCGGCAATATGGTCTCCGCCACCCCATCGGGCGGCTGGCTGCCGTCCTCGCCGGTCATTCCGGAATTAGGTTTCTGCCTCGGCACCCGCGCGCAGATGTTCTGGCTCGAGGAGAACCATCCGGCCGCGCTCGCCCCCGGCCGACGGCCGCGCACGACACTCTCGCCGACGCTCGCGCTGCGCGACGGCGAGCCGTACCTTGGCTGGGGCTCGCCGGGCGGCGATCAGCAGGACCAATGGACTATGCAGTTCTTCCTGCGGCATGTGCACGCAAAAATGAATTTGCAGGAGGCGATCGACGCGCCGGCCTGGCACTCCGAGCATTTCCCGAGCTCGTTCTGGCCGCGCACCGCGCGGCCGGGGGTTTTGGTGCTCGAAGGCCGCGTGCCGGCCAAGACGGTCCAGGAGCTCGAGCGGCGCGGGCACCACGTCGAGATCGGTCCGGACTGGTCGGAAGGCCGGCTCACCGCCGCCTCCCGCCTCGGACCGCGCCGCCGCGCCGCCGCCAACCCACGCGGCATGCAAGGCTATGCGGCGGGCCGGTGACTCGGACCCACGAATTCTGATTCTAGCAAGATAATCGAATCCATAAACAATGAGACATCCAACAATTGTCATGGCCGTGCTAGTCCGGCCATGACGCGGTGGCGAGGTTGAGGCCTTGACAACAGCGGGGATAGCGCGGTGAAGCAAGTTGAAGTCGCGGTGATTGGAACCGGCTGGTGCGGCGGGATTCGCGCCGAGACGTTGTCGCGCTCGGCGCTGGTCGACAAACTGCATATCTGCGAGATCCGCCCCGAGCGGCTGGCCGAGGTGAAGGCGCTCACGCGCCCGGCAACCGCCACGCTTGATTATCAGGACATCATCAACAATCCGAACATTTCGGTGGTCTATGTCTGCACCACGCCGGAGCACACCCATTTCCCGATCGCGCGCGACTGCCTCAAAGGCGGCAAGCACGTGCTGCTGGAAAAGCCCATCGCCATGGAGCTGTGGGAGGCCGACGAGCTCATCACCATTTCCAGGCGGGCCGGCCTCAAATTCACCATCGGCTATTCGCAGCGGTTCAACCCCAAGATCGCTTATGCGAAGAAAAAAATCACCGACGGGACCTTGGGCCGGCCGGTTTCGGTGATGGTGAGCCGACATCTGAGCCGCAGCCTCGGCAAAAAGATCGCCTCGCGCGTAAAACTGTCGCCGGCGGCGATGGAGTCGACGCACGACCTCGATTTCGTATTCTGGCTGCTGGAGCCGGCGAAACCCGTTCGCGTCTACTCGCAAGGCTCGTACGGATATATGCAGGCCGTCAACGGCTCCTACGATGTGATGTGGACGACCGTCACGATGGACAACGGGATGCTGGTGGTGATCGGGGGCGGCTGGAACCTGCCGCCGAGCTATCCGAACTACTGCGCGACCTGGATCGAGATCACCGGCACCGACGGTGCGCTGATCCTCGACGACACGCAGCGCGACAACTGGCTCAACACCGTGCAGGAGGGCACGCGGTTTCCAATGTCGACCATGCCGGGCGAGCAGGTCGACCACGTTTTTGCCGGCCAAATGGGTCCGGAGACGATCCACTTCCTCGAGAGCTGCATCCTCGACCGGCCGGTGATGGTCGCGCCCGAGCATGCGCGCATGGTCATGGAGACCTACACGGCGGCCGATCTTTCGGCGGAGCGCAACGAGCCGATCGATCTGCCGCTCTCGAATTCGGCGCTGTCGGCCGTCGCCGACATGAAAGCCGCGCTCGCGGGAAGCGGGCGCTGAAGACGTCAGCTGGCACCTAAAACAAACTTGCGTTATGGCCTTGACGTTTTGTATCTCTGTATGTCATTGTCATACGCTGATTCACAGTAACGGGGAAAGAATCCGTCATGTCGTCATCGGTGCTGAGCGTGCGGTTGAGCGACCAAGAACGCGCTCTGCTGGAAGCGGCGTCCGCGCAGGCCCGGACGAATGTTAGCGACTTCGTGCGGCGTAAAGCCTTGGAAGCGGCGGAGGCGGACGTCCTGGAGCGCCGGATCGTTACCATTCCCGCCAAGGACTGGGAGCGGTTCGAGGCGTGGGCAGCAAAGCCGGCGCGCGAGATCGCGGGCCTCAAGGATCTTGTCGGCAAGCCCCCGACATGGCGGAAGTGACGCCACCGCGCCCTCTTTCAGAGGACGACGAGCGCAGCCATTTCGATTGTGGGAGGGACTCGCTCAACGCCTGGTTTCGGCGCCATGCGTGGCTCAACCACGTGTCCGGCATCTCGCGTACAAACGTAATCTGTGACGCCGACACGGGATTGATTGCGGGCTATGTGACACTAAGCGCCGCTCAGATCGAGCGTGAGTTCCTTGCCAAGGCGCACCGCCGCAACAAACCTGACCCCGTGCCGGCAACCTTGTTGGGGCAGTTGGCGGTCGACAAGGCCCATCAGGGTCAAGGCCATGCGCGCTCCCTTCTCCTTTTCGCACTGACAGCAGCCTTGCATGCTTCTCGCGACGTCGGAAGCTTTGGCGTGCTCACGCATCCGATTGATGAGCAGGTTCGCCAGTTCTATCGGCGATGGGGATTTGAAGATGTGCCATTCGATCCGAAGCGGTCGATGATCGTACGGATGGTCGACCTTGAGAAGAGTGGCTTCGTTGCGTAGACGCATGGTGAACGCGCGGCCCTACGCCCTCGCCCGCAGCTTCTTCACGCCCAGCTTGTCGGCGAGCTGATCAAGCTGCGCGATCAGCTCCGGCACCAGCGGCACGCCGTTCCGCACCCGATCCGCGCGGCGGTGCGCCCGCGCTTCGCCGGGTAGCCGGATCGTCTCGACGCTGGGCAGCTTTTGCGATTGCCGCAGCTCGCGGACGTGGCGGTCGATCTCCTGGGTGAATTCCTGCAACGGCACGAAGCGCGCGACGTCGAGCGCGATCATCAGTTGGCCGGTGTTGGTGACGCTTGACGGATTGGCATTGAAATCGACGATGTCGCGACCGAAGCGCGCGCCGTTGAGCGGCCCGCACAGGAGGCCGAGGATCAGCGACAGCCCCGCGCCCTTGTAGCCCCCGATCGGCAGCAGCAAGCCTTCGCCGCTGCGCTTCGGATCGAGGATCGGCTCACCGGTCGTGGTGTTGACCATCCAACCTTCCTCGAGCTTCTCGCCCTGCAGGCGGTGGGTTTTGATGGTGCCGTAAGAGACGACCGAGGTGGCGATATCGAGGACGACCGGCGCCTCCTCGCCGGCCGGAATCGCGACCGCGAGCGGATTGGTGCCGAGGAGCGACTCGGCGCCGCCCCACACCGCCATGTGGTTGGCGCTGGCGACCGCCGCATAGATGCCGATCATGCCGTGCTTGAGCGCCATCGCCGCATAGACGCCGGCGGCACCCGCATGGTTCGATTTGTTGGCGCCGGCCCAAGCGACGCCGGTCGTGCGCGCGAGCTCGATCGCGATTTCCGCGGTACGCGCGACGACCAGATGGCCCATCGCATTGTCGCCATCGACGAGGGCGGTGGCCGGCGCGGTCTGCTTCACGGTGATGTTCGGATGGCGGTTGATGCCGCCGGCCTGCACGCGCTCGATATATTGCGCCAGGCGAAACACGCCGTGCGCGTCCGCCCCGGTCAGATCCGCCTCGGTCATCAGCTCGGCGACCCGCGCCGCATCCCGGGCCGGGAAGCCGGTCGCCAAAAGCGCGTCGGTGATCAGGCCGGAAATCGCCGCGCCGGAGACGCGGGTCCGCTCGGGCGCGCCGGGAGCTGGGGTCATGTTGCTGGTGCTCAAGTTGTTACGTCGCGCTCGCGAGACCGCCCAAGAGCGCCAGCGCGCGCTCGCAGAGAATGGCCGCGCGCTCCGCCTCCGAGATCGACAGCGAACGCACGTGCTGCACGCAGTCAAGCATCCCCATGTCGTAGGGATAATCACTGCCGAGCAACACCCGCGCCGCGCCGACCGATTGCACCAAATACTCCAGCGCGGCCTTCGAATGCAGGATGCTGTCGAACAGAAAACGCCCGATCTCCGGCTCCGGCGAATGCGGCAGCGCCTTCTTCGGCTCGGGCCGCACCTGCCAGCCATGCGCCCAGCGGCCCGCCTGGTAAGGAACGAACCCGCCGCCATGGGCGAGGCATACCTTCAGCTCCGGATAGCGCTCGAGCACGCCGCCGAACACCAGGGCCGCCGCCGCGATGGTGGTGTCGAGCGGATTGCCGATGAGATTTGTGAGGTAGTAGGATTTGAGCCGATCCGCGCCCGCGACCGTGACCGGATGGATGAACAGAAACGCGTCAAGCTCAGCGGCGGCGGCCCACAGCGGTTCGAACGAGGGGTCATCGAGGTTCTTGCCCTGCGCGTTCGACCCGATCATGGCGCCGCGCAAGCCGAGCTTGCGCATGGAACGGTGCAGCTCGTCAGCCGCCCGCTCCGGCGCCTGCGTCGGCAGTGTCGCGATGCCGAGGAAGCGATCCGGATGCGCGTTGACGAGCTTGGCGATCTGATCGTTCTGGATGGCGGCGGTCGCGGCCGCGAGCGAGGCCTCTTGCCCGTACAGGTAGGTCTGCGGAGTGGCCGAAAGGACCTGAACATCGACCTCGGCCGTCCGCATGTCGGCGAGCCGCCGCTCGATATCAAACCCGCCGCGCGGAAATGGCCGATACGGCACGCCGGCAACCTCGAGCGTCGCCGAGTCCGCATCGATCGGCGCAAGCCGCAGCCCGATCGACGGGGCTTCCTTCTGCAGGAGGCGGATCGTCTCTTCGGTGAGCACGTGCGTATGCACGTCGATCGTGCGCGGCCGGCTCATCTCCCGCTATCCCTCCATAAGGCCCGCTCAAGTGCCGCATCGAGGCCCGCAAATCAAGCCTAGCGGCGTTGCGTGATTTGCGCGGGCAAGCGATTGCGCGTCAGGGTAACGATCGCCCGACGCGCTGTTTTCCCCCGCCGTTTCGGCTATAAGCCTCCGCTCTCCGCCCCCGCAGCTCGGACCCCCCATGAATGTGATGCCACCTGAAACTCGGACGAAACACACTGTGCGCGTCGAGGACGACGTCCTCGTGCGCGGCCTTGGTCGTTTCGTCGACGACGTCCATCCCGCCGACGAGACCCATGCCGCATTCGTGCGCTCGCCGCATGCCTTCGCCCGCATCCGCTCGATCGACGCCAGCGCGGCGCTCGCGGCGCCCGGCGTGCTCGCGGTGCTCACGGCGCAGGACATGGACGCCGCGGGCGTGCGCACCATGGGGGGCCATCCGCCGCTGTCGGGTCGCGGCGGCACAAAGCTTTTTGTTCCGCATCGTCCCTCGCTCGCCGGCGATCGCGTGCTGCATATCGGCCAGGCGGTGGCGATGGTGGTGGCCGCGACGCGCCGCGAGGCGCTCGAAGCGGCGGAGCTCGTTGCCGTCGACTACGAGGAGCTCACTCCGCTGGTCGATGCGCTCGATGCGCTGCGCCCGGGCGCGCCGCAGATCTGGCCGGAGGCGCCCGGCAACGTCGCGCTCGATTGGGCGGGTCCGGTGGAGGATGCCGAGGGCAATGCGCGCGAGGTCGAGCGCCTCTTCCAGTCGGCGAAGCACATCGCCAAGGTCGAGCTCGTCAACCAGCGCATCAACGTCGCCTCCATGGAGACGCGCGGCGCGACCGGCGCCTACGACGCGGCGAGCGACACCTACACTTTGCGTGCCTGCTCGCAGGGAACGGGGCCGTTGCGCGACAACGTCGCCGCCGCGATGGGCATCGAGCCCAAGCATGTGCGCGTGTTGACCGACGATGTCGGCGGCGCCTTCGGGCTGAAGACCTCCAACTATCCGGAATATCCGGCGCTGCTCGTCGCCGCGCGCAAGCTCGGGCGGCCGGTGCACTGGATGTCGACCCGCTCGGAATCGTTTCTCAGCGACAATCAGGCGCGCGACACCTATACCACCGCCGAGTTGGCGCTCGACGGGCGGGGCCGGTTCCTGGCGCTGCGCATCCGCAACGTGACCAATCTCGGCGCCTATATCGGCGCGGTAGGGGCTCAGCTCGCGACCATCAACTTCGCCCGCAACCTGCCGACCGTCTACGATACCCGCCATGTCGACATCGCCGTGCGCTGCGTGTTCACCAACACGCTGCCGACGGCGCCCTATCGCGGCGCCGGAAGGCCGGAAGCAAACTACACGGTCGAGCGGCTGGTCGATGCGGCGGCGCGCGTGAGCGGGATCGACCGAGTCGAGCTGCGGCGGCGCAATCTCATTCCGGTATCCGCCTTCCCCTATCGCAGCCCGATGGGGGTGACGTTCGACAGCGGCGAATTCGCCAACATTCTCGACAAGGCGCTGGCGCTCGCCGATTACGCGGGCTTCAAGGAGCGCCGCCGCCAAGCGGCCAAGCGCGGCCGCTACCGCGGCCTCGGCATCTCCTGCTTTCTCGAGCATGCGGGCGGCGCGCCAACCGAAGGCGCGAGGCTGATGTTTCCCGGCGGCGACAGCCTCGTCGTCGCGCTCAATGTGCAGTCGACCGGCCAGAGCCACGCGACCGTTTTTCCTCACCTGGTGGCCGAGCGGCTCGGCCTGTCGCCCCAGCAGGTAACCCACCGCCACGGCGACACCGCGCTCGGCATCAAGGGTTATGCCTCGGTCGGCTCGCGCTCAGCCATGGCGGCGGGCCACGCGACCGTGCGCGGCATCGAGACGATGCTGAAAAAGGCGCACCCGATCGCCGCAACGCTCCTTGAAGCGGCCGATGCCGATATCGAGTATCGCAACGGCGCGTTTCAGGTGGTCGGCACCGACCGGCGCGTCTCGCTATTCGCCGTCGCGGCCCGCGCCAAGGAGATGAAAGCGCGCGGCGAGATTTTGGAAGATTTGGATACGAACGAGACCACCGACACGCCGCTGACTTTTCCCAACGGCTGCCACATCGCCGAGGTCGAGATCGATCCGGATACGGGCGCGGTCTCGGTTCTGTCCTATGCCTGCGTCGACGATTCCGGCAACGTGCTCGACCATACCGTCGTTCAAGGCCAAGTGCAGGGCGGCATCGCCCAAGGATTGGGCCAGGTGCTGTTGGAGAACACCGCCTACGACCGCGGCAACGGTCAGCTCGTGAGCGCTTCGTTCATGGACTATGCCATGCCGCGCGCCGAGAACATGCCGCCGATCAAGGATGCGCTGCATTCGGTGCCGGCCAAGACCAACCCGCTCGGCGTCAAGGGCGTCGGCGAAGCCGGCACGACCGGCTCGCTCGCCGCCATCATGAACGCCATCGCCGACGCCATCCCGAACGGCGCGGGCGCCGACCTCAACATGCCGGCGACGCCGCCGAAAGTGTGGGAGGCGTGCCGGAAGGCGCGCGCAGGCAAGACGGCGTCGGCCTGAATAAAGCTCCGCCGAGCCTCGCCCGCTCATTCCCGCGCAAGCGGGAACCCAGTTTTTGTTGAAAATCAGCTGGGTCCCCGCTTTCGCGGGGACGAGCGGATTCTGCAGCCGAGGGCGCGTAACAACAACAATACCCCACGCGTCATGGCCGTACTTGTTCCGGCCATCCACGACTTGTTGTAGTTTCGCAGACGTAGATGCCCGCGACAAGCGCGGGCATGACGATGGAGGGATGTGATAGCGAAGACGAACGCCAGCACCGCAGCGGTTACGCTTGAATGATCAGTTTCCTTACCGTGTAGGCCTCGAGGCCCTCGATGCCGCCCTCGTGGCCGTAGCCGCTTTCCTTGACGCCGCCGAAGGGGGTTTCAGGGGTCGAGATGGCGGTGCTGTTGACGCCGACCATGCCGGATTCGAGCGCGTCGCCGATGGCGGTGGCGGTCGCGCCTGATGCCGTGAAGGCGTAGGCGGCGAGGCCGTAGGGAAGCGAGTTGGCGCGCTCGACCACCTCCTCAAAAGTCTTGAAGGTGACGACCGGCGCGATCGGGCCGAACGGCTCGACCGTCATTAGCTTGGAATCGTCGGGGATATCGGTCACGACCGTCGGCTCGAAGAAGTAGCCCTGGTTGCCGTGCCGCTTGCCGCCGGTCCTGATCTTGGCGCCGCGGCTCTTGCTGTCGTTGACCAGTGCTTCCATGGCGTCGAGCCGGCGTGCGTTGGCGAGCGGGCCCATGGTGACGCCCTTCTCCAGCCCGTCGCCGAGCTTGATCCCGTTGGCGTATTCGGTGAAGCGCGCCAGGAAGCGATTGTAGATGGGCTCCTGCACGTAGAAGCGGGTCGGCGAGATGCAAACCTGGCCGGCATTGCGGAACTTGAAGGCGGCGATGGCATCGGCCGTCTTCTCCGGATCGGCATCGCCGAACACGACGACGGGCGAATGGCCGCCGAGCTCCATGGTGGCCTTCTTCATGCCCTTGGCGGCGAGGCCGGCGAGATGCTTGCCGACCGGCACCGAGCCGGTGAAGGAGATCTTGCGCACGCGGTCGGCGGCGAGCAGGTGCTCGGACACATTAGCCGGCACGCCGAATACGAGATTGAGCACGCCCGCCGGCAACCCGGCATCGATGAAGCAGCGCACGAGCTCGACGCAGGCGCCGGGCGTCTCCTCAGATGCCTTGATGATGATGGAGCAGCCGGCCGCCAACGACGCGCTGATCTTGCGCGCCGGCGTCAGCGTCGGGAAATTCCACGGCGTGAACGCGGCGACGATGCCGACCGGCTCCTGCACCACGAGTTGGCGCGCGCCCTTGGCGCGGCCGGGGACGATGCGCCCGTAGGCGCGGCGGCCTTCCTCGGCGAACCATTCGATGATGTCGGCGGTGACCAGAACCTCGCCGCGCGCCTCGGCGTAAACCTTGCCCTGCTCCTGGGTGAGGATGCGCGACACCGCTTCATGGCGCTCGCGCAGCAGGTCGGCGGCCTTGCGCAAGACTTTCGCCCGGTCGTAGGCGGAGGTTGCCCGCCAGACCAAAAAACCCTTCTCGGCCGCATCGAGCGCCCGGTCGAGGTCGGCATTGCTGGCATGCGGCAGATGCGCCAGCGGCTTCTCGGTCGCCGGGTTGACCACCTCCTCGCCCTTGCGGCCGCCGCCGTTCAACCAGGCGCCGTCGATATAGAGACCGAGTTCCGTATACATGGGCAACCTCCCTGCGAATGTGCCGGCGAGCGATAGCACTTCGCGCCGGACGCGACCACCCGTCGAGCCGCAGCCGTCGTCCAGGGCCTTGTGCCCGGGATCCATTTCTCCGCTTGCCATGAACGTCGGCATCGACTGCGTCGAACACCGCAAGGCGCTATTGCGGCGCCTCGTTTTGCTGCCCCATGGATCCCGGGCACAAGGCCCGGGACGACGGCTGAGTTCGCGCCCCAGGATATTTGACTGTATCAATTAATTTGTTGACTCCGTCATTAAATATCGCATACTGGCTAATGAGCGCTGTCGCGGAAAATGACCTCGATCGCCGCGTTGCCGCGGTGCGGTCGTTCAACCGGTTCTACACCCGGCAGATCGGCCTCCTGCAGGACGGATTTCTGCAGAGCCCCTTCTCGCTCGCCGAGGTTCGCGTCCTTTATGAGCTTGCCCATGGCGACGAGCCGACCGCGACCGACGTCGCCCAGAGCTTGAACCTCGATGCCGGCTATCTCAGCCGCATCACGGCCAAGTTCGTCGATGCGGATCTCGTCACCAAGCTGCCGTCCGCGGCTGACCGCCGGCAATTTCGTCTCAAACTCACGACCAAGGGCCGTCGGGCCTTCGCGGGCCTGGAGAATCGCTCGCACGGCGACATTGCCGCGATGCTCGGACGGCTCGCCGGCAGCGAGCAGGAGCGGATGGTCAAGGCGATGCAGGCGATCGAGGGCATGCTGCGCGCGCCTAGGGCGGACAAGCCGTCCTACCTTCTGCGCCCGCATCAGCCCGGCGACATGGGCTTCGTCGTCGCCCGCCACGGCGCGCGCTATGCCGAGGAATATGGGTGGGATATCTCCTTCGAGGCGCTCGTCGCCGAGATCGTCGCGGAGTTCATCAAGAAATTCGATCCAAAGCGCGAGCGCTGCTGGATAGCGGAGATCGACGGCGAGCCGGTCGGCTCGGTATTTTTGGTCAAGGCGTCCGATACGGTCGCCAAGCTGCGGCTGCTCCTTGTGGAGCCGAAAGCGCGTGGTCTCGGGATCGGCGGCCGCCTGGTCGAGGAGTGCATCCGCTTCGCCCGGCAGAACGGTTACAAGTCGATCACGCTGTGGACCCAGAGCATCCTCACGGGCGCGCGCCGCATCTACCAGAATGCCGGCT
This sequence comes from Xanthobacteraceae bacterium, assembly GCA_052148715.1. Classification (GTDB taxonomy): domain Bacteria; phylum Pseudomonadota; class Alphaproteobacteria; order Rhizobiales; family Xanthobacteraceae; genus JBKQHQ01. Next base: position 99,893 of record JBKQHQ010000081.1, on the reverse strand, counting down.
TCCGCCGCGTGCGCGAGGAACCGCACACGAGCTTCGGCCAGGATCTGATCGGCGAGACGTGGGAGCGGGCGTTGTGACAGGCGCCAACCGAAAGCCTGCCTAACGCGCGGGCACGCAGGCGCTCCGGTGCGAAAAAAATGTTCAGTGCGCGTTCGAAGCCGAACCCGCCGGGAAGACTCGGGAATTGGCACGGATATGGCATAACGGCTAGACGCCATTGTGCCGTTGAACCCATTCACAAAAACAGCGGAAACGGACGCGTTGGAGGTGCTGGCGGCGTCAAAATGGTCGCGCACGCCTTCGGCGCCGAACCGGAGAGGCCGTGAGCGGAGCCGCGGATGAACGCGTTTCAGCTGCTGAACGGGCTCACCTTCGCGGCTCTTCTGTTTGTCGTCGCGAGCGGCTTTACGCTCATTTTCGGGCTACTGCGGATCGTCAATCTGGCGCATGGCGCCCTCTACTTGCTCGGCGGCTATGTGGGATTCACGATCGCGGCCAAGACCGGCAGCTTCTTTCTGGGCGCAGTCGGCGCCATCGTTGCCGTCGCGGCGATTGGCTTCGCCCTCGATCAGGGACTGCTGCGGTTCGTTCGCGGCCACGAGCTGCGCGAAGTGCTGCTGACTCTCGGGGTCGCCTTCGTCCTCGACGACATGGCCTTGGTCATCTGGGGCGGCGACAGTTTCACCGTCCCGATTCCGGAGGCCTTGCGCGGCGGCGTGCGCGTATTCGGCATTTTCTATCCCAAATATCGCCTGTTCGTCCTGCTTACCGGGGTCCTCATCTTCGCGGGCCTGCTGCTGCTCATCAACCGCACGCGCCTCGGCGCGCTTATCCGCGCCGGCGTCGACGATGCCGAAATGGTGGAAGCAACCGGCATCAATATCCGCCGCGTGTTTCTGGCGACCTTCCTGCTCGGATCGGCGCTGGCCGGGTTTGGCGGCCTGATGGGCGGCGCGTTTCTTTCGCTCTATCCCTCCGCCGATGCCGAAATCCTCGTCTTCAGCCTTGCGGTGGTGATCATCGGCGGACGCGGCAGCCTGATCGGCGTCGCCATCGGCAGCCTGCTCGTGGGACTTCTGAATACGCTCGGCCAAGTGATGTTTCCCGAACTCGCCTACTTCGTCATTTTCGGCCCCATGGTGGTGCTCCTGGCCTTCCGCCCGCTCGGGCTCTTGGGGCGGGCGACATGACGGGTCTCGGTCGTATCGCTGCAGCTGGCGCCGAATCGCCCCTAACGGTGCCGGTCCGAACGGCGTGCGTCGTCGCGCTGGTGCTGGCCGGGCTTGCCGCCCTGCCCTTCTGGCTCTCCAAATACCGGCTCGGCCTCGCGACCGAGATCCTGATCTACGGGGCGCTGGCGATGTCGATCGACATCCTGGCCGGCTTTGCCGGCCGCACGTCGCTTGGACACGGCGCCATCTTCGGTGTGTCCGCCTACGTGGTCGTCTATGCGGTCACGCAGCTCGGCGTTGACCCGGTCGTGGCATTCCTGCTCGGCGTGATCGCCGCAACCTTGGTGGCAGCGCTGTTCTCCGTGGTCGCGGTGCGCACCTCCGGCGTCTATTTCCTGCTGCTGACGCTCGCGCTCGGCATGATCGTGTGGGGCATCTGTCTGCGTTGGACGGATGTAACGGGCGGGGAAAACGGCCTGCGCGGCACGCTGCGCTCCGGTTGGCTGCGCGATCACCAAGCTTTCTATTGGGTGGTGCTCGCATGCGTAGCCGCGCTCACGTTCGCCATGCGGCGGCTCGTGCGCTCGCCGTTCGGACTGACACTGCGCGGCATCCGCGACAGCGAGAGCCGCATGCGCAGCCTCGGCTACGACGTCCACCTGCATCTGTTCATCGGCTTCACGCTCTCGGGCTTTTTCGCCGGCGTCGCCGGCGGCCTCTATGCCTTCTTCAACAGCTTCGTCAGCCCATCCGCCGTGGCGTTGGCACAGTCGGTCCAGAGCTTGCTGATGACGATCGTCGGCGGCGTCGGAACGCTTTTCGGCGCGTTCATCGGGTCGGCGGCGATCCTGCTGCTGCAGAATGTCGTCAGCTCCTATACCGAACGTTGGCAGACCGTGCTCGGTATCACGTTCATCATGATCATGATCTTCGCCCCCGAGGGGCTGGTCGGAACGGCGCGTGCCTTGCTTGCGCGCCGCACGCTTTCGCAACGGACAGGCAAGAAAGGATGACGCCATGAATCGCAGGCAATTTCTCCAGAGCACGAGCCTCTCGTTGGCGGCGGCCGGCCTCGGCGCCAAGCCGTGGGCCATGGCGGCCGCTCAAGACGGCCCGATCAAGATCGGCGTGCTCGCGCCGCTGACCGGCGTCGTCGCCGCGGGCGGACGCGAGATGGTCGAGGGGACGCAGTTCTTTTTCGACCACGTCGGCAACAAGGTGGCCGGGAGGAGCGTCGAGCTGATCATCGAGGACGACGCGTCCAACCCCGATACTGCGCTGCAGAAGGCGCGCAAGCTCGTCGAGCAATCGAACGTGCACTTTCTGATGGGCAACCTGCTCGCTAATACCGGTCTCGCGGTCGCGAACTACGTCAAGGAAAACGGGACGCCTTATTTCATCCCGATCATTGCCGCCGACGATCTGACGCAGCGCGCGCGCATCAAGAACGTCATCCGGGTCGCCGGCTATTCGGCCAGCGCCTTCACCCATCCGCTCGGCGACTGGGCGGTCAAGCAGGGCTATCGGCGCATCCTAACGATCAGCCAAGACTACAGCTTCGGTCACGAGCAATGCGGCGGGTTTGCGCAGGTCTTCACCGAGGGCGGCGGCGAAATCGTGCAGCAGTTCTGGCATCCGCTGAATACCGCCGACTTCAGTCCCTATCTCGGGCAAATCGGCGATGCCAAGGTCGATGCCGTGTTCGCGATGGAGAACGGCGCAGACGCCACCCGGCTCTTGCAGCAATATGCGAGCTTCGGACTGAAGGGCCAGATCCCGATGATCAGCGCCATGAACACCACCGATCAGTCGATCATCCGTACGCTTGGGCCGGAATGCGAGGGCATCGTCTCGGCCGCGCATTTCGCCGAAGGGGCCGACAATCCGGCCACCCAGAAGTTCGTCAAGGACTACGTGGCGAAATACGGGAAGATCCCCTCGCTGTTCGGGTTCTCGATGTATTCGGGCGCCATGTGGATCTCGCTGGCGATCGAGAAGCTCGGCGGCAAGGTCGAGGATCGCGACGCCTTCCTCGCCGCCGTGCGCGACACCGAGCTCACCGACTCGCCGCTCGGAAAAAACGTCAAGCTTGATGCCTACGGCAACCCGATCTACGATGTCTATATCCGCAAGGTGATGAAGCGCCCCGACGGGAAGTACTGGAACGTTCCGATCGAGACCTATGCAAACGTTTCGCAATTCTGGAAGTACGATCCCGAGACCTATATGAAGCAGCCGCCGTATTCCAGAAGCTTCCAAGGCATCAAGAAGGCCTGAGCGGAGGCCTGCACCACGGCCGGAGCGGCAATGATTCCTGACGCCCGACCGTGAGCGATATTGTGCTCGACCTCGCGGACGTCGTGGTCGCGTTCGACGCATTGCGGGCGGTCGACGGCGTCACATTGTCGGTGCCGCGCGGGCAACGGCGCGCCGTCATCGGCCCGAACGGAGCCGGCAAGACGACGCTGTTCAATGCGATCACCGGGATGATCCTGCCGACCTCCGGCCGCATCACCTTTGATGGGCACGACATGACGCGGTTGCCGCCGCACCGCCGCGCGCGGCTCGGCATCTCGCGCACGTTCCAGATCACCAATCTGTTCCCGACCCTCTCGGTCGAGGACAACATGGTGCTCGCGGCGCGGGGCCTATCGGCGCGGAAATTCTCGCTCTTCGGCACCCCCGCCCTCGACCGCGACGAGAAGAGCCGCATCGCATCGGCGCTCGGCGCCGCGCGCCTTACGGCGCACGGCGGCGTGCCGGTCCGCGAGCTGTCTTATGGCGAGCAGCGCCAGATCGAGATCGCCCTCTCGCTCGTGACGCGCCCGCGTCTCCTTCTGCTGGACGAGCCGGCCGCCGGCCTCTCGCCGGCCGAACGCTCGCTCGTGGCCGAGATCATCCGCAGCCTGCCCAGCGACCTCACGATCGTGCTGATTGAGCACGACATGGATCTGGTGCTCGGCATCGCCGACCACGTGACCTGCCTGCACGAGGGGCGGGTGCTGGTCGAGGAGACCCCCGACGCGATCCGCCACAACAAGGTCGTACAGGAGGTCTATCTCGGGAAGCCGCGCCATGCTTGAGATCCGCGACCTGCACAGTTTCTACGGCGAGGCGCATGTGGTGCGCGGCATCTCGCTGACGGTCGGCCCGGGCGAGGTCGTGGCGCTGCTTGGCCGCAACGGCATGGGCAAGACGACGACCATGCGCTCGATCATGGCCCTGGCGCCGCCGACGGTGCGCGCGGGCGCCCTCCTCTGGCGCGGCGAGACCCTGATCGGCCTGCGGCCGCACGAGATCGCGGCGCGGCGCATTGCCATCGTGCCGCAAGGCCGGCGGCTGTTTCCGTCGTTGAGCGTGATCGAGCATCTCACCATGGTGAAGCGCGCCCGCAAGGCCGACGGCTGGACTGTCGATCGGCTGTTCGCGCTGTTTCCGCGCCTCGCCGAGCGCCGCCGCCACCGCGGTAGCCAACTATCCGGCGGCGAACGGCAGATGCTCGCGGTCGCCCGCGCGCTGATGATCGATCCCGAATTGATCCTGATGGATGAGCCCTCCGAGGGCTTGGCGCCGGTCGTCGTGCAGCAGCTCGAGGAAATCGTGCTCGACCTCAAGCGGCACAATCTCGCGATCCTCCTGGTCGAGCAGAACCTGTACAGTGCGCTGGCGGTCGCCGATCGCGTCTACATCCTGGAAACCGGCCAGATCGTGCACGAGGGGCCCGCCGCGGCCCTTTCCGAGCAGCCGGACATCCTATTTCGTCATCTCGGCGTGCAGTAATGAGACTGTGGTGCGAGGAATTTGTAGGGTGGGCAAAATCGCCTGCGATGACCTAAAATCTTGCGCCGCGCCCGCGGCGATTTTGCCCACGCGGTCTAATCTCTCAAGCTGTTCCGCGTGGGCAAAATCGCTCTATATCCGTGACAAACTTTTACGTCACGGCGAGCGATTTCACCCACCCTACCGCCGGCGGCGGTGACCATGCAACAAACGACCCTTGATCTCGTGTTGCGCCGGGCCCGCATTGCGGGCCAGTCGGACGCCATCGTCGACATCGGTCTCGGCAGCGGACGCATCGTCGCGATCGAGCCGAGCATCGAGACGGAGGCTCCGGAGCACGCGCTCGACGGACGGCTCGTCGTTCCGGGCTTCGTCGAGACCCACATTCATCTTGACAAGGCCTGCATTCTCGACCGCTGCACGATCCACGACGGCTCGCTGGCCGAGGCGATCGCGGAGGTCGCGGCGGCCAAGCGCGCGTTCACCGAAGAAGACCTGGGCGCGCGCGCCCGGCGCACTTTGGAGAAATGCATCACCCAAGGCACGACGCGGCTGCGCACCCACGTCGAGGTCGACCCGCGGATCGGATTGAAGGGTTTCGATGCCATCCGGCAGATCAAGCGGGATTATGCCTGGGCCGCCGATATCGAGATCTGCGTATTTCCGCAGGAAGGGCTCCTCAACGATCCCGGTACCGAGGAACTCCTGGTCGAGGCCTGCGCCAAGGGCGCCGATCTGATCGGCGGGTGCCCCTATACGGACAGCGACCCGCACGGCCAGATCGCGCGCATTTTCGACATCGCCCGGCGCTTCGACCTCGACATCGATTTCCATCTCGACTTCGACCTCGATCCGTCGTGGATGCATCTCGACGAGGTCTGCCGGCAAACCGATGCTTTGCGCTGGGGCGGCCGGGTCGCCGTCGGCCACGTCACCAAACTTTCGGCGGTTAGCGGAGATTCGTTCGCGACGATCGCGCGGCGGCTTGCAAGCTCCGGCGTCGCCGTGACCGTGCTGCCCGCCACGGATCTCTTTCTGATGGGCCGCGGGCACGACCACTCGGTGCCGCGCGGCGTCACGCCGGCGCACGTCTTGGCACGGCATGGCCTGACCTGCTCGCTCGCCACCAATAATGTGCTCAACCCGTTCACGCCGTTCGGCGACTGCTCGCTCATCCGCATGGCCAACCTTTACGCCAACATCGCGCAGATCGGCCGCCCGTCCGAGCTCGCCGGATGCCTCGATCTGGTGACGACCGCGCCGGCAAAGCTGATGAACCTGAAAGACTACGGCATCGTCGTCGGCAATCCGGCCGATATCGTCGTGCTTGATTGCTTTGACGAAAGCTCCGCCGTCGCCGAGCTTGCATCCCCCTTGCTCGGCTTCAAGCGCGGAAGGATGAGCTTTTCGAGGGCGCCGGCCGTCATCCACCGCCCGTAACCGGACGCGGTCAAATGAATGATCGCACCCGCACGAGCCGCAATACAAATGCCTTTGTAAGGACTGTTGTGCCTTAAATGATCAAAAGGACATTAAAATTGCTTGGATTCATCTCGTTCTGAATTGTTGCGCTGCAACAAACCGAGAAGACCTACCGAACCTGATTGCCGCATTTCGGGATTTCCACATTAACGATGATCTCTCTCGTCCCGAATTTGTGAACCAAAAGCCGCCGGTCCGCGTTAACATAGCCGGGAAGAGCGGTCGCGCCTCGATGTGACCCGCAGAACACCCTGCGTCACGCCTCGCGATCGCACATAACGATACATGGAGGAACGACCATGGCGACAGCGCACGTGATTACCGGCGCGGGCGACAGCCCGGCCCACCTGACTGTCCGCACGATCAAGGTCGCCGATCTGAAAGACGCCCTCATGAAGGGCGTCGACGATTTCGCCGCCATGCCGAGCTTCGCGGTATTCCTCTGCCTGATTTATCCGATCGTCGGCCTGATCGCCGGTCGGCTGGTCATCGGCTACGACGTGCTGCCGCTGCTGTTCCCCCTGATAGCCGGCTTCGCCCTGGTCGGCCCGTTCGCGGCGATCGGGCTCTACGAAATGAGCCGGAGACGCGAGCTGGGCCTGGACACTTCGTGGCGGCACGTCTTCGACGTCCGTTACTCGCCCTCGTTCGGCGCCATTCTGGCGCTCGGGTTCCTGCTGATGGTCGTCTTCTTGATATGGCTCGCGGTCGCGCAGGCGATCTATATCGCGACCTTCGGCTATCAGCCGGCCGCATCGATTCCGGACTTCCTCCACCAGGTGCTGACGAGCCCTGCCGGCTTGACGCTTGTCATCGTCGGCAACGGCGTCGGCTTTCTGTTTGCAGTCATGGTGTTGATGCTGAGCGTGGTGTCGTTCCCGCTGCTGCTCGACCGCGATGTCGGCGCGGCGGTCGCGGTCCTGACATCGGTCAGGGTCGTCCTTGCCAACCCGGTGACCATGGCGGTGTGGGGCTTGATCGTCGCCGCCTTGCTGGTGATCGGATCGATCCCATTCCTGTTCGGCCTGGCCATTGTGATGCCGGTGCTCGGACACGCGACCTGGCATCTCTATCGCAAGGTCGTGGAGCCGAACCCGAACCCGGCCCAAGAGCACGGCCGCCCGCCGAAAGGACGGCACTACGCCGCCGAGTTCCCGGCCTCGCTGTTCGCATCGAGCGGCGAAGACCGGCCGTAGCCGCGCGTCTGTCGCAAACGGTGCGTCAGCAACCGCCGCTCGTTGAGCCCGAGGTCTACGAGCTGAAATACGCGCCGCCGTTGGTGTGGATGGTCTGGCCGCTGATGAAGCGGGCGCCGGGGCCGCAGAGGAAGCGCACGGTCGCGGCCACGTCATCGGGTGCGCCGCGCCGGCCGGTCAGGGTGTGATGGATCGCGTGGTGCTGCGGCTCGGGGCCGGGGGCGCGCGGCGTGCCGATCAGGCCCGGCACCACGCAATTGACCGTGATGTTGTCGTCGGCGAGGTCGTGCGCGAGCGCGCGGGTGAAGCCGACGAGGCCGGCCTTCGCGGTCACCACATGCGCGCGGTCCTTCGAGCCGGTATGGGCGCTCAGGCCGCCGATATTGACAATGGCGCCTGAGCCGCTGCGCTGTAATTCGGCGAGGCAGGCCTTGGCGCACAGGAATGCGCCATCGAGGATCACGCCGGTGACCTCATGCCATTCCTCGATCGTCATCTCGGCGAAGCGTTTTTCACGGCGCACCGCCGCATTGTTGATCAGATAATCGAGGCGGCCGAAGCGCTCGACCGATAGTGCCGCCATCTTCTGCATCGCGGCAGCGTCCGTGACATTGCCGATATGCGCCGCCGCGCGGCCGCCCGAGGCTTCGATCTCGGCCGCGACCGCGTCAGCCTCGGCCCGGTTGGCGCGGACATTCACCACGACCGCGGCGCCGCCGGCCGCGAGCGCAAGCGCGATGGCGCGGCCGATATTGCGCCCGGCGCCGGTGACGATCGCCACCCGTCCTGCAAGCTCCCTGTCGCTCATCTCACCCCCCGCAGCTCCTGCAGATCGATGCGACCATCGAAGAAATTCTTCACCAGCCGCAATGCCGCCTTGATGCGCGCTTGTTGCCAGCCGCCGTGGCGCGCATTGAGCGCGCATTTCTCCTCCAGGTCCGTGCGCGTGAGCGGCTCGTGCGCGCCGCCGCGCAGATGCGGCTGCCGTTCCTCGATCACGCGCCCGTCGCGCAGAACGACGCGGAGGTGGCCGGTGAACTCGCGCGGATACGGGTTATCAGGATCGATCCGGTAGCGCACCCTGGCGGCGAGCGCGAGCACGCGCGGATCGCTTACAGCGGCATCCGTGAAGACTTCGAGACCGACGGCGCCGCGCACAAAAGCCGCGGCCAAGCAATAGGGCGTGCTGAACTTGCCGGCATAGCCGTTGGGCGGACGCTGCTTGGCGGTGAGCGGCTCCCACAGCCGGTGCACCGTTCCTTCCGCCGCCTCGCAGATGATCTCCGTCACCTCCTCGGCGGCGATGCCGCGCGCGGCGAGCCTCTTGGCGCAGTCGATATAGGGATGCGTCATCGTCCCGCACGGGTAAGGCTTGAACGCCAAGCTCTCGGTGACGAACCTCTCCCCGAAGCCGTCGAGGAGCGCGCCGTAATCGCCCTGCGTCGTGTGAGCAAAGCCGTGAAACAGCCCATGCACGCCTTCAAGCACGGTGCGCGGACCGAGGAAGCCGGCACGGCCGAGCAGCGCCGCGCGCAGCCCCGATTGCGCCGCCCAGCCCGGATGCAGCCGCTTGGTCCAGGCACCCTCGGCCAAATATTCGATGATGCCGCCGGCCATGCTGCCGGCGATGCCGAGCGCGTCGACGATCTGCCGGCGCTCAAGCCCAAGCGCCGCGGCGACGCCGGCGGCCGCGCCCATGACGCCGAAGACGGCGGTGGGGTGAAAGCCGGCGCGGTGCACGGCCTTCGGCACCACGAGACTCAGCCGGCACATGGTCTCGATCCCAACCGCAAGGCCGATGAGCGCCGCCTTGCCGTCGGGCCGGTAGCGCTCGCAGGCGGCGAGGACCGCCGGCACGATCACCGCCCCGGCATGGACCGGGCCGCCTTCGAAGGTATCGTCGAAATCCTCCCCATGCGCCGCCGTTCCGTTGACGAAGGCGGCGCCGGCGGGGCTCATCGGGCGCGCATGGCCGATCGCCGTGCAGGGCCCCGCTTCATCCCAGCTCGCGATTGCGCTTGCGACGTAATCCTCCTTGCGCGCTGCGACGCACAGACCAATCACGTCGACGAGCAGGTCCTCGCATTTGCGCCGCACCGCCGGCGGCAGCCGAGCCGCATCCAGCCTGGCGATCTTTTCCGCAAGCTCTTCCGCGACGGAGACGCGGGGAAGCGTGGAGGTCATTGGGCGGCCGATCTCGATTGCACGGCTGGAAACCTCAGCGGTCACGCGCCGCTCAGGCAAATGACGGGGCCACACCCGGCTATGCGGTTCTCGCGCATCATTCGCCAACTGCCCGCCAATTCCTCCCAGCGCAGACTCACGTGCCGGTGAATTTCGGCTTGCGCTTTTCCATGAAGGCCAGGCGGCCTTCGTTGTAATCCTTGCTGGCAAAGCATTGCTGCACCAACGCCGAGCAGCGCGCCATGTCGCGTTTCGCTTCGTCCTTGACCACTTCGCCGACGATGAATTTGACCGAGTTCACCGTCAGCGGCGCATTCGCGCCGATCGTGTCGGCGTAGTTCTTCACGTAGGCTTCAAGCTCCGCCGCCGGCACGACGCGGTTGACGAGCCCCATCGCGCGCGCCTCTTCGGCGTCGAATTGCCGTGCCGTGAAGAATATTTCCTTGGCGAAGGCGGGCCCGACCAGATCGGTGAGCCGCTTCAGACCCGGGTACTCGTAGCCGAGCCCGAGCTTTGCGGCCGGTACGGCGAAGCGGGAATTATCGGCGGCGATGCGCAGATCGCAGCACAGCGCCAGCCCGAGGCCGCCGCCGATGCAATAGCCTTGGATCATGGCGATCGTCGGCTTGGCGAACTGGTAGATGCTCGAATTGGCGTTCTCGACGGCGATGCCGTATTTGGCAACCCCTTCGGCGGTCGATCGCTCGTCACCGAATTTGGAGATGTCGGCGCCGGAGACGAACGCCTTGCCGCCGGCGCCGGTCAGCACCACGACGCGCACGTCGGGATCCTTGGCGAAGCCGGCAAGAATTCGCGTGGTCGCCTCCCACATCTCCAACGAAACCGCGTTGTGACGCTCGGGATTGTTGAAGATCACGTAACCGACGTTTCCCTCCTTGCGCGAGAGCATCTTGTCGGTCTGGGTCATCGATCGCTCCATCATTGCATCGTCGGGTCACACCGCCTTGGCTGCATGCAGCCGGGCGATCTCATCCGCACTGAATCCGAATTCCCGCAGAACTTCATCGGTATGCTGACCGATCTCAGGCGGCGGCGCGGCAACGCGGCTCGGCGTACGCGACAGGTCGATCGGTTGCGCGACGACGCGCAGCCGCCCGCGATCCGGCGTGTCCACCTCCTGCACGACGCCGACGTGCTTGACCTGCGGGTCGGCGAAGACCTGGTCGATGCCGTAGATCGGGCCGCAGGGAACGCCGGCCGCGTTGAGCCGCTCGACCCATTCGGCGCTGGTGCGCGCGGCAAAATATTGGTCGAGCTCGGCGTTTAGCGCATCGCGATTTTTCGACCGCGTCTGCGCGCTCGCATAGTCCGGGCGTTGCATCAGCGCCGGCGCCTCGATGGCGTCGCACAGACGCTCCCACGTCTTGTGGCCCGACGTGGCGATGTTGATATGGCCGTCCGCGGTTTTGAACACGCCGGTTGGAATGCTGGTTGGGTGGTTGTTGCCGGCCTGCTTGGGCACTTCCTGTTTCTGCAGCCAGCGCGCGGCCTGGAAATCCAACATGAAAATCTGCGCCTGCAGCAGCGAGGTCTGCACCCATTGGCCTTCGCCCGACTGCTCTCGCTCGAGTAGCGCCACCAGGATGCCAAGCGCGCAAAACAGGCCCGCCGTCAGATCGGCGACCGGAATTCCGACGCGCACCGGCCCCTGGCCCGGCAGGCCGGTGATCGACATCAAGCCGCCCATGCCTTGGGCGATCTGGTCAAAGCCGGCCCGGTCGCGATACGGGCCGTCCTGGCCGAAGCCCGATATGCTGCCGAGAATGATTCTTGGGTTGATCTCGCGCAGCGCGGCATAGTCGATGCCGAGCCGCCCCTTCACGTCAGGTCGATAATTCTCGACCACGACGTCGGCCTTTGCCACCATACGCCGGAATGCGGCGAGCCCTTCCGGCTCTTTCAGATTGAGCGTAATGCTGCGCTTGTTGCGGTGCAGGTTCTGAAAATCCGGCCCATGCCGCGGACCACCGGGCGGATCACCGGTTTCCAGATGCTCGGGCTGCTCGATCTTGATGACATTAGCGCCCCAGTCGGCGAGTTGCCGAACGCAGGTCGGTCCGGAGCGCACGCGGGTCAAGTCGAGGACGGTAAAGCGGGTAAGAGCCTGCGAGGCCCGGGGGAATTGCATGGTGAAGGCGCGTCTCCGTGATCTGCTATGGCGGACTGATCGCGAAATTGGAGTGACAGGTAGGGTGGGCAAAGGCGGCCCTGAAGTTTCGATTGATGCACTGCGCCCGGTCCGCCGTGCCCACGCGGCCGCACTCGGCCAATCGGCACACTAGGCTAGGCCTCTCCGCGTCGGCACGGCGGAACGCACACCGTGCCATGACGGCGACGTCTCGGCCGCCTTTGCCCACCCTACGCTGTGTCGATCTCATCGGAGCGTGCTCTAGCGGCGCAGGTTGATGTGGATGTTCTTCTCCTGGGTGAACGCCAGCAACTCGCCGATGCCTTCCTCGCGGCCGATACCCGATTGCTTGTAGCCGCCGAATGGCGTGCCCAGGAAATGCTTGGATACTTCGTTGATCCAGACAAAGCCGGCTTGGACTTCGGCAGCCGCCCGGTGCGCGGTCTTTAGATCGTTGGTCCAGATCGAGCAGGTGAGGCCATACTCGACCGAATTCACGCTTCTGAGCATGTCCTCTTCATTCTTCCACTTGAGCACGGATAGGACGGGGCCAAAAATCTCTTCGCGCGCGATGCGGTTCTTCTCCGTTACGGCGAAAATGGTCGGCTCGATGAAGAAGCCCTTGGCCAGGCGTGGATCGGCCGGCCTGCCGCCGCCGTAGATCAAGGTCGCGCCCTCCTGCTTGGCGCCCTCGATAAAGCTCATGATGCGGTCGAACTGCATCTTGCTGACGATGGCGCCCATGGTGGTCGCGGGATCCGTCGGCACACCCGGCTTGAACTTCTTCGCGTGCTGCTTGAGCCCCTCCACCACTGCGTCATAGATCGATTCGTGGATGAAGGCACGGCTGGTCGAGCCGCATGACTGTCCGCACCAGGTGAAATTCATGCCGCCGACTGCGCCGGCCGCGACCTTGTCGACGTCGGCATCGGGATAGGCGATCAACGCGTTCTTGCCGCCGAGCTCGAGCACCACCGGCTTGAGCGTGTCGGCGGCGGCGCGCATCACGGCGCGACCGGTCGGCACGCTGCCGATCAGCGCAATCGAGGCCACATCGGGGTGGCTGGCCAACGCCTGACCGACTTCCTTGCCGCCCGGCACCAGATTCCACACGCCGGGCGGGAGAATCCCCTCGATCAGCTCGGCCAGCCGCAGCGACGACAGCGGCGCCTGCTCGGGCGGCTTGATCACGACGGTATTGCCGGCCGCCAGCGGCGCCGCCGATTTGCCGGCGGCAAACATGAACGGATGGTTGAAGGGAATGATGCGGCCGACCACGCCATAGGGCTCGCGCACCGAGAAATTCACCGCGTCCGCGCCCATAGGGATGGAGGCGCCCTTCATCTCGGTGACGAGGCCGGCGAAGAAATCGAGTTGGGCTGCCGCAACGAGCGCGTCGCTTTTCATTTCCGTGTACGGATTGCCGCAATCGGCGGCGTCGATCATCGCCAGCTCGTCGGCATTGGCGCGCAAGACGTCGGCAATCTTGCGCAACAGCTTGGCGCGCTCGAGCGGCAGCACGCGCCGCCAGGCCCCGAAGGCGAGCTTCGCCGCCGCGATCGCCGCTTGCGCGTCGGCCGCGGTGCCGTCCATCACCTTGCCGAGAGATTCGCCGGTGCCCGGATTGATCCCCTCGACATAGCGGCCATCGACCGGCTTGTGCCACCTGCCGCCGTAATAGGCGTCGCGGTGCGACGGCAGCACCAGCGTTTGCGCGGCCTTCAATGGGGTTGCGACGGACATGATCAACCTCCCGGTTATCGATAGCGGATGTCGCGCACGCCGCCGAGCCGCCCGATCAGGGCATTGGCGCCGATCGCAACGACGAACAGCACGATGATGAGCGAATACATCTGCGGCATATTGAATATGCTGTAGGCCTGAATGACCAGAAAGCCAACGCCGCGGTTGGACAGCTTGGTCTCGGCAAGCAAGGTGCCGATCAGTGCCACGCCAAGACCAAGCCGCACGCCGTTAATGATCGGATGCCGCATCGCCGGCATGTAGATTTTGGTCGCCATCTGCCAGCTATTGGCCCGCAAGCTGCGGCCGACCCGGATCAGCACCGGGTCGATCTGGCGCATGCCGGCGGCGACGCTCAACACGATCGGAAAGAAGCAGGAGACTGCCCCCATGGCGATTTTCGAGCCGGGTCCGACCCCGAACCACATGATCATGACGGGGAAGAAAATGATCTTCGGCGTCGGGCCCAGATAGTAGAGGTAGGTTTCGAAGGCTTGGCTCAACAGGCGATTGCCGCCGAGGATCAAGCCGACGACAAGCCCGCTCAGCCCGCCGATCGCGAGCGCGGCGACGATCTCATAGGCCGTGGTTCCCAAGTGCCCGTAGAACGTCGGATCAATCAGGGTCTGCACGAGCGACGACCCGATGGCGAACAGAGAAGGCACCACGTCCCGGTAGAGGAGGCCCGACCAGGCGACGATCTGCCATAGCGCCAGCACCGCGACGATGATGGCAATGCGCAGCACCGTGACCGGATTCATCGATGGCCGCGCGTCGGCGGCAAGGCTCAATCGACCGGCCTCAGCCATCGCTCAACCCTTTCCGTGACGATGAAAACGACGACGCTGACCAAGATGACGAAGCAGATGGACGCATACATTCCCGGAAGATCATAACGCTCGGCGAGTTCGTTGATCAGCTGGCCAAGACCGCCGAAATTGATCAAAAACTCGACGCCGACGATGTTGATCAGCGCGAAGATAAGCCCCAGCCGCAGGCCAACGAAGATCGTGGGCAGCGCGGCGGGGAAGAGAATCTTCCAGAATTGCTGCATCGGCGTCAGCTTGAAGCTGCGGCCGACGTTGATCAGCACCCGGCGCGTGCCGGCGAGGCCCTCGAGGGTTTTTAGGATCACCGGCGCCAGCCCGGCGATGAAGCCCATCATCACGATGGTATTGGCGGTGCGACCGAAAATGACCAGAAACAGCGGATAGACCAGGACGGTCGGCGCGGCGGCGAAGGCGGCGACCCAGACTTCGATCGCGAGCCGCAGCACCTGCACCTTATAGAGCAAGACGCCGCCGGCTACCCCGACGAGCGTCACCAAAATGCTCGCCGACACCGCTTCGCTCATGGTCTGCGCGAAGCGGCTCAGCACATGCTCTTCGGTGACCACCCGCGGAAAGGCGTCGAGCACTTCCGACGGCAGCGGCACGATGAACCGGTTGATTGCGCCGATCCGGATCAGCAGCTCGGCGACGACGATGGCGAGCAGCAGCGAAAAGAAGCCGAGCAGCGGCGGAAAGTATTGCGATTTGGTGACGCTGACGGTGCGGCTCATCGGTGCGGCCCGGTCCGCAAGGCGCGGCTTTCGTCATCGCGCATGCCGCGGCTCGCTTCCTCCCGCAGATCCTGCCAGATCTGCGCCACGTAGTGGCCGAAAGCGTCGCTGCCGACGATCTCCGAGGTGCGCGGGCGCGGTAGGTCGATGTCGATGACGCGTTTCACCTGGCCGGGCCGATAGGTCATCACCAGGATGCGGTCGGCGAGTTGCACCGCCTCGGTGATGTTGTGGGTGATGAGCAGGGTCGTCTGCTGCAGCTCCTGCTGAATTTGCAAGACCTTGTCGCCGAGCAGGAGCCGCGTCTGCTCGTCGAGTGCCGCGAACGGCTCGTCCATGAGCAGAATCTTCGGCTCGGAGGCGAGCGTGCGCGCCATCGACACCCGCTGGCGCATGCCGCCGGAGAGCTCGGAGGGATAGCGTCGCTCGAAGCCGTCAAGCCCGACCAGGTCGACGAAGTGACGCGCCCGCTCAAGCCGCTCGGCTCTTGCCATGCCCGCGATCTCCAACGGAAACGCCACGTTGTCGACCACCGTGCGCCAGGGAAAAGTGGACTCCTCTTGGAAGATCATGCCGATGGCTGCGTGCGGGCCGCGCACTTTTTCGCCGGCGACCTTGACGTCACCCTCGTAGCCATCGAGCAACCCACCGACGATGTTGAACAGAGTCGATTTTCCGCAACCAGAAGGTCCAATCACGGCAAGGAACTCGCGCGGTGACACGTCGAGCGAGACGTGATCGACGGCGGTGATCACACCGTCCGGCGTCGGAAAACGCATGACGATGTCGTCGACCACGAGGATCGGCGCATCGGCTGCGGGTTTCATCCCTTCGGCGGCGCGCCGGGACGGCATGGGGGTGACGGTCATGCGGATATTCTCGGCCAGCCTGACATAGCCTGTGGGCCGGCAAGGCAGATCTGGTAAGGACGGGGCACTCTATTTCATCTTGGCCAGGATGTCAGGCGCGGGTGCCCCTGGCACCAACCACAAGATTCCCCGGGTTCGCGCTTATGTGTGGCTAGGTCAACGGCGACTGAATCGAGCATTGGCTGTCTCCCCGGGATCGGGCTCGGCTAGAGGCCTGGATGGCGGACCGGAACACGCCGATCGGCTCGAAAAAAAGAAATGGCCTGACTCTTGCTGCGCCAGGCGGTGAGATCGACCCAATCATCGCGGGATCTGGATCAATTCCTTCAGCTGCGTTGAGGTCAGCGGCGCAGAAAGATATTTGAACCTGACGGATTCCTGCATCAGATCGTCCAGGCCCTCGATCCGATCCGGGTCGACCATCTCC
Organism: Xanthobacteraceae bacterium; assembly: GCA_052148715.1. GTDB lineage: Bacteria > Pseudomonadota > Alphaproteobacteria > Rhizobiales > Xanthobacteraceae > JBKQHQ01. Next base: position 83,330 of record JBKQHQ010000081.1, on the reverse strand, counting down.
TTTGGGTCGAACTCGCTACGAATGCGTCGTGCGACATCGACGCTCACGGCGGCGAATTCCGAATAGACCTTGAGGGCGTCGTCGCTCGCGTACATCCATTGAAAGGTCTCCCGATAAGCCTGCATGAAGCGCGCATAAGCGTCGGGTCGCGACGCCAGACTCTGCGCGTTGGCGATATTCACGCGGATCGTGTGATTTTTGATCGAGGGCAATTCGTTCGACCGGGCAATGACGCGGATTTCGCCTTTGTTGACGGCCTCGATTGCGAACGGTGGCGCGGACCAGCCGGCATCGATCTGCCTCGACATCACCTGCGTGAAGGTCGGCGACGGGCCCCCGGTGGCGACGGGTTCAGCAGCAACTTTGAACTGCTCGATGAGGGCCAGCACGCTGGCATGGGTCGACGATCCGTTGGTCGAATAGGCGATCTTCCGGTCCTTCATGTCCGCTAGAGATCTGATCGGGGAGTCGGCGCGAACATACCAAAACGCATCGTCCCCCGTCGCCTGTGCACTGATGATGCGGACGGGCGCGCCCTTGGAAAAAGCGCCGAGCACGCCCTGCGTGCCGGCGTTCATGCCGATGTCAACGCCGCCGGAAATGACGGCTTGCATGGTTTCGCCGCCGCCGCTGGTCCAAAGGATCTCAAGCTCGACGCCGTGTTTTCTAAAGATACCCGCCTGCTGACCAAGGGCGGCGACCGCGCCGTCCCATTTGCCACGCTGCCCGGCGGCGATTTTCAGCGTATCGGCGGCCTCGACATCGGATACGAGGCAACTGGCAACAAGCACACCGAGCACCAAGGCCAGATTTGGTGCTGACACTTTTCTCGCCGGCACTCTTCGTTCCGACACTATGGTCTCCTCCCTTGTTGCCTCCCGCGGCGATCGTTTTCGAAAACGACTGCAAGGCCCGGCGCGCTGGACCGCAACACGTGAGACAGCCGTGCTCGATCATTGCCTGCAAAATATTGTCCGCAAAACTGTAGGACAATCCTAGCAAAGGACACCCGCTGCGGCAAGCCTCGGGGTCAGCGGAGATCGAGCCGTTCCGCGGCCTCGCGCAGCACGAAACGGCGCGTGCTGCGGATGTGGCTGCGCATGGCGCGCTCGGCTTTGGCGGCGTCCTTCTTCAATATCGCGTCGACGATCGGGCGGTGCTCGGAGCGAGCCCGCCTTATGGAGGACGCCTCTACCAGCACGTGAACGAGCAGGATGAAAGAGGCGATTTGGAGGTTCTCCACAAGCCGGATAAGCTCGGCGTTGCCGCTCATCTGCAAGATCAGGTGATGCAGACTCGCGTTGTAGCGCAGGTAGCTTTGCGCCGTCCCGTCGAAGGTCTTGTCGAATTGTCGCTCGAGGGTTTGCAGCCGCCGATCCTGGGGCTTGAGGTTTTGCGCCGCCAGCCGGCAGGCGAGCCCTTCGAGAACCTCGCGAACCTCGTAAATGGCCTTGATCTCGGCCGCGGAGACTTTTCGAACCCGCGCCCCTTTGTGCAATTCGACCTGGACAATGTTGTCCGCCGCGAGGCGGCGGATGGCCTCACGGATCGGTCCGCGGCTGACGTGCAGGGAGATCTGGAGGTCGCTTTCGATCAGTCTTTGCCCTGGTGCAAAACGGCCATCGCGAATGCCATTTCGGATATGGGCGATCACCCGTTCGACGGCCGACGAATCCGGCTGACTAACTAACGCGCTCTGAGGGCTCGGGAGTCGGTTCATGGGCGGGACTATACACGAGCGCTACCGATGCCGCGCGCGCTGCCGAACTCCAGCGTACCGGCCAATTTGCCGATCCTCGGGTACGTCCGGATCAACCATGCATGACCGCGCAGGCGCCTATGGACTGCAATTCGAGTTTACATCCAAGCATGATTGTCCTACGATTTTGTTACCAATGCCGCGGGCGCTCGGGCTGACCGGGCATGCGCGGCAGGCCGACATGGAGAACCGCCAATGCCTGCTGCGTCTGCGGCACCCTACGTTTCGCCTTTGGTTTCCCGCCCGCCGTTCCGCGCCGACGTGGTCGGCAGCTTCCTGCGTCCGGCAAAACTGAAGGACGCCCGGGAACGGTTGCTCGGCCCGCAGACGCCGGATCAACATCTCGGCCCTCACGACAACGCCGATCTACGGGCCATCGAGGATGGGTGCGTGCGCGACGTGATCGCCATGCAGGAGCGTGCAGGCCTCCAGGCCGCGACCGACGGTGAGTTTCGCCGCCGCAGCTGGTGGCTCGACCTGATCATGGGCTGGGACGGCTTTTCCGCCAACCGCCAGGGCACCACGGAGATGATGTGGCGCAATAAGGACGGTTCGACCCAGCCCTTCTCGCGCCTATGGGTGAACGGACCCATTCGTTGGCGGCCGAGCGCTACTGTCCGCGCCTTCGAGTTCCTCAAGGCCAATACCCGGCTTGTACCGAAAGTAACCCTCCCCGCACCGATTCTGATCCACATGTACGGCTGCGGAAACCAGGGCATTTTGCAGGGCCACTACCAGGATCTCGACGCCTTCTGGGCAGACGTGATTGCCGCCTATCGGCAGGAAGTGAGCGAGCTGGTCAAAGCGGGCGCGACATATATACAGTTCGACGACACGAGCATCGCCTTCTTGTGCGACCCGGTCCACCGAGCCACGGTCGAGCGTTGGGGGACAGCCCCGGATGACCTCCTTCGCCTATACGCCCAGCGCATGAACGACGTGCTCAAGTCCGTCCCCGAGCACGTGACGATTACCTTGCATCAATGCCGCGGAAACCGTGAAGGGAACTGGGGCGCGGAGGGGGGATATGATCTCGTCGCCGATGTCCTCTTCAATCAGGTGGACGTGCACGGCTACTTTCTCGAGTACGATTCGCCGCGCGCCGGCGGGTTCGCGCCGCTGCGCTTTCTGCCGAAGGGCAAGGTTGCGGTCATCGGGATCATGTCCAGCAAGACCGGCATCATCGAGAGCCAAGACGACTTGCGCCGCCGCGTAGAGGAGGCGCAGAAGTATGCGCCGTTGGACCAGTTCGCGATCAGCCCGCAGTGCGGTTTCGCCAGCTCGATCGGCGGCAACCCGATGACCGAGCAGCAGCAGGAGGCGAAGCTGGTCCGCCTGGTCGAGGTTGCGCGGTCGATTTGGAATGGGCGATCGAGCTAGCGTACCGCGTCAACTCACCCGCGTCTGCCGTGACGGTGCGCCCGCAGCGTCCGACGTCGGAAGATGCGGCCCTTCGCCGTAGAGCCAATCCATCGAATCGATGGCCTGGTCGGAGGTGCGGCCAGCCAGCATGGCGTTGCGCAGTTCGCGCGCGACGCCGCTCGCGTGGTAGACCTCGCCGTAGACCCGCGCCATGATCTGCACGCGGCCGGTGCGCAGATAGCGCGCCGCCTGATAGGCCGCAAACGCCGCCGCGAAATCGCCTTCTGCCTTGTCGGCTTCGTCGGCGAGGCACACCGCATCCTCGATCGCCATGCAGGCGCCTTGGGCCAGATATTGCAGCATCGGATGCGCCGCATCGCCGAGCAGAGTCAGCCGGCCGCGGCTCCACTGCTTGATCGGCGTGCGGTCGCACAGCACCCACATGCGCCAGGATTCGATCTTGTTGAGGAGCGTGCGCACCTCCTCGCATTTGTCGGCGAAGCGCTCCCGCAGCTCGGCCGGGTCGCCGAAACTGTCCCAGCCCTCCTGGTAACGGTCGCTGTGAAAAACCGCGACCAGATTGAACAGCTCGCCGCGGCGCAGCGGGTAGTGGACGAAATGGGTCTTCTCGCCGGCCCAAATCACCATCGTGTTGAGGCGCAGATGCTCCGGCATCTCCGACGGCGGGATGACCGCCCGGTAGGCGATATGGCCGGAGACGGTCGGCTCGCCATCCCCGACGATCCGCGCCCGCATCTGCGACCATAGACCGTCGCAGCCGACCAAGGCGGCGCCGCGGTAGGTCCGGTCATCCTCGGTGCGGACGACCACGGCGTCGCCCTTCTCCTCGACATCGACCACCTTTTGCGAGGGGCGCAACGCGATGAGATTGGAGCGCTGGCAAGCCGCCAGAATGGCAGCATGCAGATCGGCACGGTGGATGACGCCGTAGGGATGCTTGTATTTTCGCCGAAAACGATCGTCGAGCACGACGCGGGTAATCTCCTCGCCGGTGATCGAGTCGCGCATCAGCAGGCTGTCGGGGAAGACCGCGTCCCGGTTGATCGCCTGCGTCAACCCAAGGATCTCGAACATGCGAAAGACGTTGGGACCGAGCTGAATCCCGGCGCCCACTTCCTTGAACTCGGCGGCCTGCTCCAGAAGTTGCACCCGAAAGCCCTTGCAGGCAAGCGCGAGCGCCGCCGCCAGGCCGCCAATTCCACCCCCGACGATGAGAACCGGTTCGTGCTTCGCGTTCGCGCTCATGGTGGCTCCCTCAAGGACTTGATTTGTCGTCGGCGACCCGCCTTCGGCAGGGACTCCGCGCGGTCCTGAATCTGGCGTGTTGCATCCGGATAGGAAAGGACAAAAGATACGGGAAACAATAGACGCAACGGAGGTATGATGATTCGAGCTTGGCTGTGGTGCCTGTCGGTCCTCGGCGTCGCGCTCGGCGCAATGCCGGCTCAGGCACAGACGTTTCCCTCCAAAGTAGTCACGCTCGTCGTGCCCGCCTCACCGGGCGGCGTCACCGATCTCATCGCGCGGGCCCTCGGGCAGCGGCTCAGCGAAAGCTTTGGCCAGCCGGTCGTCGTCGAGAATAAGCCGGGCGCGACCAATCAGATCGCGGCGGAGTCGGTCGCCCGCGCGGCGCCCGACGGCTATACCTTGCTCGTCAGCCCGGAAGCCACCTTCGTCATCAATCCGTATTTATTCGCAAAGCTTCCCTACGATCCAGCCAAGGACTTCGTGCCGGTCAGCGGCTTGATCAAGATCCAGCAAGCCCTGGTCACCGGTCCCTCCATCCCGGCAAGAAACATCGCGGATCTCATCGCGCTCGCCAAACGAGAACGGGGCGGGCTCAATTACGGCACGTATGGTGTCGGCTCGACCGGCCATCTCAATATGGAGATGTTCCAAACAGTGGCTGGCGTGAATTTCGTTCCGATCCACTATAAGGGCGCAACCCCGGCGTTGACCGACGTGATGGCCGGGCACATCCAGCTGATGTTCATCAGCGTCGGCAGCGCCGTCGAGCCGTGGAAAGCCGGTAAGCTCAAGCTGCTGGCCACCGGCGGCAAGGAACGCCTCGCGCGTCTCGCGGACGTGCCGACCGTCGCCGAGACTATCCCCGGTTTCGAGGCTGCGTCATGGTTCGGACTGTTCGCGCCCGCCGGAACGCCGTCGGAGGTCGTGAGCCTGCTCAACACGCAGACACAGCACATTCTCGGCGACCCCCGCTTTCACGCGGCGGTGCTCGATCCGCAATTCTTCGAGCCCATGCTCGGCTCGCCGCAAGACTTCGCGGATTTCCTCAAGACCGACGCGGAGAAATGGCGTCATGTGGTGCGCGCCGCCAATGTCAGAATAGAATGAACCACTCGCGCACCTGTTTGCAACAATTGTCCCTTGACGAGGTCTCTCCGTGCCTGCAACCAAAGACGACCTTCCGCCCGATCTCGCACAATTTCGCTACACTTATGTGGACCTGTTCGGCTCGTTGCCGCCGCTCCCGGCGGCACGATTCGAATTCTCCGGCGAGGTCAATCCCGAATTCCTGCGGCTCGCCGAGCAGTTGCGGGCGCATACGTTCTACTCGGACGTGTTCGACCTCAAGACCACGCATCTGATCCTGTTCGGCATGCTGCTGGTCGAGCATAACGCGGCAGCGCAGATGCATGCGCTCGCGGCTCGGCGCGCCGGCGCCAGCTGGAAGGAGCTGCACAAGGTGGTCGAGCTCGCCTCAACCACGGGGGCGCTTGGGCCGGCCAATCAGGGCAGCGCGATGCTGAAAACCCTGCGCGACAAGGAGGCCGGCGGAAGCTGAATTTGCCCGTCCGGTGCGCGATGACACCGGGGCTACCGCAGCTCGATCTCCATGTGGACGGCATCACCGCGATAGATGCCTTGGCCGAAATAGACGATGGTTCCATCATGGTCGAGGGCGACGCGGAGCACATGCGCGACGGGAGCATTCAACGGGATCTGCAACAGTGCCGCCATCTCGACGTCCGCCGTACCGATGGTCAACGTCTGGCGCGCTTTGCTGATACGCGCCCCCGCGACCTGTTGTAAGACCGGCAAGATCGGCTGACGACGAAATCGCAGCGGACCCAACTTGAAGAGCTCGTACTCCAAGTAAAATTGCGCAAGCAAGTACGGCCGCCCTTGCCGTGACAGCAGCCGTCGCATCGTCTGGTATTTGGCTGCCGGATCACCTTCGATGAGATGCGCCGCCGGCAGCTCGGTCCGCGTCTGGCTTTCCAGAACCTTGACCTCGACCCCTCCGCGCACCGACACGATCGAATTCCAATCCATCGCGAACTTGTGGGCGACGGCGTGCGAGGGCGAAGAACGGACGAAGGTTCCCTTCGCACGAAAGCGCTCGAGCAGGCCTTCCTGCTCGAGCACGCCTAACGCCTCACGAATCGTGCCGCGCGCGACGGAGAATTCGTGAGCCAGCTCATCCACATTAGGTATACGGCCGCCGACCGGCCATTGCCTCGACGCGATCTTGTTGCGAAACAATGTCGCCAACTGCAGATAGCGAGCCACGCGACTGCGATGGAAGTCCGGCGCGCCCGGCGGGGTGGTGACAAACATTTTCGTTATCGGCATGTCATGATTGCAGTGTGGATTTCCGGCGGCTGGTCGCGACGCTCAACCTTAGCACGATCGAATTTTTTTGCACTGTCAATTCCTCGCCGTCACCTTTCCAACTTCAACCAATAGTATGGACTTTTGACCCTTGCAGGGATAATTCTGGGCTCCGGAGAAATCATGCGCCGTTCACTGGGTCCAATGGCGCCCTGGAGCTACGATCGGGTGCGGCCGATTGCGATGGCCGCGTGCTGGAACAACAGATGTCGACCATGATGTGGTTTCGTCGATTGCAGCAGGACCGGCTTGGCATCCCCACAGAAAACAACCAATGGCTGCAATCAGGATTCGACAACGATAGTGTCGGCCGGCGCGAGAAGTTTTCGCTCAATCTGCCGGATGGTTTTCCCCTCACTGCGGTGACCAACAGCGACACGTCATCGGCCACGGTGGCCGACGGCGGCGCCGCTGCCACCCTATGCCTGAGTGGATCACCGGCGGGCACGGTCGTGGGTCAAGGGCTGATGGTCTCCCGTCGATGAGAGGGTGAGCTCGATGGCGGCGAAAGCAGAGGCGACCGGCTCCGTCCGATCCGGAGATGTCGAGATCTTCTATCGGCGTTTCGGTCGGAAGGGGCGCACGCCGGTGCTGATCATGCACGGGCTATCCCACTTCTCCTACGACTGGATCGTCCCTGCGTCGGGCCTTGCCGTCGACCGGGAAGTGGTAGCGATCGACTTGCGCGGCTTCGGCAACTCGAGTTGGAGCTGGACCCGCGACTACCAGCTCGAGACGCTGATCGCCGATGCCATCCAAGTGCTCGATCACCTCGGATGGACGCAGGCGGTACTACTGGGCCACTCGTTGGGCGGACGCGTGGGCCTGGCGACGGCAGGCTCCCACAGCGAGCGCGCTGCCGCGCTGATCCTGGTCGACTTCGCGCCCGATATCGCGGCAGCGGGCCGGCAACGCGTCGCCGAACGGATCGGCCGACAGCCCGACCTCTTCGCTTCCATCGAAGAGGCTCTGGCGCATCATGGCCACGAGGACGTGCCGACGCAATCTCCTCTGCGCGCGCGCTATGAAGCCTTTCTCAAGAAGGGCACGCATGGCTACGTGTTGCGGCGCGATCTCGCATTCCGCGACGGCTTCAAGCGCGCTCTCGAAACCGGAGCATTGCCGCCCCCGCCGGCTTTTCTCTGGCCCGTGCTCACGGAGCTGACGATCCCGATTCTGGTCATCCGAGCAAGCGAATCCGATATGTTCGCACCCGAAACTCTCGACAAAGTCCGAAAGACTAATCCGCGCATCACGGCTACCGAGCTCGCCGGCTCGCACGATCTGGCGGACGACAATGCCGACGGGTTGGTCACGGCGGTGCGCGACTTCCTGACCCGCAACAACGTTTAACAATCTCGCCGTGGCGCGGGCTTCGACCTCGTGCCGAAAGTGCGTAGCCACATGCTCCACCTTCGCTGGGTGACGGTAGCGTGTTCTCATCGGATCTCGCCAAGGTGCGCCCTTGGTTCAGGGGACCGACCGCTCAAAAATCAAGACAAAATTATTTGCCGGCATGCTCACGGTTTCAACGAGCTCGAGCCGAATGCCTTGGGCAAGGCGGTCGAGATCGCTGATGTCGCGCACGCCCCATTCGGCATTGCGCCCTCGTAGGCTCTGATCGAACGCGGCGTTACTCGGCGCAGTATGCTTTCCGTCGCGCATGAACGGTCCATAGACGAATAGACGACCGTCCGGGCGCAGGTGCCGCGCGGCTCCCGCCAGAAGGCCGCTGGCCACTCGCCAAGGCGAAATGTGCAGAACGTTGATGCACAGAATGGCCGTGAACTCGGTCGGCGCGCCCGCTCGTGGCAACCCCCAGTCCGGCCCCGACACGTCGATGCGGAATGGTTCACGTACATTGCCGAGTTGTGCCTGCGTGCGCCAAGCGGCAATGCTCTGCACATGCGTCTGGTCGTAATCGCTGGGCCACCAGACAATTTCCGGCGTGCGCCGGGCGAAGGCGACCACATGCTGCCCGGTGCCGCTGCCGACCTCCAAAACGTCTCCCGAGCGCCCTTCGAGGAAGTCGGCCAGAACCGTCCAAATCGGCTGATGATTACGGTGGAAGGCCGGAGCATCCAAACGGCCGTCCGGCGCAGCCGGCCCGACGTTGCTTCCGAATTCCACGATATGTTCAGTCATGGCGCCACGGCATCCTCCGGCTTCCGGACCGAAACTCCGTCCGGACGAAAGATAACGCGGTTTCGAATAAAGCTGAAGCTATCCGGTCTTGCGCTCGCGTTGCCGCTGGAAGCGGAGCAATTGCTCAGCGGTTGCAAGTTTGAGCCGCTCGAAGCTCGCCAGGCATTGCTCTATATCACTCTCCCCGAAGCCGAATTCCTTGGCGCGCAAGCGTAGAAACGCTTTGGTGGTTGGCCACGATAGGCCCACGGCCTTGGCGACGATCAGCACCCGATCCGGTCGTTCCTCGCCCATCATGCGGTCAACGGCCTCAATCGGCAGATCGGCAAGTCGCGCAAGCGCCACCGTGCTCTCCTCCACCTGGCCCGCCTCGATGAAATGCTCGAGAGTCGACACATCGAGTCGGCTGGATTCGTGCAGCTTTCCAACGGTTGTTTGCGCGGCCGCATAATCTCTCGCGCCGGCGCGGTGCTCCGCTCGGACGCGGCGCGCCACCTCCGCGACGACGCGATGGATTTCCCGGGTGGCGTTCGGATTTTCGGCCTCAAGCCTTGCCCGCACGGTTTCCGAAGCCTTCGCAAGCAGCTTCAGAAACAGATGCATCGGCACGTCGCGCCGCGAGCCGACGCGAGCCGCAAGCTCATCGTCGCCGTCGGAACGGGTAACCAAGGTCGAAAATCCGTGCTCGGAGAATCTCGCCGCGGCGTTCTCCGTGGCACTGAGCAGGACCTCCCGATTACCGCGATCGACCAGCACGTCGGTCACCGCCTCGCTAAGGGATTTTCGCCGCGAGATCGCCAACAGGTGCTGCTGGCTTTTCGTTCGCGCGGTCGCAACGATCGTCGGCTCATCGAGCCGCTCCGACTGAGCAAGCACCGGGCAAGCCACCTCGATCGCGTCGTCGCACGCCAGAATTCGCATCAGCTCGGGCGGCGCGCTGGCAAGGGGTGCAAGCCGCGCGGCGAGCAGCGCGCGCGCGGATTGCTCGATCTCCGCCACCAGCCGCACCAGAATTTGGTCGAACAAGGCGATCTCATCATCCGAGTAGCGCACGCCGCCGGTCGTGAACAGGTCGCCGACATGCCGGGCCATCTCGGCGCGGCGGTCGGCGGAGCCCTGCGCTATCGCATGCTCAAGCTCGCTAAAGAGATCGGCTGCACTGATCATCGGTGGTCCAGGCGGTCGGCGCCCCGTCGATCCAAGATCACGCCGCCGATTCCCGTGCTCCTTGGCCCTCTGGCCGCATGAAGTCGAGCTCGCTTGCGGGACGCGGACGACTGAAAAGGTAACCTTGGACCTCGGTGCAGCCGGCGGCGCGCAGCAACTCGAACTGCTCCTGCGTCTCCACTCCTTCGGCGGTCGTGTCGATGTTGAGGCTTCGACCGAGACTCGTGATGGCGCAAACAATTGCCGCGCAATCAGCCCTGGTCGCCATCTCCGCGACGAACGACTTGTCGATCTTGACCTTGTCGAAGGGAAACATGCGCAGGTAGCTCAGGGATGAATACCCGGTGCCGAAATCATCGAGGACGATGCCTACGCCGAGACTCTTGAGTTGCTGCAAGATGCCAAGAATGCCGGCCTGCTTCTGCAGCAGGACCGACTCGGTGATCTCCAGCTCAAGCCGCTCCGGTGCAAGTCCCGAATCGACCAGCGCGCCGGTCACGATATCGATCAAATTGCCGGTTCTGAACTGGACGGAGGAAAGATTGACCGAAATCCGCATGTCCTCGGGCCAAGTTGCGGCTTCGGCGCACGCCTTGCGGATCACCCATTCGCCGAGCGGAACGATCAGCCCGATCTCCTCGGCAATGGGGATGAATTTGTCGGGAAAGATCAAACCGTGCTCGGGATGACGCCACCGGAGCAACGCCTCGGCGCCGCAGACCTTCTTTGTCGCGATCGTGCGCACGTCCTGATAATGCAGCTCGAATTCCTCGTGCGAGCCCAGGGCATCACGCGACAAGGCCGTGCGCAGATCGACCTCCATGCTGCGCCGCAGCCGCGCTTCGCCGTCCATTTCGGCGGCGAAAAAGCGATAACTATTGCGGCCCTCGGATTTTGCCCGGTAAAGCGCCAAGTCGGCATGCTTGAACAACTGCGCGCCTTCCATCCCGTCTGCCGGCGCCGAGGCTATTCCGATGCTGACGCCGATCACGATCTGATGGCCTTCAATGGAGTAAGGCGAACCGATCGTTTCCAACAGCCGGTTCGCGAGAACAATGGCGTCCTCTCTTTGGTCGGTCTCGACCATTTGCAGGATCGCGAACTCGTCGCCGCCGAGCCTAGCCACCGTATCGCAGCCGCGAACCGTCGAGCGCAAGCGTTGGGCGACGGCCTTGAGCAACGCGTCTCCGATTGGATGGCCTAGCGAGTCGTTCACCGACTTGAAAAGATCAATGTCGAACACGAATACGCAAAACCCTTCACCATGGCTGCGCAGACGCGCGATCGCCTCATCCATTCGTTCTTGGAACAGGACGCGATTGGCGAGATCGGTCAAGGCATCGTGCCGTGCCATATGCGCGATCTGCGCAGTGATGCGTTGCCGTTCGGTAATGTCCTCGTGCGTTGCGACCCATCCACCGCCGGCGACCGGATGATTGTTCACGGCGATGATACGGCCGTCATCCAACTGAGTGGTCAGATAGAGGCCGCGCCCCGCCGCCAACCGCTCATGCAGATCGGTGACGTAGTGATCGGAATCGCCGGAGAAATGCCCTGCCCTTCTGCGAGCTTCCAGCAGCGCTTGAAGATCGCAACCGGGCTTAACCTGGTCGGGCGACAGGCCGTACATTCGGATATAGGTATCGTTGCAGATGACGAGACGCTCGTTCTTGTCGAACAGGCAAAGTCCCTGAGACATATTGTTCAGGGCAGCATCGAGTCGTACGTTGGCTTGCTCGAGCTCGCCGGATTTCTCGGCCAGCCTGGCTTCGCGCTCGGCGAGCGATGCCTCGGACGCAATCAACCGGCGCACTTGCGCGCTCAAGGCACGTAGAAGAAATATCGAGCAAAGCACGGCAAGCAGCGTGCCGACGGCGATAGCCGTCGCTCGGTACTGCCAATTTGCGAGCACATCGGCTTCCGTCATGGAGACATCGACGACAAGCGGGTAACCGCGAACCGGCCTGACGGCGACGAGACGATGCTGCCCGGCCAACTTCCCTTCGGAGTGGAAATATCCACCGCCTTCCGAGACGACCCGATGCCATGGCGAGTCGGGCGGAATTATCACGCCGGCGCGGTTCTCTGGATGTCGCACCAAGACGGTACCGTCAGTCCGCAAGAATACAAACGCTTGACCGCTAAGCGGAACGATCGATTCGTAGACACTTCGGAAATAGGTGACTTCGACACCGACCGAAACCAGGCCCACGAAACCGCCACGTGCCCCATCGATGCGCCTGCCGAAATAGATGGTCCAGGCGCCCGAGACGCGGCTCTGATGGGCGCCGCTGACATATAGCTTATGGTCGCTATTCGCGGCCAAATACATGAAGGGTTCGCTATCGGAGATATTGACGCTCGGTCGTGGCCAGCTGCGCGTGGAGTTCAGCATCTGGCCGTCGCTGCCGGCCAGAGTGATCGCCACTGCCTCGGGCAGGCGCGCCAGCCGGCCGGTCAATTCATGATACATTTGCTCGGTTTCAGCGACCCGGCGGAAATCTTCCGGCGTGTCGATACCAAGCGACCTGATTTCCCCTTGAATATCGGTTAGAATAGCATCAATCGACTGGACGGAGTGAGCCGTTTGCTCGGCCAGCACCGTCGCTATGTTGCCGGTATCCTTGGCGGCGTCCTCGATCGCATCCTGCCGCAGCCCCCAAATGGTCACGGCTATTGCAAGCACCGCGACGCCGATCAACCCGGCAGCGACGTAGATCAGGCCTTGAAAGGTCAAGAGACGCCCGGCCGCTGTCATGACATCACGTCAATGATTAATTCCAATTATGAATATGGTCGATAAGTCTTTCACAACTCCTAAAAGTACTGATAACCGATTATTCGCCATGAAATCCCGGAACTTCGGGTAGCTTACGGATTACCCGCAACGGTATTTTGGTAGGGAAATACCGCGACCCGAGGGGCGGCGGCGGACTCGCGGGAGAGCGCGTCGCACAAGGGCTAGGTTTGCGGTGCTCGTTTCCGATCCGGAACTGGCATCACGGCCAGCGGTTGAGGGGATCGCCTTTGCAATGTGGGGGCGATGCGAGCGGCCGCCCGGAAGATTGGAGCGAACAAGGCTCCGTATATCGTGTCGACGTCCTTGTTGTCCGGCTCGACGCCGAAACTTGATACTTCGGGTTCTTTCTTGGGAACATACAACGTGCCGAACATCCAGTCCCAGACGGCCAGACAGCTTCCGAGGTTCTTGTTGAAATGCGCGGGGCTGGTGGAATGATGCACCTGGTGATGCGCCGGACTCATAAATATCCGGCCGAGCAGACCGGTGAATGGGATCCACAAATGCGTATGTTGCAGATGAACGTAAGTATGGATGAAGATCACAAGTATGATGTTGCTGTCGGATAGAGCATATTGATAGGTAATCTGACCGAAGACGTAATTTCCGAGGCCCCCGGCGATAGCCGTGGCGATGGCAAGGATATTCGCAAATATCGCGGTATAGACCGGGTGGACCCGAAACAGTGTCAGTGGGGTCAAGACGCTCGCCGTATGGTGCACCTTGTGGAATTCCCACAGGAAGGGGATGCGGTGACTGAGATAGTGATTGAGCCAATATCCCAGCTCGTAGGCCAGAAAGAGCATGACCGTAATGACGGATCTCGAGACGATCGCGGGGAGCAATGTCGGCTGCACGGCACCGAACGTGGCCACCAGAAGCGCCACTATGGCGTTGCTCAGAAATTGGTACGACAGAACCGCCCAGCCGAAGATGACGCCAAATACGAAGACGTTAAAGAATAGGTAGCCAATGTCGGTAAAATTTGAGCGGCTCGCCAGGATGCGCCTCGGAAACAGCGCCCGCGCGATCGTTTTGATGCGAATGCGCCTGTTTCTCTTGTAGCGCTTGAGGGCCAAGAATAGCACTGAGATGCATAATGCGCAGATGAGGGAGGTGATCGACAGGTGAGACCCGATCGACAAAAGCAATCTGTCGAGTTGATTTAAGAAATAAGCGAAACCAGGCGACAGATCCAAACTTGCCCCCTCACGGAGTTCGAGGTGTGGGGAGTCTTACGCGGCGCGCGGTAAATTTTACCTTATGCCGCTGCGGTGTATTGGAGAGGATTGCGCTTCCAGCCCGACCGTCGTCACAGCCTCGGGAGGACATGCTCGGCGAACAGCTCAACGCTCTGGACCGGATCGGATGCCAGACTGACGGTGAGCATCAGGTGCTGGGCGCCGGCCTCCTTGGCGGCAAGGGCCTGGGCGAGACACTCTTGCGGATCGCCGCAGATCGACAGTCGCCGCGACAAATACTCGAACAGGCCGAGCTCACGCACGAGCCTGATGTCGGCCGATCCCGGCCGCGTGCTGTAGCGTCGGCGCAGCTCAAGCAGGGGCTCGTGCAAAGGCAGGGGCACACCGCGCGTCTCCAGGTTCTTGTCGCCGATGACATAACCCGCCAAGAACGCGAGCATGGCGCCGACTTTCTCGCGCGCGACGTCCCCGTTCGGGTGGCAGTCGAGCGCCGCGATCTGCCACAGCTCAAGATCCTGCGCCGATCGTCCGGCCTCGGCGGCCGCGTCCAGCACGCGCGCTTCAGAGTCACGGACATTGTCGGCGCCCAAGCCGTAGTTGATGAAGGCGCCGTCGGCCGTTCGCCCGGCGGCTGCGAGCGTTTTCGGATGCGAGGCGGCGAGAAACACCGGCGGCGCGCGTTTGACCCACGGCAAGTGGGCGCTCGCCGCGCCGAGTTGCGCCGGCTCGCCGCGCAGCAACGACCTGATGAAAGCAACGCCATCGCCGAGTTCCTTGGCGTTCGCCTTGGGCAGGCCGAGGTTGCGCGTGCCGCTATGGCCGGCGCCGATGCCAAGCACGGCACGGCCATCGGCAATTTGATCGAGCGAGGCGATCGCCGCCGCGCTGACGGAAGGATGGCGGCTGATCAGATTGGTGACGCAGATCGCGACCCGCGCGCGCTTCGTTGCGCGCGCCACCAAGGCCGCCGCCACCCAAGGGTCCATGGCATTGCCCGGCGTGTCGGCAATGCCGATCATGGCGTAACCAAAACGGTCGGCCCGTTCCGCCATGCGCTCGATCAGGTCGAGCGTGTAGGGCCAGAAGAAAAATCCAACCTGCATGGCCCGCGTTTCCAAGCTTCAAGGTGCGGTCACGACGAGCTTGCTCTTGTCGATCGTCTGCGACACCTGGCCAAGATCGGTGAGGACGTCGACCCACACGCCGAGCTGCTCGGGCTTGATGGAGAAGCGATAGGTCGGATAGGGCACCTTCTGCACCACCGCTTCGGGCAGCCGCGAATATTTGGCCAAGATCGCCCGTGTTTCCGCGGGATTTGCATCCATGAAAACCTTGGCGTCGTCGAGCGCGGCAATCCAGGCCTTGATCACCTTGCCGTTCGCACGCGCCCAGTTGCCGTCGGCAATCCAGAATGGAAACAGGACCTCGTTTCCAACCGACAGCAGCGGATCAAGCAGCGAGATATGGCCTTCGGCGAGGAGCGGCGCCGCGAACGGCTCCAACAGCTCGGCGGCGTCGAGCCGGCCGCCGCGCAACTGATCGCCCATGTTCGGGAAGGGTACCTCGACCGCGCGAATGGACGTCGGATCGACCCCGTTCTGCTTCAGCCAATACAGCACCGAGACATGGATGATTGCGCCGAGCGTCGGCGCGGCGATGATCTTGCCTCGCAGATCCTTGGCACCTTTGATGCCGGAATCCTTGCGCACGATCACGTGCGTGGTCGGATTATCCCTGGTCTCGATGGCTTCGCCGGCCACCGCTACGAGATCAAGCCCGCTCGCCACGGCCTTGATCAGGTCGGGCGGTGTCGAGGCGACAATATCGAACTGCCGCCCGAGCGTTCCGGGCAGCAACGACAGATTCTGGATCGGCGCCAGCGAGACGTCGAGACCATGCTTGGCAAAAAGCCCGGCATCCTTGGCGACCCAGGCCGGCAGCCAGGTCACGACCGGGACATACGCCGCCCGCACCGGGGTCAAGGGCTTGTCCTGAGTGGCCGCCGGATGCGGCCGCAGTGTGGCACACAGAAGCACCGTCGCGATGATGACGGCCACGGATCGTGTGGTGTTGCCGAGCGACCCCACGCTGCCCTCCCTCTTTCGTTTTTTGGCTGTTCCGTGGATGGTACCCGATGCCTGGGTCGATGAGAAGCGTGCGCAATCTCAGCGCGCACGCGCGCGCGGCGGAAACCGGCGCAGGATCAAACCTTCGGCGACGGCAAAGACGAGGTTCAGCACGAGACCCAAGAGGCCAACCAGGACCAAGAGTCCGTAAACGCCGGCGGAATTGAAATTGCGTTCGGCGGCGATCATGAGTCCGCCGATGCCGGTGAGCCCGGTGAACATCTCCACCACCAGCGTGATGATGATGGCGTGCGGCACCGCCACCCGCACGCCGAGCAGAAACGACGGGATGGCCGACGGCACGATGATCTTGATGAGGGTGTCGCTCCACGCAAGACGCAGCGACCGGGCGATGTCCAAGAGGAGCCCGCGAATCTGCGCGACGCCGGCGATTGTATTGAGGAGAACCGGCCAAAAACCTGCGAACGCAACCACGGCGATCTTCATCGACGACGAATAGCCGAGCATCAGCACGGCGATTGGGATGAGCACCGGCGGCGGAATAGCGCGCAGATATTCCAGCAGCATGCCCGACCACTGCCGCAGCGCGGCGACGGTGCCGATCATGAGCCCGAGCACGAATCCGATCGCGCTCGCGATCACAAGGCTGACGAGCAGCGTCCACAGGGTGGCGGCGACCGCCGGCGCCAGCAAGCCGTTGCCGGCGAGCGAGCCCACCGCCTTCCACCAGGTCGACGGCGCCGGGAAATGCGGCGAGGGCCCGCGTTGGAAGAGCTCCCACGCGAGCAGCCCAACGACGAGCGGCAGCAAGCCGCGGGCCGGCGGGAGCGATTGCAAAACCTGTCTCATCGAGACTGGTCCCAAGCCACCGCCGGTCGGCGGAATTCGCCGGGCAGCACGACCCGGCTGAGCGCAAGGAGGGCGGCGTTGAGCAGGATGCCGAGCAGTCCGGTGATGAAGACGTAAGCGAACATGAGATCGGGCTGCAGCGCCTGCGCTTCGCGCACGACCGCATATCCCACGCCATGCGGATTGCCGATCATTTCGGCAACAATCGCGAGCACAAGGGCGATCGTCATGCTCAGCCGGCAGCCGACCAGAACCGCCGGCGCCGCCGCCGGGACGAACACGCGGGTCACCGCGTCGAACGGGGCAAGCCGAAATGTTCGGGCGACGTCGTGCAGGCGCTCCGGAACCGCGGCAAGGCCTCCCATCGTGTTGACGAGGACCGGCCAGATGCTCGGGATCACGATGACGAAGAGCTCGGTTTCGATGGAGAAGCCGAACAACAGCAAAGCCACCGGCACCAAGGCGACCGCCGGCAAGGGTCGCAGAACCTCGATGCTCGCCAGATTATAGCGTTGCAGACGCGGCGACAGGCCGAGCGCCGTGCCGAGAACGATGCCGACGACGACGGCGATGAGCCAACCGAGCAACGCGGCCGTGACGGTGTGCGCGATCTCCGCATAGACCTCGGCGCTCCGCAGCAGACGCGCGAGCGCTATCGCAATCGCCGACGGTGCCGGCAGATATTCGTAGCGCAGGAAGCCGGTTGCGATCAGCATCTCCCAGGCAATCAGGAAAACGAGAACGCCGCCGATGCCTCGCGCGGCCGATCGTCCCTTCATGCCGAGCCTCCGATGGCGTCATACACCTGGTGCCGAAGTTTTAGGAAGTCCGGCAACTCGCGGGTGGTTACCTGATGTCGCGGCGACGGCAGCGAGACGTCGAAAATGCGCTCGAGCCTGCCCGGCGTTCCACACACCACGGCGACCCGGTTGCCGAGATACACAGCTTCCTCGATGTCGTGGGTGATGAAGACGATGCTGGCGCCGGTCCGCGCCCGCACCCTCAGCAACTCGTCCTGCAGCGAGGCTTTGGTCATGGCGTCGAGCGCCGCGAAAGGCTCGTCCATCAGCAGGACGGAGGGGCGCAGCGCCAGCGCGCGGGCGATCTGGACGCGCTGCTGCATGCCGCCGGAAAGTTGCCAGGGATAATCTCTTTCATTCTTGGCCAAGCCGACGAGATCGAGGGATTCGCCGATGCGCCGCTTCAATGCCTCGCCGTTCATCGTCTTCTCGATGCCCAGCGAGACGTTGCCGGCCACCGTCCGCCACTGCAGCAGCGCATTGGAATAGTCCTGAAAAACGATCGCCACCCCCTCCTGCGGTCCGCTGATCGGCTGCCCGCGGAACCGGGCCGATCCGCTCGATTGCGCGGTCAGTCCCGCAAGAATGCGCAGCAGCGACGTCTTGCCGGTGCCCGACGCACCGCAGATCGTCAAAATCTCTCCCTCGGCGAGCGAGAAGCTGATGCCTTCGAGGATATGACGCACGCCGCCGCGCAACGGCAGCGTCAGCGATACCCCATCGAGCGCGAAGATCGGCACCGGCGATCGCCTCAGTCGCGTCCCAAGCCGACCGCAGCGGCATCCGCGACCAGCCGCGATGCGGGCGAACCGGCCCGCGCCCTCACGCTTCTTTCCCTCGAAGCTTCGATTTCATCGACGCCCTGCCGTTTCAGCGCAGAAGCCGTAAACAAAGGTCGAAATCGTTTCTGCGTCATGGTTCCCTCAGGCGCGAATTGCCGTCAACGCCGAACATTACGCTGTTGCCATTGCAGCAGCCTACGGAAAAGATCAATCGCCACGCCGGAGCGCATTCCGGTAGGGCAAGCCTTTTCCGGAAGATGCTCCGGCCAGCAGGGGAAACATCGAGATGCCGAAACAAATACGCCGCGTGGTGACCGGACATGATGCGGATGGCAAGGCAATCGTGGTTTCCGACGGCCCGGCGCCGTTCGTGCATGTCAACGCCCTGGATCCGCAATGGTATTCGACCGACATCTGGCGAACCGACGACATGCCGGCGCCGATCGTCGCAGCCGCCGCTGAAACCACGCTTGGTCCGCGCCGCCAATTGCCTACCAAGAACGGGAGCGTGCTGCGCATCAACCACTTCCCGCCCGAACCCGAGGCGGTGCGCCGGATGGACCCGGAGGCCTCGCGCCGCGCCTTCGCGGCCTTGGGCAACGAAAAGGCGGCAACGTTCGGCAAGGGTGGCCGGCATCCGCTCATGCACCGCACCGAGACGATCGATTACGCGATCGTGCTCTCAGGAGAAATCACGATGGTGCTCGACGACGCCGACGTGCACTTGCGGGCCGGAGACATCGTCGTCCAGTGCGGCACCAACCACGCCTGGAGCAATCGCTCGAGCGCGCCATGCATCGTCGCTTTCGTGCTGATCGACGGAAAATTTGAACCTGATCTCGCGGCGCACTTTCGGGAATGAGAGGCGAAAACGGGCCAATCATCACGTGGTCAAATAAGTCTTCTTCACCTCGTCATTGTGGTCGAACTCGGCGCCGCTACACGGCAAGCTTTTCCTGCCGTAGGCCCGAGATCGCCGTATCGGGAAACATTTCCTTCAGGCGCGGATAGACCTCGCGCGCAAAGGTCTTGATCCCGAGCACGGTCGCGTCGTGTTCGAGGAATCCGGCCTGGCCCATGATCAGCAGATGGCCAAAGCCACCGACATGGTCGTAAAACTTTTTCACCTGGCCAAACACCTGGTCGGGCGTTCCCGCCATCATGATCCCGGCCTCGATCGCCTTGTCGACGGTGGTGTTGCGTCTGTTGGCGGCGTGTTGATCGAGGGCGGCGCCGCGCAAGATCTCCATCTGTGCCGGAACCGGCAAGTAGCCGGGCGGATAGCAGAATTGCGGCGGCACCTTGTTCGACGTCAGATACCAAAGAAGCTTTTCGGCACCGTCGCGGGCCTGGACTTCGCTCGGTGCCGCGTAGACGAGCGCCGCATAGGCTAGGCGGTTGACCGCGACATCTGGCCCGCGGCCCGCCTCACGCCACCCCTTGCGATAGGACTCGTAGATCGCGCGCGTTCCATCATATCCGGTGAGAAACGTCGCCTGCACGTAGCCGCGCGCGCCGACGCGCGCGGCCCCGCCCGGGCTCGTCGTGCTGACCCAGATCGGCGGATGCGGCTGCTGGTACGGACGCGGCCAGATGTTGACCATGCGGTGATGGAAGAAGCGGCCCTCGTGGCTGAACGGCCCGTCGTGGCTCGACCAGGCCTTGACGATGAGGTCCATGGCTTCCCATTGGCGCTCGTTCATGCGCACGGGATTGCTGTTGGCCGCGGCGATCTCATAAGGCACGCCGCGCACGAAACCGACCTCGAGGCGGCCCTTCGATAAGAGGTCGATCATCGCCATCTCTTCGGCGACGCGGACCGGCTGCCGACGATTGGCGACGGGATTGCCGAGAATAAGCAAGCGCGCCTTCTTGGTCAGGCGCGCCAAGGCGCCAAGCACCACGGGTGCTGCCGGGTCGACGCAGGTCGCGGTCTGGTGGTGCTCGTTGAGCATGACCTCCATGCCTTCGTCATCGGCGACCAGCCATTCGTCGATGTACCGATCGTAAAGCGCCGCGCCCTTTTTCGGATCATAGTTGCGGTTCGGCAAAGTCACGCGGATGGAATCGTACTGGTCCGCCGGCGGAAGGTAAGGATAGGCGTTCTCGCTGAAGTGCCAGGCTTTCATGATCGTGCTCCCGCCTCTGCAGCCGGACCTCTGCTAGCTATTCAAGAACTTCAGGACCCGCGCGGCGACGGCCTCGGGGTGCTCGACATGCGGCACGTGACCGGCCTCGGGGATCGTTTCAATCTGCGCGTCCGGAACCAGGGCAGCATAGCGTTCGAGATAGGCCGCGGAGACGATCCCATCGCTCTCCCCGCGCAGGAACAGCGCCGGCATGGCGGCCCGATGCAGGCGGTGCTTGAGCTTGGGATCATGCATGTAGGGCTCCCAGATCAGCAGCGCGAGCGTCTCGCGATTGCGTGCCATCGCGCGCAGCTGATTGTCCGTCAGCGACGTGCCATCGACCCGTCCCCGATCCGGATCGTGATACAGAAGCCGGTTGAGCGCGTCCTGCGGCATCGCGAAGATGTCGGGGATGTCGAGCTTGTCGGACGGACCGGTTTTCACGCCGACCGGGCCGATGAGGACGAGGCGCTTGAGCCGCTCTGGCGTTTTCGTCGCGAGATCCGCCGCGATCCAACCGCCGATCGAGGCGCCGACCAGGTCAGCGCCTTGGACCGCCAGCCGGTCCATCAGTTCCAGATAGAGGTGGGCGATGTCGTCCACGCTGTTGAGCCAATCCGGAAGGCTTGATCGGCCGAAGCCCGGATGCGAGGGCGCAAACACACGCCGTTCCTGCGCCAGCAGCGCGAGGAAGCGATCGTCCGCCGCAATCCCTCCAGCCCCGTGCAGGAACAGGAGCGGAGCGCCTTGGCCGAGCTCGAGCATCTCGAGCTCGATGCCTGCAATCTGAATCATGTCGTGGGCGCTCCGGATTCGGCGATCATCCCCAAATTATCGTTGTTCTTGCGCCTGGAGATTAGCCGATTGGAGAGGACCCGCAAGGGAGCCGCGATCGCTCTCCGTCGTCACGCCGCCGGTTGACGCCCCCTATCTCTCCGATGGAAAGCCGAAGAGATTTAGCGCGTTGCGGTAACAAATCTTCTCCCGATCGACCTCTGAAATATCGAGCGATTGCATCACCTCGATGCCGGCGCGGATATAGCCGGCCCCGCCCTGCGGACCGAACGGCGCGTCGGAGGCAAAAAGCACGTGATCCGGTCCGTAGAATTCGAGCCCACAGATCGTTCCGGCGCGCGACCCACAAAGGCCGTATCGCCATAAAACTGTTTGAAGCAATCGATCAGCGGCCGTCCCAGGCTCGGCAGCACGGCACTATAATCCTCATCCGACGTGCGGCTGCCCAACGTGGCCCAAACCGTCTCCATGCGCGCATCGAAAAACGGGATCATGGCGCCGAGATGATGCGCCATGATCTTTAGATCCGGAAAGCGTGTCATGATGCCGGAGAAAATCAGGCGCGCCATCGTGGCGCTGGTCTCGTAGGGCCAGCCGAAAATCGTCCAGATCTCGTATTTGGAGCGTTTTTCGGCGGCAAAGTCGGGCATGTCCGGCCCACGCGCCGGATGCAGCAGGATGGGCTTGCCCGACTTCGCCGCCACTTCGAAGATCGGCAGGAAGCGCGGCTCGTCGAGGCAGGCACCGTTGACGTTGGTGTGCAGTTGCAGGCCGTTGGCGTTGCCGCGTATCAGGATGCGCTCGGCTTCTTGCACGGCCGCCTCGGGGGCGTTCATCGGCAACGCCCCCACATAGCCGCAAAAACGCTCGGGATATTTGGTGACGAGCTCGGCAAGTCCATCATTGGCGACGCGGGCGAATTCGGGCGCGCGGTCGGGCCCGACCATGCCGTCGAGCGGCGGCAGCCCGAGCGAGAGCACCTGCGAATAATTCTCGAACGGGTCCATGATCTGAAAACGCGCATCGAGATCATGGATGGTGCGGACGCTCTGCATCCGCTTGCCGACGTCCCTGGTGCCGCCCGCGGTCTCCGACATCAGCCGGAAAATTCCCGGCGGAAAGAAATGACAGAATGAGTCGATGTAGCGCATGGATATTGTTCCTCGCTGGGGCATGGCGCGATGTTACAGCAGCCGAAGGAGGAAACTACTGCTCCGCGGAGCGCGGGCTCCACGCCTACTGCCCCCTCAACGCCACAGCTCTTTGCTGGCGAGGCGGGCGCCGGCGACGAGGGCTTCGAGCTTCGCCCACATGATCGAGGGGTGGACGCGGCGGTAGAAGGTGCCCTGGGCGAAACCACAATCGGTGCCGCCGATGACGTTTTCGCGCCCCAGCAGGCGCGCGAAGCGCACGATGCGCTCGGCCACCAGTTCAGGGTGCTCGACCACGTTGGTGACGTGGCTGATCACGCCCGGGATCAAGATCTTGCCGTCCGGCAGCTTGACGTCCTTCCACACCGCCCATTCGTGCTCATGCCGCGGATTGGCGGCCTCCAGCACATAGGCGCCGGCGCGCACCTGCAGGATAAGATCGACGATGTCGCGCAGCGGCACGTCGGTGGTGTGCGGCCCCGGCCAGCTTCCCCAGCACACGTGATAGCGCACGCGGTCCGGCGGAATGCCTTCGAGCGCGTGGTTGAGCGCTTCGACATGCTTGCTGACCCAGCGGCGATAGTCATCGAGGCTGCCGGGCGGGACCATGCGATCGTAAGTCACGGCGGCACGCGCATCATCGATCTGGACGAGGAGACCCGCGTCGACGATCGCCTTGTATTCGCTGCGCATCGCGTCGGCGATGGCGTGCAGCAGGTCATCGTCGTTCTTGTAATACTCGTTCTTGCGATCGGGGATCACGCTTGCCGGAGCAACAACCGGCAAGAACCCATCCGCGACCTTGACCGTGGCGAGCGCCGCCTTGAAATTCGCGATGTCGCGCTCGAGCAGCTCTTGCCCGATATATTTCACCGGTCCGATGCAGACGGACATTCTTGGATTAGCCGGCGGGTCACGCGAATCGAGCTCGGCATAGAAATCTTTGAAGCGCGCACGGTCGGCGCCTTGGAAGATCGGGTTGGTGCCGGGGGGCACGGGGCGCTGCTCGAATCCGCTCAGGCGCTCGAGAACGTACTGGTTCCAACTGATCGACTTGCCGAACTCACCATCACTGACGATGTCGATCCCGACCTCGGACTGCTCGCGGACGATCTCGGCGATCGAGCCCTTGAGATACTTGGCGTAAGCACCCGGATCGAAGGACTGCGCACTTTGCTTGGCGCGCAAGAAATCCTGCAGCTCTTGCGGCCGGATCAGGCTGCCGACATGGGTGGTGAGGATTCGGTCCGTGCTTCGTTTCATGACGTGACCCAGCTCGACGGTCCTCCATTGTCATGCTCCGCGAAGGCGGAGCACCCAGTACTCACAGACGGCGCGAGAGCCGCCGGCGCCGGTGGTGACTGGGTCATCCGCTTTCGCGGATGATGACATGCGCCGGCGGCAAGCTTGCACATGCCCCAACGACCGGCAAGGCATGGGCAGCCATTACTTCAGCGCCGATGGAAGTGGGCGAGCGATGGAGCTCGATTGCAGATGTCTGTGGGCAGCCCGTGCTTCGCACGGCTCAGCGAACGCTCGCGGCCTCGGGTGTGGCGACGAGACGCCGAAGCTCGGGCACGCAGGAGCCGCAATTGGTCCCAGCTTTGAGTGCGGCGCCGATCGCCTCGACGCTGCGCGCGCCGGTATTCATGGCGGCGTGGATGGTGGTCAGTCCGACCCCGAAACAGGCGCAAATGATCGGACCCGATTGAACCACGCCGTCGGGCGAGCGGCCGGACAACAGATACCGACGCTCGACTTCGTCGCAAGATGGCGCGGAAAAGTAGGCTTTGACTGTGTCCCATTGAGGTTTCGCATCGGCAGCGCCGACGAACAGGCAGGCGTCGATCCGGCGGTCGCGGAACAGCGCGAGACGATAGTCGTTGCGCCGCTCGTCGCTATATTCGACAAGCTCGGCGTCGGCCCCGAACGCAGCCAGCGCCCAATCGCGCCACGTGCCAAAATCTTGATTGCCCGCAAACACGAGGCCTGCCGCGTGCTCCACAGCGACACGCGCGCACCACGTGTCCGGTGGTGGCGCGACCGCCTCGCGAGACAAGGCGAAGCCGGCATAGCGGAACTCGACAGGGGTGATGGCGACCGGCGTGGCCTTGGCCTCGGGCTGTCCCGAGAACGGATCGGTGATCGGCGCCACGAGATTGCCGACGCGCGCGAAGGCGGCGGTTGCGTCGCTCCAATGGATCGGCGCGAACAGAGAACCGCGGCGCTGACCTTCGCTGATGAGCACCTTGAGGACGCACGACCCGTGCGCCGAGGTGATCGCGGCGAAGCCATCGGCATGCAGGCCGGCCGCGGCGGCGTCCGCCGGATGCACCTCCACGAACGGCTCGGGCGAATGCGCGGCAAGGCGCGGGCTCAGTCCCGTACGCGTCATCGTATGCCACTGATCGCGGACGCGACCGGTATTGAGACGGAACGGAAACGTCGCCGACAGAGCTTCGCGTGGCGCCGGACTTTCGGGCGCGACAAATTTCGCCTTGCGGTCGGGTGTGTAGAATCCGCCGTCGCTGAAGAAGCGCCGGGTGCCGGCGGTCGTGCCGGCGGGCAGCGGCCACTGCACGGGGGCGAGCCTATCGTAATCGGTGTTGCCGAGGTCCGCGAGACCGCCGAGGTCGAAATCACGGGTGCCGTCGTTTTCGAAGGCCGACAGCGCCGCGTGCTCGCGAAAGACGTCGGCGGCGGACCGGTAGCCGAAGGCGGAGGCAAAACCAAGCCGTCGCGCCACCTCGGTCACCATCCACCAATCCGGCTTGGCCTCGCCGGGCAGCGGCATGAAAGGCCGCTGGCGCGATACACAACGCTCGGAATTCGTAACCGTTCCGTCCTTCTCGCCCCAAGCGGCCGCGGGGAGCAGCAGATGCGGGCCGGCTTCCACGGTGTCGTTGCGCACGACGTTTTCGGCAAGGACGAACAGATCGAGCTTCTGCAATGCCGCGCGCGCCGCGCCCGCCCGCGGCAGCGACACCGCCGGGTTGGTCCCCATCACCCACAGCGCCTTGATCTCCCCGCGCTCGATCGCCTCGAACATCGCCACCGCCTTGAGACCCTCGCGGTTCGCCATGCGCGGCGCACGCCAGAAGCGCCGGACCCGATCGACCGCGGCGGGGGAATAATCCATGTGCGCGGCGAGTTGATTGGCAAGGCCGCCGACCTCGCGCCCGCCCATCGCGTTCGGCTGGCCGGTCAGCGAGAATGGTCCTTGCCCCGACCGTCCGATCCGGCCAGTCGCCAAATGGCAATTGATGATGGCGTTGACCTTGTCGGTGCCTTGCGCCGACTGATTGACCCCTTGTGAGAACGCCGTCACCGCGCGCTCGGTGGCGCGAAACAGCGCGAAGAATGCTTTGATCTGTTCGACCGGCACGCCCGCGGCCGCGGCGGTCGCCGAAGCATCCGGCGCGATCGCACGGGCCCGCGCCAACGCGTTCTCGAATCCCGTCGTATGCGCATCGATGTAGTGCAGATCCAAGGCATCGTTGTCGGCGAGATGGGCGAGCAAGCCGCAGAACAGGGCCGTGTCGGCACCCGGCGCGACGGGCAAGAACAGATCGGCCTCATCGGCGGTCGGCGTGCGACGCGGATCGATCACCACGAGCTTGGCGCCGCGCGCGCGCCGGTTCGTCACCATGCGCTGAAAAAGAACCGGATGACACCACGCCGCATTGGAGCCGACCAATACGATGAGGTCGGCGCAGTCGAGATCCTCATAACTGCACGGCACCACATCAGTACCGAACGCACGTCGATGGCCGGCGACAGAGGAGGCCATGCACAGTCGCGAATTGGTATCGACATTGGCCGAGCCGATGAACCCCTTCATCAGCTTGTTGGCGACGTAATAATCCTCGGTGAGCAACTGGCCGGAAAGATAGAAGGCCACGGCATCGGGTCCGTCACGCTCGATGATGCTGCGAAACCCCGCAGCGACGCGATCAAGCGCGTCCGCCCAGTCGATCTGCGCATAGGCTCCATCGGCGCCGCGCGCCAACGGATGAAGCAGCCTCCCCGAAAGGCCGAGCGTCTCGCCGAGCGCGCTGCCCTTGGAGCACAGCCTGCCGAAATTGGCGGGATGCTCGGGGTCGCCGGAGATCGCCAACCCGTCGGCGCCGGACGTGACGAGCACGCCGCAGCCCACGCCGCAATACGGACAGGTGGTGTGAACGGCGGAGGGCGCGGCGGAGGCGTTCATCGCGTTTCAGTTCATGCGGCGACGCGCTCGGCGAGCGCTCGACCGAAAGCGAGGTCGGGGCGGAATTTTTCGATCGAGGCACCGGAGCGAATGAGATCGAGATACCAGAGGCCGTCGGCCGTATCGCCGTAGAGCACTGCCCCCGCCAGGCGATCGTAGGCGATGACAAGCTTCTTGTAGGAATTGAGACCCGGATCGCACAGCGTTATCTCCTCATGGCCGGCGGAGCCGAGAAATTCACCAGCCGAGAACACGTTGATCCCCGACACTTTGAGATTTGTTGCGAGCACGCTGCCGCAATAGAGGGTGTCCTCGCCGGCGAGGCGACACGCCAGGACGCGCGCCTGATCGTAGGCGGGCTCAACCAGTCCGTAGCATTGGCCTCGGTGCTCGGCGCATTCGCCGATCGCATGGATGCCCGCGATGGTTGTCTGCAGCCGATCGTCGACCACGATGCCGCGGTTGACGCGCAGCCCCGCGCCGGCGGCAAGTCCAGCGTTCGGCCGCACACCGACCGCGACCACGACGATGTCGGCCGGCAGCACGCGGCCGTCGGTAAGCTCCACCGCTTCAACCATGCGCTGGCCCTTGACTGCAGCGGTCTCCGCGCGCAGCAGCACGGTGACGCCCTTCCTCTCGACGTCCCGCATCAACATGGCTGCCGCGCGCGCGTCCAGCTGGCGTTCCATCAGCCGATCCATCAGATGGACCAATGTCACCTCGGCGCCGGATCGACGCAGCCCATGGGCAGCCTCAAGACCCAGCAAGCCGCCGCCGATCACGACGCAGCGTTTGCCGCGGCCAGCCATCTTGCGGAGCGTCTCGACGTCCTTGAGCTCGCGGAATGTGAGCACACCCCGCAGATTCATGCCGGGGACCGATAGCCGCACCGGCTGCGAGCCGGTCGCCAGCACTAGCTTCGCGTAAGGCAAGGTCGCGCCGCTCGTGAGCCGAACGCGGCGTATCGACGGATCGATCGCGGTCGCCGCACGGTCATAGAGCAAGGTCACGCCGCGGTCGCGCCACCAATGCTCCGGTTTCAGTTCGATCTCGCCGCGGTCGATCTCGTCCGCCAACAATGATGACAGCAGGATCCGGTTATAGGCCGGCCGGCCTTCGTTGCCGAGCACGGCGACCGCGTACCGGCCGAGCGCGCGCGCCGACAGTTCGTCGACCAGGCGCGCCGCCGCCATGCCGTTGCCGATGATGACCAGAGGCTCGCTCATTTGCCTATCCCGTCGCCCCTCATGCGGCATGCACCCGCACGGTCGCGGGCCTGCCAGCGCCGTGCTCGCATTCGTCGAGAAATGAAAGAAGCCGCTGGCGGTACTCGTAGTATTTCGAATGCTCCAGGAGCGCTCTGCGCGTGCGCGGCCGGGCAATGTCGATATCGAGCACGCGACCGATGCGCGCGTTCGGGCCGTTCGTCATCATCACAACGCGGTCGGCGAGCAAGATCGCCTCATCGACGTCATGGGTGACACAGATCGCGGTGACCCGCGTGCGTGACCACACCTCCATCAGCACTTCTTGCAGTTGCCAGCGCGTCAAGGAGTCGAGCATTCCGAACGGCTCGTCCAGCAGCAATAGCTTGGGCGAGAGCGCGAACGCCCGGGCGATGCCGACGCGCTGCTTCATGCCGTTCGAAAGCTCCGCCGCCCGCTTGTCCATAGCGTCGCCAAGCCCGACCCGCGTGAGGTAATAGTCGACGATGTCGCCGCGCTCGGAACGGCTGGCATGCGGGAAAACGCGGTCGACGCCGAGGGCGACGTTTTCGCGGGCCGTGAGCCACGGGAACAGTGACGGCGCCTGGAAGACGACGGCGCGGTCGGGACCCGCGGTCGTGACCTCCTTGTCGTCGAGCACGATGCCCCCACCGGAAAGCTCGTTCAGACCGGCTGCCATCGACAGCACGGTCGACTTGCCGCAGCCGGAATGCCCGATCAGCGACACGAACTCGCCCTTGCGCATCAGCAGGTTGAACCCGTCAACGATGGTGAGCGGCCCCTTGGGCGTCGGATAGGTCTTGCGCACCTCGAAGAATTCGACATAGCGCTGCTCGATCGGGCTCTCCGCGGCTTGGCGATAGGCGCGCGGCGGCCCGGAATGGAATGAGGCCGGGATGACGTTCGGCAGGCTCACGCGCGTCTCCACCGTTGCGGTCGCGCGTTCTTTCCCGGCATCGATCAGATATTGCGTTATGGCGGCCCGCAGCCGCTTGTAGACCGGGCTGTCGTTGATGGCGGTACGGTCGCGCGGGCGGGCGAACGGTACCACGAATTCCGGCCCCAGGGTCGCGCCCGGCCCCGGATTGAGCGGAATGATGCGGTCGGCGAGTAGGATTGCCTCATCCACGTCGTTAGTGATGAGCAGCACCGTTTTCTTTTCCGTCGACCATATCGCCTCGATCTCGGTCTGCAGTTTCGCGCGCGTGAGCGCGTCGAGCGCGGACAGCGGCTCGTCGAGCAGCAGCACGGCGGGGTCCATGGCCAACGCTCGGGCGACCGCCACGCGCTGGCGCATGCCGCCGGAGAGCTCCGATGGTTTGCGCTCGGCCGCATGGCCGAGCCCGACCATGTCGACGTAATGTCGCGTGCGAGCCTTGCGTTCGGCCGCCGGACGATCACCGAACACCGCATCGACCCCAAGGCTGACATTGGCTTCGACCGAGAGCCACGGCATCAGCGAATAGCTTTGGAACACGACGCTGCGCTCGGGACCGGGAGCGATCACCGGCGCGCCGCGAAAGCGGATCTCACCGGAATCCGGGGGGATGAGGCCCGCAATCAGATTGATCAGCGTCGTCTTGCCGGATCCGGAGAACCCGACAATGGCGACGAATTCACCTGGCTCGATGCGAAGCGAGACGTTCTTGAGCACCTGGGTGCGCGCATTGCCGGCCACAAAGGACTTGCTGACGGATTTCAGCTCGAGAAGGGCCATTATCTTGCTCCGTCAGGACGTTGTCCGGTGCGTGAACAATGCCTGCAACGCCAGCATCGCGCGGTCGAGCAGGAAGCCGATGATGCCAATGGTCAGCACCGCCACCATGATCTTGGCGAGCGAAGCGGAGGATCCGTTCTGGAACTCATCCCAAACGAACTTCCCCAGCCCCGGATTTTGCGCCAGCATCTCGGCGGCGATCAGAACCATCCATCCCACACCCAACGAGAGACGCAGCCCGGTGAAGATCAGCGGTAGAGACGACGGCAGCACAAGCTTGATGATCGTCTTCGGCCAGCTGAGTCGAAGCACCCGCCCGACGTTGCGCAAGTCCTTGTCGATCGACCCGACGCCGTGCGCGGTATTGATCAGGGTCGGCCACAAAGAGCAAAGCGTCACCGTGATCGCAGAAACCAGAAACGACTTCGGCAGGGTCGGGCTGTCGGATACGTAGACCGCGCTTACGATCATCGTGACGAGCGGCAGCCATGCCAATGGCGAGACGGGCTTGAAGATCTGTATGAGTGGATTGAGCGCGGCATTGAAGGAAGAAAACAGCCCGCACAATATGCCGAGCGGCACCGCCACGACAGTGGCGATGACAAATCCCGTGAAGACGGTCTTCAGACTGGTGAAGATCTGATCAAGATATGTCGGTTTTCCCGTGTAGGGGTGGATCCTCACCTCGGCCTTCGGATCGGCGGCGCGCAGCTCGGCGGCGCGCCGCTGCTGGCGAGCATAAAAGGCGGCCTCTTTCTCGCGCTCGGCGCGGTGGTCGGCCCAAAGATTTTCTGCCTGCTGCCAGACCTGCGCCGGCCCGGGAAGCGCGCCCAGGCTCGTCTGCACCTTGGGCGCGAGCCACGCCCACAGGCCGATCAACGCCGCGATGGCGAGCAAGGGAATCCCGAGTTGCCGCCACAGCTCCCGCGCCTGCACGCCTGGGCTTTCGCCAGCGGCCATGCGCAAGCACGGGACGAGCCAGCCGAAGCCGAGAAGCTCGAGAAGAGGGGCGACGCGTTCGACACGGCGCCGCCATCGCTCACGCGGCGCGGAGGCGAGCGTTTCCGCTGGCTTCGCTCGCACTCCAACAAGATCGGAAGCAACAGACATGATTTTTCGATCCTCAGCCTCGGTTACGGATTTGCTTCCGCTCCATCGGGCAGGTCATGGTTAGTTCGAGACGACCGAGACGCCGGCGACCCGCTCATGGTCCTTGAGGCCGATCTTGAGGCCGTCGATGTAGGCATTGGGCTTGCGGGCGTCGAAGCTCACGCCGTCGATGAACTCGTTGGTCGGCGCGCGATATCCGTCGCTGGTCCAGGGGAAGTCCTCTTTCTTGGCCTTGCCTTCGTCGACCAACAGCTTGGCGGCCTGGAGGTAGAGGTCGGGCCGATAGACGCTCTTAGCGATGTCGGCATACCAACTGTCGGACTGCGCTTCCGGTATCTGACCCCAGCGCCGCATCTGGGTGAGATACCAGACGGCATCCGAATAATACGGATAGGTCGCGAAGTAACGGAAGAAGACGTTGAAATCGGGGACCGGGCGCTTGTCGCCTTTCTCGTATTCGAAAGTGCCCGTCATCGAGTTGGCGATGACCTCGGCGTCCGCACCGACATATTCGGACTTCGCGAGGATCTCGACCGCCTTGCGACGGTTGCCGTTATTCTCGGCGTCGAGCCACATGCCGGCGCGGATCAGCGCTTTGGTGGCGGCGATAACCGTGTTCGGATTCTTGCCCGCGAAATCGGCCGTAAAGCCGAACACTTTCTCGGGGTTGTTTTTCCAAATCTCGTAGTCGGTGATGACCGGCACGCCGATGCCCTTGAACACGGCTTGCTGGTTCCACGGCTCGCCGACGCAGTAGCCGAGGATGGTACCGGCCTCGAGGGTGGCCGGCATTTGCGGCGGCGGCGTCACCGACAGCAGAACATCGGCGAGGATCTGTCCGGAGCTGTCGGTCGGGGAGTAGAAGCCCGGATGGAGGCCGCCGGAAGCGAGCCAGTAACGAAGCTCATAGTTGTGCGTCGAGAGCGGGAACACCATGGCCATGTTGAACGGCTTGCCTTCGGCCTTATAGCGGTCAACAACTTTCTTCAGCGCCTCGGCTTTGATCGGATGCACCGGCTTTCCGTCGGCGCCGGTCGGGATGTATTTCTTCATCTCCTCCCAGACCGATTTGGCCACTGTGATGCCGTTGCCGTTGAGATCCATCGAGAACGGCGTGATCACATGCGCCTTCGTGCCGACCCCGACGGTGGCGCCGAGTGGCTGGCCTGCAAGCATATGCGCGCCGTCAAGCTCGCCGGTGATCACGCGGTCGATGAGCACCTTCCAGTTCGCCTGCGGCTCGGCGGTAACATAGAGACCTTCGTCCTCGAAGAAGCCCTGCTCCTTGGCAATGGCGATCGGCGCCATGTCGGTGAGCTTGATAAAGCCGAACTTGAGCTGCTCTTTCTCGACCTTGATGGCTGCGCCCGCGATCGAAGGAGCGAACAGTCGCTCTGCGGGCACCGTCCCCATCAGCGCGGCAGCACGTCCGCCGGCGCGCAGCAGGGCGCGCCGGCTCAAGCCTCGCCGTGATACGGGGGTTTTAGTTTCATTATCCACTGCCATCGCGTCCTCGTTCCTGATCGATTTGCCAAACAAAAAAGCCGCAGCCCCGAAGACGCGCTAAGCGCATCTTCCGAGACAGCGGCGTTGCTTCTCAGGCCCGTCGTTGAGCCTCCGGCCACCGCCCACGCGGCGCCGGTTCGCCGACAATGAATTCAAGTAACGTGCCAACAGGCATGAGAGCCAGTTTGCCGAGTAAATCCAAGCCAAAGCGCCTTCATCGGACCATCGCGAGATCGGTTCGGAGCCGAAATCCGCGTGCAAAGTGATCACGCGCTGAGGAAAATTTATGCAAGGCGCACCCATATTGCTTTCGATCGTGCCCATCATCGCCACAGGGCCCCAGCCGCGCGCAATCGCGAGCGATCCCAGCTCGCAGGGAGCGCCCAATGGCAGCGAAAGCGGCGGCGTTGCCACGAACGTACAGACGGCACCGATGCCGATGCCGCACCACAATTTAGCCGTCGCACCCCACTGCTCCAGCACCAGCGGGAGCGGACGCCATCAGCCGAAGAGTCTGGCCATCAGGCCCTTGCTGGGCGGCTTCGGCGGCATCTGCGCGGCCGCTGATTTCATCACGTCCGCCACCGTCGTATAGGTCACGGTCCAGGCTTCCTTGACCTCCGGCGTGAACGCCGGACCGAGCCCCTGCTCGAGCGTCCACAGCAGCGCCGCTCCGACCGGCTCGTAGTGCTTGGCGGCAACTCCATAGCCAACGTGGCGGCGGCCGAGATCCTCGACCGCCGGAACGATCTTTTCGACCTGATGCAGATTGGTGACGGCCGTGGCGAGCATCTGCATCAGCTTCTTCTTCTGTGTCGAAAGATCGTCGGGAAACAGCGAGCGGACTTCGGGCGCTATGACAAACAAGCGATCATAGAAAAGATCCGCCGCCTTGTCGGCGATCGGCGCGACTTTGGCAAAACTGTCCTGAACCAGCTTGACTTGTTCCGGTGTCATGTTCACGTCTCCACGTTGTGACGAAGGGCCTTGGAGTGTTTCCTCGCGGCTGCAAATCTTTTACGCCCGCTTCATTCCATCGGCAGGCGAATGACGACACCTCCCATCACGTCGTTCAGCTTGAAATCGGTGCGTGGGCTTTCAAGATGCGTATTGTGGCATGACACGCAACCGGGCGAGACCGCGACGTCGGCATAGATCGCGGTCAAATATTTCTTGCCGCCAAGAGTTTCTTCTTTGTAGAAGGCCTTCTCCTTGGCGCCATTGACGGCCTCCAAACCCTCCTTTTCGGCGGCTGTGCGCGGAGCGTTCTGCTTGTTGATCGGCCAAAGCGACAACAGCGAGTAGGAAAAGGACCTCGTGGTCTCGGCGACGCGCTCGGCGCCGAAGCGGAACATCTGCGCCGGCAGCGGCAGCGCCTTCTTGTCGGCGAAGTGCTCGTCGGCGGTGATGACCTTGTCCTCGTTCTGCAGACGGTTGACGACGCGCGTCGTGTAAACGGTGCGGTCGGCCTCCATGACCGCGTGCAGCATGTCGGCGACCTGTTGCAGTGGAATGCCCTTTAGCTCCTTGCTGCCGAACAACTGCGCATAGGCCGCGGTGGCCGCCGCGACCGAGCCGGTGAGCACGATGACCGCGACCGTCGCGTGGTGTCTTGCCATGTCGGTCTCCTTCCTTTCCGTTATTGCCGGGCCGGGCTGCGAGCCGCACCCCGTTCCCGCACACGTCGCTGCGCCCACTCGATGCTCTCGATGTGGACAGTGGAGTGCCCCTTGAAATTGCGTGCCGCGAGCGCCGGATCGGCAAGCGCATCGAGCGTGAACTGCAGCCCGTGGCAATACCCGCACACGCCGCGCACCATCTTCTCGTTCGGACGCAGATTGTCGTTCTGATCGTGGGTGACGAAAAAGATGCGCTCGCCGTCTTCGTTGCGGGCGGCGACCACCGGCATATGGCAGGTCGCGCAGGATACGCCGCCGCCCTTGGGCAGCTCGCCCGCTTGCTCTTTCAGGAAGAGGTCGTAGTGCGGTGAGGTGAAGTAGGCCTTGGTATGCCCGTCGTCATGGCACAGAGCGCAAGCCTCGGCCTGCGCTTTCTTGATGTCGTAGACGTGGGCGGAATGACAGGTGTTGCAGCCCAGCGTCGTGGCGGCCGCAGCGGGCTTCATGGGTAGCCGCGCGTCGGTGGGCCGCATCGGCGGAAGCGCCGTCTTGTGGAATAGTCCGAGCGGACCGTCGCGCGTCGCGAGCATGCCCTCGCGCAGCCGCATCCCGTGCTTGCCTTCAATGAACGTGCGCGCCTGATCGGCATGGCAACCCTTGCAACTGTCGAGACCCGGTGCGGCGATCCACGCCGCAGGCTCCGCCTTCGTCGCGTGGCAGCCTTTGCAATTCACGCCGGCCCGCGCGTGCACATCGGTAGACCACGCCGCGACCGCGGCCTCGGTCCGGTAGCCGGAGGGCGCGTCCGCATCAGCGGCGAGCAACACGCGCGGTGCGTCGATGCGCCCTTCCTTTTGCTTGAGCCAGTCGGCAAGCACCACTACCTGCGCATCGAGCTGATCCTTCTCGCCCTGATGCTTGACAAGAAAGTCGCTGTAGAGGGCACGGTTGTCGTGAAAATGGTGACAGCCCGCGGACGCGCAAGTGGTGAATTGCAATCCCTTGTGGCTCGGGCGATCGTCCGCAACATCGTAATGACAAAGGAAGCAGAAGTCGTTGGGCAAGGTCACGCCCATCGCGTGCGTAACGCCGGGGCGGTGCTCCTGGTGGCAGGTGACGCAATATTGCGCGTCCAAAACCGCGACCCGATCCGCGTTGCGCGGGTCGGTGAACTTCGACTTGGGATGGGAATCGTTTTCCGCCTTCAGCGCCGCGCCGTGGCACTTGAGGCAGGCTTGCTGCAACAGCTCGCCACCGCCGAACGCGCTGGTGTGGCAGGCATCGCATGCCAGCTCGATCTGATAATGGCCGTCGGTCGTGCGTCCGATCAGCAGTGGCGCACGGTTGCCGCCGTACAAGATGACGACAAGGGCAAATATGCCAACCGACGCCGTCAGGGAGATCCAGAGGAGCCACAGCAGCGTCGTCCGCGACATCTCAACGAGCTCAATAGGCATAGACCGTCACGACGTGAATGAAGAGCAGGAGCGGCAGCGGCCAAAACGCCAAGATATGCAACCAGGTGAGAAGCTCGCGCGGCGAATTTGCGCCGGCAGTCAACAGGGCATGCTCGCGCGCGGTTGCAACCCCGGTCAGACCGCCGACCGCAGCGACCGTGAGGAACGTGACCATCAGCCAGCGGTTCAAATTGTTTCCGAGATGGAACCCGGTGTGCAGGAAAACGAGCGCAAGCGTGGCG
Source organism: Xanthobacteraceae bacterium (assembly GCA_052148715.1). Taxonomy (GTDB): domain Bacteria; phylum Pseudomonadota; class Alphaproteobacteria; order Rhizobiales; family Xanthobacteraceae; genus JBKQHQ01. Next base: position 47,558 of record JBKQHQ010000081.1, on the reverse strand, counting down.
CCGCCGACCGTCGTATGGATGATGCGCCAGATGCCGTAGTCACCGAGCCGGGTCAGATTGATGCGCTTGCGCACCGACAGGAACGCGACGAGAGCCGAGAGGCCAAGGAGAGTGAATCCCGTCACCTGCTTCCAGGTTCCGTCGATCCACAGCCGGTCGATGCCGATCCCGCGCACCACGCTTTGCGATGAGGGCCATGCGGGGAGCAGCAGAGTGGCGAGCGCCAGCAGAATCGCGAGCATGGAGCCGACGACGATCGTGCGGGCACCGAATACCGGTTCGTGCACGACCTTACCGCCGAGAAGCTCGTGCAGGAGCGGTCGGCACGTGCCGCAGACCGAGCTCGCGCTGGTCTCGCGCATCAGGACGTCGATCGTGACGGCGCCTTGCCGGATGGCATCTCCGAGTTGGCCGCGCGTCACCCCGGTGCAGTTGCACACGGTCGCCGCCGCCGGCCACATCAACACCGACTTCGGCTTGCGGTTGGTATAAAGTTGGCCGCGGCGCGCAAATCTTAGGGACTGCCAAGGCCAGACGATGTCATGGTCACGCACTGACTGCTGGATGCGGTTGGTCTCCGGCCATGCGCCGACACCGAGCGCACCGACGAGACGCCCCCGCCGTGTCACGAGCCGCCGATAGATTCCCGTGTCCGCATCGCTGTAGGTGAACGCGCGCACGTCACCGCGCTGCTCGATCTGCTCGACATCCCCCATGCTGAAGACGTCGACGCCGGCGGCCTTCAGCTTGGTCGTCGGCACCGATCCGCGATAGGTTCCAGCTTCGCCGCAGAGGTGTGCCGCGGCGACGGCGGCCTGTTCGAGACCGGGCGCAACGAGGCCGTAGATGTTGCCGTCATGCTCGGCGCATTCGCCTACGGCATAGATGTCGGGGTCGGACGTCTGCATCGCGTCGTTGACGGTTATGCCGCGCCCCACCGCGATGCCCGCGCCACGCGCGAGCTCGATGTTGGCGCGGATGCCGGTGCAGATGATGACGGTATCACAAGCGATCGTTTCGCCGGTCGACAGCAGCAGGCGCTCGACCCGGTCAGTGCCGGCTATCGTCTTCACCGAGCAACCGGTCCGGACGGTCAGCCCGATCCCGCGGATCTGTTGAGCGAGAACGGCGCCGGCACCCTGGTCGAGCTGCCGCGCCATCAGGCGGTTCTCATGCTCGATGACGATCGTTTCAATTTTGCGCAAGGCCATGCCGCGGGCGGCCTCCAGCCCCAGCAAACCACCGCCGATGACCGCCGTGCGGCGCGAGCGCATGGCCCGCGCCACGAGTTGTTCCACGTCGTCGAAGCTGCGGAAGCGAAAGACGCCGGACAGCTCTCGGCCCGGAATCGGGGGAATGTGTGGACGCGAGCCTAGGCACAGAACGAGCTTTGAGTAGCGGAAGCTGCGGCCGAAATGATTCTCGACGGTTTTTGCCACGCGGTCGATCTGCACGATCGATTGTCCGGTATATTGCGTGACCGGCGCATCGGCTGGAAAGACGTCGGACTGATAGACGAAGCCGATCTGCACCTCGCCGCCAAGAAACGGCGTGAGCTTGAGCCGGTTGTACGGCCGCCAGCGCTCGGCGTTGAAAAGGATGACGGACGGACCGCGGCGGACTACCTCTTGCGCGACGCGCAAGCCCGAAGGTCCGCCGCCGACGACAATGACGGGATCCTGGTCGGAGGCCACCCCTGCATCCCGCTCCGGCAAGGCCGGGGATAGGGGCGGAGCGTAGATTGCGACGGATTCAGCCGCAAAAGGCTTCGGCGAGAGTTCCATCCAAGCAGCCCAATGACGAACGTCTTCATCACGGGTCCGATCTATTCGACCCCGCGAAAACTTGCCGCCGGCCACGTTGCCGACTCTTCGCCCGCCATTGGGCACGGCCTGGCGCCACTCTCCATTCCGCGCCGAGTGCCATTGCGGCGTCTTCTCTCGCAAAGACCGTGCCATGCATGAAATCTAGGCGCGGCGGCAAAAACTCAATACCGATCCATGTTTTGTTTGGAGTCGAATGCAGAATTCTGCACGGCGCGAGAGCTAATCAGTATGCAATTGCGCAAAGCTGATGCAGTGCAATACCGCGGTCGAGGTGATCGCACGCATGCCCTCTTCGAGGTTAAGTTAGGCGTATTTTCGGGCTAGCGCGGCGTTCGCCAATCCGCGAGCTGTTCAGCGATCTTGCCTGGATCGAAGGCTGGCCCCGCAAAAGTCCCTACACCGTCGGCCGGCAAGCCGATGCGGTGAGGCTCGGGGCCCAGCACGCTGTCGTAGAGGTCCGGCTGAAACACTGCCTCGGCGGCAGCGAGTAGATCGGGCGCCATGGGGGCCTGGCGCCACCGCGCCATCTGGGCATAAAGCCACGCGGCTTGGATAGGCTCGGGCCGCGAAACACCGGCGCCGCTCACTACTAGGTATTGGTCGGAGCGGCGCTCCTCTCCGTCCGACGCCACCTTCAGGTGGCCGTCGAGCGTCTCGCGGATGATGGCAGGCGCGGTATCGAGGCGATGCGACGCTGCAAGGATGAAGCCCGCCTCATCACGATTGCCGGCGTCACCCAGAAACACGGCCGCACGATGAAGCGCGCTCAAGAGGCGACGAACGATGTCGGGATTATCACGCGCCCATGGTTCACGAACGGCGAGCACCTTCTCGCAGGACCGGGCGACGATATCGCAACCAAAGTGCAGAATGCGGCCGATGCCGAGATCGACCGCGACCGAGCTCCAGGGCGCACCGACGCAAAAGCCGTCGACCTGACCGCTCGCCAGACTTTCGGCCATGTAGGGCGGCGGCAGCACGACCAGCCGCACATCCTCGTCGGGATCAATCCCGCCCGCCGCCATCCAGAAGCGAAGCTGATAATTGTGATTGGAGAACGGGAAGGTCATGCCGAACGTGAGCGGGTCGGCCCCATGCCGCGCGCGCTCGGTAACGACGCGGTTGAGCGCGCGCGCCGAGACCATCGGGTCGACGAGACTGCCGTCCGCCGCGCGCTCAAGCGCGGTAAACAAGGCCGGCGTCACCGTTATCGCGTTGCCGTTGAGGCTCAAGATGAAAGGCGCGAGGATCGGCACCCGGATGTGGCCGATCCCGAGGCTCGACGCGATCGCGACCGGCGAGAGCAGGTGCGCGGCCTGGAACAAGCCGATATTGAGCTTGTCGCGCACGTTGGACCATGACACCTCGCGGATAAGCTCGATGTCGAGCCCTTCCTCGGCGGCAAATCGCTTGTCGACGGCGATGATGAGCACGGCCGCGTCGACCAGCGGGATGTAGCCGACTTTCAATCGAACCATGCCGCCGTTCATTTGAACATCTCCGATGCGGTCAGCACGGCTTGCGCGACGTCGGCAATCTTCTTGTTCTCGTTCATGGCGGCGCGCCGCATGAGCGCGTACGCTTCTTCCTCGGTGAGATTCCTGAGCTTCATCAGTATGCCCTTGGCGCGATCGATCACCTTGCGCTCCTCGAGCGCGCTCTTGGCCTGATCAAGCTCGCTCTGTAGCCTCGAGAACGCGTTGAAGCGGGAAATGCATGTGTCGAGAATGTGCTTGATGCCCTGTTTCTTGAGTCCGTCGACGATATAGGCGGACACGCCGGCCTCCACCGAAGCCTGGATCGACGCCGTATCGCTCTGGTCGACAAACATGGCAATCGGCCGCTTCACCACGCGGCTCATCTGAAACATCTGCTCGAGGACGTCGCGGCTCGGATTGGCGAGATCGATCAGAATAATGTCGGGATCGAGTGCATAAATGCGCGCCAATAGGTTCGCGGTTTCGCGGATGTGCACAACCTGGGCATAGCCCGACTCACGCAGCCCCTCCTCGAGGATAGCCGCTCGAATCGGGCTCTCGTCGACAATCAGGATCTTGAGGCCCGCGTCTTTTGCAACGTCGAGCGAGATTGGCAGCTCCTGGGTGGCGAGGCGGCAAGGCTCCATACCATCGGGCGCATGGCAGGTTGGTGACAGCGATCTTGGTCGCCGGCCCGCCCTCCCCTGTTCAAGCTCCGTGCCAGATTGCGATGCCGCGGAGTTCCGTCATGAAATCAGATAATTGGCCACGGCTCGGGTGCCAAAAGGATTTTTCAGGAAAGGCCGGATACGCTTCCTCACCGAAAAATACGAGGAAATACAAGGCAGAGCGTGCTCATGTTTTACACAGAACGGAAGGCCGCTCGATAGGCAGCCGCCCTGTGTCGGGCAAACGCTCGAATATTAGGCATTTGCTTCTGCTAGACGAACAACCCTTGCGCGCGACGTTTCAACGTGAAGCGGCACGCTGTTGCAAAGTAGTCTTTAAAGATCTTGGTTAATCAAAATGCGTCCGCCTTCCTGGCAAGAAACCGGATCGCCGGATCCCGACGGCGACCCGCATGCAACCGGCTCCGCACCCGGCATTTACTTGAGCGCGGCAATACCAGCCTGCGCGATCTGCTCGTCCTCGTGCGACTGCACACCGGAGACGCCGATCGCGCCGATCGTGTCATTCTCGTGCTTGATCGGCAGAGAACCCTGAATCAACAGGCCGGCCGGAAAGCCCGCGAAGGCCGGACGCTCTTTCACCCGATCCTCAAAGAACTTGGACGGTCGGCCGGTCAGCGCCGCGGTGCGCGCCTTGCCGATGGCGACTTCGGCCGAGGCCTTCCCGACACCGTCCATGCGTTCGAAATGCAGCAGATAGCCGCCGTCATCGAGGATCGCGATCGCAACCTGCCATTTGTTCCTCTCGGCCTCCGCCTTGCAGGCCGCCATCATCTTATGGGCGTCCGCCAATGTCAAAGTGGGTTTGTTGCGCATGATCTGCTCCTTTCGCTGGGTGACATGAACGACAGGGATGGACGGAGTAGACGATAATCTGTCGTCCGTTTTCCGTGGTTGGAATCCTACTTCATCATCTCGTCGGTCGGCATGATACCCCACAGATTCGACGCCGAAGGGTCTTTCGCCCACACCTTCGGCTTCTGCGGTTTGTCGCGGTGCCACGGGCGCGGCTCGAAATAGCCGAGCTCTTCATTCACCCGGTCGAGCTCGGCGAACAATTCGGTGATCAGGCCGTTGGGGCTGCGGTGATAGGCGAACAGATTGTGGCCGATGCCGTGCCGGCCGGGCCCCCACAGCAGCTTGTAGCCGTTGAGGCTGAGATAATCGCACGCCGTCTGCAGATGCGCCCAATCGCGCAGCTCGAACGCGGTGTGGAAATGCCGGTTGCTGCCCGTCTCCATCAGATTGATGGTGTGGTGATCGGGACCGCAGCGCAGGAACGAGAAGAAATCCGCCATCCAATCGGATTCGCGAAAACCCAGAACGTCGCAGTAGAATTTGGTGACGCGTTTCACGTCGGTGACGTGAAACGCGACATGGCCGAGCTTGTACGGAACGACACCCTTGGTCTGGAAGCGCTGACCCGCGAATTCGCCGCGCTTGAATACTTCCATGACGGTCCCCTTAGGGTCCTCGAACGTGACCATCTCGCTGATGGTCGGCTCGGGATCCTTCTTGCGCAGGGTCTTGACGCCGTGGTCGCCGACCTGGCGTTCGAACTCGGCGAGGTCGTCATCGGGACCGATCTGGAAACCGACGCGGACGCATTTGGCTTCCGCTCCCTTCCGCAGCACGACCGAATGGTGGTCGACCGTGCTGGCGAGATAGGTGGCGTCCTTCTCCTTGGCCGTAAGACTGAGACCGAGGATCTCGGTGTAATATTCGACCTGCTTATCGACATCGGGCATCTCGTAGGTCGCATGGGTGATCTTGCGCACTCGGATCATTTGGTCTCCTCCTTGCGTAACCTGTGAACACTTCAACTCTTCGACGGCGGCATAGAGCTGAGGACATCGACCATCGCGGCAACATCGTGGTCCTCGAGCCCCATGTCGATGAAGCGCTGATAGAGCTCGGCAGCGCGGTCGAGCATGGGGGTGGCGCTGCCGACCGATTTGGCCAAGTCGCCGATCATATCGAAATAATGGAGCAGCGCCGGCACCGTTCCCTGGACCGGAAAGAAGCGCCGCTGCGCCATCCAGGGAGCCCGGATGGCGAACTGGGTCGAGCCGCCGCTGCCGGTCGCGATGGCCTTGATCATCAGCTCCACGTCCACCCCGGCTTTCAGTCCGAGCGCCATGGCTTCGGCGGTCGCCGCGATGTTCAGTGCCACCAGCAGATTATTGACGAGCTTAACCTTGCTGGCCGCGCCGAACGGACCGAAATAAATGCAGGAATCGGCAAAGCCGGCAACGACGGGCTCGAGTCGCTTGCAGGCCTCGGCATCCCCGCCGAGATAGATCACGCCTTTGCGTTGCGCGACCATTCCCGGCGTGCCGCTGACCTCGCCGTCGATGAAGGTCGCGCCCTTTTGCTTGAGCGGCTCGATATAGCGGGACTTCACCGACACCGCGTGCGAGCCGAGTTCGACAATGATCTGCCCCGGACGGGCCGAGCGGATCAGGCCGTATGGCCCCTGCACCACGTCCTCGAGCGCCTCCGCCGAAGGCAAGCAGCAGAAGACGATGTCCGCTTGCGCGCCGATGTCGGTCGGCGAGAGCGCGGCGATGCCGCCGGCCTTTAGGAACTCGTCCATGGCATGCCGGCGATAGCCGAGCACGCGGTAGCCGCTCTTGATGAGGTTTTCGCAGATCGGCAGCCCGATCTTGCCGACGCCGACAAAGCCGATCGTTTCCATGGCCTTCCCCTTATGCCAATGCCACGGATTGATCGGAGAACCTCACCGTGAGTCCGAATGAGCCCTCCATCAACATCCATTCGCGCACTTCAAAGCGGCGCAGACCTGCGACAAAGAACGGGTCCGCCTCGGCGATCCTTTGCGCCTCGTCGGCGCTCGCCGTTCGCAGGATGGTCATGCCGTCTCCGGTCGGCTTGCCCTTGGCGCCCAAGAACGGGCCCGAGGCGAACAGAATACCCTTCTGCTCCAACCCGATCATGTATTCGAGATGGGACGGTGTGCAGGCCTTGATTTGCTCAGGCGTTCCCGTCGGCTTCGAGAGCACCACATAAAGCTTCTTGCGCAGCATGGGCTCCGTCAGCTGCCGGATCTTTTCTTCAGCCGCGTCCGCCATTCAATACTCCTCCCTTATCGTCTGCTCACCCGCGGGCTTGACCCGCTGTTCCGTCAAATGAAAGACTTGAGCAGTCTTGCTGGATTGCGGGGTCCCACATCACGTCCGGGGATGCCCGCCAATGACCGTCACAACAGGCACACATCCTCCCACAAAATGCCCACCGGCGCGACCCCGCTTATCATCCCACAGATCGGGACTGTGTATCAGCTGATCGCGCCCATCGCCGAAGCCTTGCTGCGCGCCGCCGTCGGGCTGGCACTCGTTCCGCATGGGCTGCGGCTGTTCTACGGCTTTTTTCCGGGAACCGGAGTTCATCTCGGCAGCTTCGCGGCCTTTTCCGCCATGCTCGACCGCGGCGGTTATAGGCCGGCGAAGCTGTGGGCCGTTCTCGTCTTCCTCACCGAATTCGTTGCCGGCCCCATGCTCGCGATCGGACTTTTCGCCCGACCCGCAGCGCTCGCGGTCAGTGTTCTGATGCTTCTCTCCGTGGTCGAGCATGTGCGGGACGGTTACTTTTGGAACAGACAGGGGATCGAGTATCCCGGCATGTGGGCGATCGCTGCGCTCTACTTCCTGGCGAACGGCGGCGGCTTCCTGTCGCTCGACCATTTTTTCGGTTTCGAATTCTGAAGCCGTCGATCCAAGCTCGCTCAGATTCGGATGTCTCCGACGTTCGTGCTTGTGCCAAGCTCCACCTCGACGGTCTTTTTGTCGCGACCGGGCGCCGATATTTCGAGCGTGTGCCGGCCCGAACCTTCGTCGAGCTCGTCGAATTTGAAATCGCCGTAGTTATCGCTCGTCGTCTGGGCGATACACGCGCCGTCCTTCAGCAGTCGAATCGTCGCGCCCTCGACGCAGTCGACGACACCACCCGCTTCCGCCGAGACGGTGCCGCCGATGAAGCTCTTCGTGTAGCGCCATAGGTTCTTGTAATAGACGCGCGGCTTGCTGCCGAGCTCGGGCTTGAGGACCTCCAGCTCCTGCTCGAGCACCATACGCTGCATCGCCTCGTCATCCACCTTGACGGCGCGCATCGCCGCGGTTGGACATGCCTGATGGCCACGGGTGTGTTTCCAGCCTTGGTCGAGCAAATGCGCGTCGAACGGCCAGGTCTGTGGCAGTTGCTCCGCTTCATTCCACCAGATGTGGCCGTAAGGACAAGCGTCGACGAGGTCCTTGCGCCCCTTCGCCTTGTCAGGATCGATGATGATGATGCCGTCGTCGCGTTTGCGCACGGCGCCGTCCTTTGCGGCAGCAAGGCACGGCGCATTGTCGCAATGATTGCATAGGGTCGGCAAGTAGGCGATGTCGACCATCGGCACCTGCCCCCGTTCCTTCTGCACGATGTCGATCCAGCGGTGCCCATGCCTAGGCATCGGCGCCGAAATGCCGGGCCAGGCATTGTCGACATATTCGTCCATGGCCGCGAGCGCGCACAATTGGCAATTAGTGCACTCGGCGACGTCGATGATCAGGGTCCACTTTTCCATCTCGGACTCCCGGTCTGCCCGCAAGAGACGTAGGGCGGATTAGTTAGCCGAAGGCGTAACCCGCCACTGTGCCTCGGATGGCGGATTACGCCTACGGCTAATCCGCCCTACGCCTCTATTTCGCCGGCAACAGCTCGGCCGCCTTCAAGGTCCGGCGGACCTCGTCGTTCTGTTCCTGCTGCGCGAAGGTCGCCGACATGTGCTCGGTGCGGCGGTCCCACGGCTCGATCTGCACCAGCGAGTTCGCGCCGGCGAGCGAATGGGTCGATTTGGTCTGCGTCCGCTCGGGGGTCAGCAGGTTGAGGCAACCGCCGCGGTCGACCGACTTGCCGGGCTCGCCCATCGGGTCGTAGACGGCGGAGGATTCGTAGCCGTGGCACACGCCGCGCGGCAGGCGCTGCGTCGGCACGGCGGCGCAGATGACGGCGCCGCGGTCGTTATACACCTTCACCAGCTCGTGCAGCTTGATGCCGCGCTCAGCGGCATCGTCCGCGTTCATGCGGATGATCCAGTAATAGTATCCCTCGACCGCCACGCGGTGATACGGAATGTTCAAGAGGAAGCTGTCCTTGCCGTCGCCTTGGGTGTGGAAGCTGTACTTGCTGTGCGGCGTGAGCATCTGCAGCGGATAGCGCTGGTAGAGGTCGCCCGAGTGCGGCCCCTCCCACGACGGCTCGTACTTTACGATCGGCGGCCGCTCGGGGTCCTTGAAACGCTTCAGGCTATTGCAGTCGAATTCGAGCTTGCCGGATTGGGTCTGCAGCCCGCGTTGAAACTCCCCTGCGTAGTCGGAAGGCAGCGGCTGCGGCTCCGGCACATCCTTCTTGCGGTTCTCCCAAAACCAGCGGAAGGACACGGGCGCGCGCAGCTTTTCCTTCTCGGACGGCACCACGTAGTAGCCGCGGCGAATGAACTCCTTCCAGGAGATCACCTTGGGCAGGTCGGACGCGTCGAACAGACGCTTCACCCAATCGATCTCGTTGACGCCTTCCGAGAAGTAATTGGCGAGCCCGAGCCGCTTGCAGATCTCGTTGAAGATCCAATAGTCCGACTTCGATTCGCCGAGCGGCTTGATCGCCGGTGCCTGAAAGATGATGACGCGGTGATTGAGCTGCTGCTGGCCATGATGGCCGTAGCCGCCGAGACCGGCCCACTCACTGATATCGACCCGCTCGAAATTGGTGCAGGCCGGAAGGATCACATCGGCAAACTTGGCCTCGCCCTCGAACCAGATCGACTGGTTGACCACGAATTCGAGGTTCGGCGACTGGTACATCCGCACGTGGCGGTTGGTGTTGTTCATGGTCGAGAGCATCGAGCCGCCGTATTTGTAGAGCATCCGCACCGGCGCGTGGCCGGGCGCCGGATAGGCGAATTTGGCGAACTGATGCTCGATCGACTTGCCGACCCACGGATAGCCTTCCGCCTTCCCGTCGGCGATCGCCTCGGGCATGAAGATGCGCGGAATTTTCTGAAACGGCGTGTTCATGGTCGGCAGCTGCGGCATACGCTGATAGAGCTCGACCGGCATCGAGGTATTTTCCAGATCCCCGGACATGCCGCCGTCGGCGTAACCGGGGAAGTAGAAATTGAAATCGAGCGGGCAGCCCCACTGCAGATTGCCCATATTGATGCCGGGCTTGCCCAGTCCCTGCATCGCCACGAGGCAGACCATGACCCGCGCCCACTGGATGCCGGTCTGGTTGCGGCAGGCGCCGCCATGGCCGTTGCCCCAGCCGCCGGGCGCAAGATAAACGCGCTTGCCTCCCCACTCGCGCGCCAGCGCGCGCACGTCCTTGGCCGGAACGCCGGTTTCCTTCTCCTGCCATTCCGGCGACTTGGCGATGCCGTCCTCGTCACCGAGCAGATAGGCCTTCCAGACGTCGAAGCCGACCGTGTGGGTGGCAACGTAGTCCTTGTCGTAGAGGCCTTCCTTGATCCAGACATAGGCAATCGCCATCGCCATGGCGACCGACGTGGTCGGGCGTGGCGCGAACCATTTGCCCGGGAGGAATTGCGCCGAAGCATTGTAGTACGGGTCGACGTGCACGACCTTGATGCCGAGCTCAGGCTTCTTCAGCCACTGCCGCCGCACGGTCCCTTCCTGGGCGCCGTAGGAACCGCTCGTGCTTTCCGGGTCGGCGGCCCAGAACACGATCATGTCGCAGTTCTGCAGACAATCTTCGACCGTGCCGTAGGTTTCCGATTGGCCGACGCGCAGCGTATGGCCCCAGTGATGCACCGCGCCCCAATACCAACCCTCCCAACTGTCGGGATTGTGGTGCACCTGGGTGTGGCCGACGGAATTGCGGAACCGATAGAGGGCGCTGAGGTAGTAGCCGATATTGCCCCAGGTATGGTGCGAGCCGTGCGAGACCGCCATCACGCCCGGACCATATTGGCGCTTGAGCCGCTTGATCTCGTCGGCAACGAGGTCGATCGCCTCGTCCCAGGAGATGCGCACATAGCCGGATTTCCCGCGATTCCCCGGATTGCGCTCGCCGTTCGGATTGAAGTCGACCCGCTTCATGGGATGCAGCAACCGATCCGGCGAATAGACGATCGACTTCGCGTTCTGGCCGTGCGGCGCCAGCGTGGTCTTGCGCGGCGGGGTCAATTTCAGCCCGCGCGCCTCGATCGTCCACGGTGCCGGATCGGTATCGTCGAACTCGATCGGCGTCATGCGCACGATCTTGCCGTCCTTGACATAGACGAAGACCGGACCGCCGTTCGTCATGTTGCAATAGCGTATCGTTCCGTCGCCGAGATCGGTTCCGATCTTCCAGCCGACGGTCTGCGACATCATGATGGTCTGCGCGAACCAATTGGTCAGGTCTTCGGGACCGTCGACCGTGAGCTTGAAATCTTTCTGCGCATTGATCTGGTTGAGCCAATTGATGGGCGGCATCAGCAGCTCGGCGCCGAGTTGCACGTTCTTGAAGGCGAGCGTCATATCCGGTCGAGGATGCAGACCGTGGCGTGAGCGGATCTTGCCGTTGCGGATCTCGAACCAGCGACCGACCTCCTCGTCGCGCGCCAGTATCTGGGCGACGAGATTGCGCTCCTTCAACCGCGCCCGGAATTCCGGGTGCCGTCGCGCCACAAATTTGAGAGCTTCGGCGAGGCCTGCCAGAATGAGCGGGAACGTCACCTTGGAAAAAGCCATGCTCTCCTCCTCGGGAGGCGGGAATACGAGGCGCACGGGATGATAGGGTGGGCCTCGTCCGACTTGCAACAATTTTCGTATAATGACAATTCTGTCGCATTGCGGTAAGGGCGCGGATGCCCACTCAACGGCCACCGCGCACTGATGCCAGGTAGCAGGGGCAGAGCACGCCCAAAGGGAAAAGGGGAATTCCGGTGTCCGACGACGTTCTTGCTCAAGCCAAAGTGGAATTGGCGCGCGCCAATCGCATCGTCGCCAACGAGGGTATTCTCGACGCCTTCGGCCACGTCAGTCTGCGGCATCCGACCGATCCGGGTCGCTACCTGATGTCGCGCTCCCGCGGCCCCGAATTGGTCGAGGCCGACGACATTCTGGAATTCACGCTCGACTCCGAGCCGGTGGCGCCACCGACCAAGCGGCTCTACGGCGAACGTGTCATCCACGGCTGCATCTATCAGGCGCGCCCCGACGTTCAGGCGGTCTGCCACCACCATTCGCCCTCGATCCTGCCGTTCTGCATCTCCGGCACCGAGCTCCTTCCGGTCTATCACCTGGGCGGCACCATTGGCCCCAAGGCGCCGTTCTGGGACCAGCGTGACGATTTCGGCGACACCAATCTGCTGGTGATCAAGCCCGAGGAAGGCGCGTCCTTGGCACGCGCGCTCGGACCCTACTGGATCGTGCTGATGCGCCGGCACGGCGCCACGGTCGCCGGGACTTCGCTGCACGAGCTGGTGTTTCGCACGATTTATATTTGCCGCAACGCCGAGCAGCAGCTGCGTGCGCACACGCTCGGCCACGTTGATGCCTTGACTGCTGCCGAATGCGAAGGCGCTGGCGCCTATAATCTGCGCCCCGGTCCCATTGCGCGGGCCTGGGAATATTGGAGCGCGCGGCTCGAAAAGGCCGAACGCATGGCCGGCCGCCCCGCGCCTGAAAGCTCGGCGACGGATGGGGCCGCGGGGGCGTAGCATGTTCGCGCCGCTCGTCTTGCTGATGACCATGGCGATCGGATTGAATTCGTTGCTTGGCTGGGTGGAGCGCAAGGTCGCGCGCTGGCAGGCGGAGATCGCCGGCCGCGATCGGCAACAGGCATGACCCCGCGCGTCTCCACGAGCTCCGCCGACCGGCTTCTCGCCGTGCTGCAACTGTTTACGCCCGACCGGCCCGAATGGACGGTGGAGACGGCCGCCAGCGAGGTCGGCGTCTCCGTCAGCACCGCCTATCGCTACTTCCGCAGCCTGTGCCGGATTGGATTGCTCGATCCCTATGCGGGCGGAGCCTATGTGCTGGGGCCGGCGATCATCGAATTCGATCGCCAGATTCGCATCGGTGATCCGCTGATCAAGGTCGCCGGACCGGTGATGCGAAAGCTCGTGGCGCAAGCCGGCCATGTTGGCGTCGCCCTTCTTTGCCGCGTCTACCGCAACCGGGTGATGTGCGTGCATCAGGAATCGGAAGGCCACATCGACCATGCGGTCGGCTATGAACGCGGCCGACCCATGCCGATGTTTCGCGGGGCGTCATCGAAGATTATTTTCGCGCACCTGTCGTCGCGTTCCGCGCGCTGGCTCGTCCTCAAGCATCAGGTCGAGATCGCCGCCTCGGGCCTCGGGTCGGACTGGGAGGCGATCAAGCTGACCCTGCGCCGCATGCGCGCCGCCGGCATTTGCATCACCCGCGCGGAGGTCGATCGCGACCGCGTCGGCATCGCGGCGCCGGTGTTCGATCCGAGCGGCAAGGTGCTTGGAAGCGTCGGGCTTGCGGTTCCACTGGCCGATGTCACCAATCAGCTCGTCGCTAACGCCTCGACGCTGGTCGCGGCGGCCGGTCGCGAGATCGACCAAGGGCTGCTGGAGGTCGGAGGTCGGAGGAACGACGACGAGCGACGGAAAACGGGCGAGGCATAAGAGCGCTGGCAATCGTGGCCCTCATTGTGTGCTCCGCCGTATCGGCTTCTTTCCGTCCTTCCTGCCCTCTCGTTCGCCTCCGTTGCTTCTGAAAAAATAGCTCGGCCGAGCGCGGAAGGACTCAATCGAAGCCGCGGCCAGGCCGGCTCGGTGTCACGATATTTTGATTCGACGCTCGCGTGATTGACGCGAGTCGATGAGTGGTTTTATTTTACCGGCGACCTCATCTGGCGAACGAGCGGAGCGCGATTTCACGCCAGGCTGCGGGGTCGTGTGGGGAATTCTTGGTGCAGGGGGTGTTATGCGTATCCGAACGAGTGCTCGTGTATTTGCTGTCAGTGCAACGTTGTTTTTCGCCTTCCTCGACACGTCCGCCATTGCCCAGTCGTTAATTACGCAAGCCAGCCAGAACGACGCATCGCTCGAGCTCAATCCATTCTTGCACCCGGCCGCGACATCGGCGCCCGCCATACCGAAACAACAAGCCACACCGGCATTGCGCGGGCCGCGAACCGCGCCGCCGCTTCCGCAAGCAAGCCGATTGGCGGTCGCGACGCCGAGCGTCAAGGTGCAAAAGGCGGTCAAGCAGGAGCCGCCCACGGGGGTCAAGCAGGGGCGGCCGGAAGAGAAGGTCGCGGGCGGTCGCCCGGCAAATACCCGAGAGGTTCGGATCGCACAGCCGCTGGCGCCTCGCTCCGCGGACGCTGCCGCGGTCCGCACAGCAAACAGACCTGAGGGAGTCGCCGATCCGGTCGACGTTGCGCCGGCGGCACGCCAAATTCCGGAGGCTCCCGACCCGGTTGTTGCGGTCGCGCGGACGGCCGCGTCTCTCGAGTCCACGGAGCTCAATGTCGCCGCCGGGCCACCGGTGCAAGCCAACGCCAGCAACGGCGCCGAAGCCGGACCAATATCGCCGCCGCCGGGCGCAGCAAGCACGGCTGCGAGCGCGTCCGAGCCGGTCGTTGCCGTCGTCGGAACTGTCGCGGACGGGCCGCCGGTGCAATCCGAGGGCGGCGATCCTGCCGAAGTCAAACCAATGCCGATGTCGCCAAGCGCAGCAAACGTGGCTGAGAGCACGCCCGATCCGGTCGTTGTCGGGACTGTCGCGGATGGGCCGCCGGTGCAACCCAACGGCAGCAATCCTGCCGAAGCTAAACAAATGGCGACGCCGCCCGGCGCAGCGAATACGGAGCAGAGCGCGCCCGAGCCGGCGGTTGCCGTCGTAGAGGCTGTCGCGGCCGGGCAGCTGGTGCAGCCCGAGGGCAACCACCCTGCCGAAGCTAAACAAATGTCGGCGCCGCTTGGCGCAACAAAGGGTGAGAGCGCGCCCGAGCCGCTCGAGGTCACGGCGCCGGCACACCAAGCTCCAGAGACGCCCGAGCCGGTCGTGACCGTTGTGCGGACCGCCGCGTCGGTCGAGCTAAAAGATCTCCATCTCGCCGCCTGGCCAACGGCGCAGCCCAACGCCGGCAACCCGGCCGGCCTCGAACCCCTGTCGGCGGCGCGCGCGCCGTCTGCAACCGCAGCGTCGCGGGTGGTGATGCTCGGGCTCGGCGCGGCGATCGTCGTCGGCCTTCTGGCCTGGGGCGTGCGGCGACAATTAACTTTGCCGGCGGGCCTGGGCAGCGTCAGGGCGTGGCCGGCTGCGGGCCATGCCTTTCCATCTTTGGAGGTGGCGACGGCGCTCATTCCATTGCGCCCGGGCCCCGAAATGACGGTCGACCGGCCGGAGCTGTACATCACAGCCGCGACATGAGGGGCGTCATTTGAGTCCCAACAGCCGCGCCGCGTTGCCGCCGAGGATCAAGGCCTTGTCGGCCGCGGAGACCGGCAGGCGCTCGACATGGGCGGTGTCGGCGCCGATGAAGGGGTCGTCGGTACCGAACAAGATCTGCGTGGAGCCGACCGAGCCCATTGCCAACATCAGCGCCGGCTCGCCGAACGCGCAGCTGTCGTAAAAAAGCTTCTTGCCGTACTCGCTCGGCAATCGGCTGATGTATTTGCGGCAATCTGGAAACAGCTTGTAGCCGTTGTCGAGCCGCTCGAACAACAAAATGGTGGCCCCGCCGGTGTGGGCCATGATGTAGGGGAAGTTCGGGTAGCGCTCGAACACGCCGCCATAGATCAGCCGCGCGGCGACCAGCGTGGTGTCGAAGATCAGCCCGACGCGCAACGGCAGCTCGAACTCGCCCATCTGCGAGGTGTCGGCGGGGAACATCGGATGCTCGAATACCGGCAGGCGCATGGCGTCGAGCTTGGCCCAGAGCGGCTCGAAGCGTGGATCGTTGAGCGGCGGTCCGTCGATATTGGAGCCGATCGCGACCCCCTTCATGCCGAGCTCGTCCACGGCACGGTCGATCTCCTTGAGCGAGGCCTCGATGTCGTGCAGCGGCAGGCTGGCAAAGCCGATGAAGCGGTCGGGATGGGCGCGGCAGTCCTGCGCCAGCCTATCGTTGACGTGGCGGGCGATAGTGACCTGCGCTTGCCCGCGCCACGGATAGACGCTCGGCGTCGACACCGTGAGCACCCGCATGTCGATGCCTTTTTGGTCCATCTCGCGCAGCCGATGGTCGATGTCGAACATGTCGGGACGCGTCCAGGCGATGGTGTAGCCTTGGTGACGCATCAGAATCTTGCCGTCGCCGGTCTTCTCGGTCTGAAGCGGCAGGACGCGCTGCAGCTCGTCGAGATAGTGCGCGTCGACGAAATGGCCGTGAATGTCAATTTTCATAGAGCATTGCGCCGCGATTGTTGACCCAGCAGGGGCCATTTATAACCCTTCCAGACGGGCGGATTTGCAGGCATTATACCTTGTTCCCTTGCACCTTGGGGAAGATGAATGAAACGGCCGACCCGCGCATGAACGAGACCGTCCGCCCATTGCCGCAAGCGATCCGCACGGCGGCCTCGGCCTGTCCGCATGATTGCCCGTCCACCTGCGCGCTCGAGGTCGAGGTGATCGACGAGCGCCGCATCGGCCGAGTTCGCGGCGCGGAGGACAACACTTATACGGCCGGCGTGATCTGCGCCAAGGTCGCGCGTTACGCCGAGCGGGTGCACCACCCCGATCGGCTCACGCAGCCGCTGCGGCGCAGAGGGGCCAAAGGCAGCGGCGAGTTCTCGCCGATCTCCTGGGACGACGCGCTCGATCTGGTCGCCGAGGAATTTGCGCGCGCCGAGGCGCGGCACGGCAGCCAGGCGGTGTGGCCCTATCAATACGCCGGCACCATGGGCCTCGTGATGCGCGACGGCATCAACCGCTTGCGGCACGCCAAAAAATATTCCGGCTTCTTCTCGACCATCTGCGTCAACCCGGCCTGGACCGGATTCATCGCCGGCACCGGCCGGCTCGCCGGGCCCGATCCGCGCGAGATGGGCAAGTCCGATCTGGTCGTGATCTGGGGCACCAATGCGGTGAACACCCAGGTCAATGTGATGACCCACGCCGTGCGCGCGCGCAAGGAACGCGGCGCCAAGATCGTCGCGGTCGACGTCTACATGAACGGCACCATGCAGCAGGCCGATTTGGCGGTGCTGGTGCGGCCCGGCACCGACGGCGCGCTCGCTTGCGCGGTCATGCATTGCTTGTTCCGCGACGGCAAGGCCGACTGGGACTACCTCGACCGTTACACCGATGCGCCGCGCGAGCTCGAAGCGCACGTGCGAACACGCGATCCGGCTTGGGCGGCCCCGATCACCGGGTGCCCGGTCGAGACGATCGAGGCCTTCGCCAAGCTGATCGGCGACAACAAGCGCACTTACCTGCGGCTCGGCTACGGCTTCTCCCGCTCGCGCAACGGCACCGCCAACATGCACGCGGCAAGCTGCATCGCCGCGGTCACCGGCGCCTGGCGCCACGAGGGCGGCGGCGCCTTTCACAACAACGGCGCGATCTTTCACTGGGACAAGAGCCTGATCGAGGGGGCCGAGCTGCGCGACCCGTCCGTGCGCATGCTCGACCAGTCGCGCATCGGCGCGGTGCTGACCGCCGACCCCGACGCGCTCTGCGGCGGTCCGCCGGTCACCGCCATGCTGATCCAGAACACCAACCCGCTCTCGGTCGCGCCCGATCAAGACACCGTCAAGCGCGGCTTCGCCCGCGAGGATCTCTTTGTCTGCGTGCACGAGCAGTTCATGACCGACACGGCAAGACGCGCCGATCTGGTGCTGCCAGCGACCATGTTCCTCGAGCACGACGACGTCTATCAGGCCGGCGGCAGCCAATACATTCTGCTCGGGCCGAAGCTGATCGAGCCGCCGGGCGAGTGCCGCAACAATCACGAGGTGGTCTGCGCGCTGGCCAAGCGGCTCGGCGCCGCGCATCCGGGCTTTGCCATGACGCCGCGCGAGCTGATCGACCAGACCCTGCAGCGCTCCGGCTGGGGCACGCTCGCCGAGCTCGAGGCGAACCGCTGGATCGATTGCCAGCCCGATTTCACGACCGCGCATTACCTTGACGGCTTTGCCTGGCCCGACGGCAAGTTCCGCTTCAAGCCGGATTGGGCGAACGTGCCGTTTCCACGCGCCCGCTCGCCCGAGCTCGAGCACGGCGGCAGCCTGGCGGCGAAGATGCCGGCGCTGCCCGACCATTGGAACGTGATCGAGGAGGCCGACACCGAGCATCCTTTCCGGCTGACGACCTCGCCGGCGCGCGGCTTCCTCAACTCGACCTTCACCGAGACGCCGACCTCGCGCGGGCGCGAGAAGCGCCCGGAGGTGATGATCCATCCGGACGACGCCGCCGCGCTCGGCATCGCCGACGGCGCCAAGGTCGTGCTCGGCAATCGACGCGGCCAGGTGCGCCTGCACGCGCGGCAATTCGCCGGCGTGCGCCGCGGCGTGCTGGTCGCCGAATCGATCTGGCCCAACACCGCCTACGAGGACGGCCGCGGCATCAACACGCTGACCGGAGCCGACTCGATCGCGCCCTTCGGCGGCGCCGCCGTGCACGACAACCGCGTGTGGGTGCGGCCGGTGACGGCGGTGTGATAGACGCGCGGCAAGCGGAGCATGATGCGGCGGCGGCCCACGAATGGGCCGCGCGGAATCAGATCCTGTAGGGTGCGCAAAAGGCGCGGCACGCGCCGTGCGCACGCGACGCTTGGCCCTCCGCACGGGCAAAATCGAGCGGCGCACAAGATGGGGCTCTCGGCCGCAACAGGGGAATTTGCCCGTGCTGCGAATCTTGTCGGGGCCGAAGGCGGCGGAATTCATTCCTGCCGACGGCGTGATCGCATTACGGAGCGAGCTTCTCCGCATTCCCGGCAACGATCTTCGTTACCTTGGCACGAACCTGGCCGGTGGCGACGTTGAACGTCGTGATCGTGTCGCCCTGTTTGTCGTATCTCGTGCACGGATTGCCGGGGCGTTCTTTCCAGTCGGTACACGCTGTGTTCTCTTTAATGGACCAAGTACCGTGCCAAATTTCACCCTTCGGGGTCTTGTACAACAAGGTGCCATTGGGGTCGTAGTAGATGACGCCCGGGCCTGACGCGCCCGTTATCGAATTTATCAGTTCCTGATAGACCGACTTCCCCGAGATCAATTCCTTGATCTCGGCCCCAGTCATCTCCGCCGCCGACGCAATACCGATCAGGCAAAAGGAAGCTGCAGCGGCGACCGCCGAGCGTTCGAGTGCGCGCATGAAGTACCTCCCGTGGGTCGTTGCCGATATTTCAGCGAGGGCCCCTGCCTCTGCTTCTACCGCAAGCAGCATTATCACACCACCCGAACGTTGCCCAGCTTGGATGACCGAGATCGTTCACATATGACCGAGCATTCGGTGGCGGTGAATACTTCCGCGTTATTGCCGTGGTTGTGGCGTTCTTGCCTATTTGAAATCCCCGTGCGCGATCGAGTGCGCGATCCCGCCTTGCTTGAAGATGGGACTATGGACCGATCTTATCTCCCTTTGAAGACCCCACAGCCAGCCGAGTGCCCGAGCATGCACGACGCCCTCACGCTCCGGAAAAATTCCCCACCCCGCTGACCAATTCGCGGGTCCCATGACCCCTCGGGTCTCGTCCCGCATTCCCCATTTTGGCTCAGCCCCTTGTCTCGCAACGGCAGATTCTCCGCTCGAGCGATGCCGGGTACGTAGTCGTCCCAGCGTAAAGTGAAACCAACGATTAACGGCGGCCAGCCAAGTTGTTTCATGAGCATTATCGCCTCTTTGAGGCATGGTTCAGCTCGACCTCTTCTCCCGGTATCCACGGGGATCGTTCGTACCGTGCCGGCAGATTGCCCCCATCACACCGCCCGCGCGAGGAAGACCCCATGCGACGACACTTCAGGCTCACTATCGGCCGCAAGATCTACGCGATCGTCGCTTTGTGCCTGGTCGGACTGATCGGGCTCGTGATCGTTGAGATCCAGCAGATGGGTCTTTGGCTGGAGAATCAGAAGGAACTCGAGCTCAGACATCTCACGGAGGTCGCCGTCCGCATCGTCAAGGACGAGCATGCGGCCGCGCAGGCCGGCACGATCTCGACCGAGGAGGCGCAGAAGCGCGCGGCGGCGCGCCTGGCGATCCTGCTCTACGAGCCGGACGGCTACTTTTGGATCAACGACATGCACCACCGAATGGTGATGCACCCGACGCAACCCGAGCTCAACGGCCGCGACGTCGCCGACATGGAGGCTCCAAAAGGCGTGCGACCGTTTGTCGAGTTCGTGCAAGTTGTCGAGCGAAGCGGCGGTGGCGTCGTCAAGTACGATTGGCCGAAGCCGGGCGCCGACAAGCCACAACCCAAGCTGTCCTATGTGCAGGGTTTTGCGCCGTGGGGCTGGGTGATCGGCACCGGAGCCTATGTGGACGACCTGCGGCAACAGACATTGGCGGTGGTCAAGCAGGCGCTGCTTGTGGCGGCGGTCATCCTGCTTGTCACGGTCGCGGTGTCGACCGTCCTCGCACGAGGGATGTCATCCGCCCTTCGCAACATGACGGCGGCCATGCTGGAGCTCGCCGCCGGGCGGTTCGATGTCGTCCTGCCGGGCCGTGGCCGCAACGACGAGATCGGCGACATGGCCGGTGCGGTCGAGGCGTTCAAACTCAAGGCGATCGAGCGGGCGGGTGTCGAAGCCGAGCAGAAGGCAGCAACCGCGCGCGCGGCGGCGACCGAGCGCGAGGTCGAGATCCACGTCCAGAACCTCAAGAACCTGGCCGGCACCGTTGCCGAGGTGAACGAAGTGGCGATCGACCTCGCCTATCTGGGCAGCAACACCGCCAACGTCACCGGGAGCGCGCAGACCATCTCCGCGGCGGCGGCGCAGTTGGTCGCTTCGGTCGACGAAATCGCCCGCAATAGCGAGGGCGCGGCGATCGATGCCCGTGGGACCGACGAGACCGTCGCGACAGGGAGACATTCGGTGGCGCAAGTGAACACGGCGATCCTCAATATCGCGGCGGCGGTCGAGGAGACCTCGAACGGCGTCGACGAACTCGCCCGCGCCTCCGAGCAGATCGGCCAGATCCTCAACGTGATCGAGGCGATCGCCGGCCAGACCAACCTGCTTGCATTGAATGCCACCATCGAGGCCGCCCGCGCCGGGGAGGCCGGCAAGGGCTTCGCGGTCGTCGCCACCGAGGTCAAGAGCCTCGCGACTCAAACGTCGAAGTCGACCGAGGATATCACCCAGCGGATCGCCTCGCTGCGCGGCGGGATGAACGCGATATTGACCACGATGCAGCGCTCCAAGACGGCGGTCACCGACGGCCAAGAGGCGATCGCGGCAGCGGCCTCCACGATGGACCTCATCACCACCCAGGTCGGCAAAGTCTCGGCCCGAATGCAGGGGGTCGCCGACATCCTGCGCCAGCAGAAGGACGCGAGTGCCGAAATCGCTCACTCGATCGATGGCGTCGCGAAGATCGCGACCGAGAACCAGACACTGCTGACCGCAATGACTGCCAAGCTACAGCGGAGCAACGACCGATTCTCCGACAATGCCAAGAGCTGGTTCAAGGCCGACTCCCATCGCGCCCTGTGCGAGATGGCAAAGATCGACCACGTGCTGTTCAAGAAGCGGGTCATCGACGTGCTGCTGGGGCACAGCCAATGGACGGCAAGCGAGATTCCCGACCACCACGCTTGCCGGCTCGGCAAATGGTACGACGGCCTCCAGCTGCCGGAAATCACGAGCCAGGCATCGTTCCGCCACTTGGCAGAGCCGCACGCCCGCGTCCACGCGAGCGCCAAGAAGGTGCTCACGGCGCATGCCCAAGGCGATATGCCGGCGGCGCTGCGCGCGCTCACCGAGATGAACGACGCAAGCCAAAAGGTTCTGCAACTGCTGGACGACCTGTCGACGACGTGGCACGAAGAGGCGCCCGTGTTGGGCAGCGCAAGCACCGCCGCATAGTCGTTCAGCATCCCAGCGCGGTTTCCCCCTTGGAGGTTTTCAGACGCCGGCTGCCGGTGTCAGCCGAATCTTCGCGAACGGCCGGCATCTGAAAACCTTCACATCTACAAGCCATCGCCCGTTCGCACGAGCAACCGGCGGGCTACAAGAAATGTTCTCAAAGCGCACCAAAATCGGCCCTGCCTTTTGATGGAGAGCATGTGGCAATACCCGGAAGCCGAATTGTGCAAGGCCGGATCGCCCTGCGCTCCTCAGCGCAGGCCGAGAAGAAGCCGCATCCGCGCGGCGATCCGGTCGATGTCCTCCTGGCGGCCGGACGCTGCCAATCTGTTGTTCGATCCATCGCTCGCGCGCGCGACCAGAATGTAACAGCGCGCCTCATTACCCTCGTCGTCGTAGACGCGCACGTCTTTACGTAGTTCGGCAATGTCCCGGCGATCGAATCGCTTGACCTCCCTGCGACCCCTGCGCAAGACCACCTCGCCGGGTGCAATCGTCAGCGACGGCCGCCGGAAGACGTAGACGAACAGCAGATACGCCAGCAGCAGGCACAGGCCGATCGAAAACAGCGCCGCGAAGATCATCATCGGATGACGGAGGTCGGATACCGCGCCGTTGGCGAGAAACATCGCGACTAGGCCCGGCCCGCCCACACCGAGGGCCAAGAAACTCAGGGCATAATAGCCGAGCGACAGTTCGACCCGACAGGTCGCGTCCGGCAACTCGATCATGCGAAGGCGGGACCCAGCGTGCTCCTGCCCGACGAAACTGGCCTCGGACTGCGTTATCCCGGCCTTCTTCGCGCGCGCGGGTGCCAGCCATGCGAAGCCGTAGATCGCCAGCACGAGCACAAAGATGATCACGCCGACGGCGAGTACGCCAACGCCGAGCACTTCAAACCATGCCGGCCGCCAGATCAGCAGCGTGCCCATCGCCACAAGAAGGGCCCACGGCCACGCCGCGCGCGCCAGGCCCGGGATCCGACTCGCCATCATGTCCTCATGCAGATGCGGCAACTCATATTCATCGACTGATACGGCGGCGGCCCGCGAACGGGCCGCGTGGAATCAGATCCGTAGGATGCGCAGAAGGCGCGGCACGCGCCATGCGCACGCGGGCGCTTGGCCCTCCGCATGGGCAAAATCGAGCGGCACCCAGTATAAACTTATCGCCCGAAGCGGGCGATTTTGCCCGCGCTACGAATCTTGTCGTTGGAATTAAATACAGAAGATTTACAGGCTACGCGCGAAGGCGCGCAGCTAAGGAACCGCATACTGGCGGACAATTGATTTCAGATCGTTCAGCGAGGTTTCTGCTTGGCCGCCGCCGGCCCGGGCCACCCATTCTGCGTGGGCGTCGTAAGCGCCCGATTGCCAAGGCTGCAGCTGGGGTCCTGCTGGCGCAGCAATGAAGTGGGCCCGGTCGGAACGGATGCGCGCGAGGCCAGCGCGCTGGTCGGCAGCGAAGGGGCGCGTAATTCGCTCCGCCCATTCCGGCGCGCAATGGCCATCGATGGCACGCCTCTGCTGGACCGATAGGGCGTCGTATGAGGCCCGATTCATGAGCAAGGCAAAGGGAGTGACATAGAGCGGGACGTCCAGGTGATAGGGAAGAAGCGTGTCTAGCTTGAACACGAAAAGAGCGCTCCACGGCAGGGTTATCGCCTCGGCTTTTTCCGATGCGACGAGATTTCGGAGGTCGTCGGCTCGCGCTCGAACGTCTATTGCACCGAAATTGGTCATGTATCGGGCAAGCGTTGCGTTCGCCGACCGAACGGTCATGCCCTTAAGGTCGGAAGGATCGGAGATCATTCGTTTGGAATGGAGACTTCCAAGACCGAAAACGAACGCGAAGCAATACTTGACCTCTTGCATTTCCACGTCTGCAAAACGCCGGTACCACAGGTCAAACGCCCTCGACCCGTGCTCAGGGTCTTCGACAAGGAACGGCAGTTCGCCGGCCGAGAACAGAGGAAATTTGTCCCGATCGAATCCCGGGTTCACGTAGGCGAGGTCGACCGCGCCGTCGCGAACCAGGGCGTAATGATCGACAGGCTTGCCGAGTTGCGCGGCGGGGTAGACCGTGCCGCTCAACGTTCCCTCGCTCGCTGTTACAACGGACGCCAGCCAACCTTGGATCGCGGCATGGAACGGATGCGCCTGCGCCAGCCAGTGCGAGAGCTTGAGCTCGTATGGCCTTTCCTGCCCACCCGCCGAGCTTGAAAAGACTGCAAGTACGATTGCAATTGCCTTTAACCCACGCATTTGAACGCATCCCATCGCGATTTTGCCGGCGACGCAGGCTTAGCCCGACGATTCACGGCTGTTCCAGCCTTCGGGGCGCTGGCCCAGGACCTCCCGCGTGAGTCCAGAATTTTTCGCCCCCGCCCGAACCCTAGACCAATCTTGCGCCGCCGTCGCAGTCGAGAATAGCGCCAGTCGTGAATCCATTGCTGACAAGGAACAGGACGGCATGCCCGATATCACTCGGTGCGCCGACGCGGCCGACCGGGACGGTCGCGGCGGAATGCTCGTACATCGCTTTCCGAGCACCCTCGGGCATACGATCCCAATACGGAGTGGCGATCAGGCCAGGCGATATCGCATTGACGCGGACCGGCGCGAACTCCAGCGCCAAAGGGCCGATGATCGCTTGCAACGCGCCGTTCACCGCAGCGAGCCCGGACATGCCCTTGATGGCGCGCCGCCCGGCAGCGCCCGTTATCAATGTTATCGATCCCGAACCGCGAATATTGTCTGCTCCAACGCGGATGACGTTGAGATACGGCCAGAACTTATTGTCGAAGCCGGCTCGCATTTTCACCTCATCGAGCTCTTTGAACGCGCCAATCGCGCTCCCGCCGCCGAGAGCGACAATCAGGTGGTCGAACTCCCCGACGGTCGCGAAAAAAGCCTGCAACTTCGCAGCATCGCGTGCGTCTACTGCATCCCCCGTCGTTCGATCGCCGATGGCGGTCGCAGCGGCCGCGGCCTTGTCTCGCGTGCGTCCGGTAATCCGGACCTGCGCGCCCGAGCGGTGCAATTCGACGGCCGCGGCCAAACCGATGCCCGAAGTGCCCCCGACGACAACTGCCTTTTTCCCCTCAAGCATACCAACTCTCCATGTCCACTGAATGCATCCCACCCGGCGCGCCCTCGGGCAAGATTAGGTTTCCCCACGGTCCGCAGCAATCGCCCGACCACAGGAATGCCCCGACAGCGGACCAAAATCAGGGTCCGCCCTTGCCGGAGCCTATGTGCCAGGAGGAGACATTGCACCTCCATCGATCCGCGCGATCTACGTGACGTTGAATTTGGTAGTATACGGCTATTGTTCAGACTGTGGAAGGTAGTCGTCCCGCTGGTTCACGTTTGATCCATCATAGTTGTTAGCCAGCATGTGCCCATTCCTGCCCTCAGTCTAAACTTACCCCACTACTTCCTCGCCGACCAGTTCGGACGGCGCCCAGAATGACAGCTGTGCCCAAAAGAGTTGGAGCGCCGGCATCGTCATCCCTGCCGGTGGCACGCTCGGTCGTTTCGTTCGGCGAAGCGCGGTGGCGTTCCAGCCCGACGCGCCCGGCTTACCGCAGCGGGCTGCTCGGGTCGATCCTCATTTTCTTCCGGTACGCGACAAGCTCCAGGGATAGCGCCAACGTGGCCCAGAGAGCAACAAATGCTACCGTCAATCTCCCAACATTAAGGAGCAAAGTGGTCTTTCCAGTCATAAAAGAGAGATCTAAAACTTGGCTGCCATACGCCAGGCTCAAATACCATATAAGCGAGCCGGCGGCAAAAGCTCCAAAAAATCTGTGCACGTGCCGCCTGGATGTTTGCAGCCAGCTTGTGCGGTCGTGAGGCTCGTTACGTCTTTCCGATGCGGCATACGGCGATTCGGGAAGATCAACGACTTCCTCTAATGGCTCTATCAGCGGCTTATTTCTGCCCTCGAGAGATCTCTCAATTTGCTCTATCACTTCCTCTATTTGTGCTCTTTCCTCGGGAAAAAGCGGCTCTTCCAACCTCCTCTTGCCTTCCTCGACCAGCGCCAAAATCTCATCAAGTGCCCAAGCCCTTGCCCTTTGCTGATCTCGGCTATGTGGCTGTGATCTCGTGGCTCGGTTATCCATAACCGGCACCCGCCTCGGGCCGCCCGTTTCCCGAAGGTTGTCGCGCTGTTGCCGGCCAGTCATCAATCCGCTTGCCACTATATGGTGCTCAGGAAGAGAGGGTTAATGCAGGTTCTTGTCCCGCGCCGAATCAGGCAGATGATACCATTGTCGGCGAGGCATTCGGACGCCCGGTCAAACCGAAATTGTGCATGGCCCCGGATGACCTCGGCGTGGCGTTTAACCGCCGTCCACCCTTCGAGGGGCGCCGCAAATGCACTTCCCAAAGCGCGGGCCATGCGGGCCGCACCGCCGATTACTCACGCAGCCAGATCTGGTCGTATATTGAAATAATGCGGCGCAGTCTCGGTTCGACGACGAGAGCGGGGACCACGATGGCCATTTCTACACGTTTGACCGAACTTCTCCGCGTAAAGCACCCCATCCTGCTCGCCCGGATGGATCGAGTAGCCGACGGACGGCTGGCTGCGCTTGTGAGCCACACAGGCGGCTTCGGAATCATTGGCGCGAGCTATGGCGATGAAGCGTGGTTGACACGCGAGCTGGACGCCGCCGGCGATGCACGCGTCGGAGTTGGATTCATCACGTGGAGCATGGCCAGACGCCCCCGGCTGCTTGACCTGGCTCTTGAACGCCGCCCACCGGCGGTCATGCTCTCTTTCGGCGACGTTCGACCGCATGCGCCAACGATCAAGCGCGCCGGCGCGCTGCTCATCTGCCAGGTCCAAACTCTTGGACAGGCCAAAGACGCGGCCGGTAATGGGGCAGATATCCTCGTTGCCCAAGGAGCGGAGGCCGGTGGTCACGGCATATCGCGGAGCACATTTCCGTTTGTGCCCGCCGTCGTGGATTCTTTGCCCGGGCTTCCGGTAGCCGCAGCCGGGGGAGTGGCGGACGGCCGCGGGCTTGCGGAGGCGCTGATGCTCGGGGCGGACGGGGTTCTGGTCGGCACCCGATTCCATGCGTCGCAGGAAGCCGCAGGTTCCACGGCCGCCAAGCAGCGTATTGTAGCGGCCGGAGGTGACGGCACGATCCGCGGGATCTTGTTCGACATTGTGCGCCGAAACGTCTGGCCTGCCCCGTATACGGGTCGCGTTTTGCGCAACGAGTTCTCCGAGCGGTGGTACGGCCGCGAGGCAGAGTTGCTACAGCACCAGGACGACGAGGCGGCGCGTTATGATGAGGCGCGTGCGGTCGACGATTTCAGCATCACGGCCGTCATTGCCGGCGAGGCAGTAGACCTGATTACGGATATTCCTCCGGCCGCAGAGATTGTCGAGCGCATGGCAACGGAAGCAGAGAGACTGCTCGCCGGTGCGTCGAACCGCCACCGACTGTCCTAACCGCAGTACCGTGCAAAAGGGCAGGCCGGTAAGGCAGAATGAGCATATGTCTTCCGCGTACCCTCCGAAACTCACCGTGAAGGCGGACATCCCGGATCGGCAGCCCACTGTCAGGAGCGGTCATTGTGTGGATTGTAGGCCCCCCTATTGCGGTGGGCGAAGTGCACTCACGCGGCCAGGATTTCTTCAATTGTGGTGCACCGATGGTGCAACGTGGACTCCGCTCCAGCCGGCGCGGTCAAGGGCTCGCCGCACCAAGCCCGACGACTTGGCCTCTTCGCCGAACTCGCTGACATAGGCGAGCCGCCCGGACAGTCCTTTTGGCACCGCAATGCCTAACGAATTGAACCCGTATCGGCCCGGCCACACCTGCGACCCCGGCAATTGAGCAACGTAGTGGCGCAATACCTCATGGAGCGATGCGAATAAGTCCGCTTCGCCACGGCGCAAGATCTCGAAGGTAAGATCGGGCGTATCGGCATAAACAAATGTCGCGTGCTTGATCAATTTGCTCAATGCGATGGTCGAGGCGTGATGGCGCACGGCGGCAATGCGCACATCCGTACGATCCGCGTCTGCGATCGTTCGATACGGTGAACTGGCGGGCGCCAGTATGGTGTAGTCCGCTTCAACGATCGGCGGCGAGTAGTCGACCTTGGTGGCGCGCAGTGCCTCGATGCCGATGATAGCGGCATCGCAGTTCCCGGAGGCGACACTCGTCAGCGCGTTTGCGGGGTTTGGATGTTCTACCGGTTCGCCTTTGACGCCGATGCGGGCTGCGAGTGCGTGAACAAGATCGACGCACCAGCCCCGCAGTTCGCCGGTCTCAGTATCCTTGGTGTATTGCGGGACGTAAAGCGCGACCCGAACTTTGCCGGCTTGCGCCAGATCGGCGACCCGCGGGTCAGTGGCTTGCTGCGCATCCGTCATGTCGCACCTCCCATGGGGCTTACGCCGTTGTTCGTCTTGCCTACGGTTCGCCGGTGCTGCCGGGGTGCAGTTGCGCCCAGGGCTCAGTCGGCGAGAGGTCAAAACTCGAAAATTCTGGTCCACACTACCCCCAGAAGCCGGTCACATTTTTGCAGTGCCGACACCGTCCCTATCTACTCGGGATCGCTGTTGGGATGGACCCAACTACGAGGACTGCCGTTCCTTCTCCGTGCTTGTCAGATCCCGGTAGAAGGTGAGCGCGTTGCGATCTAAGTCGTAGAGGGCGAATTCGCGCGTCCCCCACGTTGTATCGTGAACGCTGTTGGGAGTGCACTCGACGCCACGTTGCCGGTATTCGTTGAAGAGCCCGTCTGGGTCCTCTACCAGAAACCGCAGGCGAATCGTGCCCATCTCGTGCTCGAATTGAAACTGCATGTGGAGCTCGACCGCGTCGCGGCGAAACCCGACGTAGTTCGGTGGATCGGCTTTGTCTCCGAATGCCAGCTTGAAGCCAAGCTGCTGGCTGTAGAACTCAATGGCCCGTTGGATGTCCCGGGTGCCGAGAATCGGGTGGGTTTCTTTGAACATTGCAGGCTCCGAAACGCGTTGTCGCGGCGAATACCGCTCGCTCCTCCCCTTCTTTACGCGCCCCTAGCTGAGTGCGTTCGCCCACACAGCGCGGTCTCATTTTTCTTTTTTGCTCCCGCGACGGCGAGTTCCTCTCGCTGCTAACTGACTTGTCGGAGCAGCCACATCGGCTTCCGGACCTCGGTCACATTTTTCAGCAGGCAAAAGCGCGAAACTGTCTTTCAAAGTTGACGGTGCCGCGGGTGCGGTTGGTCGGCCGACCATGGACAATATTTGCCCGTTTTTAGCAATTCGTTCCAATTTTCGCTGCGGGGGATGTTCTTTGAGGATGCGGGCCGCCGGCTTTGTAATAAGAAGCGGCTGGCTTGGCTTCCCGCGTGCGGTTCGATCCAGCCACTTGCGGTCGATCTCACGGTGTATGTCTTGAGGATAAAACGGCATTGGCGTTATCTCACAAATGCGAGAACGTCGTACTCATTGGGCGCGCAGCCACCTCATGCGCGAGGAAGCCGGCAACGCGCTTCCCGGGCCGGACCAAAAAGTGATCGATTTCCCCGACTCTGAACGACTTCCCCTCGTCCGCATATTATTTTGCCGACAAATGAGGAGAAAGATTGACCGTCACGGAAGAAAGGCGACATTTCGGGCCCCACGTGGCGAGCCGCATTTCCCGTCTCTGTTCGCACATTCGCGTACCTGTTCGCATAAAAACGATGCCACACCTGAGTCCGTCTCGCCGAGCACAGGCGCGTGAGTCTAGCCGCATCTTAAACCGATTGCCGTTGTCCGATCGCACAGACGAGGTGAACACCAGCGCCGCATAATTGTCGAACTGGACTGACCGAGAGTGACCCCTCCGTTTTTTGCTCCATCGCCCGACGTCAGATATGAACCCTCAATCGGGGCCGCGCGTGCAAGAAATAACGCGCACCATTCAATTTACGGTCGGCGGTGCCATAGACCCGCCGCTTTTGACCGGCACGTTGATGCTGAAAACGGAGGAAGCGACATGAAACGACATGAAACGATTTCTTATTTCGATCATGGTCTCGGCTTTCGCTGTCGGCGCGGCGACGGCGCAGGAAACCTGCGAAAGCAAGCCTCAGCAAGGACCGTAAGCCCTTGAGCGGTGCCGCCAAGACGAGCTTCGGACACCGCTTAACAGCCGGCCGATCGGCGCTGTCCAACGCCCATAGGCCGGTTTGCCGACGCGTCCCCCATTCCCGTTGCGTTCAGATACGATAGTCCCAGGTGCCTAGTTCGTTTCGCGTTTCGCAGATCCCGGCTGGTGACGGGCGGCCCCAGCGCCAGCTTGGAAAGGCTCTCATGCTCACGGTTCTGGCAGCATTGATGGCCGAACTGCTGATCTATGTCCCTCTGGTGGCGTATTATCGGTGGACGTGGCTCAACGACCGGCTGGCGGCTGCCTACACGGCGGCTCTGGTGCTCGACGCCGCGCCGGGCGGGATCGTGCCGGAGAACCAGAGCCGGCGCATCCTCCACAGCATCGGTGCGCAGGCCGTTGCGATAAAGATGGACGACGAGAGGCGCCTGCTTGCCATTTCTGAGGCGCCACTCGTCATCGGCTACGACATCGACATGCGCTCGGTGTCGTGGTTCCGCGCCGTCGACGGCGCTGTCGGCGACCTAATCACTTCCGGGAACGGCGTGGTCCGGGTCGTCGGTCGGGCGCCCGTTGACGCGGAATATATCGAGGTGGTCCTTGACGACGCGGTGCTGCACGAGGCGGTCGTGCACTTCTCGACCGCGATTCTTGTTCTGTTGATCACCATCTCCGGCATTGGCGCGTTTTTGATCTACCTCGCCCTGCATTACTTGTTCGCGGCCCGAGCGTGAACCGACGGCTTCGTGTCCGGTTGCTGCCATCCGAAGACGGATGAGCGGGCATGGTGGCTATAGCCGGAATAGGATCCGCGGAGCTCGGATCTCAAGGCTTCAAAGAGGGTTTTCGGCCGGTGCGTCAAGCGAGGGCCGTGACCCCCGTCACATCGTTGGGTGGAGCGCCGAGCTATGGTGATTTTGCGAGTCGGTGGATTAGGAGGGATTTTCCATGTCAGTCCAAGCTCATCAGCCCTCTTCGCAAGATCTGGCATTCGAATTCATAGCTACCCTGCTCGATCAGGCGCGCGGTTCGTGTCGGGAGGCAGCTCTGGCGTTCCGGTCCTGCATCGTCGAGTGGCGCGCGCGGGCCCGCAGCAGGTCCGAACTCGCCATGGCGATGGATGGCACCGTCCGAGACCTTGGCTGGAGCCGGGCAGACGCCGGAGCAGAAATCACAAAGCCGTTCTGGCAGGCTTAGCCGCGTCCGGCCGTCCTCGACTGGCACCACCGAATAGCACTGACCGCCAGAACCTTGAGCTAGTCGAAGGTAGAGTCATCCGCTCGGGGGCATCTACAGCCATCGCCCGTTCGCACCAGCGACCGGGTCGCGACCCGACGCAAATCGGGGGCCACACCCCGACGTAAGTGCCAAGTGCCGGGCCGGCGGCAGACGCCCTCACTTGCGAAGCCGGCGTGCATGCAACGGCGATGAAAACACTGTTTCGGCATACAGCGACACGAGCACTTTGGTCTGGCGCAAATGCTCTGCGCGGCTTGCGTCGTGACGGGAAGGCATGACTTGGAGTGCACCCAGCATTGCGGATTGCAGCACTTCGAGCCTTCGATCGCGATCTTCCTCGCCCATCTGCGGGAACGCGCGAGCAAATGTGGACCGAATATGCGCGGCGACAAATTCCCGCAACTCCATGGCAAAGGCGCCACGAAATCCGTCGGCGTAATCGGTATGCACGAGGCACCCCATCTGTGGATGCCGACGCTGAAGCTCGCCGATCAGATCGATCAGAGTACAGAAGAAGCCGCCAGGCGACGTATGGGCCGCCTCTTCGGTCAGCCGGTCCTCAAGCACTGATCGCAGGTCGGCATAGGTTCGCTCGGTCACCGCGGCCCGGACAGCCTCGATGTCTTCGAAGAACTGATAGATCGTCCCCAGCGAAACGCCGGAATGGGCCGCCAGTGCTCGGACGGTGATCTTCTCCCCTCCAGCCTCGGCGAGTAGCGCGGCCGCCGAGTTGAGGATCCGTTCGACCCGGGCGCGGCTGCGGTTCTGAGAAGGCGGGCGCGGCATTGATTTTCCAAAACAAGATCATGTGTTCACGTTTCTCTTGACATGAACACGAACACATGTTCACATTATCAGCATTCGGGAGGAGGCGCCAGTGGGACCGTTCCTCGTCGTCGTGGCGTTGCTTGCCGGAATATTGATCGCTTGGACCATTCTGGTGCAATCGGGGCTGCTCACCGTGTCTCGGATGGTCGCACCGCGTCCGGGCGCGCCGCCCAGCCTTGCTTTAACTCCGCAGGCGACTGATCTCCATCGACGCCTTCGCGTCATGGACCTTCACTGCGATGCATTGATGTGGCGCAGGGACCTGACACGCCGATCGATAGGCTATCTTGATTTTGCGCGGATGCGCGAAGGCAATTGCGCGGCCCAGATTTTTCTAGCTGTCACCGAAATACCCCGACAGGTCAGCGGTGACATGATAGCTGACAAGAGCAACAGACTGACGCTTCTCGGCGTTCTCGATCAGTGGCCGCTCGGAGCTGTCCGCGATCAGACCGAGTGCGCGCTCTACATGGGCAACAAGCTCAGGAGTGCCTGCAAGCGCACCGGCGGCGGGGTTCGCTTCATTCAGACTGCGCGTGAATTGCGGTCTACACTCGACGACAGGATTTCCAATCCCGGCGTATGCGCGGCAGTGTTGGGTCTTGAAAGCAGCGACGCAACGCAATATTCAATCGCAAATTTTGAGCGGCTGTTCGCCGCGGGCTATTGCACCTCATCGCTCTGCCATCTTACCGACACCGCGTTTGCGGCCTCGGCGAGTGGAATCTCGAAGGGCGGATTGACGCCGCTTGGACGCGAAGCCGTCTCGGCCATGAACGCGCTTGGCATGATTGTCGACCTTGCCCACGCGAGTCAGCGCGCTATCGAAGACGCCCTGACTCATTCCAAGCGTTGCCCGATTATTACCCACACCGGCGCTCGCGCCGTGGCCAACGACCCCAAATGCCAGCCCGACGAGATCCTACGCGCCGTCGTGGACAAGGGTGGACTGATCGGTCTCTGCTTTGTCGCAGATTACGTCAATGGGACCAAGATCGACGATATCCTGCGCAGCCTCGAGCATCTGTTGCGGGTGGTCGGTCCGAAGGGCGTGGCACTGGGATCCGGCTTCGATTCGTTTCCTGTCCCGATTGCCGTCGACCAGTTGCCGTATTTGACACAAGCACTTTTGTCGGCTGGCCACGACGAAGCTACGATCGGGGCGATCATGGGTGAAAATGCGTTGCAGTTCCTCTTGCGCGAATTGCCGCAAGGGTGATCAGCAAGCGGCTGCACTGATCCTTAGTTCCGACCGTAATGCGTAGGAAGTCCTCGATTCGGGGTTTCTGGAAATGTCGGACCAGAACGCCGAGTTCCCGAAGCTGGGCCGCGAGATTTGCGCCGCCGCGGCTGCGATGGCGCGCGAATACGAAGTTCGCCACGGATGGCAGAACCTCGAAGCCCAGCTCAGAGAGGCCGTGGACTAGCGATTCGCGGTTCGCAATTATGCGTTCGCGCGTCTCCTGAAACCACGCATCGTCCTTTATGGCCGCGACCGCACCGGCGATGGCGAGGCAATCAAGGGGGTAGGAGTTGAAGCTGCCCTGCACCCGCTCCAGCGCCTCGATCAAAGGTCGTTGGCCGATGGCAAAACCAACTCTTAGTCCGGCCAAGGCCCGCGACTTGGAGAGGGTCTGGACGATGAGCAGATTGTCGTGGCGCGCTACGAGCGATACGGCGCTCTCGGCGCCGAAGTCGACGTAAGCCTCGTCGATAACCACCAACTGGTCCGGATGCTCGGACACCAGCGCCTCGATCGCTTCGCGCGGAAGCCCAATGCCGGTGGGAGCGTTGGGATTGGGCAGAAGGATGGCACTGCATGGCTGCCGGAAGTCGGCAATTCGCACCCTCATCGCGGCATCAAGCGGCACCTCCTGGTAACGGATGCCATATAAGCCGCAGTAGACAGGGTAGAAGCTGTAGGTGATGTCGGGAAACAGGAGCGGCGCATCATGCTTTAGAAGGGCCTGGAAGGTATGGGCCAGAACCTCATCCGAGCCGTTCCCAACAAACACCTCCTCAGGCGCAACATTGTAGCGGGCCGCGATCGTCTCACGCAGACAGGAGGCGCGCGGATCTGGGTAGAGGCGCAGACGATCGGTTGCAGAGGCAATCGCAGCCAGGACGCGAGGCGAAGGTCCGTAAGGATTCTCGTTGGTATTAAGCTTGACGATGCCATCCAGCTTGGGCTGCTCGCCGGGCACGTATGGCGACAGGCCGTGGACGACCGAACTCCAGAAGCGGCTCATGATTTGTGACCCAACGGCGGATCTAATCACAGTAGGATATGCCAAGCCTTGGCGGAAGGCCGCTCGTCACCGTATTGGTGCAACTGTCGTCGGGTCCGGCGGCGGCAGGAAAAGTCCGTTGATGGCGCGGCGAGCGGCATACGCAAGTTTGGCGAAACCATCGCCATCCGAGGTGCTCGTCCTGACCAACGCTCTATGCACCAACGGCCGGCGAGAGCGAGACGTTTGGGACCACGTCGTCGACTTGTCCATCGCACGACATGCTCCTCTTGCGGCTCACCTCAAGCGTCAGCCGTGGTCGAGCCGATAGGTGAGACGGTTCAATTGTCGCGGCGAGCTGCCGCCGGGCCAAACTCAATTTTCGTTATCGTCGTGCTGCTTTTGACCCAGATCAAGGGAGGGATCCTGTATTCGTCCATGTTGATTATTCCACCCACGGAGGAACACCATCAATGAAAGCGCATGTGCACCACAGTCGGCTCGCAGCGATGGTCACGATCATCGTTACGAGCGTTGCCAGTCTTTCCACGATCGCCAACGCCGAAGAGCCATGGGGAACCTGGACACGCCCATCGACCGGAACCCAACTGAATTTCTATAATTGCGATGGCAAGCTCTGTGCGAAAATCGTCGCAGTCAAGGACCAGAGCCGAATCAGCGAAGTCGGCACGGTTATCATGGCCGGGGCCGCCAAGTCCGGCGACAACGAATGGCGGGGCGACCTGTTGAATATAGACGACGGGAAAACCTATTCAGGCGTGGTTACGCTGCAAGGACCCAAAGCCCTACGCCTCGACGGATGCGTTCTTGGGGGAGCTATTTGCAGGGGAGAGACCTGGGAAAGGGTCAACTGACCATAGGCTAAGCGAAGGCGTCGGGGTTCGGTTTCGGTCTGCTGCCATTCATCACAACCCGTGAGGCGGCAAATCGACAGCGACCTCGGCGCGCGCAGTCGGACATTTAGTTTATCGGCGCCGTAAGTTCGGACTCACCCGCGCCGGAAGCGGCGAAGAGTCCGGTCGAATTTTTCAAAGGCTAATGGCGTTACCCGTCATCAAGTCGCACGGCTCGCGGGCGAGGATACGTTCGCGTCAGACGGCGTTTGTTTTGAGGTCGCATCGCGGCCAATCGCGTCCCAGCGTTCGAGCTTGGCGGACCAGTGCGACACCAAGAGCGCGCAGCCGTCCGTCGTTGGCCTCGAGGAAGGCGCGAGCAAAATCGGAGCGCGCTAAAGCCTAGGCTCGTGGTTCGATCAAGCCTGTGCCTTTGAGGACCGCTGTGCCCTGACGACCCCGGGGGACGTGACCAATCAAGCCAGCACTGGTTGGACCGTCGTCTCCCGATATTCCCGTTGGTCGTTTTTCAAGCGACGCGCGAATTTGTCCCCAAGTTGCATTTTGGTTACATCATCGACTCGGGTGTCTTTATACCGTTTTGGACGAGTTGACCCAGCGTCATCTGACCTAGCGTCAACCATCTTTCGTTTCGGCTGAATCTACGTACTAATTCAACCAGAAGGACGCCATGAGAAGATTACTCCTTGGAGCTGCGATGACGTCGGCCATAGTAGCTGGTGCCGCAGCGGCCGATCTCACGGCCTACAAGGCCCCCCCTCCCGTTTATAATTGGGCGGGTTTCTACCTCGGCGGACATATCGGCGGCGCTTGGGGCAACGTCACCGTCCGAGATGACATCAATCCTGCGGATGGCGTTCCGGCTGGACCCTTTCCCTTTACGGCCTCCGGTATTTTCGGCGGCGGCACCGCCGGATACAATGTACAGCGCGGCAACTTGGTGTTCGGCGTTGAGGCTGACCTCGGCTACCTGAACCTAACGGGGTCTGGGATCATCCCTTCTTCTAATCCGGCAGCGCACCAGAACTTGACTCTCAGCGGCGGCGGCTACGGCGATGCAACGGGCCGGCTCGGTCTTGTCGTCGACCGTGCGCTTTTCTACGCGAAGGGCGGTTTTGCGTTCTTCGATGGCCAAGGGGAGCAAGCAACGACCAATCCAGGTTACCTACCGCAGGCAGCGCATAACTTTACCGGGTGGACCGCGGGCGGCGGCATTGAGTATCTCTTTAGCCCGGGCTGGAGCGCCAAGGCCGAGTATCAGTACTTTAATTTCGGTACGCAGACCGGTTTTCAGGCAAACATCGGAGATCTGACTTCGACGTTGGGTTATCGTTTCTTCAATACTTTCCAACTCACGGCCAATACGGCTAAGCTTGGCGTGACCTATCACTTCGGCCAGTAGCCGACATTTACCGTTCTATCGGTCCGCCGCGGGCTTACAAAATAGGAGGGGCATGCACGGCCCCTTCTTCTCACAGTCACACAGGGATCGCCGAAGCCCGTACGGCCACGTCTACCGCACCTGAAAGACGAGCTTGCCGCGGAAATGACGCGACTCGCTGACGCGCTGGGCCTCGACCGCTTGGGATAAACGAAAGAGCTTGATCTCCGGCGGACGGATAGCTCCCGCCGACGCCAGTTGGGCGATGCGCTCGAGCGGCGCCCGAGCGCGGCCCACAGCCGGTCGCAGCGAGGTCACGTCGGTGCGATCGGGCTTCGGTGCCTGGACGCCGGAGGCGATGAAGGCGGCGCGGCCGCCCGGCTTGAGCACCGCGAACGATTTTTGCGCGACCTCCCCGCCGACGGTATCGAACACGGCGTCGCAGCCGCTCACGACTTTGGTGAAGTCCTGCGCATTGTAGTCGATGACCTCATCGGCGCCGAGGCCTCGCACATAGTCCAAATTCGCCGCGCTGGTGGTGGTGATCACACGGGCGCCGATATGCTTGGCGAGCTGCACGGCGAAGCTCGCCACCCCGCCGGCGCCGCCCTGAATGAGGACGGTCTCGCCGCGCTTGAGCTGCAATGTCGTCTCGATAGCGCTGATCGCGGTGAGCCCGGTGAGCGCCAAAGCGGCGGCGTTGATGTGCGACAGCCCGTCGGGCTTCTTAGCGACGATCGCCGCCTTGATCGCAAGCTTTTCGGCGTAGGTGCCCTCGCGGCCGGCTTCGAGAACGCCGAACACCGGATCGCCGACTTTCAGATCATCGACGCCGGCGCCTGCCGCAGCGACCAATCCGGAAAAGTCCCGGCCGAGCACCAATGGGAACGTAGCCTGCGAATACTGGCCGCTGCGCACCTTCCAATCGGCGCCGTTGACGCTCGCCGCCACGACATCGACGACGACCTCGCCCGCCGCCGCCACCGGATCCGGCAAGTCGCCGTATTTCAAGACTTCCGGGCCACCAAATTTCTCAATGAAAGCCGCTTTCATGGTTTGTCGCCTCCTCGCGGCAACCACGCCCCGTTTCGAGGCTACCAGAACGGTGCTCCGGTCGGCAACCAACTAGGATCCGTCGCCGTGACCCAGGATTTGGAGACTTGCTACCGTGCAAAAGGCGGCCCGTCCGGTAATCGCTCGTGGCGCCTTTTCACTCATCACGCATTGGGCCGCATCTCACGGTCCGAGCGGGGAACAACCGGCTCGGGATGCGTCGCACAGCCAGCCGCGCCGGATCACCGCCGCTAAGAAGATTTTGGCTTGTCCGACGGCGGCTCGATTGCGCCGTTGGCCTTCCGCCAGGCACCGAAGCCGCCCTTGATGTGTGCGACCGGACGCAGTCCCATGCGGTGCGCGGTTTGCGCGGCGAGCGCAGAACGCCAGCCGCCGGCGCAAAAAAACAAAAAGCGCTTGTCTTCGGCAAACACCTGTTTGTGATAAGGGCTTTCGGGATCGATCCAAAATTCAAGCATGCCGCGCGGGCAGTGAAAGGCGCCGGGCATCCGCCCTTCGCGGTCAAGCTCGCGGATGTCGCGGATATCGACAAAGACCACGTCGTCACGCCCATGAAGGCCGAGGGCTTCCTCTACCGATAAAGTTTCGATCTCGCGCTCGGCAGCATCGACCAACGCACGAAACCCGGTCGTAATTCTCTGAGGCATAAACCTATCCGTTCGGGTAGCTATGTCGGGGCGCGATCTCCCAATAGCATTGGTACTGACGATGCAGCAAGGTAGCGGCGACCAGCAAAGGATGGGCCCTCGCCACGCACTCGTCGTATTTCAGCTGCCCATGGAAGCAATGTGCCGTCTCAGGTCCCGGCGGACAAGCCGAGCAGTTTTGCCGCGGTGCCGCCGGTCATCATGGCGGCGTCCGCTTTGAAAACCCCAGGACAATTCTCGATGAAGTCGACCGGATCAGCTTCGCCGACCGGATAATCGCTGCCCATGACGAGCCGGTCGGCGCCGACGCGCGCGATCAGCGCCGCCAGGATCGTGCGGTCGTACAGGCACGTGTCATAATAGAACGAGCGCAGATATTCGCTTGGCTTGCGCGTGATGTTCTTCATGCTGTTGGGGAAGTTGGTCACGTTGCGGTCCATGCGGCCCATGTTATGGGGAAAATAGCCGCCGCCGTGCGCCATGACCAGCTTGAGGCGCGGAAACGATTCCACCACGCCCTCATAGATGAGGGACGCCATCACCTTCGCTTCCTCAATCGATTGGCCGATCGAGTTCCACATGCCGAATTTTTGGAACCATGGGTCGCGGGTTCCGTCCGGATGAATCCAGATGACGACATCGAGCGCGTTCGCCGCCTCCCAGAACGGCCGGTAGCGCGGCTCACCGATATAGGCGCCCTGATATTGCGTGCAGAGATTCGCCACGCGCAGGCCCAATTGCCTGACCGCGCGCTCCAGCTCCCCCAGGGCAAGATCGATGTCCTGCAGCGGCAAGGTGAAGCTGCCGACGAAACGGCCGGGATACTTGGCGACCCATTCGGCGACGCGATCGTTGCAGCGCCGGTTGAGCTCGAGGTCGGTCTGCGGATCGGCCCAGGACGTGCCTTGAATGACGGTCCCTGACGAAACCACATTGATGTCGATGCGGCGCCGATCCATGTCCTCGACCTGACGCTGTGGATCGAGCATTTTTTGGAACGTCACTTCGTTGGCGGACTGGGCCCCGCCATGCGTGTTGGCGCCGTACCCGGACAGCACGGTCTTGCCCGCTGCGCGCCGAAGCAGCTCCTCCTCCAGCATATGCACATGAAAATCGATAATGGGCGGACGATGGCCAGCGTTCATCCGACATTCCCTCGGGTGCCTGTTCGTCGTCAGGATCGCACGTCGGCGGTTCCATGGGCAAGTCAGAGGGCCGTTGGCGGCGCGGCCCGTCCGTAGGCACCGACGCTATAGCGCCGCACGGTAAGAAGGATCAGATGTGTCGCCCGTCCGCTTCAAAACAAATTAGATTCCGCGTCGAACGCCGCCAAAGCTCCATCCCTCGCGCGGACTAGTTTCTATTGTCGTTTGGCGGGTTTCCGGCCCTGCGGGCCAGAGTGAGGTAGGCACTGCTATCCGGAGGACATTGCGAACCGTCGTACCGGCCGGATTCATAATTGAAGCGGCAATTGCCGCGACGATCTTCAATAAGAGCCGCCAACTTGGCGTTCGTACGAAGGACGATTCCGCCCTTGCAACCGGAACCGACGTGACCGTATTCATACGAGAACTTGCAGTCGGCACTCCTTACGCGTTGATGGATTTTTCCGGATTTAGCGAATGCGCTGGAGGCCGTCATCACCGCGCAGATTGCCAGGATAGAAATGATCTTTGTTCTTAGAACAATTGTTCCTAGAGTCACCGCTCTTATGATCCTTCCTTTAGGAGACTTGCCTGTCAAATCGACAGCGGAACGAATTTTAGGGCTGGCTACTCGACTAGAGTCGTCGATATTCTCTTATCCATGAGTTGAGAATAGGCCGCAAGGCAGAAATTGGTTTGCCCACAAGACATGTAATTGCCGTGCGCTGCACACATCGATCGCCCTCGCGCTCGGACGATCCTCTCCTCCCGAGCGTCGGCTCGATGGTCGGGTCCGATCCCCGCCAGACAACTGCGACCGTGGCGCACAAGATCGCGGTACCAGTCACAGGAGCCACACATGACCGAGCAAGAAGCTCAAGATTTTGTCGACCGATTTGCCGCGGCGTGGTCCGCCCGCGACGGCAACGCATTCCTCGCCCTCTGGCACCCCGACGGAAAGCTCCACTATCCCTTTGCGAACCGCGCCGTGAAGGGCAGCGAGATCGGGATGCTCAACGATCTGCAAACCGCCAACGCGCCGCATCTCACGTGGACGCTGGTCAGTTGGTGGTCGCTCGGCAATGTGCTCGTCATCGAATGGGAGTGCTCAAACCGGTACGGCGAGCGCATCCTGCGCTGGCGCGGCGTCGACAAGTTGACGCTGGTTGACGGTCGGATCGTCGAGGAGATCGTGTACGCCGATACGGCGCCGCTGCAGGCATTGCGGCAGGGTCGCGCCTTCGACGCGCTGATCCAACTGCCGGCTTAAGCATCCAGAGCGAGCGTGTCCGGCTCGGCCACGCCGCTCAGCCGCACGCCTTCGTGCTCGAGCAGCCATCTCTTTCGCTGCAGGCCGCCGCCGTACCCGGTCAATGTCCCGTTGGCGCCGATCACCCGGTGGCATGGCACAACGATAGCGACCGGATTGGACCCGTTGGCGAGGCCGACCGCTCGCACCGCCCGCGGTCTTGCGATCGCCGCGGCCAGCATCTGATAGCTGCGGGTCGTGCCCACGGGGATTTTGGTCAGCGCCGCCCAGACCGAGCGCTGAAAATCGGTTCCCGACGTCGCCCACCGAATCCGGCGGAGCGCCGCAAGGTCACCGTCGAAATAGGCACGAAGTGCCCGCCGGACATCATCCGGCGCCGTCCCTGCAACGAGCGGTGTCATGCCGCAGTGGCGCGCCAGCAGCCGCAACATGCGCGGTTCATAGTCTTCAAAGTCGAGCGCGCGGAGTATTCCCGCCTGATCGGTCACCAGCACCAGTGTCCCGATCGGCGACATCAGCGTATCGCGGCGAAGGATGTCAGGCTGCGGCGGCATGCGTGTCCTCCAGACCATTGTTTCGCGCGGCCAGCAAATGGACGGCAGCGTAGGCGCTCCAGGGCCGCCAAGACTCTCGTCGCCCCTCGAAAAGAGCGAACACGTCTGGTTCAAGGCATTGCGCATCGATGCCGAAACTATCGTCCGTCGGGCACGTGAGACGGGTCGCAATCGCAACCGCAGTCCCGCTATCGATGCCGGGCCGTCCGCGCAGGCGCTCAAGCGCCTTTTCCATGGAAACATGGAAGCCAAGGAAGTCCGGATTGTCGGTCGCCAGTCGAGCGAAGGAACGGATCGCATCGGCCTGCCAGGGATCGATGCCGGCCGCGTCAAGATCGGCATCGCGCAGACGTTTCGGCGTCGGGAATACGTTCGTCAGGTCCGGACAGACACTGGCTCCGGATTGGCGCGCGCCGAACATCCGGACGATGCGACCCAACGCGTCGCGCGGCGCTGCGCGTGCAAGACTTTCGCCAAGAATCGTACGGACGCCCAGCTCGAAGCCGTCCCAGCTCCCGGCCACGCGAAGGCCAGGCCGCGCGACGAGCAGCGGACCGAGCGCTGAATCCGGGCCGAGCTGCTGTTGCAGTATCTCCGGATCGGCCGCGAGATCGAACAGGCGGCGCACGCGTGCCACGACGGCGCGAACGACCTCCAGCCGATCGATGTCGAGCACCACAATGAGGGAGGCGCCGCGGGGCGGACCCACGCTCACCGTTCCACGACTGCCGCCGAGATCGACGTTGCGATGATAGCGCCCCGCACGGATGCACTCGACGCCGGGCATGGCGCGCGCGGCCAGGGTCTCGATCATCGCGGGCCAGTCATAGGGCGCAGCAAAGGCGAGGCGGAGCGTGATGCCGGCCTCGTGACTGACCGCGGCGCGCGCCTGGCGTGACGTGCGCAGACTCGCGGGCGGGCGGCCAAACATCGCGACAAAGCTTTCGTTGAAGCGCCGCACGCTGCGGTACCCGGCAGCCATGGCCACATCGATCATCGGCAGGTCGGTCTCATGGATCAGTTGCTTCGCCAAATGTACGCGGCGCGTCTGGGCAAATGTCGAGGGGGGCGCGCCGAGATGGGTGATAAAGAGCCGCCGCAGCTGGCGTGCTCCGACGCCGAGCCGGTCGGCAAGATCATCGACGCCCGCGCTGTCGAGGGCCCCTCCCTCGATCAACCGGAGCGCACGCGCCACCGTGCTCGATGTCCCCTGCCACGCCGCGA
Organism: Xanthobacteraceae bacterium; assembly: GCA_052148715.1. Lineage (GTDB taxonomy): Bacteria > Pseudomonadota > Alphaproteobacteria > Rhizobiales > Xanthobacteraceae > JBKQHQ01. The sequence goes on along the minus strand of JBKQHQ010000081.1, from coordinate 4,965 downwards.
AATCCGGACAAACCTCCGGCCGACACCGCAGGCAGGGGCGGAAACCGGCCTCCTGCGCGGCAGCCGCCGACGCATAGAAGACAACATTGACCTGCTTTGGCGGCGGCGCCGGGCAGATCGGCCGACAATAGATGCCGGTCGTCCGGACGCCGACGAACAGCTTCCCGTCAAAGCGAACGTCGCGCGCCAGGAACACGCGATAGCAGGCGTCGTGATCCAATTCCATGGCGGCAGCTTAGCCTATTCGGACGCGCCCGTATGGCGATAATCGGACTCGATCAGGCCCGCCCTCTCTTGGGGCGGCCTTCCAACAGCGCCGCAGCTCACGTCTTTCAGCTACGCAATCGTCACGCCGCCGTCGGCCACAAGCACCTGTCCGGTGATGAAGCTTGCCGCCGGTGAGGCGAGGAAGACGACCAGCGGCCCGATCTCGTCGGGCTCGCCGATGCGGCGGAGCGGCGTCACGGCGGTTCGTTTCGCGAGATTCTCCGGATTCTCCCACAGCGCGCGGGCGAAGTCCGTCTTCACGAGGCCGGGGGCAACGCAGTTGACGCGGACCTTGCGCGGTCCCCACTCGACCGCGAGATTGCGCGCCAGGGCGAAATCGGCGGCCTTGGAAATCCCGTAGGCGCCGAGATCGCCGGTGCCGCGCAGCCCGGCGATCGACGACACGATCACAACGGCGCCGCCGCCGCGCTCGGCCATGCCGGGGATCACGAGATTACAGAGCCACAGGGTGCTCTTGACGTTGGAGCCCATGACCTTGTCGAAGGCTTCATCGGTCAGATTGCCGAGCGGCCCGAAGACCGGGTTGACGGCCGCATTGCACACCAGGATGTCGATGCGGCCGAAGATGCGCAGCGTCTCGCTCACCAGCGCCTCGACCTCGGTCCGGCGCGAAATGTTGCAAGGAATCACCGCGGCCTCGCTGCCGCGCGCGCGGATGTCCCGCGCGACCGCCTCGCAGGCTTCCGCCTTGCGGCTCGATATCACGACCTTGGCGCCGAACCGTGCCAGGCATTCGGCGCTGGCGCGGCCGATGCCGCGGCTCGAGCCGGTCACGATCGCGACCTTGCCGGCAAGATCGAACGGCGAGGTCCACGGCTCGCTGTCTGCCGGGGCCGATCGGTCGCCGCTTTCAGGCATCACTGCGCTTCCGGTTGGCGTTGGAGACATACTTGCGCAGCTCCTGCTTGGCGACGGTCTCGCGATGCACCTCGTCCGGGCCGTCGGCAAGCCGCAGCGTGCGGTTATGCGCGAAGACGAAGGCGAGGTGGAAATCCTGGCTGACGCCGGCGCCGCCGCACACCTGAATGGCGCGGTCGATGACTTTCTGCGCCATGTTCGGCGCCACCACCTTGATCATGGCAATCTCGGCGCGCGCCGCCTTGTTGCCGACCGTGTCCATCATATGCGCGGCATGCAGCGTCAACAGCCGCGCCTGATCGATCTCCATGCGCGATTCCGCGATCCAGTGGCGCGTCACCCCATGGTCCGCAATGGCGCGGCCGAAGGCGCTGCGTTCGAGCGCGCGCTGGCACAGGGTTTCGAGCGCACGCTCGGCGACGCCGATCGCCCGCATGCAATGGTGAATGCGGCCGGGCCCGAGCCGTCCTTGCGCAATCTCGAAGCCGCGGCCCTCGCCGAGCAAAATGTTCGACACCGGCACCCGCACGTTCTCGAATGTTACTTCGGCGTGGCCGTGCGGAGCGTCGTCATAGCCGAACACGCTGAGCGCGCGCACCACCTTGACGCCCGGGGTATCGAGCGGCACCAGGATCATGGACTGGCGCCGGTGCGGCTCGGCTTGTGGATCGGTCATGCCCATGACGATGGCGATCTTGCAGCGGCGGTCCATGGCGCCCGACGTCCACCATTTGCGGCCGTTGACGATGTAGTCGTCGCCGTCGCGCCGGATCTCAGCGCGGATATTGGTGGCGTCGGATGAAGCGACCGCCGGTTCCGTCATCGCGAAGCAGGAGCGGATCTCGCCGGCCATCAGCGGCGCAAGCCAGCGCCGCTTCTGGTCCTCGGTGCCGTAGAGGATGAGCGTTTCCATGTTGCCGGTGTCCGGCGCCGAGCAGTTGAACGGCTCGGGGCCGATCGGCGAACGGCCCATGATCTCACACAGCGGCGCGTATTCCAGATTGGTGAGCGCATCGGGATAGTGACGCTTGGGCAGAAAGAGATTCCAGAGCCCGGCGGCCTTCGCCTTGGCTTTCAGCTCCGCCATCACCGGCAGCTCGGCCCAGCGGTCGGCGGCGCCATCGAGCTGGCGCGCGAACACGGGCTCGGCCGGATAGATGTGCGCCTCCATGAAGGCGGTGATGCGCCCGGCCAGCTCCTCGGTGCGCGGCGTCACGATGGGCAGTGCGGGTGTCATGGCGACCTCCTCAAGAGCCCCGTCGGGGTTGATCGTCGGCTACAGTGCCTCAGCAGGGACATGGTCACGGCGCGACCAGGCCGCCAGCTTCGGCCAATAATCCAAGGTGGTGGTCGGCGTCACCGAACATGGTGTCGATCGTGGTGACGCGCTTGAAGTAATGGCCGACCTTATGCTCCATGGTCATGCCGATGCCGCCGTGGATCTGGATCGCCTGTTGGCCGACGAGGCGGCCTGAACGCCCGATCTGCACCTTCGCCGCCGAGATGGCCTGCCGCCGCTCGCGGACGTCGTCCTCATCCGCCATCATGGTCGCCAGCATGGCCATGCTGCGCGCCTGCTCGAGCGCGATCAACATGTCGGCGGCGCGGTGCTGCAAGACTTGGAAGGCGCCGATAGCGACGCCGAATTGCTTGCGTGTCTTCATGTAGTCGACGGTGAGCTCGTGCATCGAGGCCATGGCGCCGACCGCTTCGGCCGCGAGCGCGGCAATCGCCGTATCGACGATCCGCTCGATCAGCGGGAATGCCGCGCCAGGCGCGCCAATCACGGAAGCGGTGTCGACGCGCACACCGGTCAATGTCAGCTCGGCGGCGCGCATGCCGTCGACGGTCGCATAGCCGCGCGTCGATACGCCGGCGGCTGCGGCATCGACGAGGAAGAGCCCGACGCCGTCACGATCGCGCTGTCCGCCGGCAAGCCGCGCCGAGACGACGAACTTGGCGGCGCTGTCGCCGTGCAGCACCAGGCTCTTGGCGCCGTCGATGACATAGCCGGAACCGTCGCTGCGCGCGGTCGCGGCGATGTCGGCAAGGTCGTAGCGCGACTGCCGCTCGGCGTGGGCGAAGCCGAGAATGAGATCGCCGCTCGCGATCTTCGGCAGCAGATCGGCCCGCATCACATCGCTGCCGCCGAGCCGCAGCAATCCGCCGGCGAGAACGACCGTTGCCAGATACGGCTCAAGCGCCAGCGCGCCGCCGATCGCCTCCATCACGATCATGGTCTCGACCGGCCCGCCGGCCGATCCGCCATATTGCTCGTCGAACGGCAGTCCAAGCAGGCCGAGCTCTGCATAGCGCCGCCACAGCTCGCGGCTCCAGCCGCCGGCTTCTTCGCTGTAACGCTTGCGAGCGTCGAACGCGTAGTGATCGGCAAAGAGGCGCTCCACGCTTTGTTGCAACAGCCGCTGCTCGTCGGTCAGCGCAAAGTCCATGTCAGAGCCCCAAGATCGCCTTGGCGATGATATTTTTCTGGATTTCGTTCGAGCCGCCGTAGATCGACGTCTTGCGCAAGTTGAAATATTGCGGCGCGAGGGGGCCGGCCCAATCCGGGCCGACCGGCGGCTCGTTCCAGCGATCGCCCTCGTCATGCGGAATCTGATCGGGCAGCGCGTAGGGGCCGACGACCTCGAGCAGCAGCTCGCTGATGGTTTGTTGGATTTCAGAACCCTTGATTTTTAGGATCGACGAGGCGGGATCTGGCTTGTTGCCCTGGCGGGTGCGCTCGGCGGCGACCACGCGCAATTGCGTCATCTCCAGCGCCTTCAGCTCGACCTCGACCGCGGCAATCTTGGCACGGAACCGTTCGTCGGCGAGCAGAGGCTTGCCGCCGGCTTGCTCAAGCGCGGCGAGCTCCTTGAGGCGGCCGATGCGCGCTTTGGAGATGCCAACACGGGCGATGCCGGTGCGCTCATTGCCAAGCAGGAATTTTGCGTAGTCCCAGCCTTTGTTCTCTTCGCCGACCCGATTCTCGGCTGGAACCCGCACGTCGTCGAAGAAAACTTCGTTGACCTCGTGGCCGCCGTCGATGGTCTGGATCGGACGAACGGTGATGCCCGGCGACTTCATGTCGATCAGCAGAAACGAAATCCCTTCCTGCTTCTTGGCGGCTCGATCGGTACGCACCAGGCAAAAAATCCAGTCGGCATATTGCGCGAGCGTCGTCCAGGTCTTTTGGCCGTTGACGACGTAATGGCCGTCGACGCGCTGCGCCGAAGTTTTTAGCGAAGCGAGATCGGAGCCGGCACCGGGCTCGGAGAAGCCTTGGCACCACCAGTCGTCGAGATTGGCGATGCGCGGCAGAAACCTTTTCTTCTGCGCCTCGTTGCCGAACGCGATAATGACGGGCCCCACCATATAGACGCCGAACGGCAACGGCTCGGGAGCCTGCGCCTGCTGCATCTCATCGCGGAAGAGATAGTTCTGCACCGGTCCCCATCCGGTCCCGCCCCATTCTTTCGGCCAATGCGGAACCGCCCATCCTTTGGCGTTGAGGACGCGCTGCCAAGCTACGAGGTCGTCCTTCGCCAGATGCCGCCCCTCGACAATCTTGGCCCGCATCGCCGGCGGCAGCGCGCTGCGCATGAACGTGCGCACCTCGTCGCGGAACGCGATCTCTTCCGGCGTGAAGCGAAGATCCATGGCGTGCTCCCCTCATTGTGCAACCATGACGGATGGCTCCCGTCCGTCGCGGAACCTAACCCGTAGGGCGGATTAGCCGAAGGCGTAATCCGCCGCTTTGTCGTCGATGGCGCGATCCGCTGCTTTGCTGTCGATGGCGGATTACGCCTTCGGCTAATCCGC
>JBKQHQ010000080.1:0-12378 GCA_052148715.1 Xanthobacteraceae bacterium | reverse complement strand
CCGTCACCCTGGCCGAAAATCACGTCGGCACCCGCCCCGATCACCGATTCGGTGACGCGGCGGCCTCCGGCGGCGTCCGAATACGCGGCGGGTCCGATGACCGCATAGACGATTCGCAGACCCGGATCCGTCGCTCGGACGCCCTGGGCGAAAGCGGCCGATTGCGAGTTCCACGATGGCGGCTCGCCCGTCACGACGATCCCGATGACCTTGGTCTGCGTGGTCTTTGCCGCCAGAACTCCGGCGAGGTACGCACCCTGATGGCCGGACAAGGTGTAATCTGCAACGGCACCGGGTTTGCTGTCCTTGGGACGATCGACGATTGCCACCGGCACGTGCTTCTCGGCGCCGATTTCGGGCGCCGCGGTGTTGTAGCCGGCGCCATGGGCGATGATCAGACTCGCCCCGTCATCGGCCAGTTCGCGCAGCTCGGAATGCACATCGCCGTAGCCGAGTCCGGTCGCCGGCAGGAATTTCAAGCCATATTTCGCAGCCACCGCCTTCGCGGCATTGAAGCCCTGCTGGTTCCAACCGTAATCGGTTGGCTCCTCCGGCATCATGATCGCGAGCGCCTTGAGCTCTACGGCCGACGCGCTTGACCCGGCGCCGAGCATCCAGGCGACGGCCCCCAACAGGGCAGTACGCGCCATCAATTTCATCCGACGCGTCATGTCTGCAACGCCTTGCGCACCGCCACCAGCTTGCGCGCCCGCAGGCTCTGAAGTTCCGCGATCTTTTCGGGGGTGTAGTCGTAGATGCCGCTGCCGGTCTTGATACCGAGCTTGTGCTGCGACGTGCGCTCCGCGATGTAGGCAGCAACATCGCTCCGACTGGACAATTCCTTGTTGAGATAGCCGGCGACGGCGGCATAGATGTCGAGGCCCGCCATGTCGAGCAAGGCCATCGGTCCCACGACGGCCAGCTTGTAGCCGATGCCCCAAGAGACGCAGGCATCGAGGTCCTGCGGTTCGATGACGCCTTGCTCCACGAGATCGAGGCATTCGCGCATCACCGCGTAGAGCACGCGATTCTCGACGAACCCCGGGACATCTTTACGAATGATGATGGGCAAATGGCCGGTGCGCCGGATCATCTCCACCAACCTGCCGACCACCTCGGGCGCCGTCTTCTCGCCCGGGATGACTTCGATCATCGGAATGATGTGGGGCGGGTTCGACCAATGCATGCCGATGATGCGGCTTGGGCTGCGGGTGCCGGCCTGAATGCGCGTGATCGGAATGCCGGAGGTATCGGACGCGAGGACGCAATCCTCGGCAACCTGCACTTCGATCTCGCGAAACACCTTAATCTTGAGGGCGAGATCTTCGGGCACCGTCTCGATGACGAGATCGGCGCCCGCAACGCATTGCGGCAAATTGTCGTGAACGACGATGGCGTCGGCGGTGTGATCGGGGACGGCGAGCGCGGACAGCGCCACCGCGGCCGCGGCGAAACCTGGGCCGGCCTTGGCGCGCTTCGCCGGGTCGGCGTCGAACGCCGCGACCTTCATGCCGGCGCGCGCCAGAGTCGCGGCAATGCCCGGCCCCATCGTGCCGAGACCGATGACGGCCGCGTTCTTCATCTCGCTCTCCGACCGCAAGCGCGGCTCAGGATTTGGACTTCTGGTAGGCGGCGCGGGCCACCACCTTGTCGCGCCAGGCTCTGACGCCCGGAACCGCCGGCAGCGTGACGGGGAAGGCCAAGCAACGATCGACGATGGGTCCGAGACAAATATCGGCGATCGAAAAATTCGCGCCCGCGATCCAGGGGCGCCCGGCCGTGCCCTTCTCGAGGAGTTCGAGTTGCGCGGCCAACTCCTTGGTGTCGGCAGCGAAGCCGGCGGCGCGTTCTTCCTCCTTCTTCCTGGACTCCTTGAAGACCCCGAGGTAGGGTCCATTGAGCGACGCGAGCTGCCAATCCATCCAGCGCTCGACCTGGCTGCGCGCCGCAGGGTCGGTGGGATGGAGCGCAGCGCCGCCGGCCGACTTGCTGCAGAGGTAGCGCAGAATCGTGTTCGATTCCCATACCACCACGTCGCCATCCACCAGCGTCGGCACTTTGCCGGTGGGATTGAGACTCAGATAGGCCTCGGTCTGGGTGTTGTTGAATTGCCGGCCGTAGTCTTCCCGAGTGTAGGGTTGTCCCAACTCCTCCAGCAGCCAGACGACCTTTTGCACATTGCCCGACGTGCTGCGACCAAGAATTTTCACCATGCTCTTCTCTCCGGCACCGCGGCCTAGCCTTAAATTTATCGGATTCAACCACGCGGCTTGTAGGCAACCGCGTCCATTTCGATCTTGCATTCGATCACTGCACGGGCTTCGACCGTGGTGCGCGAAATTCGGCCATCCGGGAAGTACTCGGCGAACACCTTGTTGTAGCGCCCGAAATTGCGCCCATCGGCAAGATACACCGTGACTTTGACGACGTCGCCCAAGTCCGCACCGTCCAACTGCAGAATCCGGCGCATGCTCTCGAGGGTCCAGCGCGTTTCTTCCTCGATATTGCCGCTGCACATGTTGCCGTTCTCGTCCTTGGCAACCTGTCCCGAGATGTAAATGAAGTCGCCCGCGCGAACCCCGGGGTGGAACGGCAGAGCCGGGTTTCGCTTGCCGATGGGGATGATCTTGTCGTTCACAGCGGGGCTGCCATCCTAATTGTTTTAGAGTACCGAGGTTTCGATGATGTCGACGCCGCGTTGGCGGTCGATCAGGTAGCACAGACCGCGATCGTCGATCGTGACGTCGTTGGAGGAGGCGAGCGCGAAACCCTGCGGCGCGTCCGATTCGTAGAACGCCACCTCGCGCGGGGCAAACGGATCGGCGATATCCAGGATCCGCATTCCCTTCGCGAACCACGCGAACGGGATGATGGTCCCCTTGAAGCGCTCGGAGGGCTGATGGCAGCCCATCATCGGCGGCTGCGGTGCGCCGTCGGGATCCACGCCTTCGACCTGGAATGTCGAGATCGGCACGGGACAGCGCTCGTTGGTAATGTCGTAGATCCACGTGAACGCGGGCGCCGACGGCCAGAGCTTGGCGACGTCCTCATCGGCGACCACCATGACCTTGCGGCCCTTGAGTGTCTGCGGAATGGGCAGACACGTATGCGTGGGATGCGGAAACGCCGGCGAGGTATTGCCGCTCGCGATGAGCTTCGGCTTACGCATGTCGGCGATGTCGAGAATGTGGAAGCCGTGATGCCAATAGCTGACATACAGCCGGTCGCCCATGCGCATCGGATGGTGGCAGCGCGGCGCCGGTCCGTCGCCCCAGGGATAGGGTTCGCCGCCCGCCTGCCACTGCCCCGGAATCCACCAGCGCCCGACCTCCTCGGGACGCGCCGGATCCTTCAGGTCGAGGATCATCATGATATTGCCGACGTAGCCTTCGGCGGTGGGCGAAATGTACGCATAGCGGCCATCGAAATCGTACCGATGGACGCCTTTTCCTTGGGTTCGCCACTTACAGAGCAACTGCGGCCGCGCCGGCGTCGAGACGTCGTAGATGCCCAGGCCGCCGCCGAAGGACGCATCGCCGTCCTTGCCCTGGCGTTCGTGATTCACGACCATGATGCCGTTGGCGACCCGCACCTTGTGCGAATGCCAGCCGGTGGGCAGATTGATGCGCGCCAGCACCGTCGGGTTCTTCGGGTCCGACACGTCGACGATGGTCGTCCCCGTCGGCTCGCGCATATGGCCGATGTAGAGCATCGTGCCGTCGACCCAGACTTGTCCGCCGCCGGGACAGTCGATATGCGCCACCAGCCGCGTGTTTTTAGACCGTGCCATTATTCCTTGAACCTTACCTTGGGTTTCGTCCGCCGGGGCGCCCGACGTCAAGTGAGCCGGATGATGTCGCCGTTTTCATTCTTGCCATGCTTCTGATAGAAGGATAACGCCTTGAGGGTGGGTTCATCGCTCGCCACGAACAGAATCGCCGGTTGCTTGTCGGACCCATTGACGTGCTCGCACCACGTTCCGCCGGGAACGACGAAGGTGTCGTAAGGCTCCCAGTCCACGCGCTTATCGCCGATGATGCTGTAGCCGCCGCCCTCGAACGGCGAAACAACCAGGTTCGCGCTCTGTTTCAACGGCAGCGTGCGCTCCCCGGGACGCAGCATCTGCATGAAAAAGGTCATGGTCTTGTAGACCGACTGGCCGGTCGTGGGATTGACATACTCGACCATCAGCGCCTCGTGGCGGTCGCCATCCCAGCCGCGGCATTTCTCGAGAAATTCGCGCATCACGTCGTAGCGGTACACGTACATGGGCGACGCGGCGCCCGCGCCCCGATGGTGCGAAACGAAGCGCGGCAAAAAGCCGCCCTGGCCGTAGACACGCTGGGAATAGTTCGGCGGAAAACGCTCCGTCTGCATCGCCCGGCGAATGCGCTTGCCCTCCTCCTCCTCCGTGTAGTCATGTTCGAAATACAGCGAATTCAGGGTCTCGGCCAAGGGTAGATCGAGGACGCTCAGATTGATCGCCGGCTCATCGCTCTGGTTGCCGTGGTTGTGCCAGGTGTCGTGCGGCGTCAGCACCAGATCGCCCGGCCCGAACACGATGTTCTCGCCTTCGACGCCGGTGAAGTTCATCGTGCCGGTCAACCCCAGGCGGATGGCGTTGGGCGAATGGCGGTGCGGCGGCATGATCTCGCGCGGATCGTTGACGCGATACGCGACGTACAGCGTCGATGCGGTGGCTCGTTGCGGAGCCAAGCCCGGATTGACGAGGACGAGGGAGCGCCGCTCCGAGGTCTCGGTCTTGATGAGCGCCGCCGAACGGTGCAGCAAAGGCTCGATTTGCCGTTGGTATTTCCAAATGAAGGGCACCGCCTTGCGGCCTTGCATCACCTGGCGGTCCTCGTCGTGAGCGACGCTGCGGTCGACGACCCAGTAGGGCGCCATGTTGTTGGCGTATACGTCGCGGTGCAGCGCATCGAGCGAAGCCTGCAGCTCACCGGTCTCGTTCAGCTTTTTTTCCACGCTCATCGGGTGCCTCGCTTGAACCAAGTTCGAAAGTGGTTCCACCGTTGTACGAGGCCGGAGTCTGACTTGAACCAACAGCGCCGTCAACCGCAGCCGGTGCACCGAATCCATTGCTGCGGCGCCTGTGGTATCTTATTGTAGGTAGGGATATCGGCGACGAGATATGTATCAAGGCGATCAAGCTCTGAGCAAAGTGCGCGACTTCATCGAGACGCGAAATTTCGCCGTCGATGGACGCATTCCGCCGGAAAGGACACTCGCGGCTGAGCTGGGGGTGGGGCGCCGTTCGCTGCGGCGGGCGCTCGATGTGCTCGAACAAGAGGGCCGAATTCACCGTCACCAGGGACGCGGCACCTTCATCGATCCGCGCCGCCCGGCATCCGCCGACGCCGTCATCTCGGCGCCGAATTCCATCGAGCGCGGGGCGACCCGGCTCTCCTTGAGCGCCGCTCTCGACAACGTTCTCGATCAGACCAATCCCCTCGAGGTGATCGAAGTGCGGTTGGCCACCGAACCGGTCATGGCGCGCCTGGCGGCCTTGAGAGCATCGCAATCCGAGATCAAGCGCCTCCAGACTCTGGCGGCCAAAACCCGCACGGCGAGCGACGCCGAAACCTACGAGCGCGCCGATTCGCTCTTCCACCGAACCATTGCGGAGGCGGCACGCAACACGCTGTTCTTGGCGTTCTTCGATACGATGCGCGCCAGTCAGCGCGACGTCGGCTGGCGCCGCTTGGGCGAAAACGCCCATTGCTACAAGCGCCAATCGGTGTATGCCGGCTTCCACGAGTCGATCGCCGCCGCCATTGCCGCACGCAACGGTCATGAGGCGTTCGCGCAGATGCAGCGCCATCTCGGCGACGTGCGGCAGTACATCCAAGAACAGGCTTTCCCCCCGTCGGATCCCGCCCAGTAGACTTCCGCGCATTGGTTCGGAAGAATACCGGCCTCGTTCCAATAACGAACCAATTCTATGGCCAAGATCGATGAGTTCGATTACATCGTCGTGGGCGCCGGTTCCGCCGGCTGCGTCCTCGCCAACCGCCTAAGCGCGGACCCGGACGTTTCCGTCCTGTTGCTGGAGGCCGGCGGATGGGACCGCGACCCCTGGATCCACATCCCTTTGGGGTGGGGCAAGATCCTGCAGAAGCGTCTGCACGACTGGAACTACTTCTGCGAGCCTGAGGAGAACGTCGGCGGCCGGCGGGTCGAATGCGCGCGCGGCAAGGTGATCGGCGGCTGCTCCTCGACCAATGCCATGGCCTACGTGCGCGGCAATCGCGGCGACTACGATCGCTGGGCCGCCGCCGGCGCCGGCGGCTGGTCGTACGGCGACGTGCTGCCTTATTTCCGCAAACTGGAACGCTGGGAAGGCGGCCCCTGCGCCTATCGCGGCGGCGACGGACCCTTGAGCGTCCAGACCTGCCGGTACCAGGACCCGTTGATCGATGCGTTCGCCCAGGCCGGCCGGACGGCCGGGCATGCTTGGACCGACGATTACAACGCTGCGGAGCAGCTCGGCTTTTCGCGGCTGCAGATGACGATCGGCAAGGGCCGGCGCTGCAGCTCCGCGACGGCGTATCTGCGTCCGGCTCTGAAGCGGCCGAATTTGACGGTCAAGGTGTTGGCGCTCACCACCCAGATCGTGATCGATGCCGGCCGCGCAGTCGGCGTCGAGTATCTGCAGCACGGCGCGACGCGCACGGCGCGGGCCCGCCGCGAGATCCTCCTGTCGGGCGGCGTCATCAATACGCCGCAGCTGCTGATGCTTTCGGGCGTGGGCGATCCTGATGAATTGCAGCGCCAGGGCATTCCCGTCAAGGCCCCGGTCATCGGCGTCGGGCGCAATCTGCAGGATCACGTCTCCGTGATATTGATGTATCACCGCAAGGAGCCCGGCCCGTTTCTGTCGATGATGCGCTACGACCGCATTGCCCGCGAACTCGGCAAGGCGTATGTCTTCGGCAGGGGGTTCGCGGCCGATGTACCCGGCGGCGGCGTCGCCTTCCTCAAGAGCCGCGCTGATCTGGCACTGCCCGATATTCAGCTGCTGCTGACGGCCGCGCCCTTGGGCGCGTGGCCCTACCTGCGCCCTTTCAAGGCACCCTTCACCGACGGCTTCGCCAGCCGGATCGTGATATTGCATCCGGAAAGCCGCGGCCGAGTGGCGCTGCAGTCACGGGACCCGGCTGCGCATCCGCGAATTCTGCAGCGCTTTCTCGCCACCGATGCCGATTGGCGCGCCGTGCGCGCCGGCGTGCACATGGCCCGCGAGCTCGCTGCACAACCGTCGATGCAGCGCTTCGTCGCTCGCGAATTTTCCCCGGGAAGCGACCAGCGGTCGGATGCGGACATCGACGCGCATATTCGCAAAACTGCGATCACCGTCCATCACCCGGCGGGCACGTGCAAGATGGGCAGCGCGGCGGACGAATTCGCCGTGGTCGACACCCAGCTCAAGGTCCGCGGCATCGATGCGCTGCGCGTGGTGGACGCCTCGGTCATGCCCGACCTCGTGAGCGGCAACATCAATGCGGCGGTCATCATGATCGCCGAGAAAGCCGCCGACCTGATTCGCGGGGTGGCGAACCAAATTCGCCCATTGGTTTAATAGTGGCAATGAATAGGTCATGACAACAACATTTCTGGTTTACCTTCGGGGATAATGGTTCGAATGGTATAACCTTGCCCTGATCGATGGTTCGGATGCGCACCGACGGAGAACGACTTGGACTTCGATGTACTCATTGTGGGCGCCGGATCCGCGGGCTGCGTGCTGGCCGCGCGCTTGAGCGAAAACCCCGAGATCAGGGTCGGCGTGATCGAAGCGGGCGGCCCGGCGACCGATCCGGATATCGCCATTCCGCAGCAATGGCCGCTGCTCCCCGGGCGGGACTACGACTGGGCCTACCGCACGGTGCCGCAGCCGGGAACCGCGGACCGCCGGCATGATTGGCCCCGCGGACGGGTGATCGGCGGTTCGAGCTGCCTGCACGCGATGGCCCACGTGCGCGGAGCCACAGAGGATTTCCGCGCCTGGACGGAAATCACCGGTGCGTCGCGCTGGTCGTACGAGGGCCTGCTCCCCGCGTTCCGCCGGATCGAAAGTTTTTCCGGCGGCGCAAGCGAGCAGCATGGCGCCGGCGGCCCGCTGCCCGTGCTGTTGCCCAATGCCGACGTGAGTCCGGTCGTGCGGGCGTATATGGGAGCCGGAGTGGCGGCGGGCATTCCCTGGCTCGGCGATCACAACACTGGCAGGCTCATCGGGGTCGCGCCGAATTCGCTCACCATCCGCGCCGGACGCCGCGTCACGGTGGCCGATGCCTATCTCGAACCCGTCCTGGCACGCGACAATCTGACGGTGTTGAGCCGCGCCCTGGTGCATCGGCTGATCCTGTCGGGCACGCGCGTGACCGGCGTGGCCGCGCAGATCGACGGCCAGGTCACCACGATCGAGGCAGGTATGACGATTTTATGCTTAGGCGCGATCGCGACCCCGCTGCTGCTGCTGCGTTCAGGCATCGGTCCCGCCCGCAGTCTGGAGCGCGCCGGCGTCGCGTGCCTCTCGGACCACGCCGGGGTCGGCGAAAACCTGCATGACCACTTGCTGACGGCAGGCAACGTCTATCGCGCCAAGAAGTCCGTGCCGCCGTCGCGCTTGCAGCACTCCGAATCCTTGACCTACGTCCATTGCGGCGAGCCGAGCCGCCCCGACGGCGCTCCGGATGCGGTGTTGGGCTGCGTTGTGGCACCCACCGTCACCGAGTGCTTCGAGCGGCCCGCGATGGGCAGCGCCTATACGATTCTCTCCGGCGTGACTCACCCCACCAGCCGCGGCCGAATTACCCTCACCGGTCCCGAAATCACCGACCCGCCGATGATCGATCCTCAGTATCTGTCCACCGATCATGACCGCCGGCTCGTCCGGCAGGCGCTTGATCTGGCCCGCAGGGTGGGTCACCAACGCGAGCTGGCGGAATGGCGGGCCGAGGAGATCTACCCGGGCGCCGATTGCCGCAGCGACGCGGATCTCGAGGCGTTTCTCGAGCGCGCCGTGATGACCCATCACCATCCCGTCGGCACGTGCAGCATGGGCCGGGAGGCGCGCAGCGTGGTGGACGCCGATCTCAAGCTGCACGGTTTCGAGCAGCTTTACGTGGTCGACGCGTCGGTGATCCCGGTCATCCCGTCCGGACCCATCCATGCGGCCGTATTGGCCATCGCCGAAACCTTCGCGGCCGACATCGCCGCACCGCTATTAAGGCGTTAACGCCGGGAACACGGCGGCGCCGAATCCCGCCACGAGTGCTGCGGCCTCTGCGCTGATGTCCCCGTAAATCTCGAGCCGCTCGACGGCCGTGCACTCGAGCAGCTTGGGGACCAGGGATCGCACGACGGCGCCATTGAAGTGCGCGAGCATCGCCGCCGAGTCGGCATAGGCCTCGAAGGTCCGGCAGCGTGCGTTATCGGGGCTGATGAACCATTCATACGCCAGCGTGCCCGGCTCCGCGCGGCATCCGCGGCTCATCTCGGCTGCAAGGGTCCGGAACTGTTCCAGCTTGCCGGCACCGATCGTCAGGCTGACCAGAATTCGTATCTTCTGAGTGTCCATTCGGGTCCTGTGCTTGTTCGTGTCGCCAGCTATGGTTGAATGATATCAGCCTGGCTCTCCACCTCGCGCGCCTCTTGATTGCGTTGCTGGGCGCGCAAGGCGTCGGCCAGCAGCCGTCGCGCCTGCCTCTGCGTGGCGGGATCGCCGCTCGCGAGCGCCAGCGCCCTGCGGCCGCAGCCCTCGGCCTGATGCGCATCGCTCTCCACCAGCCGCAGCCGCCCGAGCTCGATCCACAGCAAGGGATTGTTCGGCTCGATGTGCAGTGCCCGATCCAGCGTCGACGACGCCGCGTCGATGTCGCCCCGCGCGAGCAGCGTGTGTGCCTGCGCCACCAGCGAGCGGGTGGCGGGCGACAAATGGTTCTCGCGGACCGGCGCCGGCGGCCGCGGCGCCGGAGCCGGCGCACTGGGCGGCGGTCGACTGGACGGCGACGCACCGGTCGCCGGCGGGCTCGGCACCGGCGGACTCGGTAACGACGGGCGCGGTGTCGGGGCCGGGCAGCCGCTGAGCAACACGGCGGCGGCGGTGAATGCGAGGGCGAGCCTCGTCAGTGAATGAGGGTGTTGAACCACGCCTTGACCTTATCAGTGACCGTGCCGGTCTGCGCGGCCGCGCGGCCGGATGACACGGCATTGCAGTCCGGCTTGCCCGGCAACACCGTGCCCCTCGGCACCGCGATGGACACGGCGTCCGCACTGCAGGCGGGCGTCGTTTCCAGTCCATCCCCGAATCCGATCCAGCGGTCCTCGACGAGTTCCGGCGGCACCGGTTGGAACGACGCAGACTTAAGGTGCGCCAGAGTGTCGGCCCACACCGGCAGCGCCCCGGCAGCGCCGGTGAGCCCGGTCGCACGGTTGTCATCGTAGCCCACCCACGCGACCGCCACGTAGCTGCCGGTGAATCCCGCGAACCAGCTGTCGCGGGTATCGGAGGACGTGCCGGTCTTGCCCGCGACCACCGTGCCCCGCGGCAGGCGGGCGGCCGCATCATGCCCGGTGCCGCGCGTCGTCACCAGCGTCAACATGCGGTCGAGCTGGTAGACGGCGGCCGGCGGCGCAGCCGCCTCGACCTGCACCTTGAAGCTCTTGAGCGGCCGGCCGTGCTCGTCGAGCACCGCACGCACTGCCCGCAGTCGGGCGCGAAAGCCGCCGTTCGCCAGGGAGGTGTAGACCTGCACGACCTCGAGCGGCGTCATCTCCACGGTGCCGAGCAGCAGCGATGGGTTCAGGGCCGGGCGGGTTTCCAGCCCCAGGCTTTGCAATGTATCGGCGACCTGCGGCAGGCCGAGGTCGAGCCCGAGCCGCACGGTCGCGAGGTTCATGGACTCGGCCAGCGCGCGCGCCATCGGCACCCGACCGTAGACCTGGTGCTCATAGTTCTGCGGCGCCCAGATGCTGCCGTCGGCGAGCTTCAGTTCGATCGGGGCATCCTCGATCAGGGTGGCCGCATTGTAGCGGCCGGTTTCCAGTGCGGTGAGGTACACCGCGGGCTTCACCAGCGAGCCGATCGGCCGACGCGCGTCCAGCGCGCGGTTGAAACTGTCGGTGCCGACGTCGCGGCCGCCGACCACCGCAACCACGTCGCCGCTGTTCGGCTCGGCGACGATCACCGCACCCTCGAGGGATGCACCGCGTACCCGGCTCGCCGCATCGAGGCGCTTCAGGTTCACGGCCAATGCGCGCTCTGCGGCCGCCTGCGCGCGCGGGTCGAGGCTCGTGTACACGGCAAGACCCGCGGCGGCCAGATCCGCCTCAGCGTAGTCGCGCTTCAAGTGCCGTCGGACGAGATCGAGATAGGCCGGCACGTAGCTGCCGCCCGGCGGCCTTAGCCCAAGGGAACTCGCGGCAGCGCGTTTCGCGGCCGTGGAATCGATCAGATGCGCGTCGGCGAATTCCTGCAGCACGAGGTTGCGTCGCGCGCTGGCGCGGTCGGCGTGTCGGCGCGGGTCATAATAGGACGGACCCTTGACCAGCCCGATCAGCAGCGCCAGTTCACCGACGTCGAGTTCGGCGAGGGGCTTCGCGAAGTAATACTCGCTGCCGAGTCCGAAGCCGTGGATCGCGCGCGCACCGTCCTGGCCGAGATATACCTCGTTGAGGTAGGCCACCAGGATTTCCTCCTTGGAAAAATGCGCCTCGAGCCGCAGTGCCATCACGGCCTCGGTCGCCTTCCGGCCGAAGGTCTGCTCGTCCGACAGAAAGTAATTTTTCACGAGCTGCTGGGTCAGCGTGCTGCCACCCTGCACCACGCGGCGGGCCCGCAAGTTGGCCCAGAGCGCGCGCAGTACTCCGTACGCGTCGACGCCGGGGTGCTCATCGAAGCGCCGGTCTTCGATCAATTTGATGCCCGAGCGCAGCAAGGGCGGCACGTCGGCAGGCGACAAGACGAGACGGTCCTCACCGTGGATGGGAAACACACTGCCGACCACGGGCGGATCGAGGCGGAACACCGGCAGCTCGGTGCCATCGGCATGCCGCAGGTCCGTGATCGAGTCGCTGCCCGCGCGGATTGACACCCGCGTGGGCTCGCGCAGCTCGTCGATGAAGCGCACCCGGCGCGCCTGCAGATCGAAAGAACCGCCATGCCGTCGATACACACCAGGGCCCGCCGACGGATCACCGCTTCGGTAATGGAGACGGCGCAGTTCCTCTTCGAGGTCGTCGGCAGCGACCGGAGCACCGACGTAGAGTTCGAGCGGTGCAGCGAAGACGCGCGCCGGCACGGACCAGTGCCGACCCTGGAATTCTCGGGTGACGACGCGGTCGAGGTACACCACCCAG
>JBKQHQ010000079.1:0-50757 GCA_052148715.1 Xanthobacteraceae bacterium | reverse complement strand
GGTCATGCCGCTTCGCTTGGACAACGCAAGCGTTGCCCACATGCCCACAGCCTCAACAGTAGCAGAAACAACAAAGGGCATTGATCGAAATTGACAAAAAATAACCCACACGACTTCGCGATGAAGCGAGAAAAAATTGACCGGATTTTCGTCGTCCTTCCCCAGTCGCGGCAGACAAGCAGATTTGATCAACTTAGCCGGCTGCGATGGCTCTATAGGCTCGCGCTAGGTCAACCTCATCAACAGGATTTTATTGAGACCGTGTCCCAACTGCCTGACGATGGAAGGCATCAATTCGCGTTGCGCTTATCAGCTTGGAGAGATGGCGACGAAAGTGATCTTCCCCCGAAAAAGTAGACAGGGTTAAGCTGCTTTTAGCTCCATCTCGATCGGGCTCATGTAGCCGATGGCGGAGTGAAGGCGGGTTCGGTTGTAGAAGCCTTCGATGAAGGCAAAGATATCACGTTGGGTCTCTGCTGGCGTTGCATATCGCCGGTGATGGACGAGCTCGGTTTTGAGCGTGTGGAAGAAGCTTTCCATCGGGGCATTGTCGTAGCAATCGGCCTTACGGCTCATCGAGGCCAGGAACCCGGCGGCCTGCATGAGCTTGCGATAGTCGGTGGAGGCATATTGAACGACGCGGTCGGAATGATGCATCAGGTTAGCATCGGGCCGGCGCGCTTGGATCGCCATCCGCAAGGCCGCCAAGGGGAGTTCGGTGCGCAAATGATCGCGCATCGCCCAGCCGACGATCCGACGGCTGTACAGGTCCATGACGGCGGCCAGGTAGAGCCACCCCTGATCGGTGTCAATGTAGGTTATATCGGCGAGCCAGATCTTGTTCGGCGCCGCGGCGCTGAAGTTCCGATCGAGCAGGTTGGGGGCGATCGGCAGGTCGTGACGGCTGTCGGTCGTGCGCACCCGCCTGGGCTGCGCCATGATGGCGCGAATGCCGTGATGGCGCATCAACCGCTCGATGCGCCCGCGGCTCACTCCGCGGCCCTGCGCCTGCAGCGCTGCATGGACCCGCGGGCTGCCATAGCGTCCGCGGTTGTCGCGGTGAACTCGCTTGATGTCACTCAGAAGGTCACGATTTGCCGCCGACCGCCCGCTCTCCGGGCGCGAGCGCCAAGCGTAATAGCCGGCCGGCGAGACGCCGAGCACGCCGCACATGATCTTTACCGGGTAGTCGGCGCGGCGATCTTCGATGAAGCGGAATCTCATGTCCGAACTCCAGCAAAGATCGCGATCGACTTTTTTAAAATGTCGCGCTCCATGCGCAGCCGCTCGTTCTCCCGCTGCAAACGCGCAATCTCTGCGGCTTGATCCGCCGACGGCAGCGCCGCCTGCGTTGTGGGGCGCCGCGACGCTGCCGTCGGCTCGCGCCCAGCACCACGCCCCTCCACCCACCGGCGCAACACAGAATCGCGCAGCCCCAGTTCTTTGGCCACCGACCCGATCGAGCGTCCGCTCGAGGCTACAAAATCAACCGCTTGCCGCTTATACTCAGCCGTAAACGATCGCCGTTGACGTCTTTCCATCCGACACCTCCTGGCTCTCCGAGCCTACTACAGGTGTCCACCAATTCGGAGGAGGTTCAGTCGACCACCTTGAAATGAGGCCAAGCCCCACGCTCTTTCGTCACTTCATAGAGTAAGTGCGCGACCTGACGGGCAGCGTGTACGGTCGCCGCATGTACGAGATAATGCGTATTTGGGACGAAGACCTTGCTGAGTGGGGCGCGGAGCAACGCGACTTCGCGGCGGCGTGGCGGCGTCAACCGAAGTGGGTCGTGTCGCGCTCGTTGAAGTCAGTCGGCCCCAACGCCACTCTTGTCGAGGATGACCTTGAGGCGGTGATAGGTGGGCTGAAGGCTCAGCTCGTTGGGGAGATTGGAGTTGCTGGACCAGACCTAGCACGAAGCCTAACCGACCTTGGTCTTATTGATGAGTATCGACTGTACCTCCATCCAGTAGTACTTGGTCGCGGCAAGCCATTCTTCGCCGGCCCCCGGCCGCCGCTCCGCCTTGTGACCAGCGATCTGATTGGCGAGGACGTGATTAGGTTGACGTACGTTCCTGCTTAATCGCGCGACTTGTTCGACGGACTGCGCCGATGCATCAGGTCCGCTTTGGGTCGCCGCAGCAGGCCCGGGAGGAGCGTGCCGCCGCAAGGCGGCTCCTTTGTCACTGCGGCGCGGGCCGCGCGTGCGATGCATGCGCGGCTTTTCGGTGCGCTGTGCCAGCGTCCTGTTCGGTTGACTTCTTGGCCTTCGCCATCTTCGTCATCTGCTTGAGCATGAACTGGGGGGCGATCCGGCTCATAGCCTGCAGCACGTTGCTGAGGCCGGGGCGGATTTCCAGCTTGCCCGCCTCGATGCCGGCGATCGCGCGCTTGGCGAGCACGTTCGCTTCCATTCCCTTCTGCGCCTTCAATTCCTCCGCGAACTCGGCTCGCATCAACGGGGTCTCTACCGGAGGCGGAGCCAGCTCGATCACGGTAACGCCCGTGCCGTCGAGCTGCACGCGAAGGGATTGGGTGAATGAGTGAATTGCGGCCTTCGTAGCACAATAGACCGGCGACGCGGGGTAAGGGATGAAAGCCAGGCCCGACGAAACGTTGACGATCAGCGCGCCCTTGCGGGTTTTGAGGTGTGGTAGGAACTGCTGGACCATCCGCACCGGTCCGCTCAAGTTGATCTCGATTTCGCGCGTCACGTCGTTCAGGCCGCGATCCTGATTGAGATTCAGGTTTCGCATGATCCCGGCATTGTTGACGAGCATATCGAGCGCCGGACATTGCGCGAGCACGCTGTCGTGCAGCGCCGCTATCGCGCCCGGATCGCTAACGTCGCTCTTGAAGGTGTGGACCCCGGGTAGCGCCCGCCTGGTAGCATCGAGCTTTTCTTGATCGCGACCGGTAACGATCACCGTGTTACCGCGCCGGTGAAGTTGCTTTGCCAGTTCAAGGCCGATGCCGCTCGTTCCACCTGTTATCAGGACGGTCCTTTTCTCTAGTTTCACGGGAGACTCCTTGCCTGTTGTTGATCGTGCTTGCTCCCCACATACTTGCGCGCTACACTCTCTAAATGAAAGAAGGTACTTAAAAGTTCTATACTTACCAAAAGGAGAGTGTAGGGAATGCGCAAGATTTCGCAGTTCACCGGGGAGCAAATCGCGGCGGCGAAGGTTTATTCCGCCCTCACTCCCCCCGACGACCTCGACCCCAGGATTGAGGCCCTGGTGAACGACCTGATCGGCCGGGTGGCCGACAAGTGGACGATGCTGGTTCTTGAGGTGCTGGCGGAAAAGGGGGAGCTGCGGTTCACGCGCCTGAGCGAATTGGTCGAAGGCGTTAGCCAAAAGATGCTTACTCAGACCTTGCGCCACATGGAGCGCGACGGCCTGATTACGAGGACCGTGCATCCCGTCGTGCCGCCAAAGGTCGAATACAAACTAACGCAGCTCGGCATGAGCCTCGGAGCGGCCTTTTGCGGCGTGTGGGTCTGGGCAGCGGAAAACCTCAAACAGGTTGAGCAGGCCCGCAGCGAGTTCGACAAAAAGGGCGTGAAGGACTGATCTGATAGCGTCGATGCGGCAACGCAGTGGGTGCTGCGCGCCGGCATCATCGTGTCGATGCTGCTGATCGGCATGTTCCTTCTCGGCGTGGCCGCCACGATCTTTGGGCTTGGCGCCTCGCGCCTGCCGCTCGACAAGATCGCGCACGCGACGGGCGTCACGATGACAGCGGATGAGATCGGTCGCATGGCGCTGGCGGCGTTCGCGGGCGCCATCGCGGCCCTCGCGCTCGTCCAGTTCATCCTGCGCGCTTTGCGGCGCGTGGTCGCCAGCGCCAGTGCCGGCGATCCATTCATCGAGGCGAATGCCGCGGACCTCGTCCGCGTCGCCTGGCTCCTCCTCGGCGTCAACGTCATCGACGCGCTGATCAAGCCGATGGTTTACCTGCTCGCACCCGCCGCCGTGCGCGCGAAGATCCACGATACGGTCCATATCTCGGTGACCGGGCTGTTCGCCGTGCTCCTGATCTTCGTGCTGGCGCAGATCTTCAGGCGCGGCAGCGACATGCGCGCCGAGCTCGCGGGGACGATCTAGCATGGCGATCGTCGTGAACCTCGATGAGCTGCTCTACGCACGCCGCATGACATTGACGCAACTCGCCGATCGCGTCGGCATCACGCTTGCCAACCTGTCGATCCTCAAGACCGGCAAGGCGAAGGCGATCCGGTTCTCCACCCTCGACGCGATCTGCCGGCAGCTCGGCTGCCAGCCGGGCGATCTGTTGGCGTTCAAGGCGGACGCTGCCCCGGCCGAAGAAAAGCTGGCAACGGACGCCCGCTAGCCGTGAGATTTCAATAGGTTTGTCCATTCGGCCGAAACCGAGCGGCGGACTTCCTTCGTGCGGGCGCCCGGTTCGTGCGGCGGCCGGGGGCTACCCCATTCCTTGAGCCCGACATAACGAGATGACTCAGTTCTTCGCCCGTGGTGGCCACGCTGGCATGCCCTCGGCGAGCTGCTTCGAGCAACCTTCATCGACGTCCTTCCGCATCATGATGCCAACCGGATGGTGGCGCATTTTCTCGACGCCGGGCTCCCGACGCCGTCCGTTCAACCTTGTCGAGCCCCATGGCGTCCGCAAGACCGATCAGGCCGAGCGGCGGGCGATGGCGAAGGGGGGCGGCAGGGCGCGTAGTTCCTTTAGCGTTGTTTGTCTTTTTCGGTTCAAACCGGCCTCCGAAAAGCTGCATCTACTTGTAACAAATCAACATAATTGACTTGCGACCGTGCGGCATTATATACTTGTATTAGGACATCACAATAAACTTGCATGATGGCGGTCGCGGAGAACAATATGGCCACCCCCCGTGAGAAGCTCGCGGCCTCGCTTGCGAAGCTGGGCAGGCTGCAACGCGGAGGGCGGCGGGTCTTCCAGTCCAGGGAGCTTCCGCGCGCCGATCGGGAGCTCCTTGTCGCGCAAGGATTTCTGCGCGAGGCGATCAAGGGCTGGCTGATTTCCACCAGCCCCGGCGCGGCGCCCGGCGACAGCACGCCCTGGTATGCCTCGTTTTGGGAATTTTGCGCGCGCTATTGCGCTGCGCGCTTTGGCAAAAACTGGCACCTGTCCGCCGAACAATCCTTGCTGCTGCACGCGGAAAACACGGTCATTCCCGACCAAGTCGTTGTCTATAGCTCGAAGGGCGCCAACAACAACCTCGCGCTGCCGTTTGACACGTCTCTCTATGACCTGAGGGAACGACAGCCGCCACATGCCGCGAATCTGATCGTGAAAGACGGGCAGCGACTTTTCACTCCGACGGCAACGTTGGCGAAGGTGCCGGAGAATTTCTTCGCGCGTTATCCGGTCGAGTGTCAGGTTGTTCTCACCGCGATTAAAGACCCCTCCGAGATCCTCGGCGGCCTGCTTGAAGGCGGACATTCCACCATTGCGGGCCGTCTTGCCGGGGCCTTCCGCCGTCTTGGGCGAAGCGAAATCGCCGATGAAATCATAAAGACGATGAAAGCTGCCGGTTACACCATGCGGGAAACCGATCCCTTTGCGCCGCAGCAGACCCTCACGACGCTGCGCACCGGCGTTGCGCCCATCGTCGGGCGCATTCAGGCTTTGTGGAATTCACTGCGTGAGCCGGTCATCCAGGCTTTTCCGCACGCGCCGGGATTGCCAAAGGATACCAAAGCTTATCTGGGCTTTGTCGACGAAATCTACGCAAGCGACGCCTATCATTCGTTGTCGATCGAGGGTTACCGCGTTACGCCGGAACTGATCGATCGAGTCCGCGCGGGAAACTGGAATCCTAAGACTCATAAAGCCGACCGCGAAAGCGGCGATGCGCTGGCCGCGCGTGGATACTGGCAAGCGTTTCAAAGCGTAAAGCAGGTCGTTCGCAAAATTATCGCCGGAGCCAATGCGGGCGCGCTGGTGCGTACGGCTTATCGCGATTGGTATCGTGAATTGTTCCAGCCTTGCGTCGCGGCGGGGCTGATGGATACGTCGGCGCTTGCCGGACACCGGAACCACCCGGTGTATCTCAAGGGCTCGCGGCACGTGCCGCCGCGCTGGGAAGTTCTGCCGGACGCCATGGGGACGCTGTTCGATCTGCTGGAAGGCGAGAGCGAGCCGTCAGTACGCGCCGTGCTCGGTCATTGGCTGTTCGGCTATATTCATCCCTATCCCGACGGCAACGGGCGAATGGCACGTTTTGTGATGAACGCCATGCTGGCGTCCGGCGGCTATTCGTGGACGGTGATCCGCGTCGAGGATCGCGACGCGTATATGCGGGCGTTGGAGAGCGCCAGCGTCGATGCCGACATTCGGCCATTCGCTGCATTCATCGCCGAACGTGTCCGGTGGTCGATGGCGCAGTCCGCCAGCGGGCGTTTTTAGCATCGCTGGAGCCCCTGGGCCTCTGCCGCCGTTGCTCGTCTTCACTCGCCCGGCACATCCCTCGCGCCCACTGGCTTACAATCAAAAGGAGATAATAATGCGGTCTCTTTACTCTAAAGTAGAAGTGTCGGACTCAGTTGCATAAATATGTGTGGTTATGGTCGACCGTAGCCCGGATGTCACATCAACCGACAGCTCGTAAGCGGTAAAATAATGCCGCGAATCGGGTTGGTTGCGCACGGTTGGGGGCGTTCATGCGAAACGTTGCGATCGGGACTGCGATGTTGCTTGGTATGGTGGCGTCCGCCGGCGCCGCTGACTTACCCGTCTACACCAAGGCGCCGCCGCTTTATAACTGGACCGGCCTCTACATCGGCGGCAACATCGGCTATGGCTGGGGCCGCTCCAACACCACCGAGACATTCACCGATCCGGGGATTGTCCTGGCGACGGTCAGCCCGAGCTTCAATCTCAATGGCGTGATCGGCGGCGGCCAGGTTGGTTACAACTGGCAATCCGGCCGATGGATATTGGGCGTCGAGGGCGATCTGCAGGCCACGGGTCAAAGCGGCGGCACCAACGACGTGTGCGGGACCGGGGTCTGTGCACAAACCACGATTGGGCCACCGCCACCTAACTGCCAGGGGGTAGCTTGCGGAAAAGTCATCCTCATCCCCGGCGGCCCTGTAACCGACGCCTTGAGCCAAAGATTGGAGTGGCTGGACACGCTGCGCGGCCGCATGGGGTGGACCGTGACGCCGACGCTTCTCGCCTATGTCACCGGCGGCCTGGCGGTTGGCGAATTGAAGACGACCGGCCTCGTCAGCGGGACTAACGGTGCCACGCCCGTCATCGGATTGTTCAGCAGCAATTCCGTGCACGCCGGAGGGGCGGTCGGTGTCGGCCTCGAGGCGGCGCTGGCCGGCCGCTGGACTGGCAAGGTTGAATATCTTTACGTCGACTTGGGCACGTTCTCAGGAGGCCCGCTTGCCACGCCGATCGTCGGTCCGAGCGGAAGCCTTCTGAACTCAAGCTTCAGCTCGCGCCTAACCGACAACATCCTACGGGCCGGCGTGAACTACCGATTCTGATAGCTTCTCTAACGCCTGCCGACTAAGCGCCTGACCTCTATCGCGGCCCTTCCTGCCGTGCTTGCTCATCGCGGAGAAGCTGCTTCGCCCGGCGCGCGAACAGGTCGAGCAGCTCATCGAGCTGCCGGCGTTCCTTCGCCGTCAGGCCCGCGAGCAGAAGCTCGTTGGCGCGGCCGCCCGCTTCCAGAATGGTTTGATTGGCGGCGCTGCCGCGGGCGGTCAGCGCAATCAGCACCTCGCGGCTGCTGCGGGGATTGGTTTTTCGCGTTACCAGGCCTTGTTTCACCAGGCTCGAGACGCCGCGGCTGACCTGCGCCTTGTCGAGCCCCATGGCGTCGGCAAGATCGATCAGGCCGCGCGGCGCGCGCTCCCCAAGCTGCGCCACGATGCCCCACTCGCCGGGCCGTAAGTCGAGCAGCCGCCGGTAGCGGATGGTGGCCGCGCGGCGCAGCAGATTGGCGATCATCATCACCCGGCGCGACAGCACAAAGGGCACGCGCGGCGGGCTTGCGGCGCTGCGCGATCTGGAGCGGGCTTTCGTCATGCTCCGAGCCTAACGGCTCACGGTGCCGAACCGCAACTTGCGTCGCGGCGAAATCGTTGACATTATCAACAGTTGATGATCTAGGGAAAGCACACATCTGCTGTTTCCTCGCCGCTGTCTCTCTGTTGTCATCATCCGCGAAAGCGGATGACCCAGTACTCTCGGACCAAGCGAGATGCCTGGGGCTTTTGTGATTACTGGGTCATCCGCTTTCGCGGATGATGACGACGGGAAGGAACGGACGAGATGTGTGCACCCCCTGGCGGCGATGACGGACAAGAGGAGGGGAGCGGGCATGAATGTGATGCAGGCGCCGCAGCGCGATGAGGGAACCGGCTACGAGATCAGGCCTGCGCGCACCAAATCCGAGCTCGTTGAAGTCGGCCGCGGCACGCCGATGGGCGAGCTGCTGCGCCGCTACTGGCACCCGGTCGGACTGGCCGCGGATGCGAACGGCACGCCGCGGAAGGTGAGGGCGCTCGGCGAAGATCTGATTTTGTTTCGCGACGGCGCCGGCGCGGCGGGCCTCGTGCATGCCCGCTGCTGTCATCGCGGCACCACGCTTTATTACGGCAAGGTCGAGGCGCGCGGCATCCGCTGCTGCTATCACGGCTGGCTGTTCGACACCGCAGGCCGCTGCCTCGAGCAGCCGTGCGAGCCCGCGGGCGGCCTCTTCCGCGAAAAGGTGCGCCAGCCCTGGTATCCGGTCGCGGAACGCTACGGCCTGATCTTCGCCTATATGGGGCCGCCCGAGAAAAAGCCGGTGCTGCCGCGCTACGAATGCCTCGAGGTCATGGACGAGGGCGAGCTCGTCGAGGCTGACGATTCCTCGCTCGGCGGCGGCGGGCCGCAAATCATTCCCTGCAACTGGCTGCAGCACTATGAGAACGTCGTCGATCCGTTCCATGTCCCGGTGCTGCATGCCGCGTTCAGCGGCGCCCAGTTCACGACGGCGATGGCGGCCATGCCGCAGGTCACGTTCGAGATGTCGCCGCGCGGCGTCACCGTGCGCTCGAGGCGCAAGATGGACGACGGCAAGACCTTCTATCGCGTCACCGAAGCGGCGATCCCGACCTTGCGGGTGGTGCCGAATCCGCGCGTCGCCCAGTTCGCGCGCGTCGAATCGATCGGCTGGGTGCTGCCGATCGACGATGCCTCGTTCCGCATCTACGTGGCGGGCCGCTCAAAGCAGCCGGGCGACCTCGGGGCGATGCGGTCCAAGTTCAACGGCAAATTCTGGTGGGATATGACGGAGGAGGAGCACCAGCGCCACCCCGGCGATTACGAGGCGCAGGTCGGTCAGGGTCCGATCACGATCCACTCGGAAGAGCATTTTGCGCAGAGCGACCGCGGCATCGTCATGATCCGCCGCATGCTGCAGGATCAGCTCGAGGCGATGAAGGCAGGGCGCGATCCGATCGGCGTCGGCTTC
The DNA here is from genome assembly GCA_052148715.1 of Xanthobacteraceae bacterium. Taxonomy (GTDB): domain Bacteria; phylum Pseudomonadota; class Alphaproteobacteria; order Rhizobiales; family Xanthobacteraceae; genus JBKQHQ01. Next base: position 41,270 of record JBKQHQ010000079.1, on the reverse strand, counting down.
GATGCGGATGCGCCGCCGGTGGTGTTCGAGGCCGGCAACTATATCCGCGAAGCGTGAGCGCGCGATGGCCGATGTCGTGCGCCCTCGCGAGGCCGCCGCGCCGAGCGTGGCCGGCATTTCCTACGCGCGTTACTACACGCTCGTGCTGCTGATGCTCGTCTATGCTCTCAACTTTCTCGACCGCACCATCTTCAACGTGCTGATCGAGCCGATCAACAAGGAGTTTCAGCTCTCGGACACGATGCTCGGTCTGCTCGCGGGCTTTGGCTTCGTGCTGATGTACTCGGCGCTCGGCATGCCGATCGCCCGGCTCGCCGATCGCGCGGACCGGCGCAACATCGTGGCGATGGGGCTTGCTCTCTGGAGCGCCATGACGGCGCTGTGCGGCCTGGCGCAGAACGTCGCGATGCTCGCCCTGGCGCGCATCGGCGTCGGCATCGGCGAGTCCGCCAGCACGCCCGCCTCGCAATCGATCATCGCCGATCTGTTTGCCAAGGACGAGCGGCCGCGCGCGCTCGGCATTTTCGCGGTCGGTACCTATCTCGGCATTTTCCTCGGCTATTTCTTCGGCGGCTGGCTGAACCAATATTTCGGCTGGCGCGTGGCGTTCGTCAGCGCCGGCATTCCCGGGGTCGCGCTCGCGCTGCTGCTGCGGTTGAGCGTCGCGGAGCCGCCGCGGCGGAGCGATGGCGCCGAAAATGTCCCCGACGAGGCGATCGGGCCGACCTTCGCCTTCCTGTTCGCACAGAAATCGTTCGTGCTGGTGCTGATCGGGTTCTGCTTTGCCGGCTTCACCAACTACTCGACCTCGGTCTGGATTCCGCCCTTCATGGCGCGCGTGCATCATTTGACGAGCGCCGAGATCGGCACCTATGCGGGCACGTTCAAAGGCCTTTTCGGAATCGCCGGCGCGCCGCTCGGGGGCTTCGTGGTGGCCAGGATCGGCAAGACCGACGACCGCTGGAAAGTGTGGGCGCCGGCGATCATGTCCGGCTTGGCCGGCCCGATCTTCGTTGTCTGCATGCTGACCCCAAGCTTCACGATCATGGTCGCGACCCTCGGCCTGTTCTCGCTCTTCGTCGGCTTCCATCTCGGCCCGATCTTTGCCGTGGCGCAGACCGTCGCAAAGACCTCGATGCGGGCGCTGGCGTCGGCGACGGTGTTGCTGACGGCCACCTGCTTCGGCCAGGGCGTCGGTCCGCTCGCCGTCGGCTATCTCAACGACTTGCTGCGCGGTGCCTATGGCGCTGAGGCGGTCCGCTATTCGCTCATGGTCACCGCCGCCGCCACCGTCGCTGCCGCATCGTTTTTCATCTTGGCCGCACAGTCGATCCGGGCCGACATCCGACGGGCGGCCGAGTGAGCTTTGCCTCGCAAAGCAGCCCTGCTCGAACCTGGACAGTCCCGGTCAGCATTAGTTTGCAACCGCCCAGGTCAATAGGGGCGGGGCATCGGAATTTATTGGCGAGCGTCAAATATTGGCTCGTTCTGATCAGCTCCAGCGAGCTGGATGTTGGTCGGGCCGTTGCAGGACGACTTATCCACTAGTCTGGACCAAATACCGTAGACAACCCTGTGGACATCCTCCCCTGTGGCCGAACGGCCACGGCGCGCCGCGCGCCGATCGGTATGGTTGCACCGTCAGTCCGAGTCGTAGCGTGGTAGCTTACCCGGCCGTAGTTGCTTGGTGTGCCCCGCAAGTTCGCCTCGGACGCGTTTCCGCGCGCCGTGAGGGCGTCGGAGTAACCCGATGGGGAACACCATGAAGAAATTGCTGCTGGGAAGTGCGATGTCGCTGGCCTTGGTGGCCGGCGCGGGAGCCGCGGACTTGGCTCCTGTCTACAGCAAGGCGCCGCCGCCGGCGTGGAGCTGGACCGGTTTCTATGTCGGCGTGCAAGGCGGCGCCGGATGGGGCACCACCGAGGATTCTGTGACCGCCTTCTCATTCGGTCCGTCTCCGGTCATTCCGATAGCGCCAGGAGGCCTTTTGCGCAGCAGCTACGGCAACAACGGTTTGTTCGGGGGCGGGACCGCCGGCTTCAACTGGCAGACCGGGCGGGTCGTTTTCGGCGTGGAAGGTGACATCAGCGGGGCGAACATCGACGGAGACGACAGCTGTACGTCCTCCCTTGGCTTCGGGTTTATTCCGAACAGCTGCCACACCAACTTGAGCGCCTTCGGCACCGCGACGGGCCGATTAGGCGTGACGGTTGACCACGCCCTGCTTTACATCAAAGGCGGCGCTGCCTTTGGGCACTTCGAGCACGATGCGGTGGCTGGGGTTCCTTTTCCGGTCCCGCCGGGAGGAGTTACACTGGCTTCGGCTTCCATCAGCGACAACCGAGCGGGCTTCACAGTTGGCACAGGGATCGAATACGCCCTGTGGGGCGGCTGGTCGGCCAAGCTCGAATACGACTACATGGACTTCGGGACTAAGAATATCGCTTTCACGTACACCGGGGGCGTTCTTCCGCCCGGTGTTCCGGTCAATGTGTTCGCCGACGACCGCGAACGGGTGAGCATCATCAGGGCGGGTGTGAACTATCGGTTCGATTGGCTTCCGGGACCGCTCGTCACCAGATACTGATCGCCGAGGCGTCGGCTGCTTCAGGGGCCCCGGTACCTCGCCGGGGTCCTCTTTCGCGGCATCAGGCGTGCCGTCCGACGCGCCCTGCCCACGCGCCTTGGCCGCTAAGCGGCCTTGCGCAGATCCGAACCGACCCGATCCGTCGCAACCGCCCAGGTGACGATGGGCGGGAGCGGAACCGGCATGACGGTCGCCGCAGCTGGCGGCGGCTCGTCAAGGCCGATGGCTCGCCAGTGCAGCACGGCCTTGGCGAAGCAATGCTTGGCACGATCATGGCGGCCGCGCGCGCGATGATAGTTGGTCAGGCGAAGATAGCGGTCGACAAAGAAACGATGCAGATCGGCCGAAGGCTCGATGGGGCCGGCCCAACGGTCAAGCAGCCATAATCCGCTCAGCGCGCCGGCGACCTGAGCGCGACACCGCCAGATGTTCAGGGCCTGTTGCATCGACGTCGTGGGCATGGGTGTTGCGCTGACAAGTGGCGTGGCGGCGAGCGCCAGAAACGACAACGATCATAGCGGCCCAGCCACTTGGGCGCTATATTTCCGGGTGGCGGCGACACATCCGACACGCGGCATCGACGAGCGGGATCGCGCGCGCGACCGTCGGCAGCAAGCGGACGCCGACCTTGGCCAAGACCGCCGAAAGCAGAAATATGAAAATGGCGGCTGCCGTTGCCCGCAGCATCACGCTCGATCCGCCGGCCGTCGCCAAGGTCTGATCTTGCCGGCCGGGCTCCCACGTCTCGGCCGTTCGCTCATGTCGAATCGGTAACATCATCCGCAGTGTAATTGCTTTCAAAACGACACCAAGGATCTTGCCCCCGCCGGTTCGGCCGGCCCGTGATCAGTGGTATCTGTCCGGCGGTTCGCCGGAGCAAAACGGCACCTCAATGATGCCGACGTTTCCCGGTATATTTAGAAACAGATTGCTCCCGCCCGTTAACCATGTTGAACGATAAGCCGGAGCTGCGAAACGATTGCTGCAGAGGAGGACGTATAAATGTAGCGGCTCCATTTTCATAAACGGAGCTAACCCCACGTTACTTGGCCCCGCGCCTTCTTGCGGGGCTTTCTTTTTGGCGAAGGCCGTGATGGGTTTGCGACGCGGACCTGAAATAGAAATAATGAGTCGCTCTGGTGCCGTTACATCTGATGACGGAGAGTTTTTGTGCAGAGGGCGGCCGTCGCCCTCTGCACTGCAAATAGAATGCCGGCGCCGAAAAACATCGCCACCGCGGCTCAGCGAACCTCGATGGCGTAGACGAAGTGGCGGACATTCCCGGTCTTGAAGTCGACGTCGAGGACGACTTGATCGTCGCCGACAAAACCCTTCTTGGCCTTGTAGAACACGCCGACGCTGTCGGCGCGTTTGCCGACGCAGTGCGCGCGCGGGTCGCCGGCGGGGCGATCGACGGCTATGAAAAGTGCCTCGACACGGACGGTGCCGTTCGCCGGCGGCGTCACGACGCGCACGTCCGGCCGCGCGGCCGCTGAGCAATCGGTGTTCAAGTTGTTGAACACCGCCAGCCGCATGTCGTTGCCGACGAAACCGGTGCGCTTGATTGCCGCCGGGGTCTCCGACCTGTCCTGGTCCTGGGGTGCGTTTTGCGCGGCTGCCGCCAGCGGAAACAAGACCGCAATGGCAAGCGAAATCGCAACGCGTCTGAACAACTGCATCTCATCCTCCATCTCGATGGCGAGGCCACTGGGGCGCCCATGGGTGATTACGTGACATGCCCGATGCGCGGTTGGAAGATGGGCGGACTGCATGCTCATTGTCAGCTTGCAATCAGATTGGAGGAGCGGTCGATCGAGACCGCATCTCGTGTCGGTCGAGGAAAACGCAGGGGACTTTGGGCGAGCATTTGAGCCTGCTCCAAGGACCTTCAATCGCGTCGCACGACTGCTCCTTGCGGACGTGAAAAAGAAATTCCAAGCGGCGGCGGTACGCGGCGGGCGCGGAGCGGCCGGTAGTCATGGTTAACGGAACCACCGGGCGACCGTGGTGGGCGAGGTCGGGTTGCCATCGACTGCGGCTTCCGCCGCGTAAAGTCGGCGGCAGACCGTCTGTTGCGACGCACAACAGTCGTTATTTGCCATGTTTCAGCGCGCGAGTGCCCGGCGCGTGGATGGTACGTGCTTCGGCGGTATTATCGGTGTACATTGATGGTATCGAGGTCCCGCCATGGTGCGCGCGCTGCGAGCCCTACTGCCGGCGCTGTTGATGATGCTGAATGCGGCGGTGCCGGCCGCCGCCGAGCCGACCGACGTGCTGCTGGTGCTGGCGGCCGACGTGTCGCGCAGCATCGACCGGACAAAATTCGAGCTGCAGCGCCAGGGCTACGCCGCCGCGATTGCCGATCCTCTCGTGCTCGAGGCCATCAGATCCGGTCGGCATCGCCGCATTGCCATCTCCTTCATCGAGTGGTCGGGGGCGCAAAAGGTTGTCATCGACTGGACGGAAATCGGAGACGCCGAATCCGCCCACGCTTTTGCCGACCGGCTGCTCGAGTCGCCGCGTTCGTTCGCCGACCGCACCTCGATCAGCGGCGGCATCGACTTCGCCATGATGCAATTCGCGCGCGCGCCGTACGAGGGGGCCAGACGCACGATCGACATTTCGGGGGACGGCGACAACAATGCCGGCCGCGACGTCAACCTGGCGCGTGACGAGGCCGTCGTCCAAGGGGTCACCGTCAACGGGCTCGTCATCCTCACCGAGCGGAACAATGCATTCAGCCCGCAGCACACCAATCCGCTCGGTGGCCTCGAGAAATATTATCGCGATAATGTCATCGGCGGGCCATCGTCATTCGTGATGGTGGCGCAAAACTTCGACTCGTTCGGTCAGGCGATCCTCAATAAGCTGATCGCCGAGATTGCGCTCACGACGCTTCCACGGCACGCCCGCATCCCTTGAAATCACGCGCCGATTCAGTGTTGTGTCCAGCCCTTAAGTCGGTGGTGTCATCGGCCACCCCGGCGAGGGTTTGTGGAGCAACAAAATGCCCGAGCGAGTTCGCCTGCCTATTACGCCCTCCGAGCAGGTGACGGCGACCGCCTATCCCGCGGTTGATCCGGCGGGCATTTGCCTGATCCTCGCGCACGGCGCCGGCGCTAATCAGACGAGCGGCTTCATGGTGCGCTTTGCCAGCGCGCTCGCCGCGCGGGGGATCGACACCGTCACGTTCAATTTCGTCTACAGCGAAGCCGGCCGGCACGTTCCCGACCGGAACGATAAGCTCGAGTTGTGCTATCGCAAGATCATTGCGGCGTTTTACGACGGGAGTCTGCAGAAAGACCTCGGCCGCCAAAAGTTGGTGATCGGCGGAAAGTCGATGGGGGGACGCATTGCGTCGCAGGTTGCGGCGAGCACGGCCGATGACATCGCTGGCCTGGTGCTGCTCGGCTATCCGCTGCATCCGCCCGGCCATCCGGAAAAGCTGCGCTCGAAGCATTTGCCCGACATCCGTGCGCCAATGCTGTTTGTGCAGGGCTCGCGGGACAGCTTTGGCACGCCCGACGAGCTTCGGCCGATCATCGAGCCGCTGAAGACGGCTGTCGAACTCTGCGTCGTCGAAGGCGGTGACCACTCCTTCAAAGTTCCCAAGCGCGGGGCAACTCCGCAAGAACAAGTGTATGAATTCGTGCTGGACGAAATCCAACGGTGGCTGCGTGCGAATGTTCTGAGGTAATATAACACTATAAAACGCTTTGGTCTTCCGCGTGTTCATGGAGCTAATAAACCGGTGATTAGTTGTCCACAGTGACGTGAATACTACAGCCACACGGTCCCGGCGACTGTATGCTTTCAATGAGTAGTTAGTATCGTACCGTGGTTAGTTTCAGTTGCGTCTGCGTGGGGCGGGGTTGCTCCCACAGTATTCATTCAGCCGAGTTCCGCCGTCGTTCGGCGGTGCGCGGATGAACTCAGTGAGGGGGCAATGCACAGACCATTGTTGGTCGCCGCGATCTTTCTGGCCGCCATGGCTCGCGCCTCGGCCGCCGACATGCCGGCCTACACCAAGGCTCCGACGGCGGCCGCACCGGATTGGACCGGGTTCTTCTACGCGGGGGCGTCGCTCGGCGCGCGCTGGTCGGATACCGGCTGGACGACCACGGGGATCGGTCCGGCCTTCGGCCCGCCCCCGGCAAATGCCGCCACCGCCGCGGTTACCTCCTTTGACAGCGCGACGGTCCGCCCGGGCGGCTATTTCGGATACTTGCGGCGCATCGCGCCGGCATGGGTCGTCGGCTTGGAAGGCGACATCGCCTGGGGCGACAGCAACAAAACGGTCGCCGGCATTCCCGGAACAAGCACCAATGTCGGGGCGCTCGCGCTCGACGCTGCAAGCGTCAAGGAAGAATGGGACGCTAGCTTGCGCGGCCGGCTTGGTTTTCTCGTCACGCCGACGGTCCTGCTATACGGTACCGGCGGCGCCGCGTGGCAAAGCCTCGCTGCCGGCGCGAGCTGTGCCGGCGCACCGGGGAGTGCCTCATGGTGCTCTACCGCGCTCAGCGAGCAGAGCTCCTGGACGAAGGCGGGCTGGACCGCCGGCGGGGGTATCGAAGCGAAACTGTGGCGCAACTGGCTGGGCCGCGTCGAATACCGCTATGCCGACTACGGCACGATCAACCACGTCTTCTTCGCCGGCACCCCTGCCAGCGAAGTCGCCGTGACCGAGGCTCTCAAGACGCACAGCCTGCTGTTCGGCCTTGCCTACGAATTCGGTGTGCAAAATCCGCAGTGAGTAACCGGCAACCTGCAGTGACGGCTGCGCGCCACTTCCCTAGAGCACGATGACGTCTCTTCGAGTCGTCATCGCGCTTTATCTCATTGTTAGCACATGAGAAAAAAATAACTAATCGTTAATCATCGCATTTTTAGAGGAGATCTAAAACATTATTAGAATATGGAGATTACCCTGCCCAAGAACACTCAGCGTCAGTAGCAGGTGGAAATGTCGCCGAAGCGGCTCGCGCGCCAAGAGCTCACGTCTCAGGACGCCGTGCCTGAGCGCCGCCGCGAACCTCGCATCGTGGCCAGAATTCCGGGGCGGTACTCACTGACGGACGTGAGAGACGCGCGCGGCGAGCGCTGCGTCTTCGCCTGCCGCGCCGTGAACCTGTCCCCACGGTCGGTCGCCGTCGCCGCCCCGGTGATTGGGAAACTCGGCGAGCGAATTATCGCCGATATTCTTCACCTGGGGAGGCTGGAGGGTCCGATTACCCGCCTGTTCGATCGCGGGTTCGCGATGGACATTGAGGCGAGCGAGGAAGAGCGCGCCAACCTTGCCGGCAAGATCGAGTGGCTCGCGCGACACAAAGACGACCAGTTGCCCGATCGGCGCTCGAATCAGCGATTTGCGCCGATCAGTCCCCATTCAAGGCTCGTCATGCCGGACGGCACCTGCATGAATTGTTTCGTCATCGACATATCAATCTCGGGAGCCGCGATCTCAGCCAAGGACGTTCCCGAAGTCGGGACGGTGCTTGCGGTCGGAAAGGTCGTGAGTCGGGTGCAGCGCCATTTTGTCGGAGGGTTTTCGGTTCGCTTCATTGAGCCGCAGAGCCGGGAACGCGTAGAGGCGATGGTGATCCAGGAGTGAGCGGCTGGGTCGTGCAACACACGGGCGATGCAAATCTCGGCGATGCCGCCCCGATTGCCCGGCGAGGTTAACGGCTTCCGCTGCAACGGCGCTCTTGGCTACGCATTTTTCCTATGCAACTAACCGCCGTTTAAGACAATTGCACTATCTTCGCCTGCACCGGGACCGTTTCACGGGGGTGCGGGAAGATGGGTGTCTTTGCCAGCGCGCAGCGCTTTTTTCGGTCGAGGTCCGGCCGCGCCTTTCTGTTGCATCTTGGGCTCTGCGCCGTGCTGTCGGCGGCAGTCGGTTGCGGGTTCTATTACGCCAGCTTGAATTGGTTCAAGGAGCACAAGAGCGAGGAGAAGATCATCGCGCTCCGCTTGGTCGATGCCTTCGTAACAAACTATTCGGCCATTCGATCGCAATTCGGAGCGAGCGCCCCGGTCCCGGCGACGTTCCGTGCCCACTCGATCGACGCGTTCAACAAACAGTACGGCGCGGGTGATGATTTTCGTCTCCGCTGGGTCGGCCGCCCCGGAAGAGAGATCGTGACCGCGCCGGCCGATGCCGCCACGGCGGAGACCATCGAGGCGTTCGCGACCGAGGCCGATCCGAAATCGAAATCGGAGTTTCTGACCAGCGACGGTCAACTGATGTTCCGCACGGTGTATCCGTCGTTTGCCCGCGAGCAGAGCTGTGTCGACTGCCACAACAAGCTGCAGCCGGACAAGGCGCGGTGGCATCTCAACGATCTCATGGGCGCGTTCGTCATCGATGTGCCGGCGGCACCGTTTCTGCACACCATCCTGGTGCAGAGCGCCGGATTGGGCTTTGGCCTGTTCATCGCCCTTGGGCTCGTTGGCTTCGTCATCTCCCGGCAGCACTTCGGTCAGATGGCCGAGCGTGAGGCGGCCGCCGCCGAGATTGGGCGCGCGCGCACCTTCCTTGACACCGTCATCGAAAACATTCCCGCGGTGGTCACCGTGAAGAATGTGAGCGACGAAAAATTCGTGCTCGTCAACCGCTCGGCCGAGGGCCTCATAGGCATTCCACGTGCCGATATCGTCGGCAAACGCCTGGAGGACGTGTTTCCGCGGGAAACCGCCGACTTCCTGCGGGCGCGTGATCGGGAGGTGTTGGAGTCTCGCAGCCTGGCCATCATCGGCGAGCACGAGATCCGCACCGCGCAGCAAGGTGGGAGGATCTTTGCGACCAAGAAGCTCACAATTCCAGATCATGCGGGGGAGCCCGAATATCTTCTGACCTTGGCCGAGGACATTACTCAGCGTAAGCAGGCCGAAGCGCAGATCGCCCACATGGCGCATCATGATGCGTTGACCGATCTGCCCAACCGCGTCGCATGCTCCGGGTACTTGGCATCGGCGCTCGAGCGGGCGGGCAGGACCGGCGAGGCCTTTGCGGTCGTGTGCGTCGACCTCGACCGCTTCAAGGAGGTCAACGACATTTTCGGACATTCGGTCGGGGATGGGCTGCTACGCGCGGTATCCACGCGGCTGCAGGCGGCTGCCGAGGGCGCCATCCTCACGCGGATCGGCGGCGACGAGTTCACGCTGATCTCGACCGGCGGCCCGCAGCCGGCGACGGCGGAAGCGCTGGCCGACCGTTTGCACGCGGCGGTTGCCAGCGACCTGGATGTCGAGGGGCAGCAGTTGCGCACCGGCCTGAGCATCGGGATCGCGATCTACCCGACCGACGGCGCCGACGAGATGACGCTGATCGCCAATGCGGACGCCGCGCTCTACCGGGCCAAGGCCGAAGGTCGCGGCCGGACGAGATTCTTCGAGGTCGAAATGGACAAGCGGCTGCGCGAACGGCGCGCGCTGCAGCATGAATTGCGCTCGGCCCTCAACCGCAACGAGCTCGCTCTCCATTACCAGCCGCAGGCGCTGATCAATGGCGAATTTATCGGATTGGAAGCCCTCGTTCGCTGGCACAATCCCACCCGTGGGATGGTGCCGCCCGGAACCTTCATTCCGCTCGCCGAGGAAAGCGGTCTCATCATCCCGATCGGCGAATGGATCCTGCGCGAGGCTTGCCGCGAAGCCGCCTCGTGGCCGCGGCCGCTGAGCATTGCGGTCAATCTCTCGCCGATCCAATTCCGTCACGGCGACCTCGCCGGGCTCGTGCACGCGGTGCTCCTGGAAACCGGGCTCGCGCCAAGCCGGCTCGAGCTCGAGATCACCGAGGGGGTCTTGGTGGAAGATTTCTCGCGCGCGCTATCGACCCTGCGCCGCCTCAAGGCGCTCGGCGTGCGGATCGCCATGGATGATTTCGGCACGGGATATTCTTCCTTGTCCTATCTGCAGGCATTTCCCTTCGACAAGATCAAGATCGACCAATCGTTCATCTCGAACGTGCGCAGCAACCCCCAGTCCGCCGCAATCGTCTGCGCGGTAATCGGGCTTGCCCGCGGACTGCAATTGCCGGTGCTCGCCGAGGGGGTGGAAACGAAGGACCAACTCGCCTTCCTCTCGCAAGAGGCATGCAACGAAGTGCAAGGCTATTTCGTCGGTCGCCCGTTCCCGATCGAGCGCTATGCCGAAATGGTGGGCCGCGAGGCTGCGGCCGGAGGCTTGGCCCGCGCCACCGGGTGACCATACCGGAGCTGTCGCCCACGGTCATCACGCAGCGATGGGCAGCGACAGGTAGAACGGTTCGTTAACGCGGTCCTTCTCTTATTGTTTCTGATCGAAACAAAATTCAAACCGTTTTGCTGTTGAATTGTCCAGATGTTCCGCTGAAAAGGGGGGTGCCGTTACGGCGGCTTGGGTTTCTTGCCCGACTGCGCGCGGTGAAATTTCATGCAAGGCTTCACAATTCCGCGCGGACAGCCAGCTCCGCCTGCACGCGGTCAGGATCGAGAGGCTGCCGAAGGCGAGCACGCCGACGCGCGCGCCGAGCGATCCGACGTGCCCGCATCGGCCGGGTCCGCCGCGACGGCCGCCGCGACCGAAGCCGAAATTCAGAGACTGCAGGGCCTGGTCGATGAGCTGCGGGAGCGTGAAGGGATCGCGCGGCAAAACAGCGAACTGCTCAAGGAGATCATCGATCTCCTTCCCATCAGCTTGACCGTACAGGACGAGGTTGGCCGGTTTGTGCTGGTCAACAGCACGGCCGAGGCCAACTTTGGCACATCGCCGGGGGCTGCGATCGGCGGCTCGCCAAGCGGGTTTCCGGTTGATGCCGACGCAGCCAAAGGAGGCCAGCGCGAGATCGACCTGTTGCGAACCGGCGAGACGGCCGCTGCCGAACGGAAGCTGGTTGGCCCCGACGGTGAGCGGACATGGCTGACCTCGCGCAAGTCGGTGCACGTCCTCGATCGGACGTTGTTGCTGTCGACATCGCTCGACATCACCGAGCGCAAGCATATCGAAGATGAATTGGTGCGACGGGCCTATTTCGATGGCCTGACCGGATTGCCCAATCGCGCCCTGATCCAAGAGCATGTAGAGGATGTGCTGCTGAGCAAAGGTACGGACGGGCGCCTGGCGCTGGCTTTCATTGATTTGGACAACTTCAAGCACATCAATGACTACTATAGCCATGCGGTCGGCGACGCGCTGCTCATTAAGGCGGCGCAGCGGATTGCCGGTCGGATCCGAGCGACGGACCGGTTCGCGCGAATCAGCGGGGACGAATTCGTGCTGCTGGTCGATCCGGTCGAGAGTGAAGCGCAACTGCGCGAGATGGTCAGCGGTGTGCTGTCGGAGCTCAAGCGGCCGTTTCAGATCGAAGGATTTGAGGTATTCACGTCGGCGTCCGTGGGCGTCAGCGTCTATCCGGAGCACGGCCGCGATTACGAAACGCTGCGGCGCAATGCCGACACGGCGATGTACCGCGCCAAGAGCAATACGAAGGGCGATGCGGTTCTCTTTGACCTCACGATGGGGCGGGCGGTCACCCAGCGCATGGAGCTCGAGCAGCGCCTGCGTTTGGCGATTCGCGACCACCAATTCTGCTGTGCCTTCCAGCCGAAGGTCGATATTCGCAGCCAGGAGGTCGTCGGCTTCGAGACGCTCATCCGCTGGCGCGACGACCAGGGTGAAATTCAGCCGCCGAGCGCGTTCGTCGGACTTGCGACCGAGCTCGGGCTGATCGATTCGATCACGCGGTTTGTGCTTGCCGAGGCGATCAGGTCGATGGATAGGCTAGACGATGCCTTTGGGGCGGGAACGACCATCAGCATCAACGTTGCCGCAAAGCAGGCCGGTGACGTGAAATTCATGCACGCGTTGGCCGAGGTGTTGCGAGCGAGTGGACGCGCCGACCGAATCATGATCGAGCTCACGGAAGACGCGTTTGTGGCGAAAAGTAAGTTTCAGGTTGAGGTGTTGCCGATTCTGCGCGAGATCGGAACGCGCGTCTCGATCGACGACTTCGGCACCGGGTACTCATCCTTGTCTGCTCTCGCCGATATCACGGCCGATGAGATCAAGGTCGACCGCTCGTTCATAACGGACATCCATCAACGTCCGCGCAGTCAGAGTGTGCTGCGGACGATCGAGTCGCTCAGCGAAGCCCTCGGCATGACCGTCATCGCCGAAGGCGTCGAGACGTTCGAGGAACTCGCCTACTTGCAAGGCTGCACGCGCATTCGCTACGCGCAGGGGTTCTATTTCGCCGAGCCCTTCTTTCTGGAGGATGCCAACCCTGCACGTCGCGCCAACCTGCAGAGCCGCTCGACCGAGGTCGCGCGCGGCCAATCCGAGCGCCGCAGCGTCCGCGCCTCGCGGATGGCGACCGGAGCTCGGTCGCGCGACTGAATTTGTTTCCTGGCCGGAACCTGTCAGCCGAGGACGGCGCCGCACACGCCGTCTGTTCGATCAGCCGAGCGGCTTTTTGAGAAGACTGAAGCGATTGGAATCGGGAGCAGGCGGCGGCTGCAACGGTGCCGCATCCGCCGCGACGACGGGGGCCCGGCGCAAGCTCTCCTCGGGATTGCCCCTCTGGCTCATCGTCGCGCCGCGCCAGCGCTCGACGACGGAAGAAATGAAGTTCTGGTCATAGCCGCTGGCAATCGACTCCCCCGCGAGCAACTCGCCGCGCGGAACGAGCTCCGCCGGTAGTTCCTTAAACGTCAGCCGCGTCGGCAGAAGAACGCCGACGCCAAAGGCGAGGGCCTCGCGTGTGCCGAGCGACGGCACGAATGCCAGCAGATTGGCGGCCCCATCGGAGACGGCCGATCGCAGCAAGGACTGGTCGCGATCATTCGACATCCGCATCGCGATGAGAGTGCTGCATTGAGATATGATGGTCGGGTCGAGCTCAGCCGGACGCTGGGTGACCAGTCCGAGGAAGACGCCATATTTGCGACCTTCCTTGGCAATGCGGGAAAGAGCCCTGCGGGTTGGACCGAAGCCGACGCCCCGATCGGCCGATGCGTAGCGATGCGCTTCCTCGCAAACGAACAGCAGCGGGGTCGCCCCGTCACTCCACATGCCAAAATCGAATGCCACGCGGCACAAGACGGACACGACCGAATCCACCACTTCGGCCGGGAAGCCGGCGAGCTCCATGATTGTCATGGGTCGATCATTGGCCGGCAGCCGGAACAGCTGGCTGATGACCTCGGCCATCGTGTCGCCGCCGACATTGGCGTTCTCGAACATGAAGCCATAGCGCGGATCATTGCTGATCGTCTCGATGCGCGTCATCAGCTTGTGGTACTTCATGCGCGAGGCGCGGTTCTCAAGCTTTCCCATCCGCTCATCGATCAGCGCCAACAGATCGACGAGCCGGTAGGGAACCGGTGTGTCGACCGTGTAGCCCATGCTCTTGGGGTCGGATCTCTTGATGGCCAGCCGGTCGGCCGTTGACCGATATTGGGTGTAGGCCGTCTTGGCGAGCGGTATGAGGTCGGCGAGAATCTCGACTTCTTCCTCGATGCCGGGCCGGCCGCCAAAGAATGCGTCGACGATCTCTTCGAAATTGAACAGCCAAAACGGTAGCTTGAGGTTTCGCGGGTTGAGGGTCTGCGCATGCTTGCTGAAGCAGCGGCCATATTCGTTGTGAACGTCGAGCAGGAATATGCGCAGGTTCGGCCGCGCTTCGAGTACTTGCTGCAGAATGAGGGCGATGGCGCAGGATTTGCCCACGCCGGTCGTGCCGAGTACCGCGAAATGCTTACTGAGCATCTCATCGACGTCGAGGTAGACGCCGATAGCATGGTCTTGCTGCAGGTGTCCGATGTTGATCGTGTCAGCACCCAAACTGTCGAATATGATACGCAACTCGCTGTTGGTTATCGGTGCGATCGGGTCTCCGATGGCCGGATAGTCGGTGACGCCCCGCTGGAAGCGCATGCGATCGGCGCCGGCTTGGGTGATCTCCCCCAGCAGGTCCACGCGCGCCGTGGCCTGATAGCCCTGGTCTCTGGCCATGGGCGATTCTTGCATGGAAATCTCGGTAATGACGGCGACGAGAAGCGCACTCCCGGTCTGAATCTTGACGAAACGTCCGACGGTGGTGCGCTCTTGCAGCAAGCTGCCGCGTTCGGGCATGAGCAGCCCGATGCTGGCCTGCGAGCCACTGACCGAATGCACATGCCCGAGCGGGTTGCCGGCCGGATCGGAAGGCTTGCTCAGATCGTGAAACTGGTCAGTCTGCAACATTGATACCTCGCACAAAATCGTCCCGGCGCCACATTGAGACGGCGGGAAAATCCGCATTGCACGGCGGAAGAATACCAGGCGCTCACTCTAGATTCGGTAAACCGGGCGAGGCCGCCTGCCGCAATATTTTTCGTAAAGAATAACGAAGCCACATCAATAATTTGTTTACTATCGACGGAAGCCTACGAGCCACCATACGGTGGCATTGAGCGGCCGGCGCGAGCGGGCCGCTGGCGCAAACAACGACGTGCATGATCGGGGAGAATCGGGGCGGGGGACGGACTCAAATCTCGCGGAAAGACAAGAATTGATCCGAAAAATTTTGCCGTGCAGCATCCGCGCATGGGCAAGCCATCGATTCTCTTCCAATCCGCGCGGAAGCCGGTTGCCGATTGCGCCGCGTGGCTCGCGCGTGCGCGGCAGGCGCGCCGGCTCGCGCCGATGCTGTCGGGGCGTGATGCCGACCTGCTCGAAGCTTACGCGGATGAGTGCGAACGCGAGGTCAGGCAGCTGCTTGAAGCGAAGGCAGCTCCGATCGCGGCTTAGTCGGCGCGTCGTCTTGGCCCAATTGTTCTTGGGGCCTTGACGGAAACGTCCGACGGGGGCCGGGTTACCTTTGTGCGAAGGGCTCTAGCGTCCGCTCGCCTGCCGAACGATGTTGGTCATGCGCTCGGGATGGCCGCTCAAGAATTGGCGCAGATTGTCCTCGACGGTCGGCATCGCCAAGTCCACATAGACGTCGCAAAATCCGCCGGTATGGGGGGTAATGAGGACGTTCTTAGCCGACCACAGCGGGTGAGCGGGCGGCAACGGCTCCTGATGGAAGACGTCGAGGGCGGCGCCGGCGATGCGGCAGTCAGCCAGCGCCGCCAATAGCGCGTCCTCGTCGACCACTCCACCGCGCGCAAGATTGACCAGATAGCTCGTGGGCTTCATCGCGGCGAATATCTCCGCATCGACCAGAGCATGCGTCGCGGCGGTGTAGGGCGTCAGCAGCACCAAGTAGTCGAGTTCCCCAACGACGGAGGACAGCTCTTCCCGGCCGTGCATACGATCGAATCCGGGCAAATCGCGCTTGCTTGAGCTTATGCCGATGACCCGCATGCCGAACGCCTTGCACTTCGGCGCCAAGGCCTCAGCGATAACGCCTACGCCGAGAATGCCGACCGTCTTCCCGTGCAACAGCCTTGTGGGCCGTTTGGCCCAAATTCGCTTGTCTTGGTTGCGCACAAGCTGCGGAAGATCGCGGCTGAGCGCGAGCATTGCGGCGATGGCTGCCTCGGAAACCGGTGGCCCGTGAATGCCGCGCATATTGGTGACCCAAACATCCTGGCGCAGGGACGGCAGGTCGACCAGGTTGTCGACGCCGGTGCCGAGCGCCTGAATCCATTGCAGCCGATCCGCGGCCCGTAGCACGGCATCCGAGAGCATCGGACCGAATGTCAGGAGGATGTCGGCGGAATTGGCGTACGGAACAGCTTCACCATGACTGTCCGCGACAGCGATGCGCAGCTCGGGAAAGCTTCGCGCGACGCGCTGGCAGTACTCCTGAGTCACGTCCGGGGGAAGCGTCAGCAGCACGAGCAGACAAGCCATATAATAATACCGCAGAAATCGACCGCTCGGAATGCCGATTCGATCGCGTGCAAGGATAGCGATGATCGCAAGGTACTCAGTGCCGGACGATTGGGAAACAAGTCAAAGCATGCTCGAGCGCCGGTCCCCCTCGCTATTTGTGACGCTTAATACCGATAAATCGTGAGCATGAATGTCCGTCCTCGTCACTGGTTTGCGGCGATATTGCGCATCGCCGTGCGTTTGGGGTAGAGAAATCTCCAAGAAGTGGCTGTTAATTAGAAGGGTGTTGTAACAAAGTGGGAAAACGTAGAAAGTTCAACGACCTTGGGGGGAGCCAAGACATGAAAGCCGCCGAAACGGAACCAATAGACGACCTCATTGCGCAGCTTGAGGCACAGATTGCCGTAACCGAGCGTCTTGGCCTGGGGCTGACGAAGCAGCTGCTTTCGATGGCGCGCCTCGATCTTCAAATGCGACGGCACGGCATCGGCCGGGCGGAACTGAGGAAGCTCTGTGCGCACTACGAGCGTAGTCTCCGGCGCAGTTCGCCATCCGTCTCGTCAAGCTCCTGTGGACGGAAAGCGAAGTTACCAGTTTATGCTGTCGAACCGACCGAGCCGCATTCGGCGGGCAATGGAACTCCGCCCGCCCGCGCCGGGTTATGCCAATCAGCGATGCCGCCCCAAGTCGAGGTATCATTTGGCCGGCGTCACACAGGATCGCGCAAGGCCCGGCGGCGGTAGCAGACGCGGGACGACCCATCGGTCATGTCGCCCCAGCTCGAACGGTTGTTGTTGCGCGCGACCGTGGGCCTGCTTGCGCTCGTTCCTATTCTTGCGGGGGCCGGCGGAATCCTATTCGGCGCGGCCATGACCGGAGCAGGCCGCGGCGATCCAGGGCTCGACAGTCATGTTCGCTATCTCTCCGGCCTCCTGTTTGCCATCGGGCTCGGCTTCTGGAGCACGCTGAAGGACATCGAGCGTCAAGGCCCGCGCTTTCAGCTGCTGACGTTCCTGGTGTTCACAGGCGGATTGGCGCGACTTTTGGGCGTCGTGCTGGTCGGCTGGCCTTCCTATCCGATGCTGGGAGGGCTCGTCATGGAGCTGGCCGTCACGCCGCTCTTATGCTGGTGGCAGCTCCGCTTCTCCCGCCGTTTCCTCGCCGCCGATGACGCAACGAGATGAGCATCAGGACGCCTTGCCGGACGCCGCCACGGTCACCGGCGCCTCGCGATAGATGTCCGTGAACAGGCGCTTGAAATTGTCCACCTTGGGCAGGTCGTTGAAGACGATATACGGCTGGTTCGGGTGGTTGAGGGCATAATCCTGATGATAGGCTTCGGCCGGAAAGAATTGCGTCAACGGCGCCACTTTTGTCACGATCGATCGCTTGAAAGCCTTGGCGCCATCGAGTTGAGCGATATAGGCGTCGGCGACGCGCTCTTGCGCGGCGTCGGCGTAAAAGATCGCCGAACGATATTGGGTGCCGACGTCCGGGCCCTGTCGGTTGAGCTGGGTCGGATCGTGCGCCACGGAGAAATAGATCTGCAGGATCTTGCCGTACGAGATCTCGCGCGGGTCGAAGGTGATTTGCACCGCCTCCGCATGGCCGGTTGTTCCCGAGCTGACCTCCTCGTAGGTCGGAGCGGCCTTGTCGCCGCCCGAATAGCCGGAAATCACCTGACGTACGCCTTTGGCGTGTTGGTAGACGGCCTGAATCCCCCAAAAGCAACCTCCCGCCAGCACCGCTTTCTGCAGCCCGTCGCCCGCCGGCGCGTCGAGTGCGGGAGCAGGGATCAGCGTCGCCTGCTCGCCGGCCGCAACCGAGCCGTGCCATGCAACGCCTGCGAGCGTCAGCGCCAACGCCGCCGCGCCAAGGCCCTGCAGCAGCCACGACGGACCGCGAGACGATCGAAGGTGCGATAGGCGGGTCATGAAGCTCTCCTCAAGCTAGGGATTGGACCAGTCTGGTCCCCACCGCGATGACGCGCAACGCGGCTTCGAGCAAAC
This sequence comes from Xanthobacteraceae bacterium, assembly GCA_052148715.1. GTDB lineage: Bacteria > Pseudomonadota > Alphaproteobacteria > Rhizobiales > Xanthobacteraceae > JBKQHQ01. The sequence continues at coordinate 22,871 of JBKQHQ010000079.1, read as the reverse complement.
GGTCGTGAAGAGTTGAACAAGTCGTATCAGGCAAACGTGAGTGCAAGGGCCCAGTAGAGCTTGCTCTTCAAAAGGACGTAATTACCGGGCTAGAGCATTGCCCAAGAAGGTGAACACCTTTTTCCGCGGCGAACGCGGCTAGATTTTCTTTGCACCTGGAGCGGGTAGCAACTCGGCTAGGACGCGCCAGGCGGTCGGAGTTCGGTACCAGTGGCGACGTCGCGCGCGATTATCGACCAAGATTGGGCGCAAGGCGTCGCCCGGGGGGCGGCAGTGATGTTGCTCGCGGCAAGCCTTACTGGTTGTGCCGCCAATTTAGACAACGTCGGATTAGCCACGGCCGATCCGTTGAAATATGAGCTCTATAACTGCAAGCAGCTCGCCGTAGCGCTGGAGGGAGCGAACAAGCGTGAACGGGAATTGCGCGAGCTTATCGGCAAGGCGGAGCACGACGCCGGCGGCACGATCGTTGCGACGCTAGCTTACAAGAATGATTATGCGCGCACCCGCGGTGACATAAAGGTAGTGCAGGACACGATGGAACGCCGTGACTGCAGCAAGGATACGCAGCGTGGCGGCATTGCCGCGATTCACTGACAGCAAGCAAATCCCGAGGGACGGCAAACCAATCTAATAGCGCCGCGTTTGACGTGCGGCGTCAATCCCGAGCGTGGATTTTTCTTCCTGAGAGCGTCTATTTGAACCGCTCACGGGCCAGGGCAGCGCCGCGGCCGAGCGCATCGAGCTTGGCCTGCGCGATCTCGCGCCGCATCGGCGCCATACCACAGTTGGTGGAGGCGATGATCCGTTCCTTGGGCACGTATCGCAACACAGCGCCGATGGTCGTGGCCACTTCCTCAGGCGTCTCCACGGCGTCGGTTGCGACGTCGATCACGCCGACCTGCACATCCTTGCCCTCGAGCAGCGCCAACAGATGCATTGGCACGCGCGAGTTCTTGCATTCGAGCGAGATCTGGCCGAGCCGGCTTTTCGCCAGTGCCGGAAAGATCTCTTCGTATTGCCGCCACTCGCCGCCGAGGCTCGCCTTCCAGTCCTTATTGGCCTGGATGCCGTATCCGTAGCAGATGTGAACGGCGGTCGTGCAGGCGAGGCCCTCCGTGGCGCGATGCAGAGCCTCGATGCCCCAGTCCTTCACCTCGCTCATGTAGACGTTGAAGGCGGGCTCATCGAACTGGATCACATCGACGCCATCGGCGGCGAGCGCCCGTGCCTCTTCATTCAGCAGGCCGGCAAAGGCCATCGCCATCTTCACCCGGTCGCCGTAATGCGTATCCGCGATGGTGTCGATGATGGTCATTGGTCCGGGCAGGGTGAATTTCAGCTTGCGCGTGGTATGGGCGCGTGCATGCCGCGCTTCGGCCGCGTGCACGCGGCCCTTCAGCCTGAGCTCGCCGACGACGGTCGGCACCATCGCCTTGTAGCGGTTGTTGCGGATTCCCATCTCCACGCGCCGCCCGAAATCGATGCCGTCGACGCGCTCGAGGAAGCCGTGCACGAAATGCTGACGCGCCTGCTCGCCGTCGCTGACGATATCGATGCCGGCATCCTCTTGTAGCTTGATGGCCAGGAGGGTGGCGTCGAGCTTGGCACCGTCGAGATCGGCCCCGTCGAGCCGCCACGGCGCCCATAACTGGTTCGGTTGCGCCAGCCAGGAGGGCTTTGGCAGGCTACCCGCGGTCGTCGTTGCAAACATGTGTGCCTCGCTTCAGACAGGAGTTGGAGGCTTATCGTTTTTCCAATCATAAGTGTAGATCCAATCCTGCCCGGCGAGGAGCCTGGCGCCACCAAGTCCTTGCATCACCGCGTTGCGGACGGCTGCCGCTGGTCCGGCTAGCCCGTAGACCCGTCCCATGCGCCTTGCGCTGCGCTGCATCCGCGCGGTACGCGCGCCCCTCAAGTCCTCGTAGGCGCGCATGGCCGCGGTCGGATCTTGTGGGCACGCTTTCAAGGCCTCGGCGAGCACGGCCGCGTCCTCGATCGCCATGGCGGCGCCTTGCGACAGGAATGGCAGCATCGGATGGGCAGCGTCGCCGAGGAGCGTGACGGGTCCTGTTCCGCGAAGCGGCGAGGGCGGCAGGTCGTAGAGCGCCCATTTGAGCCAGCGCTCGGGGAGGGCGAGCAAGTCGCGCGCGGGCGTCGCCCACGACCAGCGAGAGAATCGCGACAGGACCTCTTCGCGGCTGCCCGCTTCACTCCAGCCGGGCTTCTGCCAGTCGTCGGAAACGACCCCGACGATGTTGATCAGCGCGCCGGCCTTCACCGGATAATGCACCAGATGACCGTCGGCCCCGAGCCACAGATGCACCAGAGGTTCGCGAAATTCGGGGCCGACCGCGTCCGCCGGGAGCGTCGCGCGCCACGCGGTGCGGCGGCGAAACCGCGGCGGCCGGCGATGCCCGGTCTGGACGCGCACCCGCGACCACAGACCATCGGCACCGACAAGTGCGATGCCGCGCTGCTCGCGGAATTGCTGCCCCTTTCCGCGCACGTTGACCGTGACGCCGTTGCTGTAGGCCCCGAAGTCCTCCACCGCGGCGCCGAGCATCATCGTGATGTTCGGACTGGCGCCGGTCGCTTCGGCCAATGCCGCCTGTAGATCGGCGCGATGAACGACCCAGTACGGCGCGCCGTAGCGTTTTAGGGCGGTCTCGCCCATCGGAATGCGAACGATCTCTTGGCTCGACCAGGCCGCGCGCACCAGCACGGCTGCCGGACTGACGACGCGCGGCCGCAGTCGCTCGCCCAGGCCAAGCTCCAGCAAGACCCGGGTCGCGTTGGGGGACAGCTGGATGCCAGCGCCGGCCTCTTCCAGCCGCTCCGCTTGTTCGACGACCACCACCGAGAAGCCGTTGCGGGCCAGCGCCAGCGCCGCGGTCAAGCCGCCAATGCCCGCGCCCGCAACGATGATGGTGCGCGACCCCGGCACGGCTGCGAAGCGGTCGGAGGGGGATCAGGCGGCGAGCGAGTCAGTCCACGCGCATTCCGGCGGCTGCGCTGCGTGGGGGTCCAGCGCGGCTTTGAACCGGTAGAGTGTCGAACAGTACGGACAGATGATCTCGTCATCGTCGCCGAGGTCGAGAAAGACGTGCGGATGATCGAACGGCGGCTTGGCGCCGATGCACATGAATTCCCGCGCTCCGATCTCGATCACCGGAACGCCTGGATCGTTGTGAAAATGTGGAACGATCGTGTTCGCCATGTCGCGACAAATCCTCAACCGCCGTTGACGTTCGGGCGCGCAACATAGCGCTCGGCGTCGCCAATTCCTAGTTGATCGCCACGCTGGCCCGGCCGCGTAACTCGATGAGGAATACGGCTTGAAATGAGCACGTTCATCGCGTCTATCGTTCCGGTAGGCTTGGCGTCCTTCGGTTTGTCGGCATTGCAATCCCGGGTAAAATATTCATGCTGGGAGACCATTCATTCGTGCCCAAGCTGGCGCGGGAACCAGGCATGAGCCGATTTCGTCTCGCCCTGTTGGTCGTGCTGGCGAGCGCGTTCGCCACGGCGGCATTCGCGGTGGTGCCGCGCGGCATCGAGGCGCAGTCCTGGCTCTTCGCGCAAGACGATCCGGCGGCACTCGCCGACCGCGCGCTCGCCGATACGTTCAATGCGACGATCGCCGCCAAGGATATTGAAACGGCGCTTGCGGCTGGCGACGTTGATCTCGCCAACAGCTTCCTCGAGCTCGCCAAGGAGCGGGGCGTGCCGCTCGATCCCGGGCTTGAGCAACGCGTTGCCGACGCCAATAGCCCGACCTCGACCGCCAAGCACGCGGCCGCGAGCTTTGCGCGTGGTTTCATCGTCGGCGAGCCGAATGATCTTGCCGCGCTTGCCGGAACGGCGATCGGCGATCTCTTTGTTTTCGGCGACGTTCGCGACGCCGCCCGCGAGGGGATAAGTCTGGCGCTTGGGGAGCCCGCGGACCAGCTGGTGCTGGGTCTCGCCTGCGTCGGGATCGTCATCACGGCCGGGACCTATGCCACGCTTGGCGTCGGCACGCCGGCGCGCGTCGGCCTCTCCATCGTCAAGGCCGCGCGCAAGACGGGTCGTATCGGCGGCAGCATGGCCGGATGGATCGGGCGATCGCTGCGCGATGTCGTCGATTTAGCCGTCTTGCGGCGGGCCTTTGCCACCGCGTCGATAACCGAGCCGGCGCTCGCCATCCGTACGGCGCGCGAGGCGGTGAAGGTCGAGAGGGCCGGCGGTCTGATGCACCTCGTCGAGGATGTAGGTCGCGTCCAAACCAAGGCGGGGACGCAAGCGGCCCTCGATGGGCTCAAGCTGGCCGAGGGGCCGGAGGAAATGGCACGCGTCGCCAAGCTCGCCGAGAAGAAGGGCGGCAAGACGCGCGCGATCTTGCGACTGTTGGGCCGTGGTGCCATCGCGCTCACGGTGGGCGCCTTCGACCTTGCGCTTTGGGTCCTCGGCGCCGCCTTTACACTCTTTGGCTTTGTGTCCGCTGCCAAAGGGGCGGTTGAACGGGGGACGTGGCACCGGATCCAGCGGAGCAAAGCGAAGCGAGCGCGGCGCGCGCTCGTCCGCCGGCAGCGCTTGGTCGTGGCGGCTGCGCAGGGCTGAAGTCCAGCATGCCGCGCTGTCACGATGGTCTGGTCGAGATCGATTTTCTCGATGAAGGGGAGGGCGATCCGATCGTCCTCGTGCACGGCTTCGCGTCGACCAAGGAGGTGAACTGGCTGCAGCCGGGCTGGGTGGCAAGCCTGACGCGCGCCGGGCGCCGGGTGATTGCGCTCGACAATCGCGGCCACGGCCAATCGACCAAACTTTATGATCCGGCCGAGTACGCTACGAGCCGCATGGCCGACGATGTGCGCGCGTTGCTCGACGCTCTCAAGATCGATCGCGCGGATATCATGGGCTACTCCATGGGCGCCCGCATCACCGCTTTCACGGCGCTCGCCTACCCACAACGCGTGCGTTCGGCGATCCTGGGCGGCCTCGGCATCCGGCTCGTCGACGGCGTCGGATTACCGGAGAGCATCGCCGAAGCACTGGAGGCGCCAGGCCTCGCCGCTGTCTCGGACCAGACCGGCCGCACCTTCCGCGCCTTCGCCGAGCAGACAAAATCCGATCTGCGCGCGCTCGCCGCGTGCATCCGCGGATCACGCCAAACATTGACGCGCGCGGAGGTGGCGAGGATTGCAGTGCCGGTTCTGGTCGCCGTCGGCACAAAAGATACGATTGCCGGCTCGCCGGAGGCCCTCGCCGCATTGATTCCGGGCGCTCGGGCCCTCGACATCCCTGACCGGGACCACATGCTCGCGGTCGGGGACAAGGTGTTCAAGGCGGCCGTCCTCGACTTTCTCGACCGCCGTCCGTAAGAGACCGGGGTCGCGTGCAAGATTCGAGATCGGGTCGCATTTTCTGCGGCTAATCGGGCTTTACTTAGCGGAAAATGCGCCATGAGCCGCCATATCGCGCCGGCAACGGCCGTCCTTACTGGGGCCGTCGGCAACCGGTTGGTCGGGGACGTATTCGGTGATCGCGGACCGCCAGTGTTGTTGCTGCATGGCGGTGGACAGACTAGGCACGCCTGGCGTGCGACGGCCGAGCAGATCGCCCGAGCGGGTCGCATGGCCTACGCGGTCGATCAGCGTGGGCACGGCGATTCGGCGTGGATCGCAGATGGCGCCTATTCATTTGTCGATTTTGCCGCCGATGCGCGCGCCATGGCCGATGCGCTCGCTCTGCAATCGGGAACGCGGCCAACCGTGATCGGCGCCTCCCTCGGCGGCATCGCGGCATTGGTCGCCGCAGGGGACGCGGAGCGGAAAGGGGAGGCGCCGGTTTTCGCGGCGCTCGTGCTTGTCGATATCACGCCGCGCGTCGACCTCGACGGCGTGGCGAAGGTCCAAGGGTTCATGCGCGCCCACGCGCAAGAGGGGTTTGCCTCGATTGCGGAGGCTGCCGAGGTGGTGGCGGCCTACTTGCCGCACCGGCCGCGGCCGCGCTCGCACGAAGGTTTGAAGAAGAACTTGCGCCAAAGTCCGGACGGACGTTGGCGCTGGCATTGGGATCCGAAGTTTATCGACGGCAGGCGGCCGGTCGGCGAAGGCCGCGAGGTGATCGAAGCAAGGCTCGTCGCGGCGGCGCGCAGCTTGAAAATCCCGGCCCTGCTGGTGCGCGGCGCCGCTTCCGAGCTCGTGCATGAGGCCCACGCGAAGGATTTTCTCGAGCTTGTCCCGCATGCGCAATACGTCGATGTCAGCGGGGCCCGGCATATGGTCGCCGGCGACCGCAACGACCAGTTCGCTGCCGTCATCCTTGGTTTTCTAAGTCGCCTCGACCATTGATCCGCTCCTCCCCAGGCCCCAGAAATATGCTAAGAGCCTCTCCGAGAGAGAGCCCGTTCCGGTCAACTCGGCCGGAACGTACTTTAGGAGCAGGTCATGGCCCAGCAACAGAAGCGGCCGGCGAACGCGCTCGACAAGGTCGATCCAATCTGGGCGCGGGTGCGCGGCGAAGCCGAAGAGATCGTGCGGCGCGAGCCGGAGCTTTCCACGTTCATCTACGAGACGGTCCTGCACCATGACCAGTTCGAATCGGCGGTCGTCCATCGCGTGTCGGAGCGGCTGTCGCATCCGGACATTTCGGGCGAGCTGATCCGGCAAGCCTATGCCGATGCGCTCGATGATGCGCCGGAGATCGGGGAGGTATTTCGCGCCGACATCGTCGCCGTCGTCGACCGCGATCCGGCGACCAACCGGTTCCTCGAGCCGCTGCTGTATTTCAAGGGCTTCCACGCGCTGCAGACGCACCGTCTGGCCCACTGGCTGTGGCGCAAAGGGCGCCGCGATTTTGCTTACTACCTGCAGAGCCGCTCATCCTCGGTGTTCCAGACCGACATCCACCCGGCCGCGCGCATCGGGCGTGGGATCTTTCTCGACCACGCCACCGGGCTTGTCGTCGGCGAGACCGCGGTGATCGAGGATGACGTTTCCATGCTGCACGACGTGACGCTCGGCGGTACCGGCAAGGAGCACGGCGACCGGCACCCGAAAATTCGCCGCGGCGTGATGATCGGCGCCAGCGCGAAAATTTTGGGCAACATTGAGGTCGGGCCCTGCGCCCGGGTTGCCGCCGGCTCGGTGGTGGTGAAATCAGTGCCTCACAACGTCACGGTCGCCGGCGTGCCGGCCAAAGTCGTCGGCGAGGCCGGGTGTCCCGAACCGGCGCGCTCGATGAACCAGATGCTTCTCGACCCGGGTATTTGACGTCGACCGGGAAAAAGTGCCTTGAAGAATAACCGCGCAATCGCGCATCGGATCGGGAGCGACGACGGTGGACGTTCAAGAGATCAGGAAGCTCGACGCTTATTTGAAACGGCTTTTCGGCAACGCGAAAATTCGCGTCGTGCCGCGGCCCAAGAAGAACGATTCCGCCGAAGTCTATATCGGCGATGAATTCGTCGGCGTCTTGTCCGTCGACGATGAGGACGGGGATCGTTCCTACAATTTCGACATGGCGATCCTGGAGACCGACCTCGAATAGATCATGCGCGAGAGCGCCGGCGGCCCGCCCGGAGGTTGGGACGGTCGATCAGTTTGATCATGTTGCGTGCACAGGAGAGGCCTATGCTCGGACGCTCTGGGTTGATCGCTGCTCTGCTGCTTTTTTCCGTCTGCACGGCGCCGGCGCAAACGCCGACCCCAACCTCGGACGCGACCGCGGCGGCACGCAGCCTCGTCACGACCATGAAGATGGGCGAGCAGTTCAAGGCGCTCCTGCCCGTCATTATGCAGGGCCTCAAGCCGGCGCTGGTCCAGAACCGGCCGGAAGTCGAACGTGATTTCGACGCGATGATGCCGATGATGCTGGAGGCGTTCACGCCCTACTACAGTGCCATAGTCGACGGCATCGTCGCGGTCTATGCAAGCAACTTCACGGCGCAAGAGCTGCGCGACATCGAAGCGTTCTACCGACAGCCTGCGGGGCAAAAATTGCTGGCGAAGACGCAAACGATCATGCAGCAGAGCATGCAGGTCGGTCAGGGCTTCGGGCAACAGGCGGCGGAAGACCTGCGCCAGCGCATGACCGATGAGCTGCGCAAGAAGGGCCACAAGATTTGACGCGACCGCCTGGGATTGGGCGTTACGCCCGATCCTCGACGGACGTTTCCCGCTTACCCGCCGGCGGGTCGCAGGCTTGCCAGCAGACGCTCCGTGCCGCTTGCAACGTCGCGCCACTGGTCGAGCCAATCGCGCAGGAAGCGGAACGTGACGTCGGCGCTGCCCACGCGCCGTTCGCTCAGGCACGTGCCGCGCGCGGGACCCTGCGTGCGGGTGCAGCGGGCGACGAAGCGCTGGGGTGTCCCGCCGTCGTAGAGCAGGTCCTCGCCCTGATAAGGCGTCTCGGCTCGGAACCCGAGAAGGAGGAGACCGTCAGGGCCGGTGTTCGGCGTCTTTCCCAGGTATCGTGGATAGATGACCTTCACCCGCTCTTCCGGTGCGAGCCCGCTGTCGGCGTTGGCAATGGTGACGAAGATTCGATCGAGCGGGTTGCTCGCTCCGCCAAGCGAATTGGCCTGCTTGTTCGCGGGATCGGGCAGCAGCGAGGGCCACAGAAACGCAAGATCGATGCGTTCCTGCGCGCCGGGACGACGCTGCACCGCGACCCGGATCGCTGCCGGCGGCACGTTGAACAGCGTTCCGCCGATGGTGATCGGCAGGGCCGGCGCATCGAGTGCCAGCGGCGGACTTGGCCAGCGCGGCCAAAGCAGATACGCGACGAAGGCGATGCCGAGCGCGATGGACGCCACTGACGCGGCGAGCGGCAGCACGAGCCTGCCCGTACGCTGGCGGTGGGACGGCTGTCGGGTTGACGCAACGGTGACCATGGCACATCAGCGCATAATCGAATCAGCGGTGATTATGGCACGCGGTCGATTCCGGTCTGAGCCCCCGGCGTTTACCATTTCTTAAGGATATGGTGGCGGGCGGCCGCGCAGTTTGCGATCCATGGGCGTCCGCAAGGGCGTCGCCCGTGTCGCCAGAGGCCGCATGTCGCTTGTCTCGCTCCATTTCCTTCTCGTGCTCGCGATTGGGTTTGCCGTAGCCGGGCTGTGCGCGAGCGGCTATCAGCTCGTCACCGAACACCCGCCGAGCTTTCGTCTGCTCGGGCAGGGGCCGCGTCCTTCGGCCTTTGCGGCGGTGCCTTTCCTCGCCTTCGCGGCGCCGTTCATCATCATGCGCAATACGATAAGGGGCCTCCACATCGAGGGCCGGCGGATCGAGTTCGTCATGCTCGCAACCGCGATCGCCGGTTTCTGGAGCTTGATGTCCGGCACGTTGGTGATCTCGGGCTTGCAAGCGCTCGGCGTGCTGGTGGCCTGACGGGCGACCGTTCGCGCGGTTGGACCGCGTCTTTCTCCTAGTTGCCCACTCCCGCGCCCTACCGCGCTTACGCGCTTGCACGATTGCGTGCGACGGGCAGGCTGCCGGCCGCGAAATCGGCGTTGGCGGCCGGGAGGCCGGACGATAACCTCTCAGTGGGCGGTATGCTTGAGGGCTTAGCCGGCCATGAGAGGAGTGCGGAATGCCGATCTACGAACTGGACGGGCAGGCCCCGGATCTGCCCGAAACCGGCCGCTATTACATTGCCGACACTGCGGTGGTGATCGGCCGCGTGCGGCTTTGGGCCGATGCGAGCGTCTGGTTTGGCGCGGTGCTGCGCGGCGACAATGAATGGATCGAGCTCGGCGAGGGCTCGAACATTCAGGAGAGCTGTACGCTGCATACCGACATCGGCGCTCCGCTGACGATCGGACCGCAATGCACGATCGGCCACAACGTGGTGCTGCATGGTTGCACGGTCGGCGCGAACACGCTGGTCGGCATCGGGGCCATTATCCTCAACGGCGCCAGGATCGGACGCAACTGCCTGGTCGGGGCCGGCGCGGTGATCACGGAGCGCAAAGAGTTTCCGGACAATTCAATGATCATCGGCGCCCCGGCGCGCGCCCACCGCTCGCTCGACGAGGCGGCGGTGAAGCAACTGACCGGAGCGGCGGAGTGGTACGTGCAGCGCTGGCAGCAATACGCCAAGGGCTTACGGCGGATCGGCTAAGCGGGGGAGAGGGGGAAGAAAAACGGCCACTGCCCCGCTCGACCGACGCTTCGCCGCGTCAGGCGCTGTTTTGCTCCACCAGCCATGGCCATGCCGCGTTCCAACATGTCAATTGCACACCTGTCTACAGGTCTGCGGGCACGCCTGCCCTGGCTGACAGATCACGCTTGGCGAACATTGCAGGGTGCACGTCGGTCCGTGCGGAAGCTCGTGGATGGGTTGAAGAGGAGGCGGAGGGGGCGGGATGATCTGAATAGGAGCGAGCGGCGCTGGCCCCACGGGAACGGAAGGTATTATAGGGTCGGGGACGCGTATTTGGGCGGCGGCTTGCGGCCCGAGGGCCAGCAAGGTGATGAGAAGAGAAATGCTTGTGATCCTCACGTCTGGGCTCCGCTATACCGATCGATCTGTCAATTGTTCGAAGTCCCTCATCCCAATATCTCGTTGACGCAAATATGATTGCGTCAAGTAAGCGAGCAGTGCCGTGATTAAGACGGCGATCAGCGATTCCAAGAGCTCTGCCCCGTTCATCCCATGCAAAACTCTGAGGAGCATCTCCGTTATCTTGTTCAGTTCGTAGTGCTGACAATACATCCCAACGAGATGCTCCGTTCCGAACAATCCAAGGATCGGCGTAAAGAAAGGCCGGAAGCCACGGATTACATTTACGCCCCTATTGTAGGCGTGCCAGAGGAACGCGATCACCGCGATCACGCAGATTATTGCGTTGCCGACCACGGCCAACTTCGTGCCAGGCAAAAGGTCGAGGGGAATCGGTGGGCTTAAGACGTCGAGGGAAACCTTGGCCCTCTCGGCCGCGTGAATAAGGCCGCCGAAGAGGAGGAGCACCAAGGTGAGATACCAAACGTGCCTTGCGGCCTTCTTGCCAAATCCATGCCGACGTAGCGAATAGTAGGCATACTCGGGGTGAACGGTCACGTATCCAATTGCCAAGCCGAAGACGACCAACAGATAGATCGATCCGGAAACCGCGTCGGGATGGGGCAGCAGCAGCTCGATGAGCTGCTCAACTCCGGTGCAGAGAAAGGCCCAAACATCTTTGGCGATAGCCGAGAGAAAAATCCAAATCGCTTGCGCGTTGCTGGCGACGAAGTCCCATATGGTCCTTTGGTCCGGCACTGAACTTCTCGCGCATTCCGCATCGGCAAATCAGCGATTCGTGCCATCATTATACCATTCGGGTGTCGACATTCATCCGGCCATGTGGAAAGCTTGCGCGACGGCTGCCCCGTTATTCGAAACCACCGCTAATTTCGGTGGGCGGCACTTGAAGCGCTAGTCCAGTCCTCGGCGCTTCAACGACCTCAGGCATATCTCCCATTCGCTCGTGGCGCGCGCCTGCTTTCACCGGGACAGTGTGTCTGTTGCCTCGGTCGGAAACACCAAGTGACGATCACTGTCAGGCGCAAACAAGCGCCAAGCCTCGCTTGTGCAACTGGCCGGAAACAAAAGGATCGCGAATTCGTTCGCAAGGTCGAGCTTCACATCACCACGGTTTGTTTGCTGCGCGGCGATAACGAGAAATCGATCGCTGTCATTCACCCAGGATCGCGTATCCTCATCCCGGACAAAGAGACCGGCAAATCTTTTGTCCTGCAAACTGAGACCGTCATCGTATGACCATTTCTTCGGGCGCTCCCCCGGTCCGGCATAAACCCAAAGATCGTCGCGTCCGGTGACGGACCCGGTAGCCGCATCAAGGCGCCACGGACACTGGACGTGCAAGGCGTAGGCGCCGACGGTGCCCTCTCCTGAAGAGTGCGCTCTAATAGCACCAAAGTGGAGGATGAGCATATCAGCCGCTCTCCGAATGATGGAGAGCCGAAGACCGATCAATACGTCGAAGGCATCAAGGTGCATGTCTGACCAAGCGATCGATGGAGCCTATAGCACACTTTGTAGATCCGGGCCTCGAAACGTGCCGTTTCCCCCATGTTGCATTGTGTTCGTCAGGTCGTGAGCCCACGCGGTTTTCTCGAGCCCAAAAAAGGTGCGGCCGCCCCCTGGGGGAGAGCCGGCCGCGCGCGAACCCGGTTGGGGACGGGGAGGGTGGGGACGTGACCGGGTCGCGGAACTCCTGATGGTTAGCGCGAGGTTGCGGTAGCGGGCGCCGGACGTGAATCGCCGAGCGCCACCCAGACGTTCGGGTCCTCCTGCGACTGCCGTTTCACGAAACGGTAGCCGGTGTCCGACCACAGCACGATCTCGGCGTTCTGGTTGTCGAGGATGAACTCGCCCCTATCGGTCTTCACCGTCAGCACCGCGTGGCCGTCGCCGTTTCGGTCGCGCACCACGGTGATCAGCAGCGCTTCGCGCGGCCAGCCGGCCTGGATCAGCATGCGGCGCTTGAGCAGCACATAGTCCTCGCAGTCGCCGTATCCGTCATCGGGGTAAGACCATTTTTCGACAACGCCCCAATGATCGAGATCGGTCATCGGCTTGATGTTGGTGTTGACCCAGGTATTGACCCGCACGAGGTCCTTCCAGGCTTTGCCCGAGAGCACGACGTTGCGCGGCAGCGGATTTGTGCCTTCGCATTCGTGGGGTGTCTCGGTGCAGAACTCGATCCAGCCGATCGGCGCCCGCGCGATGTCGCCGATGGCGGCGAACAGCGGCCGTTCGGTCGCCTCGAGCGCGCCCGAGGTCGTGACGATCGCGAGCGCCACCGCGGTGGCGCGTCCTAATCTCAGTAGTGCCTTCGTCGAAATGCCCATAGTGACCCCTCCCGTCTTGTTGGGACCACGTTTCTCACAAAGCCTTTGCGTTGCCGCTAAATCCGCGCAGTTGTTTTGAAGAGAAGGAGAGTAAAGATCGCGGAAAACAAAGTATTTGTTTGAGGCAATTTTTCCTAAAATGCGCGAATTCTCAATTTGTATAAAATTTTAGGCTTTAATCGGCGCCGCCCGGAAAATAACGACCTTGCGCACGGTTTCGGCGCTGGGCTTAACCATGGTCTGCCCGCTGAACGCGGCGCAGCGGGCGCTGGGGATGGTACGGCGGGCAGGGGCCGGCGGACGGTGCGGCGCCAGGGCGCGCGCACGGCGTTTACCCGCCGGTGACGTTCTCCTCGAGAGAGTCGGGATGCTGCAGCCGCGTGAACTCGACCGCGAACCCTTCCTCGAGATGACGGACTACCCGGGCCGGAACCTTGCCGAGACTCAACAGGGAGCCCACCGGTGGCCGCTCGGCGCTGGCGATGGCCGCGCCCGAGAGCGAGATGTCAATAATGCGGCACGTTATGTTGAGGCCGTTGGTCATGATCAGGCGCGTCATCGGATTGCGCGGTATGATGCGACCGTGACGGCGGTCTTCCGGCAGATTGAGAATGTGCCGGTTGGCGATCCAGGTGAGCTGCGCGGCGAGCTTGTCACGCTTGCGCGGGGTCGCCGCGATAGTCATCGCAAAACCGTTGTCGAGCACGCGCGCGATCTTGCCTTCCAGCCGGCCGAGATGATCGACATAGGCGATGACCCGCTCGCCGACCGCCCCAATCACCGGCGCGGTCACGGCCATGCCTCCCGGCGACATGTTGTTAACCTGGCAGGGAAACTCCTGTCGGTCCTGGAGCATGTAGCGTCCCATGAGATTGACGCGCACCCGCTGAAAACGCCGGCGCTCTTCGCTCAGAGGCAGAATAGATGCCTTGTTGGATAGCAACGCCATGTGCCTGCGTCAGCCTTGTGACGAGCGACCGGTGGGAGCGCAGGGTATGGCCTGATCTGTAAAGGTTGCGTTAGCTTTGCGGTCCGAACACGTTGAGGATTAGGCCGCCTGTTCCGGCCTCGGCTCTATTCGGGACGGCCGCCCTCGTAGACGACGAGCCCGTGGTGCGGTCGCCGTGCGGTCGAGCTGCCGGTTAGGCGCGGCGCCGCGACCGTCTCGACCGCGGGGCCCAGGTGGCGGAGCGAGCCGAGCTGCAAGCTCGTCAGCGGCGCGGTCCCAAGCCCAAGGGGGGCGCCTAGCGGCGCCAGCACGCCGAGGACGCGCGCATGCGCCCGCCCCCGATAGCTCAGGGGCAAGAGCAACAGCTCGAGGTCGACCGGCGGCCCGTCGTCGACCCTTCCGGTGACCCCCGCGACCAGTCCGACCCATTCATCGGCCGTCAGATCGACCAGCTTAATCGCCGGCTCGCGCCATGCTTCGCCCCAAAGCTTGGCGAAAGGCTCCGCCTTGAGCTCGCGGCCGAACAGCGCGCAAACCTTGGTTCCGGCGAGGCGGAAGGGATGTCCGGCGCCAGGCTCATAGGCGAGAATGAACGTATCGCCGAGAACGCCGCGGATCGCTCCGGGTTCGATCTCGCCGCGCTCCGGCGCCGGGCGGTTGCCGCGGCGATGATTCCAGTAATCGAACAGCTGCCGCGAGGAAGAGTGTTTCATGACGCCGTAGCCCCTCTGTCGCCGCGATCCCCGCTGGCTGTCCCCGACTGGGACAGTCTTTGGCGCAGCGGTGACGCTTGGGGAGGGATCAGCACGGCGTATGCCGCGGTCCGGTTCGGAGCCCGGATTTCCGGTCTAACCCTTTGTTAGGGTTACTGAATGGTTGATGTTGTAGATCGCCGTGGGCTTGCTAGCGTGGCGCTCGAGCCCGGCGGCTCTCGACGCAAGAAATCAGGCCGAGGGTGCACGCGATGTGACCGCACGCCGATAGCAGGCGTGCCGCGGAAAAACGGGGGGCGGCTGAAGGGGGAGGGCGCAAGCTCTCCCCTTTTTTTGCTCGCGGTCGTTGATCGCAAAGGTGCTCGGCCGGTCGCCCGCGTGAGCTTGGCAAAAAGGTGATGCGCGAAGGCGGTTGCCGAAAGCGGTCGCGCAGCCTATCTCCGCCCAACATCGAGCGGCGCGGTTCATTCGAACCGAATTGAAGCGTGTTTCTAGATCCCATCTCTGGTCGCATTTCGCCCGTCGGGTGCAGCCGACTTCGGGATTGGCCCACGGCGCAAATCGGAAACATCCGACTTGCGCGGCAAACCGGCACCCAATTTGGCTGCAATGCACGGAACGGATCGACCAGCGGGACCAGCGCGAGAGCCGTTCTTCAATGTCCCAGGCGTCATTGTCGCGACATTGGCGGTGCTCTTGGCCGTCCACTTGGTGCGTGTTTTCGTCCTCGGCCTGTCGTCGCCGCAGGACCAGGAATTTCTCGTGCTGTTCGGGTTCATCCCGGCACGCTACGAGCCCAGTCTTGTGCCGGGCTATCCCGGTGGCCTTTACGCAGACATCTGGACGTTCGTCACCTACTCGCTGATCCACGGGGATTTCGTTCACCTGGGCGCGAATACGATTTGGCTGCTGCCCTTCGGCACAGCGGTCGCGCGGCGGTTCGGCCCGCCGCGATATCTTGCCTTTTTCGCGGTGACCGCGGCTTGCGCGGCGGCACTGCATCTGGCCACCCACGCCGGCGAGGATATCCCCATGGTGGGCGCGTCAGGAGCGATTTCGGGGATGATGGCGGCCTCGATGCGCTTCGTCTTCCAGCCAGGCGCCCCGCTCGGCCTCTTTCGGACCGAAGACGATCAAGCCTATCGGGCTCCGGCGCTGCCGCTTGGCGCCGCGTTTCGCGATCTGCGCGTTGTTGTTTTCGTCGGCGTGTGGTTTGGGCTCAATATCCTCATCGGATTGGGCTCGATCTCGATTGCCGGCGAGCAAAACGTCGCTTGGCAAGCCCATATCGGGGGATTTCTCGCGGGCCTTCTGCTTTTCGCGGTTTTTGACCCGGTGCGGCGCGATGCCCGCGATGGGGGGCAGCCGGATACCGGGCCAACTTTGCATTAACGATCCGGTCTCCTGGCCCTTGCAAGGGCAACATTTGCGTCCGATCATATATCCGACACACCCCAACAGGGTGCATCCGACCCACGGTTGACCCATCTGCGATCGCGGGCCTGACATTCCGGAATCCGGGTTCTCTTGGGCCGGACGTCCGGGAACTTCGGCGCTTGCGCCGGCTTAACAAAAATCGGCCGTGGAAGCCGGATGGCGACCTCGGCATGGGAGGAAGCTGTCATGACCGTCAAGGCAATTCTTGGATCGAAGGGCAATAACGTCGTCACGGTCGAGCCCACCGCCACGCTCGCGGCAGCGGTCAAGATCTTGGCCGATCGCCGCATCGGTGCGCTGGTCATCTTCGGCGCCGATCGGCGCGTCGTCGGCATCGTGTCAGAGCGCGATATCGTGCGTGCACTGGCCGAGCGCGGGGAGCGGGCGCTCGATGAGCCGGTCGGCCAAGTGATGACGCGCAAGGTCGTCACTTGCACGAGCACGGAGACCATCGCCGCCATCATGGAACGCATGACGGCGGGCAAGTTCCGTCACGTGCCGGTTGTCGAGGATGATCAACTCGTCGGCATCGTGTCGATCGGGGACGTGGTCAAGCATCGACTGCACGAGATCGAGCACGAGTCCGCGGCGCTGCGCGACTACATTCTCACGGCGTAATCTTACTTCACCGCGGCCTTGGGCGGCGTTGGCGCGCTCAAGGCGGCGATGGCGTCGGACAGGGGCTCCAAGGCGCGTTCGGCTGCGAGCGCGCCGATGGCAATGGCATCGCTCGCGCGGTGAAAATCAAACCAGCCGATCGAGCCGAGTCGGGGACTGATCAGCACGTCGGGCGGATCGCCGGCGAGGCGTGACCGCGTGATGCGGTCCTGCATGACGTTGAAGGCTTCGACCATCACCGTCGGGATGCCGGGCCGTCCGGCCCCCCCGACCAATTGCCGCTTCACGAACCGCTCGACGCCGAACATGCCGCGGGCATCGCTCCGTTGCGCCTTGGCGTCGCGCAACAGATCATCGCTTTCGTCGGACCCATGATTGGCGATCGTGGTGCCGCGGCCGAAGATATCGGCGTTGAGATTGACCGCGATGACGAGCCGCGCACCGAGCGCGCGGGCCGCCGAGACCGGCACCGGATTGACCAGTGCGCCATCGACCAGCCAGCGGCCACCAATGAGGACCGGAGCAAAGATCCCCGGCAGCGCGTAGGAGGCACGCAAAGCCTCGACCAACCGCCCGCGCGTGAGCCAGATCTCATGGCCCGTGCCGATTTCGGTGGCGATGGCGAGGAACTTCAGCGGCAGCTCATCAACGAGCGTTTTCCCGAAGGCGATTTCCAACTGCTCCGCAAGGCGCGCACCGTTGATGAAGCCGGCGCCGGACAGGCTGATATCGAGATAACTGAGGATGCCGCGGGGCGTCAGCGTTCGCGTCCACTTTTCGAACTGGTCGAGGTACCCGGCCGCATAGCAGCCGCCCACCACGGCGCCGATCGACGTGCCGACGACCACCTCGGGGGCTATTCCGTGCGCAAGCAGCGTGCGCAGGACGCCGATATGTGCGAACCCGCGGGCCGCGCCACCACCGAGCGCCAGCCCGATCACCGGCCGCTGCTGTGGCTCTGACGCTGGTTCGCCGCCTTCGACGACGGGATCGTTACCGGGGCGGCGTAATAGACTGTCAAAAACCAAGCCTTTTCCCCTCCTTCCCTGACGATCGGAGTGAACTGGCACGCAAACAAGGATTCTACATGACGCCGAGGCGCGGCTTCCGGCACACCGCCCTCGCATTCTTGCATATGTCGGGCCGGTCGAGAATGCCGTGTCAGCCGGCGTAGCGCATGGCGATCTGGGCGAGCGGCGGGCGCGGGCGATCTTCCGGTGGTCGCGGCGGCCTGCCGATGTGAACGAAGCCGGCGATCCGTTCGTTCGACGCGAGCCCAAAAGCCTCGAGGACGTCCCGGTCGTAGGCGTACCACTCGGTCATCCAATCCGCCGCATAGCCCATCGCGTGGACCGCAAGCACGAGGTTCATGGCGGCGGCTCCCGCCGAGAGCACCTGCTCCCATTCCGGAATCTTCACGTGCGGGGCGGCGCGGCTCACGACGGCGATCACCAGCGGCGCCCGGGCCAGACGGGTGTGCTCGAATTGGAGCTGGTCGGCCGTTGCATCGGGATATTTGCCCTTGTACGCCGCAGCTATCCTGTCGCCGGCGCGCAGGCGGGCGTCGCCCTCGAATACCAGGAACCGCCAGGGCGCCAGCTTGCCGTGGTCCGGCACGCGCGATGCGATGGTCAGAAACGTATCGATATCGGCCGCCGAGGGGGCCGGGCCGGTTAACTCCACCGGCTTGACCGAGCGGCGCGTGCGCAAGAGCTCGAGGGCGTCGGGCATGGTGAAGCTCCGAAAGACTTGTCGCCGGGTAGCACAGGCTGCCCTCTTGTGACAAACCGGCGACAAAGGCTTGAAATCGCCGCGATTCCGATCGAGGACTGAGCACCATGAACGCGAGCAGGCCCCTCGGTGCGCGCCGTCTGGTTGGCGCCCTCATTCTCTTCGCCGTCCTCGTCCCGCACGAGCTGTCGGCGCAATCAGGCGGGGCGCGATCGCTATTCTCGTCCGGGCCCTCCCTGGGCCCCCCGGTGGCCGGAACCGCGGCGCCGGGGGCAAGCATCGTGTCGCCCGGGGTCGCTGCCCCAGGCGTAATCCAGGCGGTTCCGCCGGCGGGTCCGGCCGGATCGGGCCTCTCCGGTCAGGTTACGCTTACGCTTGCGGCCCGCTTCGGCCGGGATATGCCGATCACCGGCGCGGTTGATTGGCGAATCTTTACGGACAAGCCGGATGCAGCCGGCGTGTTTCGCCTGGTGAAGGAAGACAAGTCACCGTCGCCTTCCTTCGCGCTGCCGCCCGGCGGCTACGTCGTTCACTGCGCCTTCGGCCTCGCGAGCGCGGTCAAGCCGGTCGTGCTGCGCTCCGAGCCGGTCCGCGAGGTGCTCGACGTCCCGGCAGGCGGCCTGGTCATGAAAGGGCAGGTCGGCGACGTGCGTATTCCGCCTGGACAGATTTCGTTCGAGGTCTATCCGGGCAGCCAGTTCGAGCCCGGAGAGAAAAAGCCGCTCGCCCAGGGCATCATGACCGGCGAGATGGTGCTGCTCCCGGAAGGCACCTATCACATCGTGTCGAATTACGGCGACACCAACGCCATCGTTCGATCGGACATCAGGGTGCAGGTCGGCAAGCTCACCGATGTGACGATCACCCATCGCGCGGCCGTCATCACCCTGAAGCTGGTCAGCGAGAAAGGTGGCGAAGCGCTCGCCAACACGGCGTGGACGGTGCTGACGCCGAGCGGCGATGTGGTCAAGGAATCGATCGGCGCCTTTCCGCGCGTGGTGCTGAACGAGGGGGAATACAAAGTGATTGCCCGCAACGAGGGCCGCGCGCAGGATTGGGATTTCAAGGTGACCGCCGGCGTCGACGGCGAGGTCGAGGTCGTGCTCGCGCACTGACAGGCCCGGCTCAACGCTGAATCCCCGAGCGATGCTCGCTCGAAACTTTAATTCGGTCACAGGCCGAGATAGGCCCGACGGACGTCGACATTCTCCTTTATCTGCGCGGCGGTGCCGCTCATCAGCACGCGGCCGGTCTGCAGCACATAGGCGCGATCGGTGATCTCGAGGCACTCGGTCAAGCGCTGCTCGACGATCAGGACGGTCGTGCCGGCGCGGCGGATGACGGCGACGGCGGCAAAGATCTCGTCGACGAGCTTTGGCATGATGCCCTGCGAGGGCTCGTCGAGCATCAACAGGCGCGGCCGCGTCATCAATGCGCGGGCGATGGCGAGCATTTGCTGCTCGCCGCCCGACAGCGTCTCGGCGCGCTGGTCCAATCGTTCCGCGAGGCGCGGAAACAGCGCCATGACGCGCGCCAGCGGCTCTTCGCGATCGGCCTGCCGGCGATAGAGGTAGCTGCCGAGGCGCAGGTTATCGCGCACCGAGAGGCGGCGAAACAGCCGCCGGTTCTCCGGGACGAAGGCGATGCCGCGGGCCGTGATGCGGTGCGGAGCAAGCCCATCGATCCGCGCGCCGTCGAACACGACCTGTCCGGCTCGGGGCCGCTCCATGCCGGCGATCGATTTCAGCAGCGTCGACTTGCCGGCGCCGTTGGCGCCCGCGACACAGACGATCTCGCCCTTGCCCACCTCGATGGTCACGCCGGAGATGGCGACGAGGCCGTGATAGGCAGTGGTGAGATCACGCGCTGCCAGCATGCTGCCGCTCCCCGAGATAGGCGCTGATGACGCGCGGGTCGCGTACGATGTCGGCGGGCTTGCCTTGCGCGAGAACGCGGCCGAGATCGAGCACGATGGCCCGGTCGACGAGCGGCATGACGATCTCCATCACGTGCTCGACCATCAGAATGGTGATGCCGCGGTCGCGGATGCGACGCACCAGATCGACGCCCTTTTGCGCTTCGGTCGGGGTCAGTCCGGTGAGGACTTCGTCGAGCAACAAGAGCTTCGGCGAGGTGGCGAGCGCGCGAGCGACCTCGAGCCGCCGCTTCTCCGCCGGGATCAGCTCGCTCGCCGGCGTCTGCGCCCGCGCGAGGAGCCCGGTGAATTCCAGCACCTCGAGGGTATGCCGGCGTGCATCGGCGATTCGGGACGTGCGCACGAGACTGCCGACGATCACGTTGTCGATCACCGACATCGATTCGAAGCTCTTCACGACCTGAAAGGTGCGCCCAATGCCGCGTTTGCAGCGCTCGGGCGCCGGCAGCGCGGTCACGTCCTCCCCGGCGAAGCGGATCGACCCTTGTGTCGGCGGCGTGACCCCGGCGATGAGATTGAACAGCGTCGACTTGCCGGCGCCGTTCGGTCCGATCAGCCCGACGAGCTCACCCGGCGCGACCGCGATCGAAACGTCGCTGTTGGCCACCACGCCGCCGAAGCGCTGCCAAACGTTACGGATCTCGAGCAGGGGAACCGAGCTCATGCGGTCGCTCCCGCTCGACGCCACGCGAACAACCCGACGAGCCCCTCCGGCCGCGCCAGCGCGACGAGCATGACCAGCGCGCCGTAGACGATCAGATCGGTGCCCCGGCCGGATCCGCCGACATAGGAGCGCGTCAGCTCGGTCACCGGGATGAGGATCGCCGCGCCGAGTGCGGGTCCCCACAGCGTGCCGATCCCGCCGAGCACGGCCGGCAAGGCCATCAGCAGCGAGAGATGGAAGCCCATCACGCTGCCCGGGTCGATATAGGACACGAACTGCGCATAGAAGCTGCCGCCGATGGCGGTGAAAAAGGCCGACACGGCGGCGGCCGCCATCTTGGAATGAAAGACCACCACGCCGAGGCTTTCCGCGGCCTCGGGATTGTCCTTCACGGCGCGCCACCAATAGCCCCATTTCGAGTTCTCGAACGCAAAGGTCACGAGCCAGGTGATGCCGGCAAGGACGAGCGCGAAGTAGTAATAGGGGAGCTTGCTGCGCGTGAACTGAAAGGCCGCCCAGCTGTCGTGGCGCACCGGCATGTCGATGCCGAGCGCGGCTCCGGCCCAGTCCCAGTTCAGGAACAAGAGGTAGGCGGTCTCGGCGATGACGATGGTGGCGATGACGAAATAGTGCCCGCGCAGCCGGAAGCAGGGATAGCCGAGCGCGAGCGCGATCACGGCCGAGAGGATGCCGCCGCCGAGCATGCCGAACCAGGGCAGGACGCCGAACTTGGTGTAGAGGAGGGTGCTCGTATAGGCACCGAGCCCGAAATAAAGCGCGTGCCCGAGCGAGATCTGACCGCAGTAGCCGCCGAGGATGTTCCAGCTCTGCGCCAGCGCGGCATACATCAAGGTCAAGACCAGGATGTTCTGGACGTAGACGTCCTTGACGAAGAGCGGAAGCGCGGCGGCGATGATGACCAATATTCCGGCAAGCATGAGCTCGCGGCGCCGGCCTTGGGCAAACGAGGCCTGGTCCATCAGATCGATCCGAACAATCCGCGCGGACGCAAGAAGACGACTGCCAAGTAGACCGCATAGATGCCGACGGACTTGAGCGACGGCGGCACGATCATCGCCGTGATTGCTTCGACGAGCCCGACGATGATCCCGCCCGCGAACGCCCCGAACACGCTGCCGAAACCGCCGAGCGCCACGACCACATAGGCTATGAGCGCGAATGAGGCGCCGACATCCGGATAGATGTAGAAGAAGGTCGCCATGACGGCGCCGGCAAGCCCGACCAAGGCCGAGCCCAGGCCCCAGCCGAGCGCGAAGACCCGGTTCTTGTCGATGCCGACGAGCGCGACCGCGTCGGCGTCCTCGCGCGTCGCCTCGAGCGCCCGGCCGAAATCGGTGCGGTGGATCACGACGTAAAGGAGGCCGAACGCCGCCATCGAAACGACCGCGCCGACGAGTTGCGGCGCCGGCAGGTAGATGCCGGCAACCGACAGGGTCCGGCCGCCGAGCCAAGAGCTTTGGATGCTGCGGTAATCGGGCGTGAAGAAGTATTGAGCGAGCCCGCGCATCAGGATGGCGAGGCCGAAGGTCGCAAAGATCTGCACCATGCCGGCATTGGTCCGTGCCCGCACGGCGAAGCGCACGATCCCGAGATAGACGAGCGCGCCGAACGCGAACAGGGCCGCGGCAACGAGCGGCGCCGACAGCAGCGGATCGAGGGCGAGATACACGGCGAGGCCTAAGGTCGCGTACATCGCCGCCATCAGGAACTCGCCGTGGGCGAAATTCACGACGTCCATGAGGCCAAAGATCAGGGCCAAGCCGACCGCGATGAGCCCGTAGAGGAGACCCGTCAGCAATCCGCTGGCAAGGCTTTGGACGATGGTCTCGATGCTCAGCACGGAGAAGGTCTTGACTGGGCCGCAGAACCGCAAGGTGGGCACGGCGGTCGGCTCCCTCCCCCGCGAGCGGGGGAGGGTCGGGGAGGGGGCAAGGCCGCGAGCACGGTGGGTTGGCCGGGG
>JBKQHQ010000078.1:0-30666 GCA_052148715.1 Xanthobacteraceae bacterium | reverse complement strand
CCATTGTTGCCACATGGTGCGAAACGCGGCTTCAATCTTGCGAGCGAAGGCAGGCCCATCGCACAACGGCGACGCCGCCATGCGCGGGCGCAACGAGTGCCGCAAATCGCTCAGCCGGGCCGGATCGTTGGCCAGCGCGGCGGCGATCTCCACATAGTCCTCGGCCGATCCGGCAATCAGATCCGACGTGCCGATCTGAGTCAGAAGACTAGCCCCAACCCGCCCGGCATGCCGGTCACCCCGCAGCGTCACCACCGGAACGCCCATCCACAGCGCCTCGCAGGTCGTCGTCGTGCCGTTGTACGGAAACGGATCAAGCGCGATGTCGACCCGATGGTATGCGGCCAGATGCGCGGCGGGGTCCGCGAGCTGCGCCATCAGCTCCACCCGCTCCGCCGACACCCCGCGTTCCCCCAATCGCCGCAGGAACAGCATACGGGCACCGTCGTCGGCAAACGACTTTCCCTTCAACAACAGCTGCGCCTGGGGCAGACGGGTCAGCAGCCTTGCCCAAGCATCCAAGGTGGCTGCCGACGCCTTGGCCGGATTGTTGAACGACCCGAAAGTCACCCTCCCGGTCTTTAGACAGGGCGGAGCCTCCGGTGCAGGGGCGTCCTTCGCTGCCCTATAGCAGAGGAATCCGCCCTCCAGCCGCACCAAGGTCTCGCTGGCCCACGCATCGGCCTCGCCGGCGGGATCGGTCACCTCGTCGACCAGCCGGTAGTCAATTGCCCTCAACCCCGTCGTATTGGGATAGCCCAGCCATGTCACCTGTACCGGCGCCGGCTTGCGGGCGAATACTTGCAGCCGGTTGTTCGCCGTATGGCCCGCAAGATCGACCAGGATATCGATGCGGTCCGTCCGGATACGCTCGGCAACCGCATCGTCCGGCAGCCCGACGGTTGTGAGCCAGTGGTCGGCGAGTCCCTGCAGACGCGTCGTGACCCGGTCCGGCCGCGCCACCTCGGCATAGCAGAACACCTCCACCTGCTGCCGATCGTGCCCCTGCAGCAGTGGCTCCACAAAATACGCCACCGAATGCTGACGAAAATCCGGAGACAGGTATCCAACCCTCAATCGCCGCGCCGGATCGCGATCATGGGCATGGACACGAGGCCGCGGCGCCTGCCCGCCATATCGTTCATCCCATTCCAGGTGGGCGGCAAAAAGTTGAGCGGGCATTATCGTGTCGATGCGGTTCAGACAAAGTAACAAATTGGAGTGAGCCGCGGCATAGTCCGGCTTGACGCCGATGGCCTGGCGATAGGCGGAGATCGCCTCGTCGACCCTGCCCTGCTCGTCCAGGGCTGCGCCCAAGTTGGAATAAGCCTTGGCATAGTCCGGCTTGATGCGAACCGCGTGGCGATATTCAGCAAGCGCGTCGTCGAGCCTACTCAGGCCCTGCAGCGCGGCACCGAGGTTGTAATGAGCGTCAGCCGAGTCCGGGTTGATTCTGATAGCCTGGCGATAGGCGGCGATCGCCTCGTCGGACCTGCCTTGGTCCCGCAGCGCATTGCCGAGATTGCTGTGAGCCTCGGCAAAATCGGGCTTGATCCTGATCGCCCGCAGACATGCGGCAATCGCCCCGTCAAGATTGCCCTGATCCCGCAACGCGACACCGAGATTGCTGTGAGCCTCGGCGAAGTCGGGCTTGATGCCGATCGCCCGTCGACACGCGGCAATCGCTTCGTCGAGCTTGCCCTGGTCCCCCAAAGCGACAGCGAGGTTGCAATAAGCCTCGGCATGTTCGGGATTGATGCCGATGGCCTCGCGATAGGCGGCGATCGCCTCGTCGTGCCGGCCCTGGTCCCGCAGCGCTAGACCGAGCTTGTAATAAGCCTCGACATGGTCCGGTTTGATGCGGATCGCCTGATGATACGCAGCGATCGCTTCGTCGCGCTGGCCCTGAATCCACAGCGCATTGCCTAGATGGTAATGAGCCCCCGCCAAGTCGGGCTTGATGCGGATCGCCTGGCGACACGCGGCAATCGCTTCGTCGAGCTGCCCCACGTTCCGTAGCGTAGCACCGAGGTTGCTGTGAGCCTCAGCGAAGTCGGGCTTGATGCCGATCGCCTGGCGATAGGCGGCAACGGCCTCATCGAGCTTGCCTTGGTCCCGCAGCGCGACACCGAGGTTGCAATGAGCCTGAGCATAGTCCGGCTTGATGTCGATCGCTCGGCGACTGGCGGCAATCGCCTCGTCGAGCTGGCCCTGGTCGCGTAGCGCAACACCGAGGTTGCCATGAGCCTCGGCATAGTCGGGCTTGAGGCGGATCGCCTGACGATACGCCGCGATCGCTTCGTCGAGCTGGCCCTGGTCCCGCAGCGCAATGCCGAGGTTGGAGTAAGCGTCGGCATAGTCCGGCCTGAGGCGGATTGCCTGGCGAAACGCGGCGATCGCCGCGTTGAGCTTGCCCTGCGCCTGCAACGCCAGGCCCAAGTGGGAAAAATAAGATGGCGCCGCTTCGTTCTGCTTGATGGCTCGGCCGATCAATTCGACGGCTGCTTCATGGCGCCCCAACTGGTAGGCGATGACACCGAGCATGTTGAGAGCGTCGGCATGCCCGGGTTGGACCGCCAGCACGCCCCGATAACAACCCTCGGCCTCCGCCAACCGTCCTGCCTGGTGATGCCGGAGGCCTGCGCAGAAAAGCTCGGCGGCACCCGCTGAGACCAGGCCAACCGCTGTTTCGCTCGGTGGATGGCTCGGCGTCTGTCCAAGTTTTTTGGCGGCGCGGCGCTGTTGGCGATTCATAACAGGAGCAGCCATGAGCTCTCCCGCAATCTTCAGATTGACCGCGAAACGCGTTCCAGCCAATCGCAGAGACTGGGCGCGAATTCTCGGTCGTGGTCTGGGAAAAATAGAATATTGCCGAATATCGGAAGTCCCTGCGGAGTGGCCGGTACGGCATCGATGCCCACGGCAAGCAGGCCCGTCCCCCATTCCTGGCGCTCGAACTGCCCCAGCGCCCGCGCGCAAAACACAGCAGCGCGATAGCCCCGCTGCTGCATGCGCCGCAATTGAGCATCGACCGCAGCGCGGTCTTGACCCGGAAACTGGTCGCCAAATTCAACCATGATGAGACGTGGCGCCACCTTGTCGAATGCGATGCCGTTGAGTATGTCGAAGTCATACCCCTCGGCATCGATCTTAATGAAGTCAACGTCGAACAGACCGTTGCGCGCAATGTACTTTGCCAGCGAGACGGCCGGCACCTCCATCGTCTTCAGATCATCGGCGAACGGCGAATTCGACATTCCCGACAGGCCTGGCAACGCGGCAACATGGAATGTTACACTGCCATCAAGGTCGGCGGTGACAGCCTTGCTCTCGTGCCGGACCTGACCCGGAAAGGCATCGAGCAGCGAAGCGAGCTGCGGACGGCAGCGCTCGTCCGGCTCAAACATGATCGATTGCCAACCCTCGGCAAGAAACAGCATCGTTACGGCGCCCATGCAGGCGCCTACGTCGATCATGCGCCGACTGTGGCTGCCGCGCAGGTACGACAGCACCACGCGGGTGACCAGGTCGAGGTCGGTGAAGGGCGACCTTCCTTCGTCCACCATCACCGCAAGCTCGAAAATTCGCCGCGCTGACTCGGCCGGATCGATCGCCTGACAGGCTTCCGCGCGTTTGTCCCAATCAGCCAGAATTCCGTCGAGAACAGGCATCAGCCTTCTCGCAAAGTCGGCGGTGTCAGAGATATTGAGGCCGTTTTTGCGCGCGTTTTCGAGCTTATTCCGTTCGGCCACCCGCTTTTCCGGATGGCGGCCAAGTTCAACCGCGTTACGCACATAGCTCTCAACATCTGGCACGGCCCATTCGCCAAGGCCGGCTTGCTCCAGCATGGCGGCGCTATGGCGCGAACGGCAGACCTGTCCCTTGTGCGCCACCACCGGCAGGCCCACCTCCAGCGCATCATAAAGCGAGCAGGCACCAGAGAATGGGAATGCGTCGAGATAGACGTCCGCCACGGCCATGATCTGGTGCAGCTGGCTGATGGTTGGCACCGTCGGATGGGTCCGGATGCGCTCCGGATCGACACCGGCCTCGGCGGCTTGCTGGAGCAGACGCTGACGAAAGGAGATTAGCGCGTAGCTCGACGACCAATTAGGATTGAAAGGCATCAGGAACAATTGGCTGTCGGGCACTTGGGCGAGGATTTGCATCCAAGCGAAGCTCAACTCGGGAACGATCTTGTAGTAGTTGGCGGCCGAGAAATAGAGCACAGCGTTATCGGGAATCCCCAGCGTTGTCCGCGATACGACGCCAGCCGCCACTTGGCCTTCGAGCATATGGTGGAACGGATAGCAGTTGAGCGCTCCCGGGATGAGGGCCAATCGCTCGGTATAATGCGCCGGCGAATCCGCAGTCTCGTTCCTTTCGCCCGAAATCAGCACGTCGATGTTACGCAGGCCGGTCGTCCCCACGGAGTTGGCCATGGCGACCTGGATCGGTGCAATCCGATGCGCCGCGATCAGGGTAACGGCGTGAACCACGGCCGTGAGGTTGGTGACGAATATGGCGATGTCCAGCTCTTCGCGTCGCAGCAGCCTGACGGCATCCGCCACGGCGTCGGGCAGCCGCAGATAGGTTTCCGCGGACGCCCGGCACAGGGCGCCGATTTTGCCAGCGGGTTCGCGAATGCTATACAGCCGGACCTCATAGCGCCTGCGATCCAGCCGTTCCATATAGGCGGCCTGATAAACTCCCTCGGTGCCGTCGGAAATGCCAAGCGAAATGAACCCGATGCGCGGCCGTTGTCTGACCGGTCGCAAGATGCGCAGCTGGTCGATCGTGCCGCCAAGGGTTTCCGACATCTGCTCGATGATCTTGCCCCGCGCGCGCATGAGGTCGCGCAAATTGAGCTCGTTGAAATAGCTCTGCATAAAAATAGTGCTGCTGAAGAAAGCCGACGCCAAATCCCTTACCGGCGCCGTGCGGGAGGCCAGTTGCTCGTTCAACCGATCACACAGCTGCTGCAGATAACCGACGATGCGATCGCCGTCGCCGACCCGGGCGAATGCCGGCGGCGTTTCAAACAGATAGCTCAGCCAAGACGAGCGTAGGGCCGGCGGAATCAATGCAAGGGGCGGCACGACCCCGAGCTCAAAAGCGTGCCACGACAGCAATAGTGCGGCCAGACCCGACGCGCCAACAGTATCGGCTTGCCATGGGATGGCGGCTTTTCGGCATCGCTCAAATAGATCTTCCTCGGCCGGCGTACGCGGAAAGGCGCGTATCCCTGAATTCAAGCAGCAGGTCGCGATCGTGTTCAGCGCTTTGGCCAAGCTGCCTTGCCCGACAGGCTCGGTCAGGTCGAGAAGCGCCTTTGCGATGCGCATGCGCATGTCGCGCAGCTGCTCTAGCTGGGTTGCCCCATGCTTTTGCTTGAAGGCTTCGGTCGCCAGCACAAAATCTGCAGCAAGTTGTTGCAGCAGCGTGATATCGGAGGCGATGGCATCACTGCCTGTCGCACGCGCTGTCGTCACCGTTTCTGCCTCGTCAGTTGAGTTAAGCCCCACCACCATCGCTACACCTCCATCACGACAGACGCGCCCGTCGAAGCAGCGGATCCGCGGCCTCGCGCCGCATTATGCTTGCGGATCCTGCTGAATGCGGCACGACGGTCATAGTGCCGAAAGCCCGTGCGACGATCGTCCCGCGGCGCGGGCCGGAAGCCCGACGCCTAGGTCGGCGAGATCGTGATCCATCATTATCTTGATCAGATCGCGATACTTCACCTTCGGTTCGAAACCGAACGCCGCGCGCGCCTTGCTTATATCTGCCTTGAGAACGCCATTCTGCGCCGGGCGCAACAGGCTCTGGTTTGATTCGACGTAACGCTCGGCATCGAGGCCCGCATAAGCAAACGCCGCCTGGGTGAATTCCTTCACCGAATGCACCTCGCCGGTGCCGATGATAAACGTCTCGGGCTTGTCGAGCTGCATGATGCGCCATGCGGCATCCATGTACTCCCCAGCGTAGCCCCAGTCGATCAGCGCGCTCATGTCGCCGAGCGTCAGCTTGTCCTGCTTACCAACCTTGATGCGCGCCACGGCGCGCGTGATCTTGCGAGTGACATAGTGCTCGGTTCGCCGCGGCGATTCGTGATTGTAGAAGATCGCCATCGCGACGTGCATGCCATAGGCTTGCCGGTACATCTGGCAGACGTGATAGGCAAACACCTTGGCGCAGGAATACGGGTTGGTCGGATTGAAGATCGTGCGCTCATCCTGCGGACATACGCTCGTTTGTCCGAACATGTTCGAAGTCACCGGCTGAAAGAATCGGATGGTCTTGTCAACCTGACGGATGATCTCGAGGATGCGGCCGACGGCGAGGCCCGTCACCTCGTAATTATAGGCCGGGATTTCGAAGCTCAGGCCGGCATGATCCTGGTCGGCCTCGTTATAGATCTCACGCGGCCTGACGTCCGTGATGATGCGCTGGAGCGACACCGGCTCGATGAGATCGCCGTAATGCAGATGAAGACGTTCCCGGATGTGCTCGATATTTCGCAGGTTGCCAGTTGCGGTGCGACGGATCATCCCGTGAACCTCGTAGCCTTTGCCGAGCAAGAGCTCGGCCAGATACGAACCATCCTGCCCGTTGATTCCGAGGATCAAGGCCTTTGTCATCACATCCTCTCCGCCGCCCTCACCGCGACGCTCAGTCGAGACCATGCAACGGCCGCTTCAAATAGGCGTATTCCCGAAACTTCGGAGGAAAGTCCTTAAACCAGGCCCATTCGGCGCTTTGATCGTCAAGCTTGAAGTCGTAGTTCTTGGGTCGCACCAGATAGACGATGCTGATGGTGTGAACGCCGCCAATGGCCGACTCTGCGGTCTTGTCGAAGAATTCCTCGAAGAATCCGATATTCTCAATGATCTCGACGTCGACGCCAAGTTCCTCACGCATCTTGCGATGAACCGCAGCAACGAGCCTTTCACCCTTGTGTACGCGTCCGCCCGGAACCCAGAACTCACCTTTGAGTGGTTCGTTGGCGCGTTTGACGAGAAGAATCTGGCGACGCTCGTTCACCACCACGCAATCGACGCAGACGATCGGAACGCTGCTCAGGATTTTGCGATATTCGTCGACCGGCAGCTTCATCGATTGCCGCTCCGGATCACGCGAAACTCGGGCAACGGCACCACGAACTCGCCGCCACCGGCGAGCCACTCCGATTCGCGCCGCACGAATTCATCGATGAAGCTGTAGGGGAGCGCGAGAAAGACGTCCGCGTTCCGTCGGCCTTCCTCTTCCGACACAATCGGAATGTCGGTGAGCGTATACGCGCCGCA
Organism: Xanthobacteraceae bacterium; assembly: GCA_052148715.1. Classification (GTDB taxonomy): domain Bacteria; phylum Pseudomonadota; class Alphaproteobacteria; order Rhizobiales; family Xanthobacteraceae; genus JBKQHQ01. The sequence goes on along the minus strand of JBKQHQ010000078.1, from coordinate 23,359 downwards.
TTTCACCGGATTGCGGTCAGCCGCTCCCCGAATGAGCGTTCCGTCCAGCCCGTAATATTGCAGGATCACGTTGCCTTTGGTCGAGGCGCCATAGACGTAGACGCGCTTGCCGTTTCGCACCGCGGTCTTGATGTAGTCGACGCAGCAATCGCGTGCGCGATTGAGCCGCGTCATGAAATCAAGCAGATCGGAAGCCGCGCAGCTCTCCGGGTAGTCGATGCTTCCCCGGCGCAAATGCCGGGCGAACAGACGGTAGCTGCCGCCATTGATGGCGTTCTCCTGAACGTCGAAGATTTCGAGGCCATTACGTTCGAACAAATGCTTCAAAGACTTATAGGTATAATATTCGAGGTGCTCGTGACAGATGTTACCGAGGTCGTTCTGCTGGAGCATCGGTTTGAGCGTCATCAGCTGCGCGATGAACACGCCGTCCGGCGCCAGGGCTTCCGCGGCATCGCGGATAAACTGATTTGGATCCTCCATATCGTAAAACATGCCTATGGCAGTGATTACCTTGGCCTTCTTGACGCCGAGCTTCTGGTAATTCTCCAACGTCCAAAAATCCGCAATGACATGCTCGGCATTGGTCGAAAGCTCGTCCACGAGGTTGGTGGCCGGCTCGCAGCCAACCCGGATCGCCTTGCCCCGGAGATTGCCGAGCAGCGTGCCGTCATTGGCGCCGATGTCGAGGACGACGTCATCGGGCCTGAGGCCGACCAGATCGCTCGCAATCTCGGTGATCCGCCGCAAATCGTTCTTAATGGTGTCGTTGATCCCGGATTTGTACCAGTAGTGTCGGCTATAGAGCAGCTCTTGCGGGGCAGTATGCCGCAACTGGAACAACGAGCAGTCTTCGCACAACACGACGTCGAGCGGGCATTTGCCGTTGCGTCCCTTCTGGGCAGGGCTCGGCGGAAAATCGTTGATGTATTGCTCGCCAAGCGAAATGACGTCGGTCAGGCGCGCGGAGCCGCACAACCGACAGGTCGTGCGGACTACGTTCTCCATCGCGGCGGTCGCGGTCATCAGCTATCCGTTCATCCGGCTAGTACCGCCCGCACGGCCGTGCTTACCTCATCGACCTGCGCCTGGGTCAACGTCAGGCCCGAAGGCAAATAGAGCCCGCGGCGCGCCAGGCGCTCGGTCACCGGGTAGCGCTCGCCCTGGAACAGGCCGCGATCGTGGAGAACCGGTTGCTCGTGCATGCCCAGAAACAGGGGCCGAGTGTCGACGCCGCGCGCGCGCAGGCGGTGGGCGAACTCTACCGCGTCGAACGGAACCTCATCGTCGAGTACGACGCCGTACATCCAACAGACGTTCTTCGCCCAGTTGCGCTCGATCGGCAGGCTGATCGGCAGGCCAGCGAGACGCTCGCGGTACGCCTTCGCCATCCAGCGCTTTTGGCCGATATGGTTTTCTACGCGCTCGACCTGGGCGACCCCGATCGCCGCCTGGACGTTGGTGAGGCGATAGTTGTGGCCGATTTCCCGGTGCAAGAAGCGGCGCTCCGGGATGAAGCAGAGATTTCGCAGCGAACGGCAGCGCTCGGCAAGCGCCGCACTATCGGTCACCACCATGCCGCCCTCCCCGGTGGTGATGATCTTATTGGCGTAGAAGCTGAAGCATCCGAGATCGCCGATGCCGCCTACACGAAGCCCATGGGATTCGGCGCCGTGGGATTCGGCGGCATCCTCCACCACCCGAAGATCATGACGCACCGCAATCTCCATTAGGCGCCGCATGTCGACCGGATGGCCGAACATGTGGACCGGCATGACGGCGCGGGTGCGCGGCGTAATCGTTGCTTCGACCTCGTCAAGATTCATATTCCAGGTATCGGGCTCGGCGTCGACCAGAACCGGCACGCAGCCCGCCTCCAGGATCGCGATTGCACAGGAAATGATCGTGAAGGAGGGCATGATGATCTCAGAGCCCACCGGAAGATCGAGCGCTGCGACCGCGATCTGCAGCGCGCAAGTGCCGTTCGCGACCGCAATGCCGTGCGCGACGCCGCAATAGGCGGCCCATTTCTGCTCAAATTCACGGATGTAGACCCCCTCCGACGACACCCATCCGGTATCGACGCAGGCCTTGACCAGCGGCGCGACGTTGTCGCCAAGCAGCGGTTCACTGACCGGTATCATTTTCAAAAGAACTCTTTTTCCCGCAACCCGCCGTACGGACCCTGCTTCACTTCGAGCAGCATCGTATCTTCGAGCAGGCGAAAGCCGTGGCCGCCCGACATCAGAACCACAACGTCACCGGCGGTCATCTCGCGGCTGCAGAGAAAGGCGCGGTCGGCGGTGTAGAGGTCGATCATCATGCGTCCTTTTTGCACGACGAGCACTTCGGACGTGCTCGCGACCGTACGCGTGACGGCAGGGTGAATATGGCGCGGAATCTCGCCTCCCGCCGGATAGACGATCTTGCCGACCTGAAGATTGAATTCGTTCGGCGTGTAGAACGTCGTCTTTTCGGGCATGACCGCGCCGTGGATGATGATGCACAGCGTCTTGCCCTCGTGCGATATGATATCTGTCGGCTCAATCGCGGAAGCTTCTTGGCGATGCGTGAGCACCCGACGCCGATATTCTTCGAACGGTTGCAGCGTATCCAACCCGAGCTCGGCCTCGTGCTGCAACAACCGCTCAGCCTCCGCTGTGTGCCGCCCCGTGCCGGCGGCGACGGTTACGGCGAGGCTTCCGCCGTTGATGTTGTTGAGCTTGACGTCGATGATCCGCAAGCCGGCTCGGCGAAACATCCAATCGAGCTGACGCAGCGTGTAGCATTCCATATGCTCGTAGCAGGCCGTGTCGTACGAATTGGTTCGCAAGACCGAGGGTAGGTACCTCTGCTCCAGGTGCCAAACGCCGCCGTCGGCCAGGAGCGCCGTGATGTCGTTCGTGAACAACTGCGGACGTTCCAAGTCGTCGAACATCCCTACCGACGTAACGATCTTCGCCCTGCGACTACCGAAGTGCTTGCGAAAAATCTCGGGGGAAAAAAAGTCGACGATAAGATCGATGTCTTGCCGGTAGTATTTTGCAAATTTGCCTGCGCTCGGATCGATGCCGACGAGGGTCGAGCCCCCGGCGGGATATCTCGCAAGCAAGGTGCCGTCATTGCTGCCGATGTCGAGCACGAGATCGCCGGGTGCGAGCTTGACGAGATTCTGAAGATAATCGGCCTTGCCATGCAGATGCTCGACCATCACCCGGTTGAGGCCGGAGCGATAGCCGTAGTTCTCGCCGAACATTTCGGAGGTCGAGTAGCTGTGGCGCAGTTGCACGAGGCCGCAGCGCTTTTCGGGATCGTCGCCCGTGCATTTGACCAGCTGCGCCAGACCTCTGCTCGGCTGCAGAGATACCCCGGCCAAGTATTGCTCGCCGAGATCGAACACCGGCGCCAGGTTCCGATTGCCGCAGATTCGACAGCGTCTAATCTGGCGGTATTTGCCGCCGGCCGACTTCGATGCCGAGGAAGCTACGGGCGCCGAGGTTGGTCTCACGTTACTTCTCCGGTTATCAGCTACGAGATACCGCCGGAGAAAGGGCCAGCGCGCAGGAGCCGCGCGGCTGCCACACAACCTGGCGAATTCCGTCGCGAGCCGTTCGATGAAAGGCTCGCCTGAATACGGCCGACCTGCAGCGGTTCGTCCTTGGGCATGGGTTGGCGAGCAGAATATTTGAGACTCATTTGCCAAACGAAGTCGTTGCATGGACGGACCCGATGATCAACGGGGCCGCCGAGACGGGAGTATTTAGGTAAGTCACCCAAGAGGAGATTAGCGGCGGAATGGTTAACAGATCGTAAATCAGGGGGCGCCTCCCGTGACGCGTGGCACTAAGGTCCAGATATTAGGAGCGGCAGTATCGGTAGAGATTCTAACAGATGGCGGCAACGGTGAGCCCTCGCCATTGCCACCCCCATGCTTCGGTGGCCGGATTTCAGTCCGGTAAGCGGAATCGATTTTCGAGCTACAAAGAGTCGTGCAGGTCGCCAAAGATCCGGACGCGGTGATCGCCTGCGCCGGCTTTATCAGAGCTCGCTACGCAGGTAGCGGTTTCCCGCTGATCCGCCGCGAGGCATTTCCTCGCATGTGTGCGCACTATCGGCAGCTGCAATTCCAGCACGGCCATTCGCTCGAAGCCGAGCCTGCGTCAACGACAAGGCAACGCCGCATGATCAGCGACGCACTTACGGCACAACCATCACGTCATTGAGCTTTGGCCGCGATGCGATGACATGTCGTTCCGGATGTAGACGTCGTTGGGCGCCAGGAACCTCCATAGTGAATAGCCCTTACTGTTCAAATAAAGTCGGTATTTGAGGTCATTGAATAGGTTCTCGATCACCATCACACGTGGTTTATACTTTTGAAGATCGAGGCCGGCAATTACCTCCAGCTCCCACCCTTCGACATCGACAGATAAGATATCGACGTGGTCGATATTCGGGGTTCGTGTCTCCAGGATCGTATCGAGGCGCCGCAAGTTCACCTTTATGTTTTTAACATCCAGGTCAGCCTTGAGGCGTTTATAGCTATCTTTGATTTTAAGTGACGAGAACGACTCATATGAAACCTGTCCATTTTGGTATCGGCTGCCGTGCGAATCTACGACACTAAAATCCACATCATCCTCGTCATGATCCCCGCAAGCGCACTGCACCACCTCATGCCCAAGTTTTCGGTGCAGTTCGCAAAACACCGGATTGGGTTCGACTGCAATCACGGTCCATCCTAAGGATCGATAAAGAGCGCTGATCGACAGGTAATTCGGATTTGCAGCGCCCACGTCGACAAAAACGCCACTATTCTGAGTGGGGAAGAATTCCGTCCGGACGTACTGGTCCACATCACCTTCGGCTCGATTTGGGCTTTCGAGGACAGACATCTTTCCTCCACCATGAGTAAGATCCCTCGGCTATGCCGCGGGCCTTAGTGATCCGCTCAAAGCGGTTACATGTGCTCCGGGTCTGTCGATCGTGACCGGGGCACGAAAGCGACGCGACCGCATCGAATCAACAATATTGACATAGCAGCCCATCAGGGTCCGCCACAACGGTTTCGATCATCTCGCCCGCGTGGGCTCAGCTATGGTGCGGTCCGGGTATTCTTGAAAGATGGGCGATGCCATGATCACGCGAGCGGGCGCACATGGGCCAATGATTAACACAGCGTATATTTAAGAATTGCTCGGCTTGACCGCAAACGCGCCGAGAGGAGCGTATGATACCTTTCGCTGAGGAGGCCACGCATAAATCCTAGTGCGTCGAACGGTTTCGTCACTCTTCGTACGAAAAACTCCAATATGACGCGGCCGGAGTCCCACGACAGGCAACGACGGCCGAAGCGAACTGTGCTCGGAGGAGCGACCGATCAGACGAGGGAGACGGCTCATCGCCGTGCCTAAAAGCGGCCCGCGTCGCTCAATCGAGCCACATTCGGCGCGGCCGCTCCCCGCGCGCGAGCTCCAGATCGCTTTCGACCATTTCGCGGACCAGATCCTCAAACCCGGTCCTTGCCTGCCAGCCGAACTTGGCGCGGGCCTTCCCGGCGTCGCCGAGCAGGAATTCCACCTCCGTCGGCCGAAAGTAGCGGGGATCGACCTTGACCAGGGCCTCGCCGCTCCGCTGGTCGATGCCTTCCTCCTCCACACCATGTCCGCGCCATGCGATCGAGCGGCCGATATAGGCAAAGGCACGTTCGACAAACTCACGCACCGAGCGCGACTCTCCGGTCGCGAGCACGTAATCGTCAGGATGGTCCTGCTGCAGCATTAGCCACATGCCTTCGGCATAGTCGCGGGCATGGCCCCAGTCGCGCTTCGCGTCGAGATTCCCGAGATAGAGAACCGCCTGCCGGCCGAGCTCGATGGCCGCAACCGCCCGGGTAATCTTGCGGGTGACGAAAGTCTCCCCCCGAATCGGGCTCTCGTGGTTGAACAGGATGCCGTTCGACGCGTGCATGCCATAGGCTTCGCGATAGTTGACCGTAATCCAATAAGCGTAAACCTTTGCCGCAGCATAGGGACTGCGCGGGTAGAATGGTGTCGTCTCCCGCTGCGGGGTCTCCCGCACCTTGCCGAACATCTCGGATGTCGCAGCCTGGTAGAAGCGGCTCGTCTTTTCCAGCCCCAAGATTCGGATGGACTCAAGGAGGCGAAGCGCCCCGAGTGCATCCGCGTTGGCGGTGTATTCAGGCGTCTCGAAGCTTACATGCACGTGGCTCTGAGCGGCGAGATTGTAAATCTCGTCGGGCTGAATTCTCTGGGCCAGGCGAATGAGATTGGTCGCATCGGTCATGTCGCCGTGATGCAAAAACAGCGACAACCCTTCCTCGTGCGGGTCTCGGTAGAGATGATCGATGCGGCCGGTGTTGAATTGCGACGAGCGGCGTTTGAGCCCGTGGACGATGTAACCCTTCGCCAGCAAAAATTCGAGCAGATAGGCGCCGTCCTGTCCGGTGGCGCCGGTAACCATGGCTACGCGCTGCTTCATTCGATTCGTGCCGAACTCATGCGCCCACCTCGATCTGGCGATTAAGCTCTTATACTAGCTGTTTATCGAGAGCAATGTTCTGGGAGCGTCTAACGGTCTCCTTGCTAAGGCAAGCGACCGGCGCGTAATATTCCAATGTATTCGTTCCGTTCGGTCTCGGTCGATGGTTTGGAGAAGCGAATTGATGGACAGTCGGATGCCGCAGGGCGATGCTGATTTGGTCGCCGGAGGAGTCGGGTAATGCCGGCTCCGGTGTTTCAGCTCGCGGGTAAGCGCGTCTGGGTCGCCGGTCATCGCGGGATGGTTGGCAGCGCTATCGTCCGGCGGCTGAAGACGGAAAACTGCGAGGTCCTGACGGTTGGTCGCGATCGGGTCGACTTGCGGCGTCAGGCCGATGTCGAGCGTTGGGTGAACAAGGCAAGGCCCGAGGCCGTGTTTCTCGCCGCCGGGACGGTAGGTGGAATTCTTGCCAACGATACACGACCCGCGGAGTTCATCTACGATAATCTCGCAATCGCAGTGAATGTGGTCGAGGCGGCGCGGCGAGCCAACGTTGGCAAGTTTCTTTATCTTGGCTCGTCGTGTGTCTATCCGCGGCTTGCCCCGCAGCCGATTCCTGAAAGCGCGCTTCTTACCGGCCCGCTCGAGCCGACGAATCAATGGTATGCGGTTGCCAAGATCGCGGGACTCATGCTGTCGCGCGCGTATACGCGGCAATACGGTTTGGATTTCATTTCCGCGATGCCGACAAACTTGTACGGGCCAGGTGACGATTTTGATCTGTCCTCGAGCCACGTGGTGCCTGCGCTGATGCGCAAGGCACACGCGGCGAAGCTCAATGGCGGGCGAAAGATTGCCGTGTGGGGATCGGGAGCTCCGCGGCGCGAGTTCTTGTACGTGGATGATCTAGCGGATGCCCTTGTGTTCCTTATGCAAAACTATACCGGCGAGCATCATATCAATATCGGAGCCGGCACCGATGTCACGATCCGGGAACTCGCCGAGACAATCATTGCGGTCGTCGGCCTGGATGCAGAACTGCAATTTGACACCAATATGCCGGACGGAACTCCGCGGAAGCTCCTCGATTGCGCGGTGCTCCGTGCTGCGGGCTGGGCGCCGCGGACCGAACTGCGCGATGGTTTGCAAATGACCTATGATTGGTTCATCCGTCACGGCGACGCGCGTGGGCTCTCACGTACCACACAATAGGCGGATCAATCCTCGCCAATTAAGGCAAAACTCGATGGTCTCGATGATATCGCCGTGCGACTCAGATATAGCAACGCCAGCGTCGGCGGAGGTTTCGACATATGGCGGCAGCGGTTAGTCTTGCAATTGCCACCCCGTGCTTCGGGGGCCAACTTTCCGTCATCTATGCGGAATCGATGTTCAAGCTGCAGCGATTCGTGCGGAACAAGGGCATTGATCTGAAGGTATTGTTGAAGGACGGCGATGCATTGATCACGCGGGCTCGCGCCAGCTTGGCGTCGCAATTCCTCGACGATCCGACCGCCACCCACCTCCTCTTCATCGATGCGGATATCGGCTTTGATGGTGCTCAGGTCTTGCGTCTGATCGAGTGCGGCGCCGAGATGTGCGCCGCGATCTACCCGATCAAACTGATCAACTGGGATAGAGTAAGGGAGGCCTTGCAAGCCGGCCGGCCCAATCCCGAGGCTGCATCGATGAATTACGTCTTCGAGGTGCAGGATCCCAATTCAGTCATCGCCCGCGCCGGGTTCATAAGGGTCCGCTACGCCGGCACCGGCTTCTTGATGATCCGGCGCGAGGCCCTGCAACGGATGTGCGCGCAGTATCCCCATCTGCAATATCGGCAGGATCATTCGCTCGAAGCCAAGATGCCCAGCAACAACCGCTATGCGCTGTTCGATTGCATGATCGATGAGACCGGCACCTATCTGAGCGAGGATTTCAGCTTCTGCCGGCGATGGACCGATATGGGCGGGGAAATTTGGGCCGACCTAAACAGCGCACTTAGCCACGTCGGTCCGATGGTATTCCGCGGCGATTTATCGTCGCAATTCGGTCCGGCGCAGACCGCGCCTACCGCCCGGGCCCCAGCGGCGGCTGAATGAATCAAGGTAGGGTTTGCTCAGCGAGCCGACGATTCGCCGTTCCACCGCGGCTTTTGCCAAACTCGGCCTGCGGCGGCTGTCCATTAGGCAAGTATTAACCTCTCCGTGATTTTCTCGCGGCGCCTTTCGCCTGAGGACCCCTGCATGTCGGGAAACGCAACAGCCGAAAACCGGATCGTGTTAGGGGATCCGGTTCCGTGGTTCGCGGCGCCGCTCGTGACCGGCGGTTCGTTCGACCTGCACGTTACCGCCGGGCGATGGATCGTGCTCTGTTTCTTCGGCTCGCCCACAAATCCTCGGGTGAAGGAGGAAATCGCGGAGCTGCTTCGCGAAGCCAACCTCTTCGATGAGGAGCGCCTCGTCGCCTGCTGTGTTCTGACGGCGCCGCCGGATGATGTCGCGGAATACGCCGCGATCAGCACGAAAGCGCTTTCCTTTGTTGCCGACTATGATGGAGCGATCAGTCGATCCTTTGGGGCTCAGGATGCGCCGCGCACCGTCATGCTCGACCCGATGCTGCGAGCCATCGCGGATATTCCCTGGGATTACCCGCAAGGCCACGCGCAGACGGTGCGCAACGTGCTGCGCGGCCTTCCTCCCGTCGACAACTTCGGCGGTGTCCCGATGAGCGCGCCGGTGCTCATTGTGCCGCGCGTTCTCGACTTTCAGCTGTGCGACTTTCTGGTCCAACTATACGAAGAGCATGGCGGCAAGGATTCGGGCTTTCTCCTCGACATCAATGGAAAGACGGCCACGGTGGTCGATTACAGGCTGAAGCGCCGCAAAGACCTAGTCGTGGCGTTACCCGAGGTGCGCGACATCATCCGCAGCCAAATCGTGCGTCGGTTGCTTCCGGCGGTGGACCGCTTCTTTCAATTCCAGGCCACACGCATGGATCGCCATCTCGTCGCTTGCTACGATAGCGAGAGCGGTGGACACTTCTACCGCCATCGAGACAATGTCAACGCCGGCGGGCAACACCGGCGTTTTGCGGTCTCCATCAACCTCAACGGCAACTACGACGGCTGCGATCTGATTTTTCCGGAATTCGGCGGGCGGACCTACCGGGCACCGGACGGCGGGGCGATCGTATTCTCATGCGGCGCGCTGCACCAGGTCACGCCGATCACCCGCGGGCGGCGCTACGCCTTTTTGGCCTTCCTTTACGGCGAGGCCGATGCGGCGTTGCGGGAGGCCAACAACACGAAGCTGCACGATCACGAAGTGCGCTACAGCGGCGCCTCGGACCGCCTGTTCCCCGACCTGGCCGCTTGACCGCGGAGCCGCGGCGGCCATTCATTGATTGGAACGTTGAGCGGCGTCGCTGGTGTCGATGTCGCGACGCTGCCGGGCTACCCGACTGAGGTCTGCTCGAGAACCCGTTCGCGACCGCGGAGAAAATCGAGCCGCCAGACGCCGCCGCCGTCGGAAACAAAGCCGTTATCGCGATAGATGTTGCGAACCGGAATATTCCGTGAGCTTTCGAGAATACATCCCGTCAGCGCCTCGCAATCGCCCTCAGCAGCCGCGATAATGTGTTGCAGGAACTTGTGTTCCACGCCGAGCCCCAACACTCGGCAGCTCAAGACCAGACCGATGATGTCGCCGTGCTCGATCACCGCCGCTCCAGCGAGCCCGTGATCGCCAAATCGATCCGCGACATGGATCGAGAAGACTTGCGCGTGCGGGTCGCCGCAGAACGCCTTCAGCTCCGCGGGCGAAAATTTCCGGCCCGTGGTGTTGAACTGCGTCGTCCGCTGGAACAATTCCGAGATGCGATCGAGCTTGCCTTCCGGGGGGACGATCTCGACGCGGCAGCGAACCTGCAGTGAAGCGATATACTCGCTCTCGTTGCGACTTTCAGCGCGGAATTGGCGGCGGCCAAGCTGGGCCTTGACGAGTTCGGTGCGCGCCGCGGCCTCATCGGTAATACGCGGCAATTGCAGACGCGGATCATTGAGTAGCCGGCGGCGCAGGCCGAACAAGTCCTCGCCCCAGACCTCGACCTCCGGAAGCCTCTGGCGCACGCGGTCCCGTTCGACGGGATGATCGTCGATGAACAGGAAGGTTTCGAGAGCAAAGCCGATCTCTTCGGCGATCGATCGAATGTTCTCAACCTTGTCGTTCCAATTCACCCGCCAAGTGACGAAATCATCGGGGGTCAGCAGCCTCGATCGCGGATAGTGATCCGGATATTTCCAGAGCTCGCGGATGGTCGCCTCATCGTTCTTGCTCACGCATGCCAAGAGAATGCCCCGCTGCTTCAGGCAGAGCAGGGCTTCGTGCAGGCCGAAATAGAGACCGACATACGAAAACGTCCCGCTAACGGACGGGTCCCAAGCGAAGGGGCTGCCCGTTTCCGCCAAGACCCCGGGCCACAGGACTCCGTCGAGGTCGACGATGACACATTTCTTGCGGTCGAGCCCAAGGACTGCCGAGAGGACATCGACGTGCGTCCGGGCCATCGCCGCCTCGCGACAATAGGGATCGCCGCCGACCAACTGCGCCAACGGCGCGGTGTCCGGGAAAATTCCGTGCACGGCGGCTTTCTCGCTCTCCGGGCGCTGTAGCAGCCAGCCTACCGATCCCAAATGCGCGAAGCCGACGAGCCCATCGTCGAGCATGCGTTCGGACCCGACGGCCGCGAGAGCGGCGGCGACGTCCACCACGTAAACGTCTGGATAGGATTCCGCCAATTTGGCGAGCACCACATTGACCAGCCGAAATCGCGTCCGGTGGCCGTTCACCCCGCGCTCAGCAAGCCCGAGCGGTTGCACGGTGGGTTCAGGCAAATTGTCGATCAGGATCGGCGCTGCGGTCCGCTCCCGCAGTTTCTCCAGAATGTGGCTCGCTTCCTCTACGTAGCTTGCGTGCGCGGGATTTTTCTCGGTGTCGGCTAGCGTGATGAGATGACGCGAGCGCAGCGCACCAATCAGGATCGCATCGTGCCGGTGCTCGCTGACGAAGCGAAAATCGTCGGGAAACGTCGCGGCGACCCGAAGATCGAGGCCGCGCTTCGCCGCCTCGCGCCGCAGGAAATCGGCTTCCATCTGAATATCGCATTCACCGAACAGGATAACGTCCACGCGCTTCCCGACGACGTTCAGATCGGAAGGGCCATAGGCCGTTCCGGCCGACCAATAGGCTTCCGCCCCCTCCTTCAACTCGCGGCGATACCGCTCCAGGAGTTCGATCGGATCGCGCCCGTGCGTCTCGCTCAGTTTTGCGGCGACTTCAGCAAGCTCGTCATCGGCGCTCTTGTCGGTCAAGACGCCGCGCTCCTGCAGCGACTGAACGCAGCTCGCGAGCGAGTCGGGGTCACGGGAAACGAGCTTCGCCAGCCCGGAATAATCCTCGGGCAGAGCCCGGGGCTGCGCGAAATAGTCGATGATCTCGTTGAGATCTTGGTCTACGGCAAGGCGCAGGTGGCTGACGGCGTGAACGAGAAGAACGCGGCCCGCGCCGACCGGGAGCTGGTGGATGAAACGAGACTTGCGCAAAATCATCTGAATCACCGTGGCCCGCCCTGGCGGGCTTCTAAAGTGCGCAAGGTAACCAAAATCTTAACGCCGTCCCACGGCTTGGGAATTCGGAGTAACGGGTTGGGGGCGCGCCCGGCTCGACAAATCGTGTGGCGCCGCGCATCGAAGCCCTGGCCCGCTTCGATTGCCTGCCTCCGCTCGCAAAAGCTTGAGACCTCGCACGCTGCGCCCGATCGGTTAACGATCCGTTTACCATGATCGGCGACGGTTTCAGGGACGACGCCCCCGCGGTCCTCCGGGACCGCCCGCAGAGGCATTATGGAGCGGACACGCATACCTCACGGCGCCCCGCGCCCTGTTCACTCCGTCATCAGCTTTCGCCCATAGTCTGGGAGGCGTCCTCGTTTCATCCATGACGGGAGGCACACGATGACGCTCATAACAAAGCCGCCGATTGCAAAGGTGCTCGAGCACCCGATCGTCCGGGCGCTCAATCCCGCCGGAAAGCATTTTATGGAAGTCCGCTGGCTTTCGTCCAAGCTCAATCCGGGGGCGCGCTACGGGCTCGAAGTCGGAGCGCTGATCACGAAGCTACCGCATATCAAGACTGTCCCGGCATTTCAGATGATGCTGGAAGATTTTCAGGATGGCCGCTTCGTCGGGGTGAGCACGATCGTCGTGCCCTCGAGCGGCAACACCGCCCACGGCATTGTCCGGCTTGCCCCCGCCTTTGGCATTCAGCGCGTCAAGGTCGTATTGCCGTCCGACATCACCGAGAGCAAGCGAGGCATCATTGCCGCGCTCGCGTCGGCAAGCATCATCGAGCCCGATGGAAGGCGGACGACCGACGAGGAGGCCGAGGAGCTTGCCCGCATGCCCGGCCACTATCTTCTCGACCAGTACAAGCATGACGGCAATGTCCGTGCCCATCAGCTGTATACCGGGCCGGAAATCGAACGGGCATGCGACGGCGATGTCGACGTCGTCGCCATTGCCATGGGTTCCGGAGGGACCGTCACTGGCGTGTCGCGCCATCTCAAGCGCGAGGGCCGAAGGCGGATCGTGATCGGCGTCCGACCGGTGTTGGGCGAGCAGGTTCCCGGGGCTCGCGACGAGCGGCGGATGGCTCAAGTCGTAACCCTGCCATGGAAGCGAGCGGTCGACGCGGTTACCGAAGGAAGGCGCAAGGCTTCCTTCATCGCCATGCGGCAACTCTGGAGCGAGGTCGAGCCGCAGCCGGGGCCCTCGTCGGGGCTTGCCTTTGTCGGCCTGACGCGCTGGCTCGAGGGGCTCGACCCCACCAAGCTCGAAAAGCTGCGCGGCAAACGCGCAGTGTTCATCTGTCCGGATGACGGCCGCTTCTATCCCGAACGCACGACCGGAGAGCTCGACCCCGATCAAGGGCTGGCATATTGAGTGCGCAGCGCTGCAAAGGAGCCTATAAGTAGCCGGGTAGCCAACCCGGAGGGAGCATGCGGTTTACAGGAACCAGCGCCTATGTGGCGACCGACGATTTGAAGGTCGCGGTCAATGCGGCCATGGCGCTCGAGCGGCCGCTGCTCGTAAAGGGTGAGCCGGGGACCGGCAAGACGGTGCTGGCGATCGAGGTCGCCAAGGCGATCGAGGCGCCGCTGATCGAGTGGCACATCAAATCGACCACTAAGGCGCTGCAGGGCCTCTACGAATACGATGCGGTATCGCGACTGCGCGACAGCCAGCTCGGCGACGAGCGCGTCAAGGACATCCGCAACTACATCAAGCGCGGCAAGCTATGGGACGCTTTCGCCGCCGACGAGCGTCCGGTGCTGCTGATCGATGAGATCGACAAGGCGGACATCGAGTTCCCCAACGATCTGCTGCTGGAGCTCGATCGCATGGAATTCTACGTCTATGAGACCGGCGAGACGGTGAAGGCGCGCCGGCGGCCGGTCGTCATCATCACCTCGAACAACGAGAAGGAACTGCCGGACGCCTTCCTGCGCCGCTGCTTCTTTCATTACATCCGCTTCCCCGACCCCGACACCATGCGCGCCATCATCGATGTGCATTTTCCCGGCATCAAGCAACGGCTGGTCGCGGAGGCGCTAAGACTGTTTTACGAAATTCGCGACGTGCCCGGCCTGAAGAAGCGGCCCTCGACCTCGGAGTTGCTCGATTGGCTCAAGCTCTTGCTGGTGGAAGACATCGGCCCAGAAATCTTACGCGAGCGCGATCCGAAGAAGCTCATTCCGCCGCTGCACGGCGCGCTCATCAAGAACGAGCAGGACGTGCATTTGTTCGAACGGCTCGCCTTCATGGCGCGGCGCGAGAACCGCTGAAGCCGGTAATGACGCGCTTTCGGCCTTTGGCTTCAGCCGACGCTGCTCCGCCGCGCACCGCGCCCGGTCCGGCTCACGATTGGCGCGGCTGCGGCCGGTTCGACGCCGACCAAGTGCCGCCCCTCGACCGAATAGGCCGCGCCGCCCCCCTCCCCGGGCGCATCTGCAGGGCGCGGGCTACCGCTTGCCGTCTTCGACTGTCCGCGCGCCGTTGCGCCCTGTGCTTCGGCGAGGCGCAATTTTTCCCGCCGGCGCGCCAGCCGGGCGGCCGTGCGTTCACCCAACCGAATGGCCCAATACGATCCCTGCGCCACAGCCCGACCGACAACGCCGCCGGCCCACACCAATTCATAGGGTGAAAACAGGCGCCATGTCCGATCGGCTTCGGTAATGGCGCGGGCGATGATCGAGCCGGCCATGGCCGTCGTGTTGAGCCCGTGACCGCCGAACCCGGTGGCGACCCAAAGCCCGCGTGCAAGCTCACCGATCTGCGGCATTCGATGCACGGGCCGGCCGATGGTCCCGGACCACGCATACTCAACCTCGACGTCGCCGAGTTGCGGATAGACCCGCGCGATATCGGCGCGCAGCGTGCTCGCGAAGCGCTGCGCCTTGCCGTTCCAGGTGGTGACCCGCCCGGACCACAGGAGCCGATCTCCACCGATCACGCGGTAATGGTTGTCCGCCCGCGCGCGGTCGCTGACCGCGGCCGAGGTTGCGACCGCCTCCTTGAGCCGGTCGCCCAGCGGAGCCGTGGTGACCACGTAGGTGGAAATGGGCAGGAGCGTCTGCGCCAGCTTGGGCATGAGGCGGCGAAGATGGTTGCTGCCGGCGAGCACCACATGGCCCGCGCGCACGCGCGCCGACGGCGTCGTGATCCGCTTGCGAACTCCGCCCGGATCGATGGAGACCGCGGGCGTTTGCTCAAAGATTTTGGCGCCGGCCTGCTCGGCGGCGGCCGCGAGCCCAAGCGCATAGTTCAGCGGGTGAATGCTGAAGGCCTGTGGATAGTATAAGGCATGGAAATAAGCCGGGCTCTTCAGGGCTGCCCTGACCTGCTCGACCGGCCAACTCTCGACATCGGTGCCAAAATGCTCCCGCAACAACCGCGCGAGATCGGCGAGGTCATCGTTCCGGTCGGTCTTCGATGCAGCCAGCCAACCAGCCGCCGGAGCAACACCCGGCATCGCCGTCTCGGCGATGGTGCTGCGGACGTACTCGACCCCCGTTTGGGACAGCGCCCAGAGGGATTTGGCGTGATCGAGCCCGACCCGAGCGACGATCTCGCCGACATGCTCGTGGAAGCCCGGTAGAACAAAGCCGTCATTGCGTCCGGACGCATTCCAGGCGACCCGTTGCGCCTCGAGGAGAGCTACCGACCAGCCGCGCCGCGCGACCTCGCGCGCCGTCGTCAAGCCCGCAAGCCCGCCGCCGATCACGCAAACGTCCACATCGAGGTCGAAGGTGAGCCGTGCGCGCTCAGGCACCGACACCATGGTTGCGGCATACCAGCTTGAGCCGTAGACCTGCGGATCGCTCATAGCACCTCGTTTTCCAACGCTCCCGGGGGGTCGGGGCGCGCGCTGCGATCCTGACGCCGCTGTCCGCGCGCCGGAGACCGTTCGGGCCCTTTCGCGCGGTGTCGACATCTTGCTGCAGTGCCGACACAATGATCGAGGATCAAGGCGCCCGAACCGCAACTGCAAGCCGGCCGGCATGCTAAAGCATTTTCCGGCAATGTGGATACCGGTTTGCCGCGTAAAATGCGACCAAATCGAGGAATCCGCGGCCAATTGCGTGCAAATGAACCGAAATGTGGCCCGCCGAAGAGGTTGATGCACCTGCCATGCGCCGTCTTATGTTGCTGCGTCACGCCAAAGCCGAACGCCCTGAACTGGGAACGCGCGACCGCGAGCGATCGCTGGCCGAGCGCGGTCGCGCCGACGCCCCCGTCATCGGCACCTACATGGCCCGCCACGGCCTGATGCCGGATCGCGTGCTCGTCTCGAGCGCGACGCGGACGCGGCAAACCTGGGACTTGATCGCCCGCGTTCTGTCGAACATCCCGGTCGCCTACGAGGATCGCCTTTATGACGCTTCGGCGCAGACGCTTCTCGACCTGATCAAACAGGCCGGGCGCGAAATCCATAGCCTGCTCGTGGTCGGTCACAATCCCGGCCTGCACGATTTGGCCCGCTTGTTGATCGCGTCCGGCGACGTGGAGGCGCGCGAGCAATTGAATGAGAAGCTGCCGACCTCGGGTCTCGCCGTCATTGAATTCGCGGTCGACGATTGGCCGCGGCTGCACTCGCATTCGGGACGGCTCGACCGCTTCGTGACGCCAAGTTCCTTGCAGACGAAGACGGAATAAGGCGGTCGGGGCGCTGGTCCATCAGTTCGGTTCGGCGCTCGATTGCCAGTTCTTCTGATGCAGCCCGATGGTGCCGCTGCCGCTGGTGAAGGCGCGGTGGTCGAGCCCGGGAAGCTCCATCTCGAAAGTCAGGGGTTCCGGCACCTTGCGCCAAAAGCGGTCGATGGGGCCGAAATCCTCACTGAGCGCCGCGTCGAGCGCGATCGTAAATTGAAAGCGCCCGGCCGCTTGCACGATTTGCATCACCGTCTCGTCGGTGCGGGCATAAAACACAACCGTGTCGGTGTAGCTCGTGCGGCCGGGCACCGGAAGGGGTGCGAAGGGCCGGAGATCTCCGTTGCGGAAGTGCTCGAGGGTCCACTGGCCGAAATCCCCGCTGTAGAAATGCTTCGTAACATCGTTCTGTGGATCGCGCACCACGAGCTCCATCGCCATGACGGTTCCGGTGCGGGCCCCTTCATTGGTGATGGTGATGGGGATCGAAAAGACCTCGAAATTGCTGTGTTGAAGCGGCGACGCGTAGCGAATGACCGGCGGCACGAACATCTTGAGCTCGGAGCGCTTCAACGAAGTCTCCCACATGCTGTAGGCGGAAAATACGATCGCGAAGGCCGAGGCGACGGTCGAAATCCGCATGGCAATCCTCTCTCTTCACAAAGCCTGAGCGCGGGGAATGACTTCACACTTGACCGGCGGCGCCGGGTGATGTCGGCGCGACGCCGAGGTTGGGCGGCAGATGAATCACGAACTCGGTACCCGGGTCGAGGCGGTTGGCGCGCACTGTGCCGCCGAGCTGCCGCGCGGTCCCAGCAATGACTTTCATGCCGAGGGAGTTCGGTTGCTCCAAACTGAAATCGGGCGGTAAACCCCGCCCGCGATCCGCGACGCGGAGATCGAAGCCATCGGCGGAGCGTCTGAAGGTGATCGAAATCGGTCCGCTCTCGCCCTCCGCATAGGCATATTTGAGCGCATTAGTAATGAGCTCGTGCGTCAAAACGGCAAGCGACGTGGCCTGACTGCCCGTTACCAGGAGCGGATCGGCGTCGAATTCGATGGACGGAAGGTTTGCTCCGCCATAAGCGCGCTGCGCCTCTTCGCAAATCGCGTGCAAAAATTCCTTGACCTCGATGTAGCCGGTGCTGTCGGCCTGATACAGGTAGCGATAGACACTGGCCATGGAAAGAATTCGATCGCGCGCCCGTCCCAGCTGCTCGCGCACGGCCGGATCGGTCACGTGGCGGGTCTGCAGCGACAGCATACTGGAAAGAAGATGCAGGCTGTTCATCACGCGGTGCTGCAGCTCGCGGAGCAAGAAGCTCTTTTGCTCCAACAGTTCGTCGATCTTGGCGGACATGCGGCTCAGCGCGGCGCTGAGCTCGCCGAGCTCGCTGGCGCCGCGTAACGGCGGAAACCGCGCCGCGATGTCTCCGCCTTCCCGCCGCCGCGCCGTGTCCACCAGCGCGCGAATAGGACGGCGGATGAGGAAGTCGGTTGCGAACCAGGCACCGATGATCGCCAGCAGCAGCACGAACAGGCCGATGACGATCGAGCGCCTTGCCGTATCGGTTGCCGGCGAGATGGCCTCCCCCCGGTCGATCGCGACGGCGACGAGCAGGCCTTGCGCGGGCGCCGGCGTCTGCGCAAAGCCGATGATCTGCGTACGGCCGCGGGCGTCCGGCGCCTCGATCGTTCCGGCGGCGGCGCTCTGGGCCGCGCCGAAGATTTGAGGGGCGAGCACGTCTGCGTCCTGCACCGCGTCGTTGGGAGATGTCATGACAAGGGCTCCCTCGCGGTCGAGTGCGAGGATGCGGTGGCGCGAACGCCAGGGCCGCGACGCAAGCTCCTGCGCCAGGCGCTCAGGATTGATGGTTAGAACAATGACCCAATCGGACGCAGCCCCCGGCGGCCGGTACGGCATGGAGATATGGATCGAGCGGTTATGGGTGACGCGGCCCTCGGTGAGCATACCGATCGTCAGCTGCCCGGTCGTCAGCGGGCCGCGAAAGTACAGCCGGTCGCTCACATCGAGCGTCTCCGGAATGGGAACGGTCGAGCAATGAAACTTCCCGGTCGGATCGACAACCGCCGCGTCGCGGTAGATCGGCAGATCGGCAAGGACCGACTTGAAGTAGTCGGTGCAGGCCTGCTCCTGGTCGGGAACGGACGGGTGCTTGGACATCGCAATCATCAATTGCCGGCTGCCGTCGGCCGTCTGCACGAACTCGGCCGAAAGGAGCCGGGCCCCAGCCAGCGCCTCGTCGCGCGCATCCCGTTCCTGGAATTTCTGCCAGCCCAGCGTATTGTAGGCCGTCAATAGCAGCGGCGGCAAAACGGCGATGCCAACAAGAATGGAGAGCCGGAATCTGAGGCTCATAATCGGGACTGACGAATACCTAGAGGAATTGCCTGCAAAACAGCATAGCCGAATGGCGAAACTTCGGCGACAAATATCCGGAAAAGCGCATAGGGCTCGGGTCCAAAAGTCTAAACCTGCTCAACGATCAATGTCGGGCGTGGTATCTCCCTATCGGGGGGCCCCTGGCCACGCCGCGGGGGAGCGGTTACCCTTCGGAAAACGGATCGGAGGGAAGCGCATGCCGCACAATCGGCGCCAAGCGCGAGGGCGGAGCCTGGTCGAGCCTTGGTTGCTATGCTTCGGCCTCGTGCTTGCGTCACTGGTTTCGGCCACGATTGAACCGCGCGCGCAAGACTACCCGAACCGTACAGTGAGGATCGTCGTGCCGTTCCCGGCGGGCGGTACGGCCGACGCGATGCCGCGCATTGTCGGCGACTGGCTGGCGCGCAAATGGGGCCAGGCGGTGGTGATCGAGAACAAGCCGGGTGCCGCCGGAAACATCGGCGCCGAAGCGGTTTATCACGCCGATCCTGATGGCTATACGTTGCTGGCCACGCCGCAGCCCCCGCTCGTCATCAATCAGAGCCTCTATCCCAGGCTCGGCTTCGACCCGCAGCAGTTCGAGCCGATTGTCATCATCGGGCGAGTGCCCTCGGCCCTCGTCATCAATCCTAGGATAAAGGCCAACACGATCCCCGAGTTCATCGCCGAGGCCCGCGCCAATCCCGGCAAGCTCAACGCGGCGACGCAGGGAATCGGCACCACCTCGCATCTCACCTCCGAGTTGTTTCAGATGATGGCGCAGGTGACCTTCCAGCAGGTGCCCTATCGCGGCTCGGCGCCGGCACTGGCGGGCCTGCTCGCCGGCGACGTCGATATCATGTTCGACAATCTCG
Organism: Xanthobacteraceae bacterium; assembly: GCA_052148715.1. Taxonomy (GTDB): domain Bacteria; phylum Pseudomonadota; class Alphaproteobacteria; order Rhizobiales; family Xanthobacteraceae; genus JBKQHQ01. The sequence goes on along the minus strand of JBKQHQ010000078.1, from coordinate 3,336 downwards.
GTGTGTCGCTGCCTTTGGTGAAAGACGGGCAACTGAAATTGATCGCGGTCGCCACGCCGCAACGGATGGCCTCGCTGCCTGACGTGCCGACCATTGCCGAGACCCTGCCCGGCTTCGCTTCGGCTGCCTGGTTCTCCGTCGTCGCCCCGCCGAAGACGCCGCCAAGTGTCGTCGCGGCGCTCAACGCCGGTGTCAACGAAGCCCTGCACCAGGGCGATATCGTCCAGCGGCTGCGCGAGCTCTCGGCGGAACCTATCGGCGGCTCCCCGCAGGCTATGGCCGCCTATATGCGCGAAGAGGTCGATCGCTGGGGCAAGGTCATCAGGACCGTGGGAGTGAAATTGCCGTGAGCTTTCCGCTACACTCGTCTCGACAAGCCGAACAGCCAAGGGTGCCGTGATGACCGCGCCAGCAACCGCGCCGCAATGGCCAGCCGAAGGGCTCACGCGGGTTCCCTACTGGGTCTATTCCGACCGCGCCATCTATCAGGAGGAGCAACAGCGCATCTTCCGCGGTGAGACCTGGAATTTCCTCTGTCTCGAGGCTGAACTGCCCGGACCCAACACCCTGCTCACCTCGAACCTCGGGGCGATGCCGGTCGTCGTCACCCGCGACGGCGAGGGCGAGTTGCACGCTTTCGAGAACCGCTGCGCACACCGCGGCTCGCTGCTGTGCCTCAATGAACGCGGCGCCGGTAAGGAGATCGTGTGCGTCTATCACAACTGGACCTATGACCTCGCCGGCAATCTCACGGGGGTCGCCTTCCGGCGCGGCGTCGGCGGCAAGGGCGGCATGCCGCCCGACGCCAAGCCGGACCAGCATGCGCCGCGCAAGCTACGCCTCGCGACCCTCGCCGGGCTCGTGTTCGGCACGCTGTCGGCGGAGACTTTGCCGCTCGAGCAGTATCTCGGGGCCGAGATCGTGCAACGCATTCGCCGTGTCATGCATGCGCCGGCCAAGCTCTTAGGCGGCTACAGCCAGGTGCTGCCGAGCAACTGGAAGCTCTACATGGAGAACGTGAAGGACTCCTACCACGCGAGCCTGCTGCACACCTTCTTCACCACGTTCCGGCTCAACCGGTTGTCGCAAAGAGGCGGCCTCATCGTCAGCGAGTCCGGCGGCAACCATGTCAGCTACTCGATGAGCGCCGATGTCGCCGGCAAGGAATACGAGCAAGCCGGCATGCGCTCGGCCAATGCTGGGCTGAGCCTCGAGGCGCCGGAGCTGCTGCAATCGACCGACGAGTTCGGCGACGGCATCGGCCTACAGATTCTGTCGGTGTTTCCGGGCTTCGTGCTGCAGCAGATTCGCAATAGCCTGGCCGTGCGCCGCGTCGTGCCGCAAGGCCTGGAGAAGACCGAGCTGATCTGGACCTGCTTCGGCTTTGTCGATGACGACGAGGCGATGACCGAGCGCCGGTTGCGGCAAGCGAATCTCATCGGTCCGGCCGGATTCATTTCAATGGAGGACGGGGCGGCGACCGGCTTCGTGCAGCGCGCGGTGCGCGACGCGCCGGAAACTCAGTCGGTGGTCGAGATGGGCGGTAGCAGCGTCGCATCCGACGAGAGCCGGGTGACCGAGGCGTCCGTGCGCGGCTTCTGGAAGGCCTACCGCGCGCACATGGCGCTGTGACGGCGATCGAACCGAAAGATTTTTAGGGCCATGGACATCGAGCTACAGCTCCAAGTGCAGAATCTGCTCAGCCGTTATGTGCAAGCGATCGACGATAACCGCATCGAGGCTTGGCCGGATTTCTTCACCGAGCTTGGCCGCTATCTCGTCACCACCACCGACAACGTCGAGCGCGGCCTCCCGATCGGCATGATGTACGCGACTTCGCGTGCCATGCTGCGCGATCGCGTCAAGGCCCTGCGCGAGGCCAACGTCTACGAGGCCCAGCGCTACCGCCATGTGCTCGGTCCCCCGCTGATCGAGGTTGGCGGCGGCGAAATTCGTGCGCAAACCAACTTCATGGTCGCCCGCGTCATGCACAGCGGCGAGACGCTACTGTTCGCCACCGGCCGTTACCAGGACCGCATCGTGATCGAGAGCGGCGAAGCCCGCTTCGCCGAAAAGATCGTGATCCTCGACAGCCGGCAGATCGACACGCTCCTGGCCCTCCCGCTGTGAGCGGGTCTTGTTGCTGGCATCTCGTGCTGTGGTTCTAACTCTGAGTTTAGCGCCGTCATTCCGGGGCGCCGCGAAGCGGCGAGCCCGGAACCCATACCCCCCGGTCTGTGAATATAGCTTCCGGGCTCCCTCGCTGCGCTCGGGCCTCGGAATGACAGCCGAAGGGTCAGCCATCCATCAGAGCTACAAAGCGTCGCAAAAAGCCGAATGAGATTGAACGCGAATGAGATCAAAAAAAGCCCCGCCCGAATGTCGGGTGGGGCTAAGTGACCGCGGGAGGAAACTTGACCGCGGGAGGAGAATTGCAGTCGCGACTATACAGCCGCCATCCTCCGGGGTCTGTCCCCTGAAAGCCACAGTGAGCTGATTTCTCACCGTGCCGTGCCGGTATCTGAATGCACCGACATTCGGATCGGCGGGTTTACTTGGCCCGCGAAACGCGAGTTCCGGCCAAGAGGCATCGAGGGCTGCGCGTAAAGCGCAAGCTCAATCGTAATAATCGGGTGCGTGCTTTTGCTGCTCGCTTTGGGTCTTGTCGTGGTTGATCCAGAGCTGCCCGTGGTCCTTGGCCAGAAGGTCGCTCATGTGCTGCATCGAGGCGAGCGTCTGCTCCTTGTCGGTATTGAGAGCGGGCACGCGCCGATTGTCCCAATTGTCCTTGAAGTGGACGGCATCACCGGACAGCACAACGGCGCCGGTTTTCGGCAGCCGTACGAGCAAAGATTGATGACCGGGCGTGTGCCCCGGGGTCGAAATGATCACGATGGAGCCGTCGCCGAATACGTCGCGATCGCCTTCGAGCTTGGTCACCGGATGATTAGCGTTGAAACGCGGTGCACCGTTGGCGCCCGGCCAATCATATTCGGCCTTCTGTACGTAAAGCATGGCCTGTGGAAATTCTTCCACGTTGCCGATGTGATCGGGATGGGTGTGCGAGATCGCCATTGCCTTGATGTCGGCAGGCTTCACGCCGAGCTCTTGGAGCTGCGCGGCGAGTGTTTTGGTCCGTTTCACGTCCGGTCCGCCGTTGGCACCTTTGATGCCTTCCGGTGTCGCGGCGAGCGCATCGGGAAGACCGGTGTCCCAAAGAAACCAGCCCTGCGCATGGTGGATGAGATAACAGTTGTCGGACACAGCGAGCGGTACGCCGACGTTGACGCCAGGCGACCAACGCGACTGATCGGGACCGACGGCTTCACCGCAATA